>JBLNCT010000001.1:0-10906 GCA_050260915.1 Parcubacteria group bacterium
CCGTTGGGGGGATTGGCGAAACCATCCGCAAGGGGCGGTCGATGGGCTTTGAGCGCTTTCTCTCCTCGATGATCCGTGACGGGTCGCTGACAGTGCGGATCGGCGGGCGCGCGCCCTTCACGGTGGGCGCCGGTGAGCCCCACCTGCGGGTCTTCATCAAGGACTACCCTACGGCGGCCAGGATCGCCGCCGACCCGGCCATGGCGCTGGGCGAGACGTTCATGGACGGCGCGCTGGTGGTCGAGAACGGCTCCATCTACGACCTGCTCGACCTGGCGGGCCAGAACCTGAAGTACCGCAAGACGGTGCGGCTGGGCCCCGTGCGCCGGATCGTCGCCGACCTCTTCCAGCAGTGGAATGCGCGCGCGCAGGCCCGGCGCAACGTCGCCCACCACTACGACCTGTCCGGCGAGCTCTACCGGCGCTTCCTCGACGCGGACATGCAGTACTCTTGCGCCTACTTCGCCGACCCCGACAAGAGCCTGGAGGAAGCGCAGGCCGCCAAGAAGCGGCACATCGCCGCCAAGATGCTGGTCGAGCCGGGCCAAAAGGTGCTCGACATCGGCTGCGGCTGGGGCGGCATGGGCCTGACGCTGGCCGAGGAGTTCGGCGCCGAGGTCCGGGGCGTCACGCTGTCGACCGAACAACTCGCCGTCGCCAACGAGCGCGCCGAGAAGAAGGGCCTGGGCGACCGGGCGCGCTTTACGCTCACCGACTATCGCGACGTGGAAGGCCCGTTCGACCGCATCGTCTCGGTCGGCATGTTCGAGCACGTGGGCCGGCCGAACTACCAGACCTACTTCGATACGGTGGCCAGGCTGCTGACCGACGACGGCGTGGCGGTGATCCACTCCATCGGCCGCTCGGACGGGCCGAGCCTGACCCAACCCTGGATCGCCAAGTACATCTTCCCCGGCGGCTACATCCCGGCGCTGTCGGAGGTGCTGCCGGCGGTCGAGCGCGCGGGGCTGATCGTCACCGACATCGAGATCCTGCGCCTGCACTATGCCGAGACGCTGCGCTGCTGGCGCGAGCGGTTCAACGCGCGACGCGCCGAGGTCGCCGAGCTCTACGACGAGCGCTTCTGCCGGATGTGGGAGTTCTACCTCGCGGCCAGCGAGATCGCCTTCCGCCACCGCGCGCACATGGTCTTCCAGCTGCAGCTGGCCAAGAAGGTCGACGCCGTGCCGCTGACCCGCGACTACATCGGGCCGGCCGAGCAGGCGCCGGCCAAGGCCGCGCGGCGCGAGCCTCGCCGGGTCGCTTGAACCGGGCCCCGGCGCGGTTCACCTTCGACGGCGCATGAGCACGCCTGACCTTGCCGTCGTCCTGGCCGTGATCGCCTGCGTCATCGGCGGGGCGCTGGGCGGTTTCGCCATCGCCCGCCCCGAAGACGTGGTCGAGATGGTGGGGCTGAAGCTCGATCCGGAGAAGCCGCATTCGATTGCCGAGGTCCGGGCGACCTACGGCGGCCTCTTCCTGCTGTCGCACGCGGCGACGGCGGCGGCGCTGGGGTATGCGCCGAGCGTGGGGGCGGGGATGGCGCTGGCGCTCGCCTTCGGCTGGCTCGGCGCGGCGGTGGCGCGCGGCTACTCGATGGTGAAGGAGGATGCGCCGACGCCTTTCAACACCGGCGCGCTGATCTTCGAGATGCTGATGGGCCTGACCTTCGCCCTGCCCTTCTGGACGCTTACCAGCCCCGGCGCCCTCGGTGGCGGCGCGGTGGTGGTGTGAGGTCCGGCTTCACGGCCACCGCATCGGTGATGACGACCGCGTTGTTCTCCACGCCGAGGCTCAGGAAAGCCGTGCCGCAGGTCCCGCTTTCGCTCATCATCCCGTAGCGCAGGGAAAAGGCGTGCCAGCTCATCTCGCTGGTGATAGGCGAGCACTGGGGACCGGCCACCTGCGTCAGCTTCGCCTGCGCGGCGGCGTTGAGGCCGCTGGTGCTGATCGGGGTCCAGGCGGCGCCGTCCTTGCGATAGATGGACAGCGCGGACGGCTGCTCGTCGCCGGGCACCATGACCACGGCGTAGTTCCCGTCGTCGCGCTTGAGGACCGACGCCATCACGAAGGGGTTCTGCGCCCAGAGCTGGAGTTGGTCGGCGGGCACCTCGGTCTTGTCGATCACCTGACCGTTCTCGAACAGCACCGAAAGGCCGGAGTGCTTGCCATGGCCGGCGATGTCGTAGAGCTGCCAGGTCATGTCCGAGCCCGCGCCGGCCAGTGTGGCGACGCCGACCACGCCGCAGCGCGTACTCGGCGGGGCTAGGTCGGGCAGGCACTCGGCGACGTAGGGCTTCACCGGATCGGGGATCGGGGCCTCTTCCGCGGGAGGCGCGGGGGCAGGGGCGGGCGCTTCGGCGGTCTGATCCGCGGCCGGAGCAGGCGCCGCCGCATCCTGCGCGTAAGCCGCGCCGACCAGCGCCAGCGCCGCCAGACCTGACAGAACCGCGAGCTTCATTGCCCATCCTCCCGGTATTTTCACATCGATGAAAATACCGGGACTGGAGCAGAACTGTGGCGCCGCGTCCTAGCGGATGCCGGGGACTTGCAGCTCCTGCTCCGCGCGGGCGGCGCGCAGGGCGGCGATGTCGCCGTACTTGGCGTACTCCATGCGCGCGATGGTGCGGTTGTGGACCTCGTCCGGACCGTCGGCGAGCCGCAGGGTGCGGATGCCGGCGTAGGAGCGGGCCAGCCCGAAGTCGGTGGTGACCCCGCCGCCGCCGTGCGCCTGGATGGCGTCGTCGATGATCTCCAGCGCGATGTTGGGCGCCGCGACCTTGATCATGGCGATCTCCAGACGAGCCGACTTGTTGCCGGCCTTGTCCATCATGTCGGCCGCCTTCAGGCAGAGCAGGCGGCACATCTCGATGTCGGTGCGGGCCTTGGCGACGCGCTGTTCCCAGACCGAGTGCTCGGCCACGTACTTGCCGAAGGCTTTGCGGCTCATCAGGCGCTTGACCATCTTCTCGAGCGCGACTTCCGCCACGCCGATGGTGCGCATGCAGTGGTGGATACGGCCCGGGCCAAGGCGACCCTGGGCGATCTCGAAGCCGCGGCCTTCGCCGAGGATCAGGCCTTCCTCGACCGGCACGCGCACGTCCTTCAGCACCACTTCGGCGTGGCCGTGCGGGGCGTCGTCATAGCCGAACACCGGCAGCATGCGGACGATCTCGATGCCGGGCGTGTCGAGCGGCACCAGGATCTGCGACTGGGCCTGGTGCTTGGGGCCGTCCGGGTTGGTCTTGCCCATGACGATGGCGACCTTGCAGCGCGGATCGCCGACGCCGGACGACCACCACTTGCGGCCATTGATGACGTAGTGGTCGCCGTCGCGCTCGATGCGGGTCTCGATGTTGGTGGCGTCGGAGGAGGCGACCGCCGGCTCGGTCATCAGGAAGGCCGAGCGGATTTCGCCGTTCATCAGCGGGCGCAGCCAGCGCTCCTTCTGCTCCAGGGTGCCATAGCGCATCAGCACTTCCATGTTGCCGGTGTCGGGCGCGGAGCAGTTGAACACCTCCGAGGCGAACCCGACCTTGCCGAGCTCCTCTGCGACCAGGCTGTATTCGAGGTTGGTCAGCTGCAGACCCTCGAACTCGAAGGTGTCGTCGACGTGGGTCTGGCCGCTGTGGGGCGGCATGAACATGTTCCACAGGCCCGCAGCCTTGGCCTTTTCCTTCAGGCGCTCGACCGTCTGGATCACCTTCCAGCGCTCGGCGCCGACCACGTTCATCTCCGCCTCGTAGTCGGGGATGGCGGGGATGATGTGCTCCTCCATGAAGGCCTTCACGCGGTCGCGCACCTCGCGCTGCTTGGGCGTCAGGTCGAAGTCCATGGGGGAGATTCCTCGAGTGGGTTTTGGATTTAAACGGTTGTTTGAACCATTCTGCCGATTTGAGCAGGACGGCGCAAGGCTGACGGTGGGTGAGAGTGCGAAAGCCGCCCCCTTCTCCCCTTGCGGGAGAAGGTGGCCCGAAGGGCCGGATGAGGGGTCGAAAGCGGCTTCAGCTTCGATTCAGAAGTTCGGCTTCATCGAGGTTTGAGCAACCCCTCATCCGACCCGCTTCGCGGGCCACCTTCTCCCGCAAGGGGAGAAGGATTTTTGCGCCGCTCCCTGAAAAAGGCTCTGAGCAGCTCAGCGCTCTCGTCCGCCAGCACGCCGCCGGTGACCTGTGGCCGCCAATGGCAGGTCGGCTGGTCGAAGAACCTGGGGCCGTGCACGACCGCCCCACCCTTGGGGTCCTCCGCCCCGAAGACGACGCGGCCGATGCGGGCGTGGCTGATGGCGCCGGCGCACATGGCGCAGGGCTCCAGCGTCACCACCAGCGTGAGGCCCGTGAGGCGGTAGTTGCCGAGCTTCTCTGCAGCCGCCCGCATGGCGAGAATCTCGGCGTGGGCCGTGGGGTCGTGGGCGCCGATGGGGCCGTTGCCGGCTTTGGCGATGATCTCGCCGGTCTGCGGATCGGCCACCACGGCCCCCACGGGCGTCTCGCCGCGCGCGGCGGCGGCTTGCGCCTCTTCGAGGGCTATGCGCATCAAGGGCTCGAAATGGTCCATCGAGAACACCCAAGCGGCGACGGGTCGCCCGGTCAAGCTGAGCGCGTCGCCAAGGCGCTGGCCCGGGCGGGCGTAGCCTCGCGCCGGGAGGTCGAGCGGCTGATCGAGGCCGGCCGCGTGGCGCTGAACGGGCAGGTGCTGACGACGCCCGCCGTGAAGGTCGAGCCGGGCGATATCCTGACGGTCGACGGCGCCGTCGTGGAGGCCGCCGAGCCGACGCGGCTGTTCCGCTATCACAAGCCAACGGGGCTTCTCACCTCGCACACCGATCCCAAGGGGCGGCCGACGGTGTTCTCCGCGTTGCCGGCGGGGTTGCCGCGGGTGATCTCGGTCGGGCGTCTCGATCTGAACTCCGAGGGCCTGCTGCTGCTGACCAACGACGGCGCGCTGTCGCGGGCTCTGGAGCTGCCGTCCAACGGCTGGGTGCGGCGATATCGGGCGCGCGCGTTCGGGGAAACCACACAGGAGAAGCTCGACCGACTGAAGGACGGCATCACGGTCGAGGGCGTCCGCTACGGCTCGATCGACGCGAAGCTCGACAAGGCGTCCGGCCGCAACATCTGGATCACCCTGACGCTGGCCGAGGGCAAGAACCGCGAGGTCCGCCGGGTGTTGGAGGCGCTGGGCCTCAAGGTCAACCGCCTGATCCGGCTGTCCTACGGGCCGTTTGCGCTGGGCACGCTGGCCCCCGGCGAGGTCGAGGAGGTCGGCCCGCGCGTGATCCGTGAGCAACTCGCCCAGTACATCGCGCCCCAGAACCTGCCCAAGGGCGATGCGGTGCAGTGGAAGGCGGCCCCGCAGCCCAGGTCTTCCCCCTCTGGGGGAAGTCCCCGCGAAGCGGGGGATGGGGGCTCACGCCCACAGCGGCGCGGGCTTAAGCCGCCTCAATCCGCTGCGCGGACAGCTCCCCCAGAGGGGGAGCACCCCTCCCGCGCCAAGAAGGCGTACAAACCCGGCTGGGCGAAGGCGGGAAAGCCGAAGGTCTTCAAAGGCCCCCGCCCTTCCAAGGGCCCGAAGCGCTAGATGCGGATCGTCTCAGGCGAGTTCCGGGGCCGTCCGCTCGTCGCGCCTCCCGGCGACGCGACGCGGCCCACGTCCGACCGCGCCCGGCAGGCTATCTTCAACATCCTCGAACACGCCCCCTGGTCGCCTGGCGTGCACGGCAAGCGGGTCATCGACCTGTTCGCGGGCTCGGGCGCGATGGCGCTGGAGGCCCTGTCGCGCGGCGCGGCCTACGCCCTGCTGGTCGAGACCGACGAGGCCGCGCGCGGCGCCATTCGCCAGAACATCGAAGCCATCCACCTCTTCGGCCGCACCCGCGTCCACCGCCGCGACGCCACCGACCTCGGCCAGAAGCCGGCGGGGGATGGGCCGCCGTTCGAGATAGCCTTCCTGGATCCGCCCTACGCGAAGGGGCTGGGCGAGAAGGCGCTCACGGGTCTGGCGAGCGGCGGCTGGTTGGCCCCGGGCGCGCTCGTCGTGTTCGAGCGTGGGGCCGATGAGCCGGAGCTTGAGGCGCCGGGGTATGAGGTGCTGGATCAGCGGAAGTATGGGGCGGCGAAGGTGTGGTTCTTAAGGTCTTCCCCCTCTGGGGGAAGTACCGGCGAAGCCGGGGATGGGGGCTCGTAGGGCGCAGGCCTGTGGGCTTGAGCCCCCTCAGTCAGCTTCGCTGACAGCTCCCCCAGAGGGGGAGCACCTGTTAGCTCAGCGCCTACCAAACAACCGCTCGATGTCCGACAGCTTCAGCTCCACGTACGTAGGCCGTCCGTGGTTGCACTGGCCGGAGTGGGGGGTGGCTTCCATCTCCCGGAGCAGGGCGTTCATCTCGGCGGCGGTGAGGCGCCGGCCCGCGCGGACCGAGCCGTGGCAGGCCATGGTCGAGCAGACCTCTTCGAGCCGCTCTTTCAGCGCCAGCGCCTGGCCGTTCTCGGCGAGGTCGTCGGCGATGTCGCGGATCAGGCCCGCGGCGTTGGTTTCGCCGAGCAGGGCCGGCGTCTCGCGCACCAGCACCGCGCCGGGGCCGAAGGGCTCGACGATCAGCCCGAGCTGGGCGAGTTCGTCGGCGCGGGCGGTGACGCGTTCGGCTTCGGCCGGGTCGAGTTCGACGACTTCGGGCAGCAGCAGCGCCTGACGGGTGACGCCGCCGTCGTCCATCTCGTGCTTCATCCGCTCATAGACGAGGCGCTCGTGGGCGGCGTGCTGGTCGACGATGACAATGCCGTCGCGGGTTTGGGCGACGATATAGGTCTCGTGCACCTGCGCCCGCGCGGCGCCCAACGGGTAGTCGACGGGGTCGATGACATCGCCGGCGGGCTGCGGCGCGACGAAGGGCTCGGACTCGACCCGGGCGGTGGCCTGCGCGAGGCCGGGGATGGTCGGCGCGGCGGGCGCGGGCGTCCAGCCGCCCAGCGCGTAGGCCGAGAAGCCCGCGGGCGACGGACCCGACTGCGGACGAAAGCCGCCGAGCGCCTGGGTGGCGACGGTGGTGGAGGCGCGGTGCCCGGCGCCGGCCAGCGCATGGCGTAGGGCGCCGACGATGAGGCCGCGTACCAGCGCCGGGTCGCGGAAACGGACCTCGGCCTTGGCGGGGTGGACGTTGACGTCGACCAGCTGCGGGTCGAGCTCGAGGTAGAGGGCGGCGGCCGGGTGGCGATCTCTCGCGAGATAGTCGGCGTAGGCGGCGCGCAGGGCGCCTTGCAGCAGCCGGTCGCGAACCGGGCGGCCGTTGACGAACAGGTACTGATGCGCGGCGTTGCCCCGGTTGTAGGTCGGCAGGCCCGCAAAGCCCGACAGCCGTACGCCGTCGCGCTCCTGGTCGATCTCCAGCGCATTATCCTGGAAGTCGCGGCCGAGCACGGCGGCCAGCCGGTGCAGGCGGCCCTCGGGGCCCGGGTGTTCGGGGCTCAGCTTCAGGGCGCGGCGGCCGTCGAGGTCGAGGCTGAAGCCGACGGCTTCGTGGGCCATGGCCTGGCGCTTGACCTCCTCGGCGATGGCCATCTGCTCGGCGCGTTCGGACTTCATGAACTTCAGCCGCGCGGGGGTCGCGTAGAAGAGGTCGCGCACTTCCACGCGGGCGCCGTGCTCGCCCGCAAAGGCCGCCGGGCCGATGCCGCCCATCGCGCCGCCTTCGACGAGAATCGAGCAGGCGTCGGCGCCTTTCACGCGCGCCGAGATCGACAGCCGCGCCACCGAGCCGATGGACGGCAGCGCCTCGCCCCGGAAGCCCAGGGTGGCGATGTGGAGCAGGTCCCAGGTCCCGTCGGCCTGTGGGTTGAGCTTGGAGGTGGCGTGGCGCTCGACGGCCAGCGCCAGATCGTCAGGCGAGAGGCCGCAGCCGTCGTCGCTGACCAGGATGCGGGTCAGGCCGCCGCCGTCGGCCTCGATCTCGATGCGGGTCGAGCCGGCGTCCAGCGCGTTCTCGACCAGCTCCTTGACCGCGCTCGCCGGCCGCTCGACCACCTCGCCGGCGGCGATGCGGTTGACGGTCTCAGGCGGGAGGCGGCGGATGGGCATGGGACCGCCGAGGGTAGGGCGATTCCGCTGAAAGAGGGATTAGGGGCTAGGGGTTAGGGGCTAGCGCGTTCTAACCCCTAGCCCCTGATCCCTAATCCCTATCAAAGGCCCGGCAGCTTCAGCTTCGACTCGGCCTTGCGCTGGATGATCACGGCCTTGCCGCCGGTCAGCTGCTTCAGGCGCTCTTCCTCGGCCTTGGCGTTTTCGTTGACGGTTTCGGCGCTGGCGACCTTCGGCTGGGCGGCCTTGTCCTTGCGCCAGAACAGCACCTTGTCGGCGAAGCTCTTTTCCTTGTGGGCGACATCGCCGAACTCGTCGTCGACGACGTAGCGGATCAGCGGGTCGGCCGAAGCGGCGCCGGCCTTGGTCACCAGGACCTGTTCGCCCACGCTGCGGCTGACGGCCATGTTGGCGTTGTAGGCCGACGCGCGCGCGGCGCTTTCGGGCTGCAGCTCGGCCGGGCGGGGTTCGCCGGGCGCGGGCGGGCGCAGGGAGTAGTCGGGCGGCACCACCAGCGGCGCCTTGGTCACGACGCGGAATTCGTCGGGGGTCACCTTGCTCAGGCCAAGCGCCTTGGAGGTGGTGTGGTATCCGCCAAGACCCACGGCGCCGACCAGCGCCACTGCGGCCACAACGCTAAACGGTTTCATCCAGAAGTGCTCCGACAGGCCGCCCCCGGCCTTTGAGGTTTCCTCGATACCCCATTCCGGGGCGATGCTTCAACGGGCGTTAATCGCGCACCTTCGCGCGGCGCTCCGAAAGGACGCTGTCGAGCAGCAGCAGGACGACGCCGACCGTGATCGCGCTGTCGGCCACATTGAACACCCAGGGGAAGTAGAGCTGGTGAAAGTCGAGGAAATCGGCCACCGCCCCGAACCGCGCCCGGTCGATGGCGTTGCCGACCGCGCCGCCCATGATCAGGCCGACGGCGAGCGTGAGCAGCGGGCGCGTGATCTTGCGCGCCCAGACCGCCAGCATGGTCGCGACGACCAGCGAGAAGATCACCAGCCCCCAGCGCGCCAGGTCCACCTCGGCGCGCAGCAGGCCGAACGAAACGCCCCGGTTCCAGACCATCGACAGGTTGAACGGCCCCGCGACCGCCACGCTGCCTTTGGCGGGCAGGTGGAAGACGTTGAGGATCCAGTACTTGCTGATCTGGTCCAGCAGGATGGTGACCGCCGCGATCAGGTAGGCGGAAGCGCTTAGTTTTTTCATGCGGCAGAGCTAGCACGGTTTGCATCCCAGGCCGCCACCGCGTCTTCGCAGCGTAGGCACAGCTGGGTTGCGGGGTTCACCTCCGGCAGCACCTTCCAGCAGCGGGCGCACTTGGCGCCCTCGGCGCGGAAGGGGCGGACGGTGAATTCCTCGCCGACGCCGGGCTTCAGGGTCGCGGCGCTGGTGCGGAAGACTTCAGCCGCGTCGAGGCCGTCGAAGGCCGCGAGCGTGCCGGCGTCCACGTCCACCTCCGGGGCGGCCTCAAGCGCCCCGCCGATCCGCTTCTCGCGGCGCTCGACTTCGAGCGCGGCCGTCACCGCGCTGGTGGCGCGTTCCACCTTTTCCCAGCGCGCGGCCTCGGCGTCGTTCCGCCACTCGGCCGGTGTCTCCGGGATCACCCTCAGGCAGTTGGAGCCGGCGTCGGGGAAGCGGGTGGTCCAGGCTTCCTCGGTGGTGAAGGCGAGCAGGGGCGCGAGCCAGATGGTGAGCCGCTCGAACACCGCGTCCATCACCGTGCGCGCGGCGCGGCGGCGCAGGCTGTCGGGCCGGTCGCAGTAGAGGGCGTCCTTGCGGATGTCGAAGAAGAGAGTCGAGAGATCGCCCTGGCAGAACTCGATCAGCGGCCGGATCACGTCCTGGAAGGCGTAGGTCTCGTAGCCGTCGCGGACGACCTTATCGAGCTCCCACAGCCGATGCAGGATGTAGCGTTCCAGAGGCGGCATCTCTTCGAGCGCGACCCGTTCGGCATCGGTGAAGCCGGCCAGGGCGCCGAGCAGGTAGCGGATGGTGTTGCGCAGTTTGCGATAGGCGTCGGTGGTGGTGGCGAGGATCGTCGGGCCGATCCGCTGGTCTTCCTGGTAGTCGACCATGGCCGTCCACAGGCGCAGGATTTCCGCGCCCGATTGGCTCGTCACGGCTTGAGGCTCGACGGTGTTGCCGAGCGACTTCGACATCTTCTGGCCGTTCTCATCCAGCGTGAACCCGTGGGTGACGACCTGGCCGTAGGGCGCGCGGCCGCGCGTGCCGGAGCTTTCCAGGAGCGACGACTGGAACCAGCCGCGGTGCTGGTCGGAGCCTTCCAGGTAGAGGTCGGCGGGCCAGCGGGAGTTCTCGCGGCCCTCGATGGTGAAGACGTGGGTGCAGCCGGAATCGAACCAGACATCGAGGATGTCCTCGACCTTCTCGTAACGGTCGGGGTCGTGGGAGCCCAGGAAGTCGCTGACCGGGCGCGAGTACCAGGCGTCGGCGCCTTCTTCGCGGATGAGGTTCACGATGCGCGCGTTGACGTCAGGGTCGTGCAGCGGCTGGCCGGTTTCCTTGTCCACGAACATGGCCAGCGGCGCGCCCCAGTTGCGCTGGCGGCTGATCAGCCAGTCCGGCCGGCCCTCGACCATGTTGCGCAGCCGCACCTGCCCGGAGGCCGGGAAGAACTCCGTCGCGTCGATGGATTCGAGGGCGATTTCCCGCAACGTTCTCCCTTCCCCCTCGAGGGGGGAAGGGCCGGGGATGGGGGTGTGGCCGCTGGGTTGACTGGTAGCCGCGAGAGGCTCTGAGCCCGACTGGGCTTTTCGCCCGGACTCGGAGGCTACACCCCCACCCAACCCTCCCCCCTCGAGGGGGA
>JBLNCT010000002.1:0-19852 GCA_050260915.1 Parcubacteria group bacterium
TCGCCATCGCCCGCAGACTCCTCGTCGCCCTCAACGCCGCAATCCGTCAGCAACAGCCCTTCCACACCCATCCCGCTTGACACCCAACAACACAGTTGCTCGGGCTTGTCCCGAGGACCCAGAGACGCAGGCGGACGAAGCACGTCGTCGGCCGCCCAGCTTCGTTCTGGAATGGCGGCGCTTCTGGGTCCTGGGCACAAGGCCCGGGATGACGGTGTGGTGGGTCGCCCTCGCGGACGCCAGTTGACCTGCCCCCAAACGCCCCCCAGAAACGCCCGGTGACCGCCGAGCCCGCAGAGACATCGACGACGAACAAGGGCGGCGGCCTCATCCGTTCGTCCATGATCTTCTCAGGCCTGACGCTGGTCAGCCGCGTATTCGGGCTGGCGCGGGACCTTGTGGTCGCCGCAAGGCTGGGCGCCAGCGCGACGGCCGCCGCCGACGCCTTCCAGACGGCGCTGGCCTTCCCCAATCTCTTCCGTCGCATCTTCGCCGAGGGCGCCTTTGCGGCCGCCTTCGTGCCCGCCTACGCCAAGTCGCTGGAAACCGACGGCGAGGACGTCGCAGACAAGCTGGCGGGCGATGCGATGGCGACGCTGGCGGCGGCCACCATCATCATCACGGTGATCTGCGAACTGACGATGCCGTGGCTGATGTACGTCATCAACGCCGGCTACGCGGACGATCCGATCAAGTTCAAGCTGGCCGTCACGCTGACCCAGATCAGCATGCCCTACCTGCCCTGCATGGCCATCGTGGCCCACCTGTCGGGCGTGCTGAACGCGCGAGGGCGGTTCGTCCTGTCGGCCATCGCGCCGGTGGTGCTGAACCTCTGCATGCTGGGGGCGATGTGGCCGCAGAAGGACCCGCGCACGGCCGCGATTGCGGGCTCCATCGGCGTGATCGTGGCGGGCGTGCTGCAGGCCGCGCTGCTGGCCTGGGGCGTGCGAAAGAGCGGGGCCGAGGTGAAGTGGGTGCTGCCCAAGCTGACGCCCGAAATCCGGGAGCTGCTGGGCCGCGCCGTGCCGGGCGCCATCTCGGCCAGCGCCACCCAGCTGAACATCTTCATCTCCGGCTATCTGGCGAGCTACGTGAACGGCGGCCGGACGTGGCTCGCGACCGCCGACCGGCTCTATCAGCTGCCGCTTGGGCTGGTGGGCGTGGCCATTGGCGTCGCGCTGCTGCCGCAGCTGTCGCGCGCGGTGATGGCCAAGGACCACCGCGAGGCCCAGACGGCGATGGACCAGGCGATCACCTTCGCCATGGCGCTCACGCTGCCGGCCGCCGCGGCGATGGCGGCCATCCCCTTCTTCCTGGCCGACGCGCTTTACACGCGCGGCGCCTTCACCGTTTACGACGCCCACAACACCGCCAGCGCCCTCTTCTTCTACGGGCTCGGCACGCCCGCCTTCGTGCTGCAGCAGCTCTATTCGCGGGCCTTCTTTGCGCGAGGCGACACCGCCTCGCCGATGCGGTTCGCGCTGGTCTCGATCGCGGTGAACATCGGGGCGGGGATCGTCTTCTTCCACTTCTTTGGCATCCGCGGCATCGCGGCGGCGACGGCGCTGGCGTCGTGGATCAACGTCGCCCAGTCGGCCTGGAAGCTGCATCGGATCGGCGAGTACCAGCCTTCGAAGGCGACCTGGTTTCGGCTCACCCGGATCATGGCGGCGACGCTCGGCATGGCGGCCTTCCTCGGCGTGGCCTCCTACTACCGCCCCGAAATCCAGGCGGCCGTCGGGCGCAAGGAATTCGCCATCGTCCTCGTGGCCCTGGCCGGCGGCCTGCTCTACCCGATCCTGCTGTTCGCCTTCGGCGGCATGAAGGCCTCCGAGCTGCGGGCCATGCTGAAGCGCAAGGCTTGAGTTGGATGGGGCCCGGCGCTAACCAGCAGGCCATGGCTCAGAGACGATGGCGCCGCTTCGCTTCCTTCTGAATACCGCCCGCGCGGGCGATCCCGCGCGCCTGACAGCTTCCTATCCGAGCCTCAATCGATGACCGACCAGCCCCCGGCCTATAGCGGCCCGACCCGCGTCCTCTCCGGCGTGCAGCCCTCCGGCGCGCTGCACCTTGGCAACTACCTCGGGGCGCTGGTGAAGTTCGCGCGCCTGCAACACGAGATGGACACCTTCATCTTCGTGGCCGACCTGCACGCCATCACCGTCTGGCAGGACCCCGCGAAGCTCGCCGACCAGACCCGCGAGATCGCGGCCGCCTACCTCGCCTCCGGCCTCGATCCCGCCAAGGCCACCATCTTCCCGCAGTCGGCGGTGACGGCGCATGCGGAACTGGCGTGGGTGTTCAACTGCGTCGCCCGCCTCGGCTGGCTCGACCGCATGACCCAGTTCAAGGAGAAGAGCGGCAAGCACAAGGAGCGCGCCAGCGTCGGCCTCTACACCTACCCGGTGCTGCAGGCCGCCGACATCCTCGCCTACAAGGCCACCCACGTGCCGGTCGGCGAGGACCAGAAGCAGCACCTGGAGCTGACCCGCGACATCGCCGGCAAGTTCAACCACGACTTCGCCGCGCCCGGCTTCTTCCCCCTGCCGGAGCCGCTGACGCAGGGCCCCGGCGCGCGGGTGATGTCCTTACGCGACGGCTCGGCGAAGATGAGCAAGTCCGACCCGTCGGACTATTCGCGCATCAACCTGACCGACGACGCCGACGCCATTTCGCAGAAAATCCGCAAGGCCAGGACCGACCCCGAGCCGCTGCCCGACACGCTCGAAGCGCTCGCCGCCCGCCCCGAGGCCGACAACCTCGTCGGCATCTATGCGGCGCTGGCCAACGTGACGAAGGAGCAGGCGCTGGCGGAATACGCCGGCAAGGGCTTCGGCGCGTTCAAGCCCGCGCTGGCCGACCTCGCCGTGTCTGTGCTCGGACCCGTCGGCGAACAGATGCGCGGCTACCTCGCCGATCCCGCCGAGATTGACCGCATCCTCGCCCGGGGCGCGGAGAAGGCGCGGGAGACTGCTGCGCCGACGGTGGCTCAGGTCAAGGAGCTGGTGGGGTTCTGGCGAGGCTAGGCTGTGCGTCCTTCGACATGCCCGCTACGCGGGCTGCTCAGGATGACGGACTCAGTACTGAGTTAGTCATCCTGAGCAGCGGCCCGGAAGGACGCGTGTCGAAGGACGCATGCCCTTGAACCCTTGCCTCGCCACGACCCATTCGCCATCTGAGGCACGTCATGTTCATCCAGACCGAAGCCACCCCGAACCCCGAAGTCCTGAAGTTCCTCCCCGGCCGCGAAGTGCTGGGCGAAGGGGCGCGCGAGTTTGCGACGGCCGAAGACGCGGCCGCCTCGCCGCTCGCGGCGGCGCTGTTCGAGCTGGACGGGGTGACGCGGGTCTTCTTCGGGCCGGACTTCCTGACGGTGACGAAGGACCCGGCGACCGAGTGGCCGCACCTGAAGGCGCCGATCCTGGCCGCGATCATGGACCACTTCACCAGCGGACGCCCGCTGATGAACGATGCCTCGTCCGACGGTCACGACGAGACTGCCTACGACGGCGAGACCGCCCAGATCGTGGCCGAGATCAAGGACTTGCTGGACACCCGCATCCGCCCGGCGGTGGCGCAGGACGGCGGCGACATCACCTTCTCGAAGTTCGAGCCGGACACCGGGATCGTCTGGCTTCACATGCGCGGCGCCTGCTCAGGCTGCCCGTCGTCGTCCGCCACGCTGAAGGCGGGCGTCGAGAACATGCTCAAGCACTACATTCCGGAAGTCAGCCGGGTCGAGCAGACGCTCTAGGACACCACGCGCGGCGGCAGGACGTGCACGTTATCGGTGTCGCCGTCGCGGCGGCCGCCCCGGATGGTGGCCATGACTTCGGCGACCGGGGCCGCGACCTCGAAGAAGTCGCCGCCGCCGACCCATAGGCGCGAGCCGCCTTCGACGGCGCTGGTCACCGCCTTCACCTTCTCGGCGTCGATCCAGATCTCGCCGCCGGCATCGAGCTTGAATTCAACGAATGTCGTCACCGTTAGCCCCCCGAGTTGGGCGTGTTTGTTGACATGTATGTCAATGTGTTTTGCGGAGTCGTTAAAGCGAGACTCTCATTTTCGAAACGCGGCAATTTTTGAGCCGCCTGCCCAGATGGGGTAGGTCCCCCTTATGCGCATACTTGCTGTCGACACCTGTTTGCCGGCCTGCTCGGCGGCCGTCATCGATGGGAACGCCATCCTGGCCGCCGCGTCCGAACCAATGGTTAAGGGCCATCAGGAGCGGCTCGCGACCATGGTGCGCGAAGTGACGCAGCACGCCGGCGTCGGATTCGCCGACCTGGACCGGATCGCCGTGACGGTGGGGCCGGGGTCGTTCACCGGGCTTCGGGTCGGCGTGGCGTTCGCGAAGGGCCTGGCTTCCGCGCTGGGCGTTCCCTGCGTCGGCGTCGGCACGCTGGAGGCGCTGGCCGCGGAGGAGCCGGGGGTAGCTGCGGCCGTGGTCGACGCCAAGCGGGGCCAGGTCTACCTGCAGGTCTTCGAGGATGGCCGGGCGCTCACCGAGCCGGAGGCCCTCCCGCTAGATGAAGCGGCCGCGCGCCTCGTGGAGCTTCGGCCCACGACCCTGGTCGGCTCCGGCGCGCCCCTGCTGGCGCCCGCGCTGCCGGGGGCGAGGGTGGACCACCGCACCACGCCCGACCCCGCCGCCATCGCCCGGATCGCCGCCAAGGTCGGCTCGCCGGAGCCGGTGAAGCCGCTCTACCTGCACGCGCCGGATGCGAGGCCCTCGGCCGCATGAAGCTGCGCCCCGCCACCGCCCACGACGCCGCGCTGCTCGCCGAGATGCACGAGACGGCGTTCGAGGCGGCCTGGGGCGAGGAAGAGATCGCCGCCCTGCTGACCGGTCCCGGCGGATTTGCCGTGATCGCGGAGGAGGAGGAGCCGGAAGGCTTCATCCTCTGCCGCGCCATCGGCGGCGAGGCGGAGGTCCTCACGCTCGCGGTAAAGCCACAGGCGCGTCAGCGGGGCCTCGGACGCGGGCTCGTCGAAGCCGCCGCCGGACTGGCGACGCAGGCGGGCGCCGAGGCCATGTTCCTGGAAGTCGCCGAGGACAACGCCCCGGCCATCGGTCTCTACCAGACCGCCGGCTTTCGCCTGGCGGGCCGCCGGCCGGGCTACTACCGGCGTGGCGACGAAGCGACCGATGCGCTGGTGATGCGCCGCTGGCTTAACACGCCGCGCTGATCCCCCTATGTTCGCGCCCCAAATGGAACGGCTCGAAAAACTCTGCGCCGAGAAGGGCATGCGCATGACGGACCAGCGCCGGGTGATCGCCCGCGTGCTGTCGACAGCGCACGACCATCCCGATGTCGAGGAGCTCTACCGCCGGGCCCACGCCATCGACCCGCACATCTCGATCGCCACCGTCTACCGCACCGTCCGCCTGTTCGAGGAAAGCGGCATCATCGAGCGGCACGACTTCCGCGACGGCCGCTCGCGCTACGAGGAGGCGCCCGACACCCACCACGACCACCTGATCGACATGAAGTCGGGCAAGGTGATCGAGTTCGTGGACGAGGAGATCGAGCGGCTGCAGCAGGCCATCGCCCGCAAGCTCGGCTACAAGCTGGTGGACCACCGCCTCGAACTCTACGGCGTGCCCCTCGAAGAGTGACCGTGCAAAAGCGCCTCTACATCAAGACCTACGGCTGTCAGATGAACGTCTATGACAGCGAGCGCATGGCCGACGTCCTGCGCCCGCTGGGCTATGCGATGACGGACCAGCCGGAGGACGCGGACCTCGTCGTCCTCAACACCTGCCACATCCGCGAGAAGGCGACCGAGAAGGTCTATTCCGAGCTTGGCCAGATCAAGCGGATGAAGGACCGCAAGGGCGGCGACATGACCATCGCCGTCGCGGGCTGCGTCGCCCAGGCCGAGGGCGAGGAGATCATGGCCCGCCAGCCGGCCGTGGACCTGGTCGTCGGTCCGCAGGCCTACCACCAGCTGCCCGAGCTGATCGCCCGCGCCCACCGCGCCCGGGGTGAGCGGCTGGCCGCCGACTTTGCGCCGGAGGAGAAGTTCGACGCCCTGCCCGGCGAGCGGCACGTCACTGGCGTGACCGCCTTCCTGACCGTGCAGGAGGGCTGCGACAAGTTCTGCACCTTCTGCGTGGTGCCCTATACGCGCGGCGGCGAATACTCCCGCAGCCCCGAGGCTATCGAGGCGGAGGCCCGCTCGCTGGCAGACAAGGGCGTGCGCGAGGTCACCCTGCTCGGCCAGAACGTCAACGCCTATGAAGGGGGGCTCGCGGCGCTGATCCGGCGCCTCGCGAAAATCCCCGACCTCGACCGCATCCGCTACACGACCAGCCACCCGCGCGACATGGACGACGAGCTGATCGCCGCGCACGGCGAGGTCGAACAGCTGATGCCCTACCTGCATCTCCCGGTGCAGGCGGGCTCCGACCGCATCCTGCGCGCCATGAACCGCGGCCATACCGCCGAGCACTACCTGCGCCTGATCGAGCGCATCCGCGCGGCCCGGCCGGACATCGCCATCAGCGGCGACTTCATCGTCGGCTTCCCGGGCGAGAAGGACGCTGACTTCGAGGCGACCATGACCTTGGTGCGGGAGGTCGGTTATGCCTCGGCCTTCTCGTTCAAGTATTCCCGCCGCCCCGGCACGCCCGCCTCGGCCATGCCGCTGCAGGTCGCCGAAGAGGTGAAGGAGGAGCGGCTGGCTCGCCTTCAGGCGCTGCTGGTCGAACAGCAGCAAGCCTTCAACGAGGGGCTGGTCGGGCGCACCGTGGATGTGCTGTTCGAGAAGCCCGGCCGTCACGCCGGACAGGTTGTCGGCCGCAGCCCCTATCTCCAGTCGGTCCACATCGAGGCGCCGCAGAGCCTGATCGGGCAGATCGCGCCGGTGCGCATCGACGCGGCCGGGCGGAACAGCCTCGCGGGATCTCCCGTTCTGGAAGCAGCTTGAGCAGACCGCCCGAATTCCTGCCGCTCTCGGATGAAGCCGCCCGCGCCGTCGCGGGCCCGGGCAGCCGCCACGCCGCGCTCATCGAGGACGCGTTCCACGTACTCCTGGAAACCCCCGGCGGCGGCGTCTCCGTCAGCGGCGACAGCCGCGCGCGCACGGCCGCCAAGCGCGCGGTACAGCTCCTCGCCGACCGCGCCGATGCCGGCGAAGACGTCAGCGAAGCCGATGTTCGCGTCGCCATCGGGCAGGCCCGGAGCGGCGGCGAGAGCCATGCGCATTCGTACAAAGGCCGCGGACTCGTCTCGCCGAAGACGGCCGGCCAGGCGCGCTACCTCGAGGCGCTGAACAAATGCGAGCTCGTGTTCGGGCTTGGCCCCGCCGGCACCGGCAAGACCTTCCTCGCCGTCGCCCATGGCGCGGGCATGCTGCTCAAGGGCGAGGTCGAGCGGCTGATCGTGACGCGTCCAGCCGTCGAGGCGGGGGAGAAGCTCGGCTTCCTGCCCGGCGACCTTTCCGAAAAGGTCGACCCCTACATGGCGCCGGTGTGGGAAGCGCTGACCCAGATCGTCGGCGCAGACCAGCTTCGCCGCCGCCGCGACAAGGGCGAGATCGAGGTCGCGCCTATCGCTTTCATGCGCGGCCGCACCCTGGCGCACGCCTTCATCGTCGTCGACGAGGCGCAGAACGCCTCGAAGATGCAGATGAAGATGGTGCTCACCAGGCTCGGCGAAGGCTCGCGTATGGCCGTGACCGGCGATCCGACCCAGATCGACCTGCTGAACCCTTCCGACTCCGGCCTCGCGCACGCCGTCACGATCCTGGAGAAGGTGAAGGGCGTCGGCGTCACCCGCTTCACGGCGGAGGACGTCGTGCGCCACCCCCTCGTGGAGCGGATCGTCCACGCCTACGACAAGGACGCTGCCCGGCAGCAGGGCCGATGATCGACGTAGAGATCGAGGACGACGGCTGGAAGGCCGTTCCGGACATCGAAGCCCTTGTCACCGCAGCGGCGGAAGCCGCGCTGGCGGGTGAGCGCGGACGTGCGGCGACCGTGTTGCTCACCAACGATGAGACGGTGCGCGAACTGAATGGGCGGTTCCGGGGCAAGGACAAGCCGACCAACGTGTTGTCCTTCCCGGCCGTCGAAAATCCCGAGGGGTTTATCGGCGACATCGCCCTCGCATACGAGACCTGCGCCCGGGAAGCCGCCGAGCAGGGGAAGACCTTCGCCCATCACCTGCAGCACCTGGTAGTGCACGGCGTGCTGCATCTTGTAGGATACGACCACGAGAGCGACGCCGAGGCCGAGGCCATGGAGGCGCTGGAGCGGGAGATCCTGGCGGGTCTCGGTGTTCCGGACCCCTATGCCGAGGACGGCCGGGGAGACCATGGCTAACGCCGACGACCAGAGTTCGCCCGACCGGCCAAGGCGCAGCCTGCTCGATCTGGTCCGCCGTCTGGCGGGGCAGGCGCGCGACGAAAGCGTGGACGAGCCGCCGCCCGGCGCCGTCGACCTCATCGAACACGCCGAGGCCTTCCAGACCCTGCGCGTCGACGACGTGATGACGCCGCGCGTCGACGTGATCGCCGTGGATATCTCCACGCCCTTCCAGGACCTGGTCGCCCAGTTCATCGAGACCGAACACTCGCGCCTGCCCGTCTATCGCGACACGCTCGACGACCCGGTGGGCGTGGTCCACATCAAGGACGTCTTCAAGCTGATGGCCGATCCGGCGCGCAGGCCCACCGCTAGCGACCCGGTGCTGCACCGGCTGCGGCGCGACGCGCTCTACGTTCCGGCGTCCATGCGGGCCGCCGACCTGCTGTTGCGCATGCAGACCACCCGCATCCACATGGCGCTGGTGATCGACGAGTTCGGCGGCACCGACGGGCTGGTGACGCTGGAGGACCTGATCGAGGCTGTGGTCGGCGACATCGCCGACGAGCACGACGAAGCCGAAGCCGCGGCCGTGGTGCAGCGGCCGGGCAACGTCTTCGAAGCCGACGCCCGCGCGCCGCTGGAGGATCTGGAGGAGGCCATGGGCGAGGACCTCGCCCCGCCGGACCTGGACGAGGAGATCGACACCGTCGCCGGCCTGGTCACCGCGCTCGCCGGCCGGGTGCCGCAGCGGGGCGAGGTGATCGCCCACCCCGGCGGCTTCGACATCGAGATCACCGACGCCGATCCGCGCCGGGTCAAGCGCGTGCGCGTGCGCCCAAGCGCGCCGCAGCCTCCGGCCGCCTGAGCGCGTGAAGCCGCCCGCTTTCGACTGGAGGGACCGGCTCCTCCCGCTGGCCGCGGGCGGGCTCGCCGCCGTCGCCCATCCGCCGTTCGGGTTCCTGCCCGGACTGCTGGGTTACGCCCTGCTGCTGTGGGACATCGACCGCACGCAGACGCGGCGTTCGGCCTTCTTCCGGGGCTGGCTCGCGGGATCGATCTATTTCGCCATCAGCGTCTGGTGGGTGGCCGAGGCCTTTTATGTCGACATCCGGCAGGCCTGGATGGCGCCGTTTGCGGTCGGGTTCCTGGCAACCGGGCTCGCCCTTTTCTGGGGCGCGGCGGCGGCGGTCTACCGGGCCGCGGCGCCGAAGGGCGCCCTGCGCGTGCTGGTGTTCGCGGGCGCGCTGGCCGGGTTCGAGTGGCTGCGCGGCCATGTGCTGACCGGCTTTCCCTGGGACCTGCCGGGCGAGAGCTGGCGGGCTGGATCGGCGCCCTCGCAGTTCGCCTCCGTCGTCGGCGCCTACGGTCTGACCTGGATCACGCTGGCCATCGCCTCCTCGGCGGCCTTCGTTCGCGAGGGGCGCAAGGGGTTGATCGCTGTGGTCGCGGCCCTTGCCGCGCTGGCCGGCCTCTACGGCTATGGCGCCTACCGCCTCTCCCATGCCGTCGAAGGACGAGGCCCGCTGGTGCGCATCGTCCAGCCGATGGTGAAGCAGTCGGCCAAGTACGATCCGCAGCTCTTCCAATCCATCGTCGACAAGTATGCCCGGCTGACCCTGACGCCCTCGCCGCGGACGCCCGACATCGTCATCTGGCCGGAGGGCGCCATCCCCACGGCGGCGAACGACTTCCTGGCGCAGGGGACCTGGACGCTCGACGAGATCGCCGGGTCGCTGAAGCCGGGCCAGACCTTGATGCTGGGCGCCTATCGCATCGAGACGGCGGCGAAGGGCGACATCTACTTCAACAGCCTGATCGTGCTTCGCCGCGAAGCCGCCGGCGAGCTGACGCTGACCGGCCTCTACGACAAGCACCGGCTGGTGCCGTTCGGGGAGTACATGCCGCTCGACAGCCTGATGTCGCGCTGGGGCGTCAAGCAGATGGTCCACGTCGGCGACGGCTTCACCGCCGCCCCGCCCTCACGCCCCGTCGCGCCGCCGGGCCTTCCCGCCTTGCAGCCGCTGATCTGCTACGAGAGCCTGTTCCCGGGATTTACGCGGGCAGGCGCGAAGACGTCGGGCGTGAACCCGGCCTGGATCGTCAATGTCTCCAACGACGCCTGGTTCGGCTTCACCACCGGCCCGCTCCAGCACCTGAACCTGGCCAGCTACCGCGCCATCGAGGAGGGGCTGCCGATGGCGCGGGCCACGCCGACGGGCGTCTCGGCCATGATCGACGCCTATGGGCGGGTCGTGCCCGGCGCGACGCTAGGCCTGGGCAAGGCGGGCGTCATCGACGTGCATCTGCCCCCGCCCGCGCCCACGACGCTGTTCCGGCTGTGGGGCGATTGGCCATTCCTGTTGATGATGGCCGTTAGCGTCCTCGTCATGGTGTACGGGCGCTTAAACAAGCGCTGGAATTAGGGTAAGCGCGGGAAAACAGCGATCTCGGATTAGGCACCCATGGCAGACACCAACGAGGCCGAACGCGCGCCGAACCCCATCGATATCCATGTGGGACGGCGCGTTCGGCAACGGCGCAAGACGCTCGGCGTCACACAGGAGAAGCTGGCGGAGGACCTGGGCCTCACCTTCCAGCAGGTGCAGAAGTACGAACGCGGCGCCAACCGCGTTTCGGCGTCCAAGCTCTATGAGATCGCCCGGTCGCTGCGCACCGGCATCGGCTACTTCTTCGAGGGCCTGGCCGATCCGTCCACCGCCTACGACAACCCGGGCGTCGCCGAGCCCTCCACCGAGCAGTTCGTCACCGAGTTCCTGATGACGCCCGAGGGCCTGGAACTGGCCGAGCTCTTCCCGAAGATCCGCCGCGCGCGCGTGCGCCGGCGTGTGCTCGACCTCGTCCGGTCGATGGCCGAAGAGGACAACGGCGAAGACTGAGCCTGCCGCCCTTGCGGACATAAAGACATCTTTATATGGTCCCCGCGCCTTTGCCGCAGGAGCCATCGCGTGACCCGTCCCTCGTACATCTTCACCAGTGAAAGCGTCTCAGAGGGACACCCCGACAAGGTCGCCGACCGCATCAGCGACACGGTCGTGGACGCCTTCCTGGGCAAGTGGCCGGAAGCGCGAGTGGCCTGCGAAACCATGGTCACCACCAACCGCATCATCCTGGCGGGCGAAGTCCGCGGCGGCTCGGAAGCCGAGACCCGCGAGCTGGTGGAGTCGCTGGAGCCCAAGGTCCGCGCGGCGGTGAAGGACATCGGCTACGAGCAGGACGGCTTCCACTGGGAGAAGGCGGACTACGCCTGCTACCTGCACGAACAGTCCGCCCACATCGCCCAGGGCGTCGACGCCGGCGACGGCAAGGACGAGGGTGCGGGCGACCAGGGCATTATGTTCGGCTTCGCCTGCGACGAGACCGCCGACCTGATGCCGGCGACCATCGACTTCAGCCACAAGATCCTCAAGCGCCTGGCCGAGGCCCGCCACTCCGGCGAGGAGCCGGGGCTGGAGCCCGACGCCAAGAGCCAGGTCACCCTGCTCTACGAGAACGGCAAGCCGGTCGAGGTGCTGCAGATCGTCGTCAGCCACCAGCACAAGGCGACCCTGCCCGACGGCAGCGATCCGAACTCCGAGCGCATGAAGGCGCTGATCAAGCCCTACGTCCTGTCGGTCATCCCCAACGGACTGATCACCGAGCGCACCCAGTGGCACGTCAACCCGACCGGCCGCTTCGAGATCGGCGGTCCGGACGGCGACTGCGGCCTGACCGGGCGCAAGATCATCGTGGACACCTACGGCGGCGCAGCGCCGCACGGCGGCGGCGCCTTCTCCGGCAAGGACCCGACCAAGGTGGACCGCTCGGCGGCCTATGCCTGCCGGTATCTCGCCAAGAACGTGGTCGCCGCGGGGCTTTCGAAGAAGTGCACCATCCAGATCAGCTATGCGATCGGAGTGGCCAACCCCTTGAGCTTCTACGTCGACCTGCACGAGACCGGTCAGGTCGATCCGGCGGTGCTGGAAAAGGCGCTGCCGGAGCTGATGAACGGCTGCACCCCCCGCGCCATCCGCGAGCACCTGCAGCTGAACCGCCCCATCTACGGCCGCACCGCGGCCTACGGCCACTTCGGCCGCACGCCCGACAACGAGGGCGGCTTCAGCTGGGAGCGCACCGACCTGGTCGAGGAGCTCAGGCGGCTGGTTTAGGGTTCAGCCTGCCGAGGCCGAACCAGACAGCGACCACGAAGCCCGCCGAGAAGAGGCCGTCGGCGGCATAGTGCCAGCCCAGCGCCACCGATCCCGTGAAGATCGTCGCGGCGAAGATTGTCATGGCCCACCCCAGCCGCCGATCCAGCTGGAAAGCGGTCAGGGCAAACAGCGTCACCATGGCCACATGCAGGCTTGGGAAGGCGGAAATACCGGCTCCCGGCTCGACTTGATGCCGCGTGTAGCTGCTCCACAGCATCTGCTGCAGCGTGACGCTGGAGTTCGGCAGCCCCTCGCTGAACGCCAGATGGTGTAGCAGGCCGCCGTAGCGGGACTGATCCCCCGTCAGCGCGCCGAAGAACGCCGGTCCCGCCGACATGAAAGCGGCCGCGACGAGATTGCCCAGCACGACCCAGGCGGTGAAGTAGGTCAGAAAAAATCGCAGGCGGACCGGTTTCAGCCGCTTGGCGAAGGAAGCGGCGCCGACGAAGCCGATCAGGGCCAGCAGCCACCCCGTCAGATAGAGGTTTTGGACGACCCGCACGACCGGATGGTTATCGAGGAGCGGCGCCAGCAGGCGCCACGGATCGTGGCCGAGGAAGAGGGCCGCATCCAGCTTCGCCAGCGCCACATCCGAGCGGAACGGCACAACCTCGTTCAGCAGGCTCTTCATGCAGGTGAAGAGGCTGGTGAACAGGCCCGCGGCCAGGAAGACCCCCAGGCTGACGAGGAATTCGGGGTGGGCGCGCGCCTTCAGACGGCGCAGCAGGGCGGTCATCGGCGCCCGCGGTTCGCCGATCACGGCTTTTGGCGCCTCGACCAGCAAGACGTACGCCCCGGCAGCCGTCGTCATCGTGCCGAACGACAGCGGCATGTAGAGGAGCGGGTGGTAGTAATCGAGCCTGCCCAACAGGCAGCACAGGAGCCAGGCCGCGCCCGCGTAGGCGGCGACGATTGCGAATACAGGCCAGTCCCGACGCGCTTCCACGACGAAGGCCTCGACGAACGCCTCCGTGTCGCCGGTCCCATGACGCGCCTCGACGGGCCCGATCGCCTCCACCTCGCTCATTGTGACGCGATCCCCCAGCCCCGGTCCGCCTCGCCGGCGGAGGGCTTCGGCTTCAGCGCGGCCATGCCGAACCACGCCGCCGTCACGAAGGCGCCGGAGAAGAGGCCGTCGACGGCGTAGTGCCAGGCCAGGTGCACCGAGCCCACGAAGATCACGCCGGCAAGCGCGCTCATCAGCCAGCCTAGTCGCCGGTCGATGTGGAAGGCGGTCAGGGCGAACAACGTCGTCATGGCGACGTGCAGGCTCGGGAAGGCGGAAATGCCTGAGCCCATCTCCATGTGATGGCCCAGGTACATCGCCCAGAGCTTGTGCTGCAGCGTCACGCTGGAGTTCAGGGCGCCGTCGCTGAACGAGAGGTACTGCATCAGGGGGCCGAAGCGGGCGTGGTCGCCGGTCAGCGCCGCGTAATAGGCCGGTCCGCCTGACAGGAAGACTGCGGCCAGGATGTTGCCCAGCACGATCCAGGCGCCGAAGTAGATGACGTAGAAGCGCGTGCGGACATGCGTCAGCCGCGGCCAGAAGGTCACCGCCCCAAGCAGCACGATCAGCAGCGCCGTCCAGCCGCAGAGATAGACGTTCTGGATGGCGCGCGTGACCAGCGGGTGGCCCAGCACCGGCTGCAGCACGCGCCAGGGATCGACCCCCATGAACAGCGCCGCGTCCAGCTTCGCCAGCAAGGCGTCGCTGCGGAACGGCAGCGCCTCGCTCATCAGGCTCTTGGCGCTGGTGAAGGTCCCGGTGAACAGGCCCGAGGCCATGAAGAGTACGACGCCGGCCCAGAACCTCGGCGTGACATGCGGTTTGAGCCGGGCCGCCAGCGTGCGCAGCGGGCGGCGGGGATTGGCGCGGACGGCGTGCGGCAACTCCCGCACGACGACGTAAGCGCCGAGCAGCGCCACGAGGCCGATGGTCCACGCGGACATGTAGACCCACGGATGGAAGAAGGTCGGACGGTCCAGCGCATCGCACAGGCCCCCGACGATGGCCGTGTAGGTCGCGACGACGAGCAGCAGCGGCGCGTCGCGACGGACTTCCGCCAGCACGGCATGCGCCAGCGGCCGAGCCCGGCTCTCGCGGGGGCGCGCGGGAACGTCGACGGTTGCGGCTGTCGGATCCATCGCCGCCTGACTTACGCCAGGAGACATTAACCCTCCCCTATCGCGCCCCCTCGCGGAAAGAAAACGGGTGCGGTAAGGCGTCGCGATGACCACGCCCCAGCAGCCTCACGGGCCCCTGCGCTCCTTCGGCCGCATCAAATCCCGGCCGATCAAGCCGCGCCAGGCGGCGCTGCTGGAGACGCTGCTGCCGAAGATCGCCTTCGACCCCGCAGAACCGCTCGCCGCGGAAACCTGGCTCGAGATCGGCTTTGGCGGCGGCGAACACATGGCCGAGCAGGCGGCCCGCGATCCCGCCGTGCGCGTCATCGGCGCCGAGCCCTTCCTGAACGGCGTTGCGAGCGCGCTGCGGCACATCGACGAGCGCGGCCTCTCGAACCTGCGGCTGCACCAGGGCGACGCGCGGGAGGTGCTGGGCGCCCTCCCGGACGCGTCGCTGTCCCGCATCTTCATCCTCTTCCCCGACCCCTGGCCCAAGGCGCGCCACCACAAGCGCCGCCTCGTCCAGCCAGACACCGTCGCGGAACTCGCGCGCGTGCTGAAACCGGCCGGACGCCTGCGCTTCGCGACCGACTGGGCCGACTACGCCAATCGGGCGCTGGGGACCTTCCTGCACGAACCGCGCCTCCGCTGGACCGCCCAGCAGGCCGACGACTGGCGCATCCCGCCCGCCGACCACGTCACCACGCGCTATGAGGAGAAGCGTCTCGGCGACTGCGCGCCGGTTTTCCTCGACTTCGAGCGGGTTTGATCGCGATCAAAGAAGGATCGCCGACGGAGCCCGATGGTCTCCCCCTCACATTCGGGGAGACACACCATGACCCTCTACCTCGCCGGCGTGATCGCCGCCTTCGCCGCGTTCGGCGGCGCCCTGTTCATCGTCTCGACCTTGAATGCGCTGAGGAAGTAGCGGCCTTTCCAGCGCGCGGACGACGCGCTATATAGACGAACACATCGTCCGTTAGCGCTGGATGGCGCTTTCGAGCGGCGGCCTAAAGGCCCGCCGCTTTTTTGTTGGTTTTGCGAGGTCAAGCTTGCGCGCCAAGACCGCCGAAGACCGCAGCCTGCTGGAGCTGCTCGAACCCGTCGCCGAAGCGGCCGGGTACGAGATCGTGCGCCTGCGGCTGATGGGCGGGGCGACGCGGCGGCTGCAGGTGATGGCCGAGCGTCCCGACGGCGACATGAACGTCGAGGACTGCACCCGCCTGTCGCGCGCCTTCTCCGAGGTGCTGGACGCGGCCGACCCGGTCAGCGGCGAATACACGCTTGAAGTCTCGTCGCCGGGCATCGACCGGCCGCTGACGCGCTTGAAGGACTTCGAGACCTACGAAGGCCTCGAGGCGAAGATCGAACTCGACCGGCTCGCCGAAGGCCGCAAGCGCTTTCGCGGCGTCGTCGCCGGCGTGGATGACAACAGCGTCGGCATCGACATGGAGGGCGAGGAGGAGACGGTGTTCATCCCCTTCCCCTGGATCGTCGAGGCCAAGCTGGTGCTGAACGACGAACTCATGAAGCGCGGGGCCGAACAGCGCGCCCAGCGCATCGCAACCGAAGACTCCGAAGAGAACGAGGACTAACCCATGGCCACCGGCATTGCAGCCAACCGGCTTGAGCTCCTGCAGATCGCCGACGCGGTCGCGCGCGAGAAGTCGATCGAGAAGGAGATCGTCATCGAGGCGATCGAGGAGGCCATCCAGAAGGCCGCCCGCGCCCGCTACGGCGCCGATCACGACATCCGCGTCCACATCGACCCGAAGACCGGCGAGACCGAGATCAAGCGCGTCGTCACCGTGGTCGAGGACGACTTCGGGACCGAGACGCAGTACGACGAAAACGGCGAGGAGATGCTGCCCGAGCCGTTCAACGACAACGCCTACAAGCGTCTGTCGGACGCCAAGCGCGACGACAAGAACGCCGTCGTCGGCAAGACCTACGAAGAAATCCTGCCGCCCTTCGAGTTCGGCCGCGTCCAGACCCAGATGGCCCGCCAGGTCGTCACGGGCAAAGTCCGCGAGGCCGAGCGCGAGCGTCAGTACGAGGAGTTCAAGGACCGCGTCGGCGAGATCGTGAACGGCGTCGTCAAGCGCGTCGAATACGGCAACGTCATCGTCGACCTGGGCCGTGGCGAAGGCATCATGCGCCGCGACCAGTCGATCCCGCGCGAGCAGTTCAACATCGGCGACCGTATCCGCTGCTACATCTACGACGTCCGCCGCGAGACGAAGGGCCCGCAGATCATGCTGTCGCGCGCCCACGGCGGCTTCATGGCCAAGCTGTTCGCGCAGGAAGTCCCGGAGGTCTACGACGGCGTCATCGAGATCCGCGCCGTGGCCCGGGATCCTGGCAGCCGGGCGAAGATGGGCGTGGTCTCCAACGACAGCTCCATCGACCCGGTCGGCGCCTGCGTCGGTATGCGCGGTTCGCGCGTGCAGGCGGTCGTGGCCGAGCTGCAGGGCGAGAAGATCGACATCATCCAGTGGTCGCCCGACGACGCCACCTTCATCGTCAATGCGCTCGCGCCGGCGGAAGTCTCCAAGGTCGTCATGGACGAGGAAGACGGCCGCGTCGAAGTCGTGGTGCCGGACGAGCAGCTGTCGCTCGCCATCGGCCGCCGCGGCCAGAACGTGCGTCTGGCCTCCCAGCTGACCGGCTGGCAGATCGACATCATGACCGAGAGCCAGGAAAGCGAGCGGCGCCAGCGCCAGTTCGCCGAGACCACGGCCCTCTTCCAGGAAGCCCTGGACGTCGACGAGGTCATCGCCCAGCTGCTGGCGACCGAAGGCTTCACCTCCGTGGAAGACGTCGCCTACGTGGAGCCGCACGAGATCGCGGCCATCGAAGGCTTCGACGAGGACACCGCCGAGGAGCTGCAGGCCCGCGCCCGCGACTTCCTCGACAAGGAAGCCGCCGAACAGGACGCCAAGCGTCGCGAACTCGGCGTCGAGGACGGCGTGCTGGAGATCGAGGGCGTCACCCTGCCGATGGCGGTGGCGCTGGGCGAAGGCGACGTGAAGACGGTGGAAGACTTCGCCGGCCTCGTCCCCGACGACCTGCGCGGCTGGTACGAATCCAAGGGCGGCGAACGCGTCCGCGAGCCGGGCATCCTCGAAAACTTCGGCCTGTCGCCGGAAGACGCCGAGGCCCTGATCATGCGCGCCCGCGTCGCCATGGGCTGGGTCGAGGCATCCGAAGTCGAGCAGTACGAGGAAGAGCCGGAATACGAAGCCGAGGCCGAGGTCGAACCCGAAGCCGAGGATGTCGCGCTGGCCGAGGCGGAAGGGGAAGCGCGGGACGCTTGATAGGGATTAGGGGCGAGGGATTAGGGGTTAGTAGGCCCATTCCCTCACCCACCCCCTTTCTAATCCCTAGCCCCTAGCCCCTAGCCCCTAACCCCTAACCCCTATGGCCAGGACCCACGCCGCCGCCTCCCGCGAACGTCGCGACATCGTCTCCGGCGAGGTGATGGATGAGGCGAAGCTGGTCCGCTTCGTGGCGGGGCCGGGCGGCGTCGTCACGCCCGACCTCGCCCGCAAGCTGCCCGGCCGTGGGCTGTGGGTGGCCGCCGACCGCGCCTCCGTCGAAACGGCGGTGAAGAAGAACGCCTTCTCCCGGGCGGCCAAAGAAAAGTTATCCGCCCCCGCCGATCTGGCCGATCAGGTGGAACGTCTGCTCTTGAAGCGGCTTCTCGACGGGCTGGGCCTTGCGCGGCGGGCGGGAGACCTTACGTCGGGGTTCGAGAAGGTGCAGAGCGCCCTTCGCGCGGGCAAGGTCGCCTGGCTGGTGGAAGCCTCGGACGGGGCAGACGACGGCCGAACGAAACTCCTCAACCTCGCCCGGCATCTCGATCCCAAACCGGGCCTTATCGGCGCTTTTAATTCAGCCGAATTGGGTTTGGCCTTGGGCGGAGAGAATGTGATACACAGCGCCTTCCTTGCGGGGCGAGGAGCCGATCGGTGGGGACAGGATGTCCTTCGGCTGGCCGGGTTTCGCCCGCTTCTCCCTGAGAGCTGGCGCGAGGAGCCGCAAGGCGAAAGCCTGTGAGGGCCGGGCGGGCGACCGCCCCGGCCTTTGTCCTTTTGAACGACGGGTCTTTAGCCGGACCGTCCGGCGAAGAGTAAAGAGAGCGAATGAGCGACGATAACGACAACGGCCGGCCCCAGTCCCCTTCGGGACGCGCCCCCCTGACGCTGAAGCCCCGCACGGGCTCGGTCAGCTCGGGCGTGGTCAAGCAGAGCTTCAGCCACGGGCGGTCGAAGACGGTTGTCGTCGAGACCAAGCGCGCGCGTCCCCACGCGCCCGCCGGCGGCAACCTCGCCGCCCCATCGCCTGCCGAAAAGCGCGCCACGTTCGAGCCGCGCACCGGCGGCGCGCCGCAGCGTTCGGCCGCGCCGAGTGCGAGCGCAACCGACGGACTATCCGCGGAAGAAGCCGCCCGCCGTCAGCGCGCCATCGACGCCGCCCGCCAGCAGCAGGAGCGCCAGGCCGCCGAGCGCCGCGCCCGCGAGGAAGAGCAGCGCCGCCGCGAGGCCGAGCGCCGCGCCGCCGCCGAAGCGGCGGCCCCTGCGCCCGCGCCTCAACCGGCCCCTGTCGCCCCCGCGCCCGAACAACCCGCGCCTGTCTCCGCGCGCGCGCCCGAGCCTGCGTCCGCGCCTTCGCCCGCCCCGGCGCCCGCGCGTACGGCGGCGCCCGGCCAGACCCGCACCTACGAGCCCAGCCGCGAACGCCGCGACGACCGCCCGACCACCACCACCTATCGGCCCGAGCGCCCCGCCTTCAACCAGCGCACCCCGCGCGCCGAAGGCGACCGCGGCGGCTTTCCGAACCGCGAGCGGCGCGAGGAGCGCGGCGGCGAGCGTCCGCCGCGCGAGGGCGGCCGCCCGAGCGAGACCGTCCGCTATTCCGCGCTGTCGCCGCGTCCCGCGCCGCGCACCGGCGAGCGTCCGGCCGGCGGCCCGCGCGGCCCGCGTCCGGGCGCCGCGCCCGCGCCGGCCACCCCGGCTATCGAGCGCGCCGCGCGCCAGGCCCCGCGCCCCGGTTCCGCCAACCTCGACCGCCGTCCGGTGGACGACGAGGAGGACGCCCGCCGCAAGGGCGCTGCCCCCGGCAAGGCTGTCAGCCGCACCAAGGGCGAACCCAAGCGCCGCGAGGGACGTCTGACCATCCAGGCCCTGGCCGGAGACGACGAGGA
>JBLNCT010000003.1:0-23858 GCA_050260915.1 Parcubacteria group bacterium
TGACGAAAGGCGGGCGCCGCACCCAGCTCGGGCACGGTCTTCAAGACCAATGATGACGCCGGTGCGACGCCCGCCAATCAGCCTAGCTTGCCAGGCCTGCCCACAGACAAGGATGACGGAGGGGAGTTACCTCGCCACGCTGGCTCGGGCGCGCTCAAGCCGGCGGCCCTTGGGTTCGGCGGGTTCGCCGTCTTCCAGCACCCCGGTCAGCGCCGCGCGGATGCCGGCGATGCGCTTGGGGTCGGTGACCTTCGCGCCGTCGGCCGTCTGCACATAGAAGGCGTCGACGGCGCGCTCGCCGTAGCCGTCGATGTGGGCCGACAGGATGTTCAGGCCCGCTTCCGCCAGCGTCCGCGCCAGCGCCTCCAGCAGGCCGGGACGGTCGCGGCCGGAGGCTTCCACCACGGTCGCATCGGCCGAGGCTTCGTTGTCCAGCATCACCGTGGGGACGATGGAGAAGGCGGCCGCGCGGCCCTGGTCCCCGGTCTTGCGCCCCTCATGGCCGCGCACTTCGCCGCGTCCGGCGGCCTCCAGCGCTTCGGCCAGGCGCGTCAGGCCGCGCGGGTTCTCGCAGCCGAAGGGCTGGCCCATCACGTCCTGCACATGGAAGACGTCGAGCGCCTGTCCCTGCCTTGACGTGAAGACCCGCGCCCCCACCACGTTGCCGCCCATCGCGGCGATGGCGAGCGCGAGGTCGGCGAACAGGCCCTGGCGGTCGGCCGCGGCCACCGCGATCTCGGCGGCGTTCAGGTCGCCACGGATGCGCGCCTCCGCCGCCGATCCGCCCTGCTCCTTGGCGCGGCGGGCAAGCTCCGCGTGGCTGATCAGCTCCTCACGGGTGAAGGCGGTGAAGTAGGCGTCCTCCATCGCCGTCGCCCATTCGGCGCAGACCGGATCGCTGGCCACCAGCGCCGCCCGCGCGCCGTCCGCCACCGCGGCCTGATGCCGCCGGGCATTGGCGGCCGGATCGGAGCCCCGGCCGCCGCGGAAGATGGCCTCGGTCGATGCGTAGAGCTCGCGCATCAGCTGGCCCTTCCAGTTGTTCCAGACGCCCGGCCCGACGGCGCGGATGTCGGCCACCGTCAGCACCAGCAGCAGCCGAAGCCGCTCGGGGTTCTCCACGATCCGCGCGAACGCCGCGACCGTCGCCGGGTCGGTGACGTCCCGCTTCTGGGCGTAGTCGCTCATCACCAGGTGATGCTCGACCAGCCAGGCGACCAGCTCGGTCTTGGACCGCTCGACGCCCAGCCGCTCGCACGCCTGCCGCGCCGCCCGCGCGCCCGCCTTCTCCTGCCCGCCGACGCCGCCCTTGCCGGTGTCGTGCAGCAGCATGGCCAGGAACAGCGCCTCCCGGTCGTCGATCAGCGGCATAATGGCGTTGGAGAGCGGGTGGTCCTCCTTGTGCTCGCCCTCCGCGATCTCGGCGATCACGCCGACGGCCCGCAGGGTGTGCTCGTCCACCGTGTAGGAGTGGTACATGTTGAACTGCATCTGGGCGACGACCCGGCCGAACTCCGGGATGAAGCGGCCGAGCACGCCGCTCTCGTTCATCAGCACCAGCGTCCGATAGGTCCGCTTTCCCCGCGCCAGGATGTCCAGGAAGGCCTTCGCCGCCTCCAGGTCGCGCCGCACCTTGGACGTGATCAGGGGCAGCGAGCGCGTGACGCAGGTGAAGGCGTCCGGGTGCAGGTCCAGGTTCCGCTCATCGGCGATGCGGAACAGGCGGATCAGGTTGACCGGATCCTTTTCGAAGACCTCGGCGCCCTCGACGTTCAGCCGCCCACCCTCTTCGAAAAAGCCGCCCGCCAGCGGCTTTCGCCGTGTGCGGCCGCCGGGCAGGAAGCGCGACAGGCCTTTCGGCTCCTTCTTGAAGTGCTCGACTTCCAGCTGGGCGGCGAAGGCGCGGGTCAGCGCGCCGACCTCCTTGGCGATCAGGAAGTAGCGGCGCATGAAGCGCTCGACCGCCTGGGTGTCGCCCCGATCGTGATAGCCCATCCGCCGCGCCATCTCCGGCTGCAGGTCGAAGGTCAGCCGCTCCTCCGGCCGACCGGTGACGAAGTGCAGGTGGGCGCGCACCGAGTGCAGGAAGTCGAAGGCGCGGATGAAGGCGCGCACCTCCTGGGCGTTGAAATACTCCAGCCGCATGACGTCCTCGGGCCGCTCCAGCGGGTGCAGGTACTGGGCGATCCAGAAGAGGGTGTGCAGGTCACGAAGCCCGCCCTTGCCCTCCTTCACATTCGGCTCGACGAGATAGCGGGACGCGCCCGCGCGTTCGTGGCGTTCGTCGCGCTCCTTCAGCTTGGCGGCGACGAACTCGGCGCCCGTGCCCTTCACCACCTCCTCGCGGAAGCGGCGCTTCAGGTCCTCCGCCAGCTGCTCGTCGCCGGTCAGGCGCCGGGCCTCCAGGATGGAGGTGCGGATGGTCATGTCCTCGCGGGAGAGCCGGATGCACTCCTCGACCGTGCGCGAGGCGTGGCCGACTTTGAAGCCCAGGTCCCACAGCGCATAGAGCATGAACTCGATCACGCTCTCGGCGTGCGCCGTCTGCTTGTAGGGACGCAGGAACAGCAGATCGAGGTCGGAGTAGGGGGCCAGCACGCCGCGCCCATAGCCGCCGACCGCCAGCAGGCTCAGGCGCTCGCCCTCGGTCGGGTTGCGGGCGCGGAAGACGTGGACGGTGGTGAAGTCGTAGAGCGCCGTGACCACCTCGTCGGTGACGCCCGAGAGCAGCCGCGCCGTCTCGATCCCGCCCGCGCCGTTCTCCAGCCGCTCCTTGGCGATGATCCGGCCGCGCTGGAGGGCGCCTTTCAGGATGTCGATGGCGCGGCGACGCTGCTCGGCCTCGTCGCCGATGGCGTCCAGCGCGGCGGCCGACAGGCGCGCGCGAAGGGCGTGTCCGTCGACGACGTGTTCAAGGCGGGTCGGGCGCAGGCGCGGCGGCATGGCTGCAGCCTATATGGGACTTAGAGCTCCCGCAGCAGTCCCTTGAGGCGATAAAGCGCTTCCATAGCCTCGCGCGGGCTCATGCCGTCGGGATCGAGGGCGGCGATTGCCTCTTCGACAGGCGACGGGCCGGTCCTTACGGCTTTGGGCGCGGTGTCGGCGAAGAGCGGCAGGCCCTCCAGCCGCTCCGGCGACTGTCCTTCGGACTCCAGCCGCTCCAGCACCTGTCGGGCGCGCGCCACCACGGCGGGCGGCACGCCGGCCAGCTTGGCGACTTGGACGCCGTAGGAGCGGTCGGCCGGACCGGGTCCAGCTTCGTGCAGGAAGACCAGCTCGCCGTTCCATTCCTTGGCCCGCAGCGACAGGTTGGAAACGTGCGCCAGCCGGTCCTCCAACGTCGCGAGCTCGTGGTAGTGGGTCGCGAACAAGGCCCGGCAGCGGTTGACGTCGTGCAGGGCCTCGGCGCAGGCCCAGGCGATGGCGAGGCCGTCGTAGGTGGCGGTGCCCCGGCCGATCTCGTCCAGGATCACGAAGGATCGCGGCGTCGCCTGCGTCAGGATCGCGGCCGTCTCGACCATCTCGGCCATGAACGTCGAGCGCCCGCGCGCCAGGTCATCGCCCGCGCCCACGCGGCTGAACAGCCGGTCGACGACGCCGAGGTGCAGGGACTTGGCCGGCACATAACAGCCCGCCTGCGCGAGCACGGCCAGCAGCGCGTTCTGGCGCAGGAAGGTCGACTTGCCGGCCATGTTCGGGCCGGTGACGATCGACAGCCGCGCATGGGCCTCGCCCGAGCCATCGAGGCAGCAGGTGTTCGGGGTGAACGGGTCGCCGGCGCGCTTGACGGCGACTTCCACGACCGGGTGGCGAGCGGCCTCGGCCTCAAAGCAGAGCGACTTGTCCACGTCGGGGCGCACCGCCTGCGCGTCCTCCGCCCATTCGGCCAGCCCCGCCGCGACGTCCAGCGTCGCCAGCGCCTCGGCGGCCCGCTGGATCGGCTCGGCCAACGCGCGGGCCTCCTCGCGCCAGGCTTCGAAGGTGGCGACCTCGATGGCCAGCGCCCGCTCTCCGGCCTGGGCGATCTTGGCGTCCAGTTCTGCCAGTTCCACGGTGGTGAAGCGGACCTGGTTGGCCAACGTCTGGCGGTGGATGAAGGTCGCGTTCAGCGGCGGGCTGAACAGCGGATCGGCCTTGTTGGCGGTCGTCTCGACGAAGTAGCCCAGCACCGCGTTGTGCTTGACCTTCAGCGGCACGCCGCTTTCGAGGTTCAGACGCTGCTCCAGCTGGGCGATCACCCGGCGGCTGTCGTCGCGAAGGGCCCGCGCCTGATCCAGCTCCGGCCGGACGCCCGGCGCGACGAACCCGCCGTCGCGGGCTTGGGCCGGGAGGTCTTGGCCGAGCCCTGTCTCAAGGCTGGCCAGCAAACCCGACAGCCCCGACGACAGCGCGGGCGTCGCCGCGTTCAACGCCTGCTCGATCTCGGCCGGGACCTGCGCCAGCGGGTCGGGCTGGGAGGCGACCAGCGCGGCGATCGCCTCGCCGCACTTGAGCGTATCGCGGATGCAGCCGAGGTCGCGCGGGCCGCCTCTGCCGAGCGCCAGTCGCGACAGCGCGCGGGCCATGTCGCCCGCGCCCTTCAGGTGCTCGCGCAGCTTCTCGCGCAGCGGACGGCGGTCGAGGAACCACTGGATGGCGTCTAGCCGCCGTTCGATCTTCTCCGGATCGAGCAGGGGCCGCGCCAGCCGCGTCGCCAGCAGGCGTGAACCCGGCGCGGTGATCGTCCGGTCGATGGCCGCCAGCAGCGATCCGTCCCGCCCGCCGGACAACGTCTTCTCGATCTCCAGGCTGGCGCGGGTGGCGGGGTCGATGGCCATGACGTCGGCCTCGCCCGCGCGGCGGGGAGGCCGCAGCGCCGGGAGCTTGCCGGCCTGCGTCGTCTCCAGATGCGCCGCGATCAGACCGAGCGCCGAGACCTCCGCCCCCGCCAGGCCGCCGAAGCCGTCCAGCGTGTCGACGCCATAGAGCCGCTTCAGCCGCGCCTCCGACGCCGAAGGCTCGGCCAGCGCCTGCGCCATCGGCTGCACCACCCCGGCCCCGCTCTTGAGCGCGAGCGACACGCCCTCGTCGGCGAACAGACGATCAGGGACCAGCACCTCCGACGGCTGCAACGCCGCCAGCGCCGCGCCGAGGCCTGAGGGCGTCACCAGCAGGCTCTCGACCTCGCCGGTGGAAAGTTCCACGCTCGCTACGGCCGCTTGACCGCCCCGCAGCGCAATCGCCGCCAGCCGGTTGGCGCCGCGCGCATCCAGCAGGCCGTCTTCCGTCAGCGTGCCGGGCGTCACCACCCGCACGAGGTCGCGCCGCACCACCGACTTCGACCCGCGCTTCTTGGCCTCCGCCGGGTCCTCCATCTGCTCGCAGACGGCGACCTTGAAGCCCGCGCGGATCAGCTTGGCGAGGTAGGCCTCCGCCGCATGCGCCGGCACGCCCGCCATCGGGATCGGCTGGCCGTTGTGGTTGCCGCGGAACGTCTGCGCGATGCCCAGCGCGGCGGCGGCCTTGATCGCGTCCTCGAAGAACAGCTCGTAGAAGTCGCCCATCCGGAAGAAGACGAGCGCGTCCGGCTGGCGGGCCTTGGCCTCGAAATACTGCGCCATCACCGGCGTGGCGCCGGTCGCATCGGGAATCGGTGGCGAGGCCGCGTTCATGACCGGAAGCTACAGGCGACTCCCGCGCGCGTTAAACCCGCGGGGCCGGGTTATCCACAGATGCGGCTTTGAGCCGGGTCAATGCGGCGATGGCGGGCGCGGGCGAGGCTCCCGGGTTCCGGACGGAGGATACCGCCATGCCCCTGAAGACCCTGTTCGCCGTCAGCCTGCTTGCGTCCGCTCCGGTGTGGTCGCACGCCGAAGCCGCCGCGCCCACGGCGCCCACGCTGAAGACGCCCACCTCGATCCACGAGGAACACCAGGAAATCCACGCCACCCTCGAGCGCGCCACCCATGAGCCCGGAGAGCTGGGCGAGAGCGCCCGCGCCTTGGCCGCGCTGCTCGACCCTCACTTCAAACGGGAGGAGGAGATCGCCACCCCGCCGCTCTCCCTGCTGGCTCCGCTCTCGCACGGCCCTGCTACGCGCCGGATGCGCGAGGTGCTGCCGATGACCCAGGCGCTGGAACGCGAGTTGCCGAAGATGCTCGCCGAACACCGCAAGATCGGCGAGGCCCGCGAACGCTTCGAAGCCGCCGCCCGCAAGGCCAACCGCGACGACTACGTCCGCTTCAGCGAAACCCTGGCCCACCACGCCAAACAGGAAGAAGAAGTCCTCTACCCCGCCGCCATCCTGGTTGGCCGCTACGTGCGAGCCAAGGCTCCGGCACGCTAGCTCAGACCCCCGTCACTTCCTCCCAGAACCGCCGCGCCTTGCCGATGAAGCCGGCGTGTTTGGGGTGTTGTTTTTCGCTGCAGGAGCCGGCGAGTTCTCGCATCAGCTCTTTCTGGTGGGCGGTCAGATGGGTGGGGGTTTCGACGAAGAGTTCGACGACCAGGTCGCCCCGCTCGCGGGTGCGCAAGCTGGGCATGCCGCGGCCTTTGAGGCGGATGGTCTTGCCGGTCTGGGCGCCTTCGGGGACCTTGACGGTGATCTTGCACTCGCCGTCGCAGTTGGCGCCGCCCAGCAGGCAGGGCGCCTCGATCTCGCCGCCGAGCGCGGCCACGCACATCGGAACCGGCACCGTGCAGAGGAGGTCCAGCCCGTCGCGCTCGAAGAGCTCGTGCGGCCGGACGGAGACGAAGATGTAGAGGTCGCCGCGCGGGCCGCCCCGTGCCCCCGCATCGCCTTCGCCCGCCAGCCGGATGCGCGAGCCGTCGTCGACGCCGGCGGGGATGCGGACCTGCAGGGTGCGCTCGCGGCGGACCTGGCCCGCGCCATGGCATTCGCGGCAGGGGTCGAGCACCAGCTGGCCTGAGCCGCCGCAGCGGGGGCAGGTGCGTTCGATGGCGAAGAAGCCCTGGCTCGCCCGCACGCGACCCGCGCCGCCGCAGGTCCCGCAGACGGTCGGGCTGGTGCCGGGCTTGGCGCCCGTGCCGGTGCAGGCTTCGCAGGTGATGGAGGCCGGCACGGTGATCTCGACTTCCGAGCCGGCGTAGGCCTGCTCGAGGCTGATCTCCAGGTCGTAGCGCAGGTCGGCGCCCCGGGTCGGTCCACCGGGGCGGCGCTGGCGTTGGCCGAACATGTCGCCAAAGACGTCGCCGAACACCTCGTTGAAGATGTCGTGGACGTCGCCGAAACCGGCCCCGCCGCCGTTCATGCCGTTCACGCCGGCATGGCCGAAGCGGTCGTAGGCCGCGCGCTTCTGCGGGTCGGAAAGGACGGAGTAGGCCTCGTTGATTTCCTTGAACCGGGCCGAGGCGTCCTCGCACCCGCCATTGCGGTCGGGGTGGTGCTCCATCGCCAGCTTGCGGAACGCCGCCTTCAGGCCGGCGTCGTCGCAGCCGCGGTTCACGCCCAGGATGTCGTAATAATCGCGCATCTTCAGCGTCGGCACGTCACTCAGGTTTTAGTGGAGGTGGGATCGCCCCCGCCGCTTGGCAAGCCGAGCTTGCGCGGCGGGAGCTTTCCTGGTCGCGAAGACGGCGGCGACGTTCCCCGAATAGACTAGGTGACATCGGGGAGCAGCCGCCGCCATGGGTCAAAGCGTCACGCGGACTTCTCGTCGCCGTCGACTTCCTCGAACTCGGCGTCGACGACATCGTCCTCGGGCTGGGCCTGGGCGCCTTCGGGCTGAGCCGCGCCGTCGCCGCCCTGCTGGGCCTTGTACATGGCTTCGCCGAGCTTCATCGAAGCCTGCACCAGCGCCTGCGTCTTGGCCTGAAGGGCGACCACGTCATCGCTCTCCAGCGAGCCCTTCAGGTCGCTGAGCGCGGTCTCGATGGCGCTCTTCTCGTCGGCCGAGACCTTGTCGCCGTGTTCGGCCAGCGCCTTCTCGGTTGAGTGGATGACCGCGTCGGCCTGGTTCCTCGCATCGACCTGGGCCTTGCGCTTTTCGTCCTCGGCCTTGTTGGCTTCGGCTTCCTTGACCATGCGGTCGATGTCGGCGTCGGAGAGGCCGCCGTTCGCCTGGATGCGGATGGCCTGTTCCTTGTTGGTCGCCTTGTCGCGCGCCTGGACGTTGACGATGCCGTTGGCGTCGATGTCGAAGGTGACCTCGATCTGCGGCACGCCGCGCGGGGCCGGCGGGATGCCGGTCAGGTCGAATTGGCCAAGCAGCTTGTTGTCCTGCGCCATCGGCCGCTCGCCCTGGAAGACGCGGATGGTCACGGCGTTCTGGTTGTCGTCGGCCGTGGAGAAGACCTGGGACCGCTTGGTGGGGATCGTCGTGTTGCGCTCGATCAGCGGGGTGAACACGCCCCCCAGCGTCTCGATGCCCAGCGTGAGCGGGGTCACGTCCAGCAGCAGCACGTCCTTGACGTCGCCCTGCAGGACGCCCGCCTGAACCGCGGCGCCCAGCGCCACGACTTCGTCGGGGTTCACGCCCTTGTGGGGCTCGCGGCCGAAGAACTCCTTCACCGCGTCCACGACCTTGGGCATGCGGGTCATGCCGCCGACGAGGACCACCTCGTCGATGTCGGACTTCTTCAGGCCCGCGTCCTTCAGCGCCTGCTCGCAGGGGCCGATGGTCTTGGCGATCAGGTCCTCGACCAGCGCCTCCAGCTTGGCGCGCGAGAGCTTGATGTTCAGGTGGAGCGGGCCCGACTGGTTCATCGAGATGAAGGGCAGGTTCACCTCGTACTGCGCGGTCGTCGACAGCTCCTTCTTGGCCTTCTCGGCCTCTTCCTTCAGGCGCTGGAGGGCGAGCTTGTCGTTGCGGAGATCGGTGCCGGTCTCCTTCTTGAACTCGTCGGCCAGGAAGTCGACGATCCGAAGGTCGAAGTCCTCGCCGCCGAGGAAGGTGTCGCCGTTGGTCGCCTTCACCTCGAAGACGCCGTCGCCGATTTCCAGGATCGAGATGTCGAAGGTGCCGCCGCCCAGGTCATATACGGCGATCTTCTTGCCGTCGTTCTTCTCCAGCCCGTAGGCCAGCGCCGCCGCGGTCGGCTCGTTGATGATGCGCAGGACTTCCAGGCCCGCGATCTTGCCCGCGTCCTTGGTCGCCTGACGCTGGGCGTCGTTGAAGTAGGCGGGGACGGTGATGACGGCCTTCTCGACCTTCTCGCCCAGGTGACGCTCGGCGTCTTCCTTGAGCTTCATCAGGATGAAGGCGGAGATCTGCTGGGGGCTGTAGTCCTTGCCGTGGGCTTCCACCCAGGCGTCGCCGGTCGGGCCCTTGACGATCTTGTAGGGCACCATGCCCTTGTCCTTCTCGACCATCGGGTCGTTCCAGTTGCGCCCGATCAGGCGCTTGATGGCGAAGAAGGTGTTGGACGGGTTGGTCACCGCCTGGCGCTTGGCGGGCTGGCCGATCAGGCGCTCGCCGTCGTCCATGAAGGCCACCACGGAGGGCGTGGTGCGCGCGCCTTCGGCGTTTTCGATCACCTTCGGGTTCTTCCCGTCCATGATCGCAACGCACGAGTTGGTCGTGCCAAGGTCGATGCCGATAATCTTGCTCATCGCGGTCGTTCGCTCCTTACTGGCGGACGGCGGTTACGAGGGCCTCGTTGCAAGCGCCCCGGTTCTTCTCGCTCCGTCCCCGGTTCGATACGTACTCTCAACAGGACGGGCCAAACGGCCCGGATGCGTTAGCCTCATACCTCGCCTGAGGGAAGGCCCCGCTTCGCGCCCGATATGGGGAGGACGCGTCCTGCCGCAAGGGAGAACCACTTCCTTGTGAGCGCCCGGGACCGCATGTTCAGGGCATGGAAAGCCCCGCCGGATTTCGCCTGCTGCCCGGGTACTTCGACGAAGCTGCCCAGAAAGCGCTGCTGGAGGCGGTGCTGGAGGGGGTGGAGGTCGCGCCCTTCTGCCGGCCGGTGACGCCCGGCGGAAAGCCGATGAGCGTGGAGATGACGGGCTTTGGACCGCTCGGCTGGGTGACGGATGCGCAGGGCTACCGCTACGAGCCGCGCCATCCGGCGACGGGCCATACCTGGCCGGCCATACCGCCGATGCTGCTTCAGCTGTGGGCCGAGCTGTGTGATCCCGTAACACCGCCGGATGCTTGCCTCGTGAACCTCTATCGTGAGGGCGCGAAGATGGGGCTGCACCAGGACCGGGATGAGGCCGACTTCCGTTTCCCGGTGCTGTCGGTTTCGCTCGGCGACACGGCGGTGTTCCGCATCGGCGGGACCAAGCGCGGCGGTCCTACCCGCTCGGTGCGGTTGGCCTCGGGGGACGTCTGCGTGCTGGGCGGCGAGGCGCGGCTGGCCTACCACGGCGTAGATCGGATCGTTCCCGGATCGTCGCGCCTCGTCCCCGGCGGGGGGCGCATCAACCTGACGCTGAGGCGGGCAGGGCCGGCGTGAAGGCGAGCGCGTTGCGTGGTTCGACACGCCCCGGACCAGGTCCGGGGCTGCTCACCATGACTTGCACTGAGTTCGTCATCCTGAGCAGCACCCGAAGGGTGCGTGTCGAAGGACGCACCTAGCCCCTGAGCTTCCGCGTCAGCGTCTCGAGGTCCCGCGCCAGGGTCTGGTCTTCGGCCCGCAGAGCCTCGATCCGCCGCACCGCATGGAGCACGGTGGTGTGGTCGCGGCCGCCGAACCTGCGGCCGATGTCGGGCAGGGAGCGGGTGGTCAGCTGCTTGGCGAGCCACATGGCTGCCTGCCGGGGTCTGGCCACCGAGCGGTTGCGGCGTTCGGAGATCAGGTCGGCCTGCTTCAGCCCGAAGTGCTCGGCGGTCGCCTTCTGGATGTCGTCGATGGTGATGCGCTTTTCGGAACCCCGCAGGTGCGGGCGCAGGATCGCCTGCGCCTCATCGAGGGAGAGGCGCCCCATGCCGTCCCCGATGCGAGCGACGAGGGTGTTCAGCGCCCCTTCCAGCTCGCGCACGCTGTCGGTGAACCGGTCGGCGAGGAAGGTCAGCACCTCGCCCCGCGCCTTGCCGGCGAAGCCCTGTTGGCGGCCAAGCTGGTCGAGCTTGCGCTCCAGGATGCCCATCCGCAGGTTCCGGTCTGCCGGCTCGATGCCGCAGACGAGGCCCGCCGACAGGTGCGAGCGCAACCGCGCGTCGATCTCGGTCAGCGCGGACGGCGGACGGTCGGCGGAGAACACCACCCGGCGGCCGTCTTCCATCAGGGCGGTGAGCGTGTGGAACAGCTCCTCCTGCGTCGACTGCTTGCCGCCCACGAAGTGGACGTCGTCGATCAGCAGCAGGTCGGCCGCGCGCAGCTCTTCCTTGAAGGCCGCCGTCTGGCGATCCATCACCGCCTTGACGAAGGTCGACAGGAACCGCTCGGCGGTCAGGTAGACCACCCGCTTGTTCGGCTGCGTCCGCATGGCTTCCCAGGCGAGCGCGTTGAGCAGGTGGGTCTTCCCGAAGCCGTAGGGCCCATGGAAGACGACCGGGTTGAAGTGACCGTCGGCCCAGCTCGCCACCCGGCGCGCCACGGCGTGCGCGAACTCGTTGGCGGGACCGGCGACGAAGGTGTCGAAGGTGAAGCGCTCCTGCAGGCCGGCCGTGCGCGACGGCGTGTTGGTCACAGGGGCGACGGCCGGAACGTCGGTCGAGACCGGCTGGGCGATCTCGATGGCCTCGGCGATGGGCGCCGCGCCCTCGGCCTCGAACTCCATCCGGGACTTCAGGTCCAGGCGGCGGCCCTGCGGGTCGTTCTGCGCCCAGAGTTCACCGATGCGTCGCCATGCGTTTCTGCGGATCCAGTCCCGCGCGATCCCCGTCGGCGTCACCAGCACGAGCGAGCCGCCCGGCCCCTCGCGCAGGGACGCCTGCGACAGCCACGAGCCAAAGGTGTCGTCGCCCAGCTCCCGCCGTAGCGCCTGACAGGCTTTGCCCCATAGGGCGCCAACCGGCGATTGTGCCGCCATGGTCGCATAGCCCCTGTTCGTCGTCATCTGCCCCACCCGATCCAGCTTTAAGCCCCAACATCCACACTGCCCTCGTCGCGGCCCCCCGCGCCGGGGTTCTCAGCGGACACGAAGGCTCATTCGGAGGTCGCATGCGCGCCCCCGGCCCCCTTGTTTTCCAGTCATGGAAAGTCCGTCTGAGAGCCTCAGAGTAGCCGGCGGCTTTGGGCTCGCAAGCGGGAAATTTAGCTCGACTGTGTCATATTTTTGTTGACTCCGCGCAGGCCCAAATACCGCAAGGAAAACTTCCATTGCCGAGCTTGTTCAGTGAGCGAATTCGCCGCAGCGGAGTGTGCAATGCACAATGAAAAACGGGCCGGGGAGACGCCTCGCCCGGCCCGCTAGAACATTGTTTTATCTGCCGTTTCTGCGACCCGCGGTCGCAGGTGCTGAAAGCTTAGGCGGTCGCCAGTTTCTTCAGCTGGGCGGCCAGGCGGGAGACCTTCCGGGACGCCGTGTTCTTGTGCAGCACGCCCTTGGTGACGGCCCGCATCAGCTCCGACTGGGCCTGGACGAAGGTGTCCTTCGCAACGCCCGCGTCGGCCGCCGCGATGGCCTCTTCGAACTTGCGGACGTAGGTGCGGACGCGCGAGCGGCGCGCCTTGTTGACTTCGGTGCGGCGCGCGATCTTGCGGATGGCCTTCTTGGCGCCGGGGTTATTGGCCATGGGTGTCGAACCTCGAAAACGGAGACAGAGGGGCGCGCGGCCCCGCAAATTGGAAGCGCGGGCCTATACGTGAGGACCCGGCCCCGGTCAATGCGACGGACCCATCCTCAGTAGTGAAGTCGGCACTGAATGATCTCCAGGACCTGGTCCGGCTCCTTCCCGCGGACCCGATAGACGAGCCGGTCGGAGCCGTTGATGCGGCGGGACCACCAGCCCTGAAGGTGCTCCTTCAGGGGCTCGGGCTTTCCGGTGTCTCTGAACGGATCGCGCATGCACTCCTTGATCAGGTCGTTGACCCTCTGGAGCGTCTTGATGTCGGTCTGTTGCCAATGGAGGTAGTCCTCCCAGGCGTTGGAGGCCCAGACGAGCTTCACGGCTCGATGAGATCGTGCTCGGCCCCGCTGCCGGCTTCCATTTCCGCGACCGACGCCATCAGGCGCTCGGCGTTCACGCGCGAGGCCATCAGGTGAAGCGTCTCTTCCATGGCGTTCCAGTCCGCGAGCGAGACCATGACGACGGGCTCGGCCTTCTGCCGGGTCACCAGCGTGGGCACGTGATCTTCCACGACGCGGTCCATCACGTCCTTCAGGCGCTTGCGGGTGTCGGTAAAGGTTAGGACGTCCATGCTGGCCACTCCAGTTCCACCCTATATGTACAGAGACCTGTACATATTCAAGCGGTCAGCGGCCCTTGAAGTCGGGCTTCCGTTTCTCGACGAAGGCGGCCATGCCCTCCTTCTGGTCCTCGAAGGCGAAGAGGGAGTGGAAGAGGCGACGCTCGAGTGCGACGCCGGTCGCGAGCGTCGTCTCGTAGGCGGCCTCGACCAGCTCCTTGTTCATCATCACGGCGAGCGGCGAGAGCGAGGCGATCTTGGCGGCGGCCGCCAGCGCCTCGTCCATGAGTTTGTCCGCGGCGACCACACGACTGACAAGGCCCGAACGCTCCGCTTCGGCCGCGTCGATCATCCGGGCGGTCAGGATCATGTCCATCGCCTTGGCCTTGCCGACGAAGCGGGTCAGGCGCTGGGTGCCGCCGATGCCGGGCGCGACACCGAGGTTGATCTCCGGCTGGCCGAACTTTGCGGTCTCGGCGGCGATGATGAAGTCGCACATCATCGCCAGCTCGCTGCCGCCGCCCAGCGCATAGCCCGCCACCGCCGCGACGATCGGCTTCCTGAACGTCTCGATCCGCCGCGCCGCGCTGGTGAAGAAGTCCAGGGTGAACATCTGGGCGTAGGTCTTGTCGCTCATCTCCTTGATGTCGGCGCCGGCGGCGAAGGCCTTCTCCGAGCCGGTGAGCACGACGCAGCGCACCGCATCGTCGGCTTCGGCGGCATCGAGCGCCGCCGACAGCTCCGTGAGCAGGGTGGAGTTGAGCGCGTTGAGCGCCTCCGGCCGGTTCAGGCGGACGAGGGTCACGCCCGCCGAGGGGCTCTCCACGATCAGGGTCTGGTAGCTCATGTGCGTCCTTCAGGGTCCTTCGACGTGGAGGCCGCGCCGCCGCAGCATGGCGGGCACCCCGTCCTTTCCGATCAGGTGGGCCGCGCCCACCACCATCACCGTCTCCCCCGATCCGGCCAGCCGCCGGGCGATCATGTCGGTCCAGCGCGCGTTTCGTTTCACCACCAGGCGATCGTAGAGCGTCGGCGAGGCGCGGCGCATGGGTTTCAGCCCCTCGCGCTCCAGCGCCTGCGTATCGCCCGCCAGCCAGGCGGCCACCAGCTTCGAATAGGCGCCCGGGTCCTTCTCCATCTCGCGAAGGCTGTTCTCCAGCGAGGCGACCTGGTCCTTCTCCGGCGCGTCGGCGAAAAAGGCGATCTGCTGCTCGGGCGTTTCGAAGGCGCGGCGCTGGGCCGTGGCTGGGGCGTCATTGTTGAGGGTACGCTCCACCCCGTCCGAGCCGTTGGCCCCGCCGCCTGCCAGCTGGGCGACGCCCACCGTCACCTCGGCCAGCCACGGCCGCATCCGGTTCAGCGCGTCGATCGACAGGTTCATGCGCCTCGCCGCGGCCTCCAGGCGCCGGCGGCCGGAGGGCGAGAGCTTGTCGACCAGCTTCTGCCCCTTCGGCAGCGTGCCCCGCTCTATGGCGAGACGGGCGGCGGCCTGGGAGTCGGTCGCGTTCAGCGGCAGCTCGAACCAGAGGTCGTCCGCGTCACGGATCGCCGTGTCCAGCGCTTCCGGCCGCCAGTTCAGGCCGGGCGGGAGCATGTGGACCGAGCCGAACAGGACGATGGTGGAGTCCTGGTCGCGCACCACCCAGACCGGCGGCTGGGCGCTGGCCGGCAGGGCCGTGGCGAGCGCGGCGAGGAGAGGAAGGGCGATGCGTTTGAACACGGCGCGGACCCTAGCGCTGGCAGACGGGGCAATGAAAGGTCGAACGACCCGCCTGGACCGTCCGCCGCACTACGCCCCGGCAGCCGGGCGTGGGGCAGGGCTCATGCTCGCGGTCATAAACCCGGAAGCGGTGCTGGAAGTAGCCGAGCGCCCCGTCCGCGCCCGCATAGTCGCTGATGGAGGAGCCGCCCGCCTCGACCGCTTCGGCCAGCACCTCGCGTATGGCCGTGACCAGCGGGGCGAACTTCTTCTTCGGAATCTTGCCGGCCGGTCTAATCGGCGAAATCCCCGCCCGGTGCAGCGCCTCGCAGACGTAGATGTTGCCGAGCCCCGCCACGATCCGCTGGTCCAGCAGCAGCGTCTTCGGCCCCTGTTTGCGGCCCGCGAACGCCTGAGCCAGGTATGACTCGGTAAGACCCTCGCCCAGCGGTTCCGGGCCCATGCCCTTGAACCACGGATGCTCCCACAGGCCCTCGGTGGGGATCAGGTCCATGAAGCCGAAGCGGCGGGGGTCGTAGTAGGTGACCCGCGCGCCGCCGTCGGTTTCGAACACCACATGCGCGTGCTTCGGATCGGGCGGGTGCGCATAGACGAAGTCGCCGGGCTGGACCTGCTTCTTGGCCGTCTCGATCTCGAAGCGGCCGGTCATACCGAGGTGCATGACCAGGGTGTCGCCCCGGTCCAGCGGGGCCAGCAGATACTTCGCTCGCCGCTCCAGCCGCTCGATCTTCGCGCCGGTCAGCCGCTGCACGAAGCCCTCGGGCAGGGGAAAGCGCAGGTCGGGCCGACGCGCCTCGACGCGGATCAGGCGCGCGCCCGACAGCACGGGTTCGAGACCGCGCCTTACCGTTTCGACTTCGGGAAGTTCAGGCATGGACCGCCTTCTTCCCACAGCGCGGGCCTCAGCGGAACCGTCGACGCTGGCGCGCTCTATGCTTGGCAGTTAAGACGCGAACGCCATGAACGAACGCACCGCCACCTTCGGCTACCAGGACGTCGATCCCGCGCAGAAGCCCTCGCTCGTGCGGGGCGTCTTCGACCGGGTGGCCGGCCGCTATGACCTGATGAACGACCTGATGAGCGCGGGCGTGCACCGGCTCTGGAAGGACGCCATGGCCTCGCGGCTGAACCTCCAGCCCGGCGAGACCGTGATCGATTGCGCGGGCGGCACCGGCGACATGGCGCGGCTCTACGCGAAGATGGCAAGGCGCGCGCAGGAGCGGCGCGGCGGGCTGGACGCGAAAGTGGTCGTCGTCGACTACAACGCCGAGATGATCGCCGCCGGGCGGGGCAAGGGCTCGGAGCCGGAGATCGTGTGGGCGGTGGGCGATGCGCAACGCCTGCCGCTGCCCCACGCCTGCGCGGACGCCTATTCGATTGCGTTCGGCATTCGCAACGTCACCGACATCTCGGCGGCGCTGCGCGAGGCCAGGCGGGTGCTGCGGCCGGGCGGGCGGTTCCTGTGCCTGGAGTTCTCGCGGCCCGTCACCGAGGCGCTGCAGAAGGCCTATGACGCCTATTCCTTCAACGTCATCCCTCGCATCGGCGAGTGGGTGGCCAAGGATCGCGCCTCCTACCAGTACCTCGTCGAGAGCATCCGCCGCTTCCCGGACCAGCGGACGTTTGCGCGGATGATCGAGGACGCCGGTTTCTCGCGCGTGGGCTTCACCAACTACTCCGGCGGGGTGGCGGCCCTGCATCAGGGCTGGGCGATCTAGCCGATGGCGGGGCTCGCGTCCTTCGGCCGGCTGGTCGCCGCGGGCTGGATGCTGGCGCGCGCCGACGCCCTGCTGCCGCGCGAGTTCGACGAGGTCTATCCGGGCGGCCTGCAGACGGCGAGCCGCGTCGTCCGCATCTTGGCCGGACGCGAGGCGACGGAAGGCCGCCCCGGCGAGCGGCTGGCGCGCGCTCTGGAGCGCCTCGGCCCGGTCGCCATCAAGCTCGGCCAGTTCCTCTCCACCCGGTCGGATATCCTGGGCGAGCAGTTCGCGCTGGACCTCGCCCGCCTGAAGGACCGCCTTCCGCCGTTTGCGACCGACGAGGCGCGCCGCTGCGTCGAGGAAGGGCTCGCCCGCCCCATCGATGAGTTGTTCACCGGCTTCGGCGAAGCGGTCGCGGGCGCCTCGCTGGCGCAGGCCCATGACGCCACGCTGAAGGATGGCCGGCGTGTGGCGGTCAAGGTGCTGCGGCCTGGCATCGAGCGCCGGGTGGCGCGCGACATCGAGACCCTGCGGTTGGCGGCGGGGATGGTGTCAGGTCTTGGGCCCACCGCGCGGAGGCTGGAGCCTCGCGCGTTTGCCGCGACCGTGATCAAGGCGCTGGAGCTGGAGCTGGACCTGCGCTTCGAAGCCGCCGGCGGGGCCGAGCTTGGCGAGGTGATGGAGCGCGACGGCTACATGCGCGCGCCGAAGATCATCTGGGACGGCGTCAGCAAGCGGGTGCTGACCACGGAGTGGGCGCAAGGCATGCCGCTCTCCGACCCGGCGGCGCTGGAGCAGCCGGGCATCGACCGGCCGACCGTCGCCACCAACCTCGTCCGCGCCTTCCTGGCCCAGGCGCTGGACCACGGCGTCTTCCACGGCGACTTGCACGAGGGGAACCTGTTCCTCGCGCCCCCGGCCATCCTGACCGCCGTCGATTACGGGATTGTCGGCCGGCTGGGCGCGAATGAGCGGCGCTACCTCGCTCAGATTCTCTATGGCCTTCTGACCCGCGACTACCAGCGCGTGGCGGAGATCCACTTCGAGGCAGGTTACGTCCCCGCTACGGAAGACCGCGCCGCCTTCGCCCAGGCGCTGCGGGCGGTGGGCGAGCCGGTGTTCGGGCGCACCGTGCGCGACGTTTCCATGGGCCGCGTGCTCGCCCAGCTCTTCGAGATCACCGGCATGTTCAACATGCGCCTGCGCCCGGAGCTGGTCCTGCTCCAGAAGACCATGGTCACCGTCGAGGGCGTCGCCCGCCGTGTCGATCCGGACTGCGACCTCTGGGCCGCCGCCGATCCCGTCGTCCGCCGATGGGTCGCCCGCGAGGTCTCCCCCGCAGCCATCGCCCGCGACTTCGCCGACGACCTCCGCCGAGCCCTCCACGGCCTCGCGCGCCTCGCCGAAGGCCCCGCGCCCGCCGTCGTGGTCGAGCCCGCCGACGCTCCCCGCGAAAACCCCATCGCCTGGTTCGCCGCCGGCGCGCTGGTAGCCGGGGCTGCGTTCCTGGCGGCGAGGTTACTTACCTGAGCGCCGCCGGCGCCACCTCCACCGTCATCCTGGGCACAAGGCCCAGGATGACGGTGGTGGAGGTTGCGCTCACTATGACGGGAGTGGAGGTCGCCAGTCCGCGCCCGACTGGCCAACCTGCCCGGTCAGCGCGGGATAAAGGTCCTGCCACAGCAGGTTCTCCCGCTCGATCAGGTTGCACTTCCACGCTCGCGGCCAGCGTTTCAGAGACTTCTCCCGATGGATCGCGCCCGTGATCGTGTCGCAGACCTGATACCAGACCAGTCGCTTGCAGCCGTACTTTCGGGTGAAGCCCGGGATCAGGCCCTCGCCGTGTTCGTGCACGCGGCGGATCAGGTTGGACGTGACGCCGATGTAAATGGTGCCGTGCTGGCCGCTCGCCATCATGTAGACGACGATCACGCCATCCCGCGAGACCATCAGCCCTCCCCGCTATCCCCCTTCGAACCTCGCTGTGCCTGCTTTGCGACGCGGTCTTTCTGTTTGGCCCAGTAGGCGGGGCCGTCGTCGGGTTTGAACATGGTGCGGGGCTGGCCGTCCTTGGTGGCCACGGCGAAGACGTTGCTGGCCGGGTCGTAGATCAGCTTGTCGCCGTTCGTGCGGGTGAGGGTCTCGGCGCCTCTCGGCGGGTGTTCGATGAAGGCGTAGGCCTTGCGGGCGAAGTCCTCCGGCGACTTTGCGCCGAACGCGGCCCCGTCGCGGTCGAAGTGGTACTCTGCGTTCTCCTGCGCGGAGTGCTTGGCGTTCGACGACCAGATCGGCTTCCCGTCGACCAGCGGCGCCGGCGCATCGGCCGGATCGGCCTTCACGTTCACGGGCGCGGTCTCCACGGTCGCGCCCTGGGAGTGGTCGCGCGCCGCCACGGCGGATGCGCCGCTGTCGCAGCCGAACAGCGCCAGCGCGCCCGCCGTCGCCAGCAGAATCTTCAGGTTCATCTATGGCCCCCCTAGCCCTCAGGTTGTTGGAACGAATTAAGAACAAACGGCGCCGTTTGTCCAGCGCCCTCAACTCCCGTAGAAGTCCGGGCCGTGGAAAAGCGTGTTCTCCTGATCGTCGGCGGCGGCATCGCGGCCTACAAGGCGCTCGAACTCGCGCGCCTGCTGCGCAAGGCCGGCGTGGCCGTGCGCCCGATCCTGACGCAGGCCGGGGCGCAGTTCGTGACGCCGCTGTCGCTGAGCGCGATCTGCGAAGACAAGGTCTATTCCGACCTCTTCTCCCTGACCGACGAAGCCGAGATGGGCCACATCGAGCTGTCCCGCTCGGCCGACCTGGTGGTGGTCGCGCCCGCGACGGCCGACCTGATGGCGAAGGCCGCGAACGGGCTGGCGGGCGACCTCGCCTCGACGACCCTGCTCGCCACCGACAAGCGGGTGCTGATGGCGCCCGCGATGAACGTGCGGATGTGGCAGCACCCCGCGACCGTGCGCAATTTCGAGCGCCTGAAGGCGGACGGCGTCCACTTCGTCGGGCCCGACGAGGGCGCCATGGCCTGTGGCGAGTTCGGGCCGGGCCGCATGACCGAGCCTCAGGCCATCTTCGACGCTGTCACGGCGCTGTTGGAGGGCGCCTCCCGCCCTTTAGCGGGTAAGCATGTGGTCGTGACCGCGGGGCCCACGGCCGAGCCGCTGGATCCCGTGCGCCTGATCACCAACCGCTCAAGCGGCAAACAGGGTTACGCTATAGCATCCGCGCTCGCGAAGCTCGGCGCGAAGGTCACGCTGGTCTCCGGGCCGACCGCCCTGCCGACGCCTGCGGGCGTGAACCGCGTCGATGTCGAAACCGCCGCCCAGATGCTGGAGGCGACGCAAGGAGCGCTCCCCGCCGACGCGCTGATCGCGGTGGCCGCCGTCGCCGACTGGCGCCCGGACGAGGCCTTCGGCGTGAAGCTGAAGAAGGGCAAGGAAGGCCCGCCGGCCATTCGCCTGGTCGAAAACCCCGACATCCTGGCGACCCTCGCCCACGAAGGGCCGAACCGACCCAAGCTGGTGGTGGGCTTCGCCGCCGAAACCAACGATGTCGAGGCGCACGCTCGCGCCAAGCTCGCGCGCAAGGGCTGCGACTGGATCGTCGCCAACGACGTCACCGAGCCCGGCGTCATGGGCGGGGCCGAGAACAGCGTGCTGATCATCTCCCGCGCCGGAACCGAGCGCTGGGAGCGGATGCCCAAGGAAGCCGTCGCCGGGCGGCTGGCGAACAAGATTGCGGAGGCCCTTGCTTGAACCCTGTCGTTCCGATCGTCCGGCTGCCGCACAATCCCGACCTTCCGCTTCCCGCCTACGAGACCGACGGCGCAGCCGGCATGGACCTGCGTGCGGCGGTGCCGGAGGACGAGCCGATGGTGCTGAAGCCAGGCGGCCGGGCGATGGTCCCCACGGGCCTCTCCTTCGCCGTCCCGCGCGGTTTCGAGGCGCAGGTGCGGCCGAGGTCGGGACTGGCGGCGAAGAATGGCGTCACCTGCCTGAACACGCCGGGCACCGTCGACAGCGACTATCGCGGCGAGGTGAAGGTGATCCTGATCAACCTCGGCGAGGAGGACTTCACCATCCGCCGGGGCGACCGCATCGCCCAGCTGGTGATCGCGCCCTTCGCCCGCGCGGAGTGGCGCGAGACGGACTCGCTCGACGAGACGGGACGGGGCGCCGGCGGTTTCGGCTCTACGGGTAAGTGATCAGTTGGGCAGGAGGTACGGGGCGAGCGCCAGAAAGCCCAGGAACCCTGTCGAAAAGGCGAGCCCCGCGACCCACAGGAACGGCCTGATGACCTCGGCGGGGTGGTCGGCGGCGGCGCGCATGAGCTGGTCCTTCAAACCTTGTTAAAGGCAGAACACTCAAGAGTCGCAAACAGTTGCGGCCACTAACTGACATCAGAGTGTCATGATTCGCCTTGAGCCAGATCAAGCCGTGCGGGAACTCGCCCTTCGCCTTCGGGGAACGGGCGGGCGTGTGTTCGTGCCCTGTGGCGCGGGGGAGCCCGTGGCGCTCTATGACGCCTTCGCGCGCGAACCGGAGCTGGCGAAGGGGCTGACGTTTCTCGGCGCCCTGCTCCCCGGCTGCAATCGCCACGACTGGGCCGCGCTGCATCCGGAGGCGAAAGCTGAGGGGACCTTCGTCTCCGCCGACTGGCGCGCCAGCTTCGAGGCGGGTCGGTTCGCGTTTCGGCCACTGACCTACTTCCAGACCTACGGCTGGCTGGCGAACACGCCCCTCGACGCCGCCTTCTTCCACGTCAGCGCGCCCGACGAGAACGACCGCTGCTCCTTCGGAGTGGCGGCGGACCTGTCGCGCGCGGTGGTCGGCCGCGACGTGCTGAAGATCGCGCTGGTGAACCGCCGGATGCCCTATACGCGGGGCGCCGGTTGCCCACAGGAAGCCTTCGACATCGTGGTCGAGGTGGACGAGCCGCTGGTCGAGTACGACTGCGGCGCGCTCGATCCGGCGTTTGACAAGATCGCCGCGACCATCGCCGAACTCACCCCGGACGGGGCCAGCGTCCAGTTCGGGCTCGGCAAGGCGGGCGTGGCGGCGCTGGCGGCGCTGAAGGGCCGCCGAGGCCTGAAGATCCACTCCGGCATGGTCACGGACCCGCTCCTCGCGGCGCTCGACGCGGGGGCCGTGGATGAGGTGGTCACCGGACTGGCGCTTGGGACCAAGCCGCTGTTCGACCGCTGCGCCGAGGATGTGCGCATCCGCTTCGAGCCCGCGTCCTACACCCATGACATCCGCACGCTCGCCGGCATCCGGCGGCTTGTGGCGGTGAACTCCGCGCTGGAGGTCGACCTCTTCGGCCAGGCCAACGCCGAGTTCATCGACGGCCGCCAGGTTTCCGGCGTCGGCGGGCTGACCGACTTCCTGCGCGGCGCCAGGCTCTCCGACGGCGGCGTGCCCATCGTCGCACTGAACGCGACGGCCAAGGGCGGCGAGATCAGCCGCATCGTGCCTCGCCTGCCGCCGAACGCCGTCTCCGTACCCCGCGCCGACATTGGCGTCGTGGTCACCGAGCACGGCCACGCCGACCTGCGCAGCCTCGACCTCGACGCGCGCGCCGAGGCGCTGATCGCCATCGCCGCGCCGGAGCATCGGGAAGGGCTGTCCAACGCCTGGCGCGAAATGCGCAGAACGATGTGATCTGACGGGGTGCTGCATTCGGGACGGCGTGATAGGCTGCGCTTTCGGGTTGGCGCCGATCTTTCCCCCAAGCGGAGCCGTAGTAGATGATTGAAACCCCCGTGGCCCCGCAGGCTCTTGCGCCCGTTCGCGACGAGCTCGCCGACCCGCGCAGCGAAGCCCTGCTCGAGGCGCAGAGGCGGGCGCTGGAGATGGTGCTGCGCGGGGCCCCGTTGCCCGCCGTGCTCGCCTACCTGACGCAAGTCGTGGAGGAACAAGCGCCGAAGGAGGTGGTCGCCGCCATCCTGACGCTCGATGCGGACGGTCGCCTGTGGACCGGCGCCGCGCCCAGCCTGCCCGACGAGTACAACCGCGCGGTCGACGGACTCAAGGCGCAGGCGGGGCTTGGCACCTGCAGCCACGCCGCCGTGACCAACACAGTGGTGATCACGCCCGACATCGACGCGTGCCCGATGTGGCAGCCGCTCAAGGCCCTGCCGCTAGGCCTCGGTTTGAAGGCGGCCTGGAGCCAGCCGATCCTGTCGCATGACGGTCAGGTGCTGGGCACCTTCGGCACCTACTTCCGCCAGCGCCGCGCGCCGACCTCGCTCGAACGTCGGCTGGTCGAGACGCTCGCCCATACCGCCGCGCTGGCCATCGAGCACAAGCGCAGCGAGGAGCATCAGAAGCTCCTCATCAACGAGCTGAACCACCGGGTGAAGAACACCCTTGCGACCGTCCAGTCGATCATTGTGCAGACCACGCGCTCGGCCGCCGACCTGGCCTCGGCGCGCGAGAGCATCCTGGACCGCGTGCAGTCGCTGGCCCGGGCGCATGACCTGCTGACGACCGAAAACTGGTCCGGGGCCGATCTGGCGCAGGTCGTGGATCGGGCGCTGGAGCCGTTCCAGCCCTCGGACCAGGAGCGGCTGCGCGCGAGCGGACCGGCGGTGCGATTGGACCCCAGGCAGGCGCTGGCGCTGTCGATGGCCGTCCACGAGCTCGCCACAAACGCCGCCAAGTACGGAGCGCTCTCCCGCCCGGAAGGCAAGGTGGCGGTCGAGTGGCGCGTCGACGACGGCGTGCTGGGCTTCCGCTGGTCGGAGGAGGGCGGGCCGCCCGTCACCGCGCCTCGGCAGAAGGGCTTCGGCAGCCGCCTGCTCGAAAGCGGGTTGGCCAAGGAACTCGGCGGCTCGACCCTGCTGACCTACGCCCCGACCGGCGTCGTCTGCGAGATCAGCGCTCCGCTCTAATCCTTCTCCCCTTGCGGGAGAAGGTGGCCCGAAGGGCCAGATGAGGGGTCGAAGACCCTATCCGCCAACAAACCCCGTCATCCCAGGCCTTGTGCCTGGGACCCAGAAACGTAGGCGCCGCAAGGCTTGCGCGGCGGTTGAACGATTGTCGCGTTATTCACCGACCCTCGGCGTTTATGGGTCCTCGGGACGAGCCCGAGCAACTGTGTTGTTGGGTGTCAAGCGGGATGGGTGTGGAAGGGCTGTTGCTGACGGATTGCGGCGTTGAGGGCGACGAGGAGTCTGCGGGCGATGGCGATGATGGCGAGCTTTG
>JBLNCT010000004.1:0-18910 GCA_050260915.1 Parcubacteria group bacterium
CGCCAAGGTCTTTCACAGCGGCTACTCCTCGTCTTCCTCAACAGGCGCGTCGGCCGGAGCTTCCGGCGTCGTCAGCTGACGCACCTCAACAACTTTGGCGCCCGGAAAGGCCTCCAGCACCGACTTCACGAAGGGGTCAGACTCGATCTCCGCGCGGGTCTCGCGCTCCTCGCGCTTCTGGCGTTCCCAGGCGCTTTCAGCCCCCCCGCCGCCCTCGGCCGCCACCAGCCAGGGCTGGCCGGTCCATTCCTTCAGCCGGGCGACGAGACGGCCGGCGAGGTTGGCCGGCGCGCCGGGCGCAGCCTCATAGGTGATCGCGCCGGGGCGGAAGCTGATCGGGCGGACGTAGCGCTCGACGTCGAGCTTGAGGCCGATGTCGCGGCGGGCGTCGATCAGCTTCACCACGTCGTCGAACGAGGCGAGCGTCGGCGCGGGCTGAGCGGCCGGTTGCGGCGCAGCCATGCTGCGGGCCGCGGCCGTGACGCCACCGCCACCGCCAGACGGGACCGATCCACCACCGCCTCCCCCGACGGGCTCGCCGTCGCGCAGCGCCTTCAGCGCCTCCTCCGGTCCCGGCAGGTCGGCGGCGTAGCAGAGGCGGATGATGGCCATCTCGGCGGCGGCGGCCGGGTCGGGCGCCTGGCGCACCTCGGCGTGGGCCTTCATCAGCATCTGCCAGAGGCGCGACAGCGTCCCGGCCGAGGCATGCGCGCCGACGCCGGCCAAGCGCGAGGCCTGCTCCTTCGGCAGGGTCAACGCATCCGGCCCGATAGCCTTGGAGATCGAGGCGCCGTGGCAGTGCTCCAGCAGGTCCAGCATCACCTGCGCCGGATCGGCCCCGAAGCCCCAGAGCGAGCGGAAGCTCTCCAGCGCCGGCCCGGTTTCGCCGCGCACCACCTGCTCGAACAGCTGAATAGTCGCCGCGCGGTCGGCCAGCCCCAGCATGTCGCGCACGATCTCGGCGCTGACCACCTGGCCGCGTTCGGCCTGCACGATCGCCTGGTCGAGCAGCGACAGCGCGTCGCGCACCGATCCCTCGGCCGCGCGGGCGATCAGAGCGAGGCCGTCGGTGTCGACCTTGGCGTCCTCCTTGGCGCAGATGCCTTCGAGGTGCTTCAGCAGCACGTCCGGCTCCACGCGGCGCAGGTCGAAGCGCTGGCAGCGCGACAGGATGGTGACCGGGACCTTGCGGATCTCGGTGGTGGCGAAGATGAACTTGGCGTGGGGCGGCGGCTCCTCCAGCGTCTTCAGCAGCGCGTTGAACGCCGCCGTCGACAGCATGTGGACCTCGTCGATGATGTAGACCTTGTAGCGCGCCTCGACGGGGGCGTAGCGCACGCCGTCCAGCAGTTCGCGCATCTCGTCGACCTTGGTGCGGCTGGCGGCGTCGAGTTCGAGTACGTCGATGTGGCGGCCATCGATGATCGCCCGGTCGTGGCGTCCCTCGACGGTGAGGTCCACGGTCGGCTGGTGGACCGTATCGCTCTCGTAGTTCAGGGCGCGGGCGAGCAGGCGCGCGGTCGTCGTCTTGCCGACGCCCCGCACGCCGGTGAGCATGAAGGCATGCGCGATGCGGCCGGTGGCGAAGGCGTTGGTCAGCGTCCGGACCATGGCCTCCTGGCCGATCAGGTCCTCGAAGGTGCGCGGGCGGTACTTCCGCGCCAGCACCGTGTAGGCGGCCGACGGCTCGGCCACAGGCGCGGACGACGCGGGGGGCGCCTCGCCGAAGATGTCCACGGTGTTCGGATCACGCTCCTCGGCGGTCTCTTCTTCGAGCGTGACGTCGGTGTCGGTCATTAGGGCCCGTTGCGTCCTTCGACACGGCGCGTGACCGCGCCTGCTCAGGATGACTGAGTCAATGCGATCTCCAACCTACGTCATCCTGAGCAGCGCTCGCTAGAGCGCGTGTCGAAGGACGCAAGGCCGCGCGGCGAAATGATGTGGGTAAGGTGGAGACCGGACAACGACCCGAACGTCACCCGTTGTGGCTGCTTCCTTCCGGACCTGACCAGGTTGGCGAGGCGTCCGCCCGTCGCCGATCTCCGAGGCCTATATCGCGGCTTGGGCGCGCGAGTGCAATGGTTCCCACCGATCGCCCCGGCGAAGGCCGGGGTCCAGGTCCGAGAGGCAGAGGCTGATTGGATTGCCTCCGAGCTACTGGAACCCCTCACCGCGCCTTCCATCTGGGTCCCGGCCTTCGCCGGGATGAGCGGAGCGGGGGCCTAGCGGTCGTTCTTCGGCGCGAAGCTGCGCTGGGTCGACTCGGCGAGCGCGCGCCAGCGGCCGGAGAGCTCCATGTAGGCCTCGCGCAGCTTGGGGTTTTGCACCTTCAACCCGATCGAGCGGGTGTGTTCGGCCATCTCCCGATAGCGCTGGATGCGCTCTTCGGGGGGCAGCTCGTCCATGTCCATGCTCATGTGTCGGGTACCCGACGCTACCGTCCTCTGACCCGATAACCGCCGGATTTGTGGGCGGTTCCAGCTTGCCCGTGGAAAATCCTTGGGCCACGAAGTCGGGCATGGCCCTTTCCTTCTACAGCCACATCTTCGCCGGCAATCCGCTGGACCGTGCGAGCGACCGGCGCATGGACGCCGAATGGATGGCGCGGCGGCTGAGCGATCCAGACTCGTTGGCGCTGGCGCTGTGGAACGGTCAGCCGCTGGTGGAGAACGGCGCGAACGGCGCGCCCCAGATCGCCTATCTCCGCGCCGACATGGCCGAGGAGCTTTCCGGCGGCCCCGAGCGGCTGCTGTTCATGGGGTTGTGGAAGGAGACCGCCGTCTTCGCGCTCGACCTGGAGGGCGGGACCGACCCCGCCGAGGGGCCGCTGGAGGGCTTGGGCCGCTTCGTCGACCTGCGCTCGGTCGCTATGCAGCTGCCGGCGACGGATGCTGGCATCCTCGCCACCGCCAAGGCGATGTTCGAGTGGCGCCGCAAGCACCGCCACTGCGCCAACTGCGGCGAACCGAGCCTGCCCGCCGACGGCGGCTGGAAGCGCGTCTGCCCGGCCTGCAACGCCGAGCACTTCCCGCGCACGGACCCGGTCGTGATCATGCTTCCGGTGAGGGGCGAAAGCTGCCTGATGGGCCGCCAGGCGGCCTGGCCGAAGGGGATGTATTCAGCGCTGGCCGGCTTCGTGGAGCCAGGCGAAAGCATCGAAGAGGCCTGCGCGCGGGAGCTGCAGGAAGAGGCGGCGCTTAGGTGCCTCTCGGTCCGCTATCACTCCACCCAGCCCTGGCCCTACCCGTCATCGCTGATGATCGGCCTCATCGCCGAGGTGGAGAACGAAGACGCCAGCCCCGACCAGACGGAGCTGGAGGAGGTCCGCTGGTTCACCCGCGAGGAAGCTCGAAAGCTCCTCGCGGGCGAGATCCAGGGCGCGTGGGCGCCGCCGCCTCTGGCCATCGCCCACCACCTCGTGAAGGCGTGGGCCAACGAAGGCTAGAGCGCCGCCATCAGCTCGCGGACGGCCCAGACGATCAGCACGATGGTGGCGAGCGAAAACACCGTGAAGCGCAGGGTCACGCGGTTGATCGTGCACTGGATCAGGCTGTGGACGATCCGCAGCACCACGTAGGCCCAGGCCAGCGTCACCGCGAGGCCGGAGTTGTGGCCCACCGCAACCGTGTAGAAGGCCAACGCATAGAAGATCGTCGGCTGCTCCATCAGGTGATTGTAGTTGTCCGCCACCTGCCGCGCGCTCGACGGCAGCGTGTCCAGAGACCCCGGATGGCGGGCGTCGTCCGGATTGATCTTGGCCGCCTGCATCGCCGGGATGCGGGTCGCGTACATCCAGATCCAGATGATCAGCGACCACACGACCAGCGCCAGCACGGCGCCGAGTACTGAATCGGTAAGCGAGATTTCCATGAGCTTTGCCTCCCCAGGCTTGTTTCAGTGGAGACGAGCTTAACCGTACTGGGCAGGATGGGAAGCGGTGGAATGAGGTGCTCCCCCTCTGGGGGAGCTGTCGGCGAAGCCGACTGAGGGGGCGAGTGCGGAGAACAACCTCCATACTTGCCCCCTACCCCCGCTTCGCGGGGACTTCCCCCAGAGGGGGAAGTCCTTAGACCCGGTCCCTGAACGGATCGGCGGGGAAGACGCCCAGGATCTCGAACCGCTCCGAGAAGAACTTCAGTTCATCGAACGCCAGCGCGAGGTTCCGGTCTTCCGGCCGCCCGTCGACCTCGGCGTAGAAGAAGGTGGCGGTGAAGGCGCCGCCTTCCATGTAGCTCTCCAGCTTGGTCATGTTCACGCCGTTGGTGGCAAACCCGCCGAGCGCCTTGTAGAGCGCGGCCGGCAGGTTCCTCACCCGGAAGACGAAGCTGGTGATGCACTTGCGGGTGTAGTCGGGGCGCGGCGGCTCCTTGCCGCCGGTCATGACCAGGAAGCGGGTGGTGTTGTGCCGCTCGTCCTCGATGTCGCGCATGAGGATGTCGAGGCCGTAGATCTCGGCCGCCAGTGCGGGCGCAATGGCCGCGCGCGTCGGGTCGGGATGCTGGGCCAGCATGCGCGCCGCGCCGGCCGTATCGCCGACGGCCTCGGTGGCGACCCCCAGCTTCTTCAGCGACTTGCGGCACTGGTGGAGCGCGATGGCCATCGAAGACACCGTCTTGATTTCCGCTAGCTTCGCGCCCTTGTTGGCCATCAGCTGGAAGCGGATCGGCTTGAAGCGCTCGCCGATGATGTGCAGGCCGGAGTTGGGCAGCAGGTGGTGCACGTCCGCCACGCGGCCGGCGATGGAGTTCTCCACCGGGATCAGGCCAAGCGCGCACTCGCCCGACTTCATCGCCTCGAAGGCTTCCTCGAAGGTGGCGTAGGGCGCGGGCTCGTAATCGGGGAAGTGGTCCCGGCAGGCCTCGTGGCTGTTGGCGCCAAGCTCGCCCTGGAAGGCGATTTTCGGAAGGGCGCTCATGGGTGGCTGCTCGCGTAGGCTCTGGCCGCTTCGAGGTCGGCGGGGTTGTCGACCGAGATGGGGGCGGCCTCGGCGATGGCGGCCCAGTAGCTAAGGCCAAGCTCCAGCCCGCGCAACTGCTCCAGCTTCTCGCGCTTCTCAAGCGGCGAGGGCGGGGCGGCGTTGAACGCCTCCAGCGCCGCGCGCCGGTAGCCGTAGATGCCGATGTGGCGCCAGACCGGTCCGTCGCCATAGAGGGTTGAGCGGGTGAAGTAGAGCGCCCTTCCCGCCTGATCGCCTTCCTTGAGCGACAGCACCGCCTTCACGACGTCCGGGTTCGTGCGGTCGGCGGGCGAGGCCTCGGGCGCGACGACCGTGGCGATATCGCACGACGACTCGTTCGCCAGCAGGGCGGCGCAGGCGATCAGGATGCGCTCCTCCACGAACGGCATGTCGCCCTGCAGGTTGATGATCACGTCGTGCCTGCCGCCCATGTGGTCGAGCGCGGCGAGGATTCGATCGGAACCGGACGGAAGGTTCGGGTCGGTCAGGATGGCGCGACCGCCGGCGGCCTGCACAGCCTCGACGATCTCCGGATCGCCCGCCGCCACAGCCACCGGCCCCACGCCCGCGCGCTCGGCCTGGCGCAGCACGCGCACGATCATCGGAACGCCGCCGATATCGGCCAAAGGCTTGCCCGGAAGCCTGGTCGCGGCCATCCGCGCTGGGATCAGGATCACCGGATTCATGGAATGGCCGCGGTTGGTGGGACTGCCCGGTTGCGCGTGCGGCGGTAGCGTGTAAGAGAGCCGAGCGCAACAAGGGGGCGGGATTCCCGCTGTAAACCGGCTCGCGGGGCGGGCCGCCTGGAGGGCTTTCAAGGGTGAGCGACCTCACGTTCAACAAGATCGCCGGAGCGGTTCTGGCGACGGGTCTGGCCGTCTTCCTGCTGCGGGAAGTCTCATCGATCGCGTTCGAGAAGGAACCGCCGGAGAAGCCCGGCTACGCCATCGCGGTCGCCGAGGGCGCGGGCGGCGAAGGCGGCGCGGCCGCTGAAGCGCCGATCGACTGGGGCACGGTGCTGCCCACCGCCAACATCGAACAAGGCAAGGCGATCTCGGCGAAGTGCGCCTCCTGCCACAACTTCGACCAGGGCGGCCCCAACGGCACCGGCCCGAACCTCTTCGGCGTCGTCGGCCGCAAGCCGGGCTCGCACCCGGGCTTCGCCTATTCGCCGGCGATGACCGATTTCGGCTCCAAGACCCCGGCCTGGGACTACGAGCACCTGAACGCCTTCCTGAGCGGGCCGCAGAAGTACATCTCCGGCACGAAGATGACCTTCGTCGGCCTGAAGAAGCCGGAAGACCGCATCGCCATCATCGCCTACCTGCACAGCCTGGGCTCGACCCTGCCGATCCCGGCGCCGAACCCCGCCGCCGCGGCGGCGCCGGCTGCTCCGGCGGGCGCGGCTCCGGCCGGCGGCCAGACGGGTTCGCCCGCGTCGGGCGGCACGGCGGGCTCGGCCGCCGGTCAGCCCCTGCCGGGCGGCGCGGCCGGCCAGCCGACCGCAGGCGCGGCGCAGGCTCCCACCCAGACCGAAGCCCAGACGCCGGCCAAGCCGAGCAAGCCGGCGGGCTGATCGAGACTATCTGAAAAGAGAGACGGGACAGGTCCGGACCAGAGTGTCGAGGCGACCTGTCCCCGATGCGCGTCGGATCAAGGCGCGTTCGCGGGCGAATGCCTGGCCGCATCCTCCTCGCGCTCAAGCGCCGTGAGCCTGGCTCTGGCTTCCGACAGCAGAGCCGTGATCTGGCGCCTCTCTTCGCCAGACTTCGCTGCGCTCAAGGCCGCCTCCAGGTGCCTTACGTTTTCTCTGGCCACGAACCGTTGCATGGCGTCCTCTCTTCGCCATTGCCCACGCCCGGGACCACTGTGAGCCAAGGCGGCTGGGGGTCTGTTCGGGAGCGAACGGCTGGTTAAGCCTGTGTCAATCTGACGCAGATTCAGGTTGAAAACACATCCTCCAGGCGACTTCGGATCGCGCCGTAGCATTCGCACGCGGCGCCCTCGAGCCCCTCGCGATCGAGGATGGTGACGTAGCCCTTTTCATAGGTGATCAGGCCCGCCCGCTGCAGCGCGCCTGCCGCGATGCTGACCGACGGACGCTGGACGCCCAGAAGGAGCGCCAGGAACTCGTGCGTGATCGGGAAGCTGTCGGCCACGGCGTTGTCCCGCGCCCCCAGCAGCCAGCGGCAACACCGCTGGTTCAGGTGGTGGAGGGCGTTGCAGGCCGCCGTCTGCGCCATCTGCGAAAGGGAGAAGGCGGCATAGCGGCGGATCAGGGTGCGAAAGCCGTCGTCGCCGTCCACCTCGCGCCGGAAGGTCGCCGCGTTCATCCGCAAAGCCGTGCCCGGCACGTGCACCACGGACTCGACAATGGCCTCGCGCAAGCCGAGCACGGAACTGAAGCAGACCGCGCCTTCGCGACCCACGGCGCCGACCTCGACGGCGGCTCCGTCCTGCATGGGCTTCATCAGCGAGACCATGCCGCGATTGATGAAATAGACCATGTCGGCGTGGTCGCCGGATGCGTAGATGACCGCCCGCCGCTTCAGCCGGATGGGCTCAAGCTGGGGTGCGATGCGTTCCAGGGTGGCCGGCGTCAGGGCGCACAGGATCCGGTTGGCGAGGGGTTCGCCAATCCGCTCCATCGCTGCCTGACTGGCGTTCACAGGAAGCACTCGCCCGAATCGGCCTCTCGCGCCGCGAGCCCACGAGCGGTTGGGTTTCGGGTCCTGTCTGTTCGATAGCTAACGCTGCGGTTGAATATCAGCTAACGCCGCTATGCGAAACCGGCTAGGCGCGCCGGAAGGCCGTCGGCTCCCCTGCCCCCGCCGCATGGATCCGGGCGATCGCCTCCTCGAGCCCCTCCCGCGCGACCATCATGTGATGGGCGTTGGCATGGACGATGGTGCGCTCGTCCGTGAGGATCGCCACGTGGCCGCGCCAGAAGATCAGGTCGCCTCGCCGCAGCGCCTTGCGTTCGATGGGGCGGCCGAGCTCCTGCTGCATGTCGCTGTCGCGCGGACAGGCCCTGGCGCAGGCGTACAGCGCCTGCTGGACGAGCCCGGAGCAGTCGAGGCCCAGGCTCTCGCGCCCGCCCCATTGGTAGGGCGCGCCCAGGAAGCGCTCGGCGACCGCGGCGTGATCGGTCTCGCCGAAGCCGATGGGCGACAGGTGGCCCTCAATGAACCAGCCGGTCCCGGCGCCCTTCACGAAGCGGCCCTCGCGCGCCTCGACCGCGACCAGGCTGTTCATCGAGTAGAGGCCGACGGGCGCGGATTTGATGTTCGGTTCGGAGAAGGCGTAGGTGCGTAGCGCGCCGACCCAGTGGGTGATCTCCGCCTCGGTCGCGCTCAGCCCGGCCGTCTCGACAAAGCCCACGTAGCCGTCACGCCGCGCCTGCCCGAAGGCCCAGCCGCCCTGCTCCTCCAGCACGTCGAACAGCTCGCCGAACAGAAGCTGGTCCATCTGCTCCGACGCCGCGTCGGGCGAGCGGCGGATCGCGGCCGAGGGGACAGCGAGCCGCCTCGTCCTCGGCTCGACGTAGCTCGCGGCCGGCACGACGCCCTCCAGCACCACCGAAGCGCGGCCGTCGCGGATCGGCGTGGTGCGCGGATCGAGCTTCATGCGTAGCGGGCCTTCAGCACGGCGTAGAGGGCGCGGATCGCCTGCGCCTCGCCGCCGACGGGCCAGCCGGGCTTCGCCTTCACGTTCCACGCGAAGACGTCGAGGTGGACCCAGGGCTTGGGCGCGAACCGCTGCAGGAAGAGCGCCGCCGTGACCGAGCCCGCCTGGGCCCAGGCGTCGGGATCGTTCTTCAGGTCCGAGATGTCGCCCTCAAGCGCCTCTTCGTAGCCGGGCCAGAGCGGCATGCGCCACAGGGGGTCGGACTGCTCGCGCGAGGCCGCCTCGATCTCGGCGGCCAGCGCGTCGTCGGCGGTATAGAAGGGGATCACCTGCGGCCCGAGCGCGATCCGCGCCGCACCCGTCAGCGTGGCCATGTCGATGGTCAGCGCCGGCTCCAGCTCGGCGGCCCTCGCCAGCGCGTCGGCCAGGATCAGGCGGCCCTCCGCGTCGGTGTTGCCGATCTCGATCGTGAGGCCCTTGCGCGAGGGGATGATGTCGCCCGGGCGCATGGCGTCGCCGCTGATCGAGTTCTCCACGACGGGGACCAGGACGGCGAGCCGCACCGGCAGGCCCGCCGCCATCACCATCCGGCCGAGCGCCAGCGCGTGCGCCGCCCCGCCCATGTCCTTCTTCATCAACCGCATGCCGGCGGACGGCTTGATGTCCAGGCCGCCGGTGTCGAACACCACCCCCTTGCCGACGATGGCGATCAGCGGCCCCTTGGAGCCCCAGGCGATCTCGATCATCCGGGGCGCGCGGTCGGCGTGGGCGGCGCGGCCGACGGCATGCACCGCCGGGTAGTTCTGTTCGAGCAGATCATCACCGGTGATGACGGAGATCTCCGCCCCGAACTCCTCGGCGATCTCGCGGGCGATGGTCTCGACCTGCAGCGGGCCCATGTCGTTGGCCGGCGTGTTGACCATGTCGCGGCAGAGCGCGCAGGCGTGCGCAATCTCCTGCACCTCCGACAGGTCGCCGTCGACGATCAGGCACGGTTGGGGGTCGGTCTTCTTCTTGTAGCGGTCGAAGCGGTAGCGGCCCATCGCGAACGCCAGCGCGATCTGGTCGGGCGCGACGCCGTCCGGGACCACGCCCAGCCGGTAGTCCCCGGCCGGAAGCTTCGCCGCCAGCTGGCGGAAGGTCATGGCCTCGGGCGTGTCGCCGAGCCCGAACAGCACGGCGGCGATCCGGCCGTCCTCGCCGGGGACGACCAGCGTCTGGCCGGCGCGGCCCTTGAAGTCGGAAAGCTCGGCAAAGCCCCGCACGAACGGGAAGCTCTGGTCGAGGACGGCCGGGAGGGTTTCAGGCGTGACCGCGTCGATGCGGATGGCGGGGGTCTCGGTCATGGTCTTGTGTCTCGCATGCCGGACCTGCCCGCAAAAGCTCAGCCGACGCGGAAAAGCGCGCTTTGGGGCAGGGCGAACAGGGCGCCCACGCAGATGGCCACGCCGTAGGGCGCGTCACCGCCTTCCGTGGCCAGCCGGGCGATCCACGGCGGCCCCCGTTCGAACCAGGGCCTGAGCAGCGTCGAGCGCATCTCCAGCAGGAGCAGCGCCAGCGCCCCGCCCGCCACCGCCGTCGCCAGCACGAACGGCAGCACGGCCGGCCAGCCGATCCACAGAGCCGACGCGGCCAGCACCTTCGCGTCGCCGCCCCCGATCCAGTTCAGGGCGAACATGACCAACCCGACCAGCAGTGCGGCCAGACCGACCAGCGTGCAGGTCCCGATCAGGCTAAGCGGCGCATGCAGCGCCAACGCGACCGGGTAGAAGGCGACGACCAGGGCGATCGAGATCCAGTTGGGAATGGTGAAGGTCGTCGCGTCCTTCATCGCCGCCATGATGACCAGCAGCGGGAAGACGGCGGTGAGGAGAAGGAGCGGGTGGTCCATGGCGGGCGAGCCTGCCAGCCCATGGTGAACCAAACCTTTCACGCAAAGAGAAAGGGCCGGGGATCGCTCCCCGGCCCTTCCGTCTTTTGGCTTCCGCTCGGCTTAGAGCTTGTTGCCGACCGTCTTGAAGTCGGTGTTCAGCTTGGTGCCGATGGTGGTGACCGCGGTGATGATCACGACGGCGATGAGGGCGACGATGAGGCCGTATTCGATGGCCGTGGCGCCGGACTCGTCCTTCAGGAAGCGAGAAACGAACTTCGACATTGCTTGATCTCCTTGTTTAGTCCGCAAGCAGGCAGTGGCGGGATCAAGCCGTGCGAGTGGCCTGCTTGCTCCCAATCACGAGATCAGTTTGCCCCATCGCGCTTAATGGCCAGTAAACAGCGGAAGATGCTGCACTTTTTGTTTGGTTTATTTATTTTTACTATTAGCTTTCGTTAACCATGAGGTCGAAATCGCCGCAAAAAGCCTTTTCAGGCAAAGCTTTGCAGTAAAGCGGCCAATCGACTGGTAACGGCGTTCGAGCCCATTTGTTTACCATCCAGGGCCTCCACGGGCCTCAAGCCGATAAGGCTGTTGGTCAGAAAAATTGCCTCCGCGCGGTCGATTTCGCCCCTCCCGGCGCAAGATTCTTCGACCGCGAGGCCGATTCCCCGGGCGGATTCGATGGTCCGGGCCCGCATGATTCCATCCAGGACCCCGCATTCCAGCGCCGGTGTGACCAGGCGGCCGCCCTTCAGCCAGAAGATGTTGGCCGCTGCAGCGCAGGCGACCTCGCCGCGATTGTTGAGCATCAGGGCTTCGTCCGCCCCTGCGGCCCGGGCCTCCTCGCGCGCGAGCACGTTGTCGAGATAGCTCAGGGTCTTGAGCCGCGAGGCGGGCGAGCCCTCATTGCGGCGTACGGTCGCGGTGACCAGGCGCGCGGGCGCCTCGGGCTTCGGAGCGGCAGCGACGGAGGCGAACAGCCGTGGTTGGGACGAGGCCGGCCGATCCAGGCCCCTCCCCCCGCTCCCCGCGGTCAGCGTCAGCCGCACGGCCGCCCGCGCCGATGCCGTCGCCGCGGCCTCCTCGCAGACCCGGCGAGCCGCCTGCCGATCCAGCGGCGGCAGGCCGAGCGCCTCACACCCGCGCGCCATGCGGTCGAGGTGCTCATCGAGCAGCACCAGCCGCCCCTCCCGCGCCAGGATGGTCTCGAACAGCCCATCGCCCAGCGTCAGGCCCCGGTCGTCGGCGGGAATCATGCGGCGGGCTCCGTCAGCGCCCGGCGAAGAGCGGCGATCTTGGCTTCCGTCTCCTCGCGCTCGGCGACGGGGTCGCTGTCGGCGACGATCCCCGCACCGGCCGGCGCCTCGAACCGCCAGCCTGCCTGGTCGCGCACGAAGCCGACCGTACGGATCAGGACGGATGAGTCGAAGGCGCCGTCCACGCCTGCCCAGAACATCGACCCGCAATAGGGCCCACGCGGCCGCTCATAGGCCGAGATGACCTTCATCGCCTGCACCTTGGGCGCTCCCGTGATCGAGCCGGGCGGAAAGGCCGCCTGCAACAGGTCCACCGCGCTCATCCCCGGCGCGAGCCGCCCCGTCACCGTCGAGACCAGGTGATGCACGTTCGGAAAGCTCTCGACCTTGAACAGCTCCGGCGCGGCGACCGCCCCCGCCGGACAGACGCGGGACAGGTCGTTTCGCATCAGATCGACGATCATCAGGTTCTCGGCGCGGTCCTTGGCGCTCTCGGCCAGTTCACGCGCCAGCGCGACGTCCCGCGCCGGCGTTCGGCCGCGCGGCCGGGTGCCCTTGATCGGCCGGGTCTCGACGGTGAGCGCCTCGCCCGCCCCAACGCTCACGAACCGCTCCGGCGAGTTCGAGACCACGGCCCGGTCCGCCAACCGCAGGTAGGCCGCAAACGGCGCCGGGCTGTCGCCGACCAGTCGCGCGAGCAGATCGAACGGCTCGACCCCGTCCGCCAGACGCCCCGTCCAACGCCGGGCGATGTTGGCCTGGAAGATCTCCCCGGCCGCGATGCGCTCGACCACCTCGGCGACATTGGATTCATAGGCGCGTGGGGCGTCCGTCGGCTCGAATGACGTCGCCAGCTCACCCTCGGCCGCCGTCCGCTGCGGTTCATCCAGCCAGGCGGCCGCGCCCTCGGCCCTCGCGCGCGCCTCGGCGTCCGTGGACCCTCGCCCGACCGCCAGCACCTCGCGCCGCTCATGGTCGAACGCCAGCAGCGCCGGGTAGCGCGCGGCGGTCAGGTCCGGCCAGTCGGGGTGGCGCTTGAGGCCTAGCGGCTCGACGCGGTCGCCCAGCTCGTAACAGGCCAAGCCCACGACGCCACCCTGGAACGGCGGACCTTCGGGATGGCCGGGCAGGCGCTGGCCGATGAGCCGCGCCAACCCCTCGAACGGCTCCTCATCCGGCGCCAGCACCCTGTCCGGCGAGCGGAGCACATAGGACCACCGCGCGCGGGGCCCTTCGCCGCCGGAGAGAAAGGCGCAGGCGAACGGCTCATCGGCAAAGGCCGACAACACCTCCACCGGCTCCCGCCACTCTCTTCTTATAAGAGCCACCGCCTGCATCGGCGCTCAATAGCACCCTTCTCCCCTTGCGGGAGAAGGTGGCGGCCGAAGGCCGACGGATGAGGGGTTGAAAGCCGTTTCAGCCGCGATTCAGCGTGCCGGCGTCATCGAGGTTTGAGAAGCCCCTCATCCGACCCGCTTCGCGGGCCACCTTCTCCCGCAAGGGGAGAAGGGGATTCTAGTGCGTCTCGTCGCCGGTCGCCCGGCCACCGCCCTTAACGAAGAACATGCCGAGGAAGCCGAGGAAGAGCAGCCCCGCGATGGGGGCGAAGCCCGCCTGCTGGGTCTTGAAGGTGGCGGTGGACAGCCGCACCAGCGCCGAACCCAGCCACATCGTCACCGTCCCCGAGAGCGCATAGAGCCCGAAGAACGATGCGCTCTTGCCCGGCGGCGTCAGCCGCGTCAGCAGCGTGCGGCTGGACGCATAGTGGGCGGTCACGAAGATCGCCGTGCCGAAGCCGATGCAGAGGTACATCACCTCCGGGAAGGTCCGGAACATCGGCCCGTTCCACAGCGGCGCATGAGCGGCGGGATCGAAGGCCCAGAGGTAGAGGATCTTTTCACGCCCCATGCCAAGCGAGGCGAAGAGGGTGCAGATGGCGCCGCCGACCTCGATCTGCACGGCGCGCTTGGGGCCCACCGCAGCATCCAGCGCCGCGCCGACGAACCCGCCGATCACCGCGAAGATGGACAGCAGGATGCCGTAGGCCAGCATCTCCAGCACGCCCCAGCGCATCACCCCCGCGGCATAGACGCCACCGAACATCAGGAGTGCGGTCATCCCGTCGGTGAACAGCATCCGCGAGCCGAGATAGACCGCGACGTCACGGTGCCCGCGCAGGCTCTTCACCGTCTCCACCAACCCGGCCCAGCCCTGCTGCAGCCCCTCACGCAGCTTCACGCCGGTCGGCGGGGCGTCGGGCGTGAAGATGAAGAAGGGAATGGACAGGAAGACGAGCAGCCCCGCCGCGATCGGGCCGACGATCCGGTCCGGCTCATGCAATGCCGGGTTCAGGCCAAACAGCGGCTGCTTTGGAATAAAGCTCCAGTCGACCTTGCCCGGCAGGGCGAAGGCCCAGAGCACGAAGGCCAGGCTGAACACCGAGAAGAAGTTGCCGAGCGACAGCGCGAGCCCCGAGGCGTGCGGCGCCTGTGCCGGCGTCGTCGCGCGCGTCAGCAGCGAATTGTGCAGCACCTCTGCGTAGGCGAAGAGCACGCCCATCAGGCTCAGGATCACCGACACCTGCAGCACCGAAAGCCCCGCCCCGCCCGGCGCCGCCCACCAGAGCGAGAACATCAAGGGCGCCATCAGCGCCGTCAGCAGCAACAGCAGCGGCTTGCGGCGTCCGAACCGGTCGATGGAGGCGCCGAGCAGCGGGCCGGTCAGCGCCACGAACAGCCCGTAGATCATGCCGATGTTGGCCAGGATCGCCTGACCCCTCACCGCATCGCCGACGAAGCTCGTCGCGAAGTAGGGGCCGAAAATGTAGATGGTGACGAGGATCACGTAGGGGTCGCGGCCGCCTTCCAGCAGCGACCAGGCCAGCGCGCCCTTGGGAAGCTTGCCGACGCCCACCTTGGCGAGAACGGCGGGACCGGCGGAGGCGGCTTCTACTTCCGCGACTGGATCGATGCTGCCGGGAAGCCGGCCATCCAGCACCGCGCTTCGCGTCCCAGGGACGCGGCTCTTCTCACTCATACATCCTCCCGGCTCGGGCCGTCGTTGACGTGCGTCCCTTGGGAGCTACCGTGGACTTCAAACAAGCGTTTGTCGATCCGGTATCATTTGAAACCGCGCGTCCCGGCGAAGGCCGGGATCCAGATGGAACAATGCTGGACCCCGGCCTTCGCCGGGGACACGGGCGAAATTACAGTCGCAGGCCGACCTTCGGCGCGAGCCAGGTCATCCCGGCGTAGAGGAGGATGGTGAGGAGGCAGCCCGCGAACAACGCCGGCCAGAAGCCAGCCCCTCGCTTGAGCATGGCGGGGATGGCCAGGAACATCGGCAGCGACGGCAGCACGAACCAGAATGTGCCGGCCGCATGCTGGCTCATCCGCACCGGATCGTGCGTGTCGCGCCACAGCCACATCATGCCAAGGACGCTGACCAACGGCAGCGAGGCGATCAGCCCGCCGAAACCCGGATAGCGCCGTGCCACCTCGGAAACCGCCGCGACGATGAGGCCAGACAGCAGCGCCTTGACGATGAAGTAGATCATTCGAGGATCCGATCGTGGATGGCCTGACGCATCCTGTCATCCACCCCGAGCGCCTGATCAAGATAGGCGTCGATCGTGCCGTGCCGCTGGTGGATCGCGGTGAAGGCGTTCTCGAGGTAGTGCGCCTCGACGCCCAGCGCCGTGCGCACCGCCTCTTCGGTCGGCGTCTTGCCGGTCAAGTCCTTCATCACCTGCATCATCACCGGCACGCGCCGTTCGAACCGGCCGGGGTCGTTGGTCAGCAGGAAGTCGGCGACGATGTCCTCCTCCGACACGCCCGCCATATGATGCGTCAGGGCCGCCAGGATGCCGGTGCGGTCCTTGCCCGCCGCGCAGTGGATCAGCACCGCGCCGTCCGTGTTCGCCAGCGCCTGGAAGTAGCGGGAATAGAGGTCGACGTGCCGCTCAACAAACGGCGCTTCGAGGTAGTAGTCCTCCATGTACCGCCGGAAGGCCTCCACCGAGAGGTCGGAGTTGGCGATGAACAGATGCCAGGGGTCGTCGTGGACCTGGCCGATGTCGTTCTCGATGACGGTCGCCGCGAACCCTTCCCAGCGGCGGCAGGGATCGCGCTCCCGCTCGTTGGGCCGGCGCAGGTCGACGATCACAGAGAGGCCCAGACCTCGCATGGCGGTCAGGTCGGCCTCGGTCGCGTTGCCGTGGTGGGCGGAGCGGTAAAGAAGGCCGCGCTTCAGCCGGCGGCCGGCGGCGTCGTAACCGCCGAAATCGCGGAAGTTCTCGACGCCTTCAAAGGGAAAGATACGCTGCATGGCCCGCGTGTTAGCCGCCCCGTGCGACGAAAGCGAGACGGCTGGACGGCGCACCCCGAAACGGGCACGGTCCAGCTGATGTCCGACCCTCATAAATCTGTGCAGATCGCCTATGAGGCGATGGGCTTCTGCAACCCGCTCTCTCCGGCGACGCTCGACCGCACGCTCGCCTGGGCGCGTCTGAAGCCCGGCATGCGCGCCGTCGATGTGGGCTGCGGCAACGCCACGATGGCGGCCTATGTCGCCGAGAAGCACGGCCTGGTCGTCGACGCGCTGGAGCGCTCGCCCGCCGTCTCGCAGATCGCGCGGCGCAAGCTGGAGGGGCGCGGCGCGCCGGGCAAGGTCACGCTGCACACCGTGGAGTCGCAGGCGTTCCTGAAGGAGGCGGAGCCCTACGACTTCGTCATCTCGGTCGGCTCAAGCGGCATCGTCTCCGGCCCGCCGGAGCCGAAGGCTGTGATGGCGGCCCTGAAGGAAGCCGTGAAGCCCGGCGGCATGCTGCTGTGGTCCGATCCCTATTGGAAAGCCGATCCCGACCCTGCGTTCGTCGCGATGCTGGGCCCCTACGCCGCCTACAAGACCCATCAGGAGAACATCGAGGCCGGCGAGGCCGCCGGGCTGGAGCTCCGCTACGCCGGCATGAGCCCCGACTACGAGTGGGACGACTGCGCCTTCTCGATGTACGCCGCCGCTAAGGCGTGGCTCGCCGACAACCCGGACGACCCGGAGGCAGACAGCGTTCGCCAACGCGCCGAGCTGCAGCGGATGGCCTACATGCGCTTTGGCCGCGATACGCTGGGCTTCGGGCTCTATCTCTTCAGGCGGCCCGAATGAGCGAATACAGCAAGCAGGTCGAGGCCGTTCAGGAGGGCTATCTACCAGGGTTGCTCGGTGTCTCGTGGGATGAGGTCGAGCACGGCCTGGTGCGCGGCCGCTTCACGGTCGCCCAGCGGCACATGGCCCCCAACGGATACCTGCACGCCGCCAGCATCATCGCGCTTGTGGATTCCGCCTGCGGCTATGGCTGCAGCCGGTCGCTCCCCGAGGGGGCGGCCAACTTCACGACCATCGAGCTGAAGGCCAACTTCCTTGGAACGGCCCGCGACGGCACGGTCGTCTGCGAGGCCCGCCTGACCCACGGGGGCCGCACCACCCAGGTATGGGACGCGGAGGCCCGGCACGAGGAAACCGGCAAGCTCATCGCCCTCTTCCGCTGCACGCAGATGGTCCTCTACCCGAAGGGCTGAAGCGCCCCACCCGCTACTTGCGCGGCGCGGGCCGCATCGCTAGGTTCCGCGCCTCACTCAGAAGGCCCCTTTTTACCGGGCCATTCCCCGGTTGGAGAGGTGGCTGAGTGGTCGAAAGCACCGCACTCGAAATGCGGCGTACCCGCAAGGGTACCGTGGGTTCGAATCCCACCCTCTCCGCCACCGACCCACGGCTGACTGTCTCCCAGGCTGGCCGGACTATCTAACCCCCGCATTCCAACGCTCGATTTCCCGCCGATCTGGGAACCGCAGCCTCTACAGGTGGCCGATTTTGCGTCGGTCGGCGGCCGGATTCCCGCGCTGTCTCTGGGCGGCTCCGATCCACTACGGTTTCCCTGTTCTATCAGGGAAAAACAGGGAATGTTTTCAGCCGAGCCTTGGGTGGCCCCCGCGCCCGTTCGCCACAAACCGAAGCGGCGCCAACGGGTTAGTGCGGACCGCTGTCGATCGGGCCGCGCACAAGCAGGGAATTTACACGCCAGCTTTCAGGGAACTCAGAAGCCTAACGCCCGGCGTTGGTCTTCCCAAGCCAACGGCAGCTCGAGCGTGATGAGCCGCTGAAGCGTCAGCCCGGCCGGTTGGGCGCCCTCGACGATTGCCTGCTGAATGTCGGGCGCAGGCAGCGCCAGGCTCATGAGGCGTCGCCGGTAAGCGTCCTCGGGGCTCGATACTCGCCGCCAGGCATCAACCGGCTGGAAGGGCAAAGCATGATGCTGCTTGAGCAGGGCGTGGCCGCGCTGAAGCGCGCTCACCAGCGTGGCGTCTGGCTGGCGCATAGTGATTGCCGCTCGACCATCCGGCGCGATGAGCCAGGTGCGGCCGCCGCGGAAGACCGGCCGGACTGCCACTGTCAGCGTCTCACCCTGAAGGTGGTCTGTTGGGGGCAACCGATCAGCAAGGGCGACGTCGACGCTCGCCAAGAGGCCCCGCTGGAAGGTCAGCTTGACGAATTGGGCGCCCAGATCCACTCGGCTCAACGGGTGCGGGTCGCCTGATCCAAACAGCCGACTGAGGCGATCGACCACAAGCGCCTCCAGGGGCGGCGCGGACACTCTCCGGACAGTGCCATCGTCAGCTGAAGCCCGGCGCCCGCGTTGGAGGTCCGCCGATACGTAGTAGCGGAAAACGCGCCCTTCCTTGCCGTAACCGAAGCTGGGCGACATCCTCTGCCCTGCCTGGTCGAAGAGCAAACCTTTAAGCATCGCGGCGCCGGCTCGCGGCAGCCGCTCGAACCGCTGCTTGGCGTTGGTGATCAACTGTTGCTGCACGGCTTCGAACAGCTCCTGGTCCACGATGCGCTGGTGGAGCCCTGGATAGTGGTGCTTGTCGGGCTTGGGTGGGATGGGCGATGGCAGGATGTTGCCGATCGCGCGGTTGGGGTCGTAGGGCTTGAAGGTGGCGGCGTTGTTGTGGACGTTGGCCACCTTGTTGGGGATGGACAGGCTCATCCCCTCGGCCAGCTCGCTGTCGGCGGTCAGGCCGTTGGCGTCGGCCAGCAGGTACCAGAGGCTGTCGTCGCCCCACACCTGCATGGCGATGGTGCGCAGCGTGTCGCCGGCCCTGACCGTATAGCGGCCGAAGGTCGTCGCCTCGTTGCCGT
>JBLNCT010000005.1:0-4893 GCA_050260915.1 Parcubacteria group bacterium
CAGCGGCGACGGCGGGCTTGGTGACGGTCAGCTTGCCGCCGGCCTTCTCGACCGCTTCGCGCGCGGTGGCGGAGGCGGCGTAGACGGTGATGTCGAGCTTCGACTTCAGCTCGCCCTTGCCCAGCAGCTTCACGCCGTCGCGGGCCTTGCGGATGACGCCGGCTTTGACGAGCGCGTCGGCGTCGATCGGCTTCTTGGCATCGAGCTTGCCGGCGGCGATCGCCTGCTCGATGCGCCAGAAGTTCACTTCGGCGAATTCCTTGCGGAAGGGGTTGTTGAAGCCGCGCTTTGGCATGCGCATGTGGAGCGGCATCTGGCCGCCCTCGAAGCCGCCGATGGACACGCCTGTCCGCGACTTCTGGCCCTTAACGCCACGGCCGCCCGTCTTGCCCTTGCCCGAACCCGGGCCGCGGCCGACGCGCATGCGGTTCTTGGTGGAGCCCTCACGGGGCGAAAGCTCGTTGAGCTTGGTCATGTGCCTCTCCTTCGAGATCTGCGCCAGGCGGGGAGCCTGACTCGGCGGTTAAAAGGTCTTCCCCCTGTGGGGGAAGCGGCCCCAAGGGCCGAAGGGGGCTTTCATCCGCTGAGTCAGCGGGCTTGAGCCCCCTCAGTCCGCTGCGCGGACAGCTCCCCCAGAGGGGGAGCCCCCAGGGCTTATTCGGTCACCACCTCGACCATATGCGCGACCTTGGCGATCATGCCGCGCACCGAAGGGGTGTCGGGCAGGGTCGCGGTGCGGCCGATACGGTTCAGGCCAAGGCCCACGAGGGTGGCGCGCTGGTCCTTCTTGCGGCGGATGGGGCTCGCCGTCTGGCGAACCGTGACAGTCTTATCAGCCATGACTTAGCCCTCGACGGCTTCCGGCGACGACGCCGCGTCGGCGCGCCGGCCGATGATGTCGCCGACCTTCTTGCCGCGCTTGGCGGCGATCTGGCGCGGAGAGGCCTGGACCTTCAGCGCTTCGAAGGTGGCGCGCACCATGTTGTAGGGGTTGGACGAGCCGGTGGACTTGCCCACCACGTCCTGCACGCCCAGCGTTTCCAGAACCGCGCGCATCGGACCGCCCGCGATGACGCCGGTGCCTGGAGGCGCCGCACGGACCATCACCTTGCCCGCGCCCCAGCGGCCCTGACCATCGTGGTGCAGGGTGCGGGATTCGCGCAGCGGCACGCGGATCATCGACTTCTTGGCTTCTTCCGTCGCCTTGCGGATGGCTTCCGGCACTTCACGGGCCTTGCCGTGACCGAAGCCGACGCGGCCCTTCTGGTCGCCGACGACCATCAGAGCGGCGAAGGAGAAACGGCGGCCGCCCTTCACGGTGGCGGCGACGCGGTTGATGTGGACGAGCTTTTCGACGATGTCGCTGTCGCGTTCTTCTTCGCGACCCCGACGATCACCGCGCTCTTCGTTCCTGCGGGCCATAAGCTGTTCCCTTAGAAATTCAGGCCGGCTTCACGCGCGGCGTCGGCCAGGGCTTTCACCCGGCCATGATAGAGGTAGCCCCCACGGTCGAAGACGACGTCCGTGACGCCCTTCTCCTTGGCGCGCTCGGCGACCAGCTTGCCCACGCGGGCGGCGGCGTCCTTGTCCGAGCCCTTGGCCTTCTTCTCGCCTTCTAGCGAAGAGGCGGCCGCCACCGTGACGCCGTTCGCGTCGTCGATGACCTGGGCGTAGATGTTCTTGGACGAGCGGAAGACCGACAGGCGCGGACGGCCGTTCGCGAGCGACTTGAGGCGCGTGCGCGTGCGCTGCGAGCGCTTGGCGGCGGATTGGCGGGAGGAAAGAGCCATGGCTTACTTCTTCTTGCCTTCCTTGCGGCGGACCTGCTCGCCGGCGTAGCGCACGCCCTTGCCCTTGTAGGGTTCGGGCGGACGGATGCGGCGAATCTTGGCCGCGGTCTCGCCGACCAGCTGCTTGTCGATGCCGGAGATCTTGATCTCGGTCTGCTTGGGAACCGCGAACGTCACGCCCGCGGGCGGCTTGATGTCCACGTCGTGGCTGAAGCCGAGCTGCATCGAGAGCGCATTGCCCTTCATCGCGGCGCGGTAGCCGACGCCGACCAGCTCGAGCGTCTGCTCGTAGCCGGTGGTGACGCCCACAACCATGTTGTTCACCAGCGTGCGGGACAGGCCCCACATCGCCCGTGCCCGGGTGGTGTCGTCGCGCGGGGCGAGCGTCAGCGCATTGCCTTCCTGGCTGAGCACGATTTCCTCGGCCACGGTCCAGGAGAGCTGACCCTTCGGGCCCTTCACGGTCACGGTCTGGCCGTCCAGCGTGAGGGTCACGCCGTTCGGGATTTCGACCGCCTTCTTGCCGATACGAGACATATCAGTACACCCGGCAGATCACTTCGCCGCCGACGTTGGCGTCGCGGGCGGCGTTGTCGGACATGACGCCCTTCGGCGTCGACAGGATCGAGATGCCCAGGCCGTTCTTGATCGGCTTGAGGTCCTTGATCGACGAGTAGACGCGGCGGCCAGGCTTGGACACGCGGCTGATCTCGGCGATCACGGGCTCGTTGTCGAAGTACTTGAGCTCGATCTCGAATTCGGGGAACGCGCCGGGCTTTTCCACCAGCGTGTAGCCGCGGATGTAGCCTTCGTCGGCCAGCACGTCGAGGACGCGGGCGCGCAGCTTGGAAGCCGGCGTCAGGACCTTCGAGCGCTTGCGCATGGAAGCGTTCTTGATGCGGGCGATCATATCGCCGATGGGGTCGTTGACCATTTCAGACCCTCCTTACCAGCTCGACTTGACGAGGCCGGGGATCAGGCCGGCGGAGCCGAGCTCGCGCAGGCTGATCCGGCTCATCTTGAGCTTGCGGTAGTAGGCGCGCGGACGGCCCGTGATCTCGCACCGGTTACGGATGCGGGTCTTGGACGAGTTGCGCGGCAGCTCGGCAAGCTTCAGCCGGGCTTCGAAACGTTCTTCGAGGGGCCGGGACTCGTCGTTGGCGATCGCCTTCAGCGCGTCGCGCTTCTCGGCGTATTGCTTGACGAGCTTCTTGACCATCTCGTTGCGGTTGACGGCGCTCTTCTTGGCCATGTGCTTCTTTCCTTCCCGCCCTTAGCTGTTGAACGGGAACTGGAATTCCGTGAGGAGAGCCTTGGCCTCCTCGTCGGACTTCGCGGTCGTCGTGACGATGATGTCCATGCCCCAGATCTGGTCGATCTGGTCATAGTTGATCTCGGGGAACACGATGTGCTCCTTCAGGCCCATGGCGTAGTTGCCGCGGCCGTCGAAGCTCGTGCCCTTGAGGCCCCGGAAGTCCTTCACCCGCGGCAGCGCGATGGTGATCAGGCGGTCCAGGAACTCGTACATGCGGTCCTTGCGAAGGGTCACCTTCGCGCCGACCACCATGCCCTCGCGGATCTTGAACTGGGCGATGGACTTGCGGGCCTTCGTCGCCACCGGCTTCTGGCCGGCGATGGCGGCGAGGTCCTTCATGGCGGCCTGCGCCTTCTTGGAGTCCGCCACGGCCTCGCCGATCCCCATGTTGATCACGATCTTCTCGATCTTGGGGACCTGCATCTCGTTCGTGTAGCCGAACTTCTCCTTCATCGCGGGGCGCACGCGCTCGCGATAATGGGACTTCATCCGGGGCTCGTAAGCTTGATCAGCCATTGATCACCTCGCCGGTGCTCTTGGCGAACCGCACCTTCTTGTCGCCGTCCACGCGGAAGCCGACGCGGGTCGGCTTGCCGTTGGCGTCGACAATGGCGACGTTCGACAGGTGGATCGGCGCTTCCTTGTTTTTGATGCCGCCCTGCGGGTCGAGCTGGGTCGGCCGGGTGTGGCGCTGGACGATGTTGATCCCTTCGACCAGCACGCGGTTTTCCTTCGGGAAGACACGGGCGACGGCGCCCGTCTTGCCCTTGTCCTTGCCGGTCAGGACGACGACGCGGTCGCCCTTCTTGATCTTCGCGGCCATCACAGCACCTCGGGGGCGAGCGAAATGATCTTCATGTGGTTCTTGGCGCGCAGTTCGCGGGGAACCGGGCCGAAGATCCGCGTGCCGATCGGCTCGCTTTGCTTGTTGACGATCACCGCCGCGTTCTTGTCGAAGCGGATGACCGAGCCGTCCTTGCGCTTGATGCCCTGAGAAGTGCGCACCACGATCGCCTGCAGCACGTCGCCCTTCTTCACGCGGCCGCGCGGAATGGCTTCCTTCACGGAGACGACGATCTTGTCGCCTACGTGGGCGTAGCGGCGCTTGGCGCCGCCAAGCACCTTGATGCACATGACCCGGCGGGCGCCCGAGTTATCGGCGACGTCCAGGTTAGTTTGCATCTGGATCATTGGATCAAACCTTCCAGACTATCAGCCGCCGGCCTTGGGAAGGACTTCCCAGGTCTTCAGCTTGGACTTCGGCGCGCACTCGACGATCTTGGCCACTTCGCCCGCCTTGTAGGCGTTGGACTCGTCGTGAGCGTGGTACTTCTTCGACCGGCGCACGGTCTTCTTCAGCAGCGGGTGCAGGAAGGTCCGCTCGACCTTCACCACCACCGTCTTGTCGCCCTTGTCGGAGACGACCACGCCTTCGAGGATACGTTTCGGCATCGTTGTCTCCTTAAGCCGCGGGCCGCTGACGCAGCACGGTCTTGATCCGCGCGATGTCCTTGCGGATCTCGTTCACGCGGTGGGTCTTCTCGATCTGGCCCGTCGCCGCCTGGAAGCGCAGGTTGAACTGCTCCTTCTTCAGGTTCAGCAGAGCCTCAGACAGTTGGTCGGGCGTCATGCCCCGGATTTCATCGATCTTCATGGTCAGTGCTCCGCGGCCAGGCCCGCGTCGATGCGGGTGACGATCCGCGTGCGGATCGGAAGCTTGGCCGAGCCGAGCTTCAGGGCCTCGCGCGCCACATCGTCGGCCACGCCGTCGATTTCAAACATGATGCG
>JBLNCT010000006.1:0-3815 GCA_050260915.1 Parcubacteria group bacterium
CGGAAGATGACCGGCGCCTTGGAGCGCCAGCTGTGCGGATAGGTGTGCTCGATCCGCCCGCGCGCCAGCAGGCGTCCGGCCTCGATCAGCTTTTCGATGACGGCGTTGTTGGCCGGTCCGAACTTGCCGGCCTTCTTGCCCTCGGTTTCCAGCACCTTCAGCCCGCCGAACAGCGGCACGTGGGGGTAGTAGGCGCCGTCGGGATCGACGGTCTCGGGGATCTCGCGGTGACCGTGGGCGAGCCAGACCTGATAGTCGTCGGCGCCGTGGCCGGGCGCGGTGTGGACGAAGCCCGTCCCGGCGTCCTCGGTCACATGGTCGCCCGCCAGCATCGGCACGGCGAAGCCATAGCCGCTATCGAGCGCGGCCAGCGGGTGCTCCAGCTCCATGCCTTCGCAGTCGATGGAATCGACGCGCCTGAACTTCGCGACCTTGGCTGCGGCCATCACGTCGGCGGCGAGCTTTTCGGCGAGGATCAGCTTGTCGCCCGGCTTGGCCCAGGGTTGGACCTGGAGGTCTTCCTCCAACGCCTCGACCTCATAGACGGCGTAGGCGATGTCGGGGTTGTAGGAGACGGCGCGGTTGGCCGGGATGGTCCAGGGGGTCGTCGTCCAGATCACGACGTCGGCGCCGCTCGCCACATCCGGCCCTTCGACGACCGGGAAGCGGACCCAGATCGTGGGCGAGACGTGGTCGTGGTACTCGACCTCGGCGTCGGCGAGCGCGGTGCGCTCGACCGGGCTCCACATCACGGGCTTCGAGCCGCGATAGAGCTGGCCCGACATCATGAACTTGTGGAACTCGGCGACGATGGCCGCCTCGCTCGTGTAGTCCATGGTGGCGTAGCGGTTGGCCCAGTCGGCCAGCACGCCCAGGCGGCGGAACTCACGGCCCTGCTCCTCGATCCAGTGGGCGGCGTATTCGCGGCAGCGGGCGCGGAATTCCGACGGGGGGACCTGGTCCTTAGGTCGCCCCTTGGCGCGGAACTCCTCCTCGATCTTCCACTCGATGGGTAGGCCGTGGCAGTCCCAGCCGGGCACGTAGTCGACGTCGTAGCCCAGCGCGAACCGCGAGCGGACGACGAAGTCCTTCAGGATCTTGTTGAGCGAGTGGCCGATGTGGATCGGGCCGTTCGCATAGGGCGGACCGTCGTGGAACACGAACAGCGGCGCGCCTTGCGCTTGGCGGGCCTTGCGGATCGAATGGTAGAGATCCCCTGCCTCCCATTTCGCCAGGATTTCGGGCTCCTTCTGCGGGAGCCCGCCGCGCATGGGGAAGGGCGTGTCGGGAAGGAAGACGGTTTCGCGGTAATCGCGGGTCGGCTTGGCGTCGTCGGCCATGGGAATTTCCACTGTCCGGAGTTTCGGGGCTTCGTCAGTCCCGGCGCGCGCTCACCTGACCCGGCGGCGTCACGCCGGGCGGATAATTCGCGGAAAGCTCCGAACCGAAGTCATGGGGTGGGCTCTACCAGACCAGCCGCCATGGTCCAAGCCTTCTCCCCTTGCGGGGGAAGGTGGCCCGAAGGGCCGGATGAGGGGTTGAAAGTCGCGTCAGCTTCGATTCAGCGGTTGGGCTTCATCGAGGTTTGAGAAACCCCACATCCGCCCTGCTTCGCAGCCCACCTTCTCCCGCAAGGGGAGAAGGGTTCAGGTCTTCAGCCGCCACCCCGTCCTGAATATCCACCACACCGCCGCCAGGCAGAGCGCCAGGAAGCCCAGCGTCATGCCAAGGCTCACCCCAATGCCGACATCGGCCGTGCCGAAGAAGGCCCAGCGGAAGCCGCTGATCAGGTAGACGACCGGGTTGAACAGGGTCACGCCGCGCCAGAAGGGCGGCAGCATGTCGATGGAATAGAAGCTTCCGCCCAGGAAGGTCAGCGGGGTCACCACGAGCAGTGGGATGAAGCTCAGCTTCTCCCAGCCGTCGGCCCAGATGCCGGTGAGAAACCCGAACAGGCTGAAGGTGAAGCTGGTCAGCACCAGGAACAGGAAGGCCCAGACGGGGTGCTCCAGCCGGATCGGGACGAAGAAGTGGGCGGTGATGAAGATGATGGCGCCGATCATCACCGACTTGGTCGCCGCCGCGCCGACGTAGCCAATCACCGTCTCGGCCACCGAGACGGGCGCGCTCAGCAGCTCGTAGATGGTGCCGGTGAACTTCGGGAAGTAGATGCCGAAGGAGCCGTTGGAGATGCTCTCGGTCAGCACCGACAGCATGATCAGCCCCGGCACGATGAAGGCGCCGTAGGGCACCCCGCCGATGGTGCTCATGCGCGAGCCGATGGCTGAGCCGAAGACGATGAAATAGAGCGACGTCGTCAGCACCGGCGAGACGATGGACTGCACCAGCGTGCGGAAGGTGCGCGCCATCTCGAAGCCGTAGATGGAGCGGATCGCCTGGACGTTCATCGGTCGCCCCTGACCAGCGAGACGAAGATCTCCTCCAGCGACGACTGGCTGGTGTTGAGGTCGGAGAAGACGATGCCCTCGGCGTCCAGCGCCCGCAGCAGGGCAGTGATCTTCGTGCGCTCGCGCTCGGTCTCGAAGGTGTAGGTCAGCGCCTGGCCGTCCTCGGAGAGCTCGAGGTTGTAGTCGGCGAGCAGTGCGGGAAGCGTCGTCAGCGGCTCGGAGAGCTGCAGGGTCAGCTGCTTGCGGCCGAGCTTTTCCATCAGCGCGGCCTTCTCCTCGACCAGGATCAGCTCGCCCTTGTTGATGACCCCGATCCGGTCGGCCATCTCCTCGGCTTCTTCGATGTAGTGGGTCGTCAGGATGATGGTGACGCCTGAGTCCCGCAGGCCCCGCACCACCTCCCACATGTCGCGGCGCAGCTCCACGTCGACGCCGGCGGTGGGCTCGTCGAGGAACAGGATCCGCGGCTCGTGGCTGAGCGCCTTGGCGATCATCACCCGGCGTTTCATGCCGCCGGACAGGGTCTGGATCTTGGCGTCCTTCTTGTCCCAGAGCGACAGGGAGCGGAGCACCTTCTCGACGTAGGCCGGGTTGGGCGGGCGGCCGAACAGGCCCCGGCTGAAGGTGACGGTGGCCCAGACGGTCTCGAAGGCCTCGGTCGCCAGTTCCTGCGGGACGAGGCCGATCTTCATCCGCGCCTCGCGCCAGTCGCGGCGGATATCGAGCCCGTCGGCGAGCACCGTGCCGGTCGAGGCGTTCACCAGCCCGCAGACGATGCCGATCAGCGTGGTCTTGCCGGCGCCGTTCGGCCCCAGCAGAGCGAAGATCTCGCCGCGCTGAATCTCGAGGTCGACGGTCTTCAGCGCCTGCACGCCGGTGGCGTAGGTCTTCGAGAGGCCCTTTATCGAGATGATGGCGTCGCTCATGCGAAGTCCGGCAGCAGCAGGGCGCGCGCCTGCGCCTCGTCTTCCCGGATCTGGTCGATCATGGCCTCGATCGTCTCGAACTTCTCTTCAGGGCGGAGCCAGGCGATCAGGTCGGTTTCGATGACCTGACCGTAGAGGTCCTCGTCGAAATCGAACAGCCAGACCTCCAGCCGCGGCTCTTCCACGCCGGTGGTGGGGTTGACCCCGAGCGACGACACCCCCGCGATCTCGCGTCCGTCCGGCAGGCGCGTGCGGGTGGCGTAGATGCCAAAGCGCGGCGCCACGTAGTCGCCGAGCATGACGTTGGCGGTCGGGAAGCCGATCTGGCGGCCGAGCTGCTTGCCGCGTCTCACCACGCCCTCGATGGCGAACGGCCGGCCGAGGATGGCGGCTGCGGCTTCGGGGCGGCCTTCGCGAAGGGCGCTGCGGATGGCGGTGGAGGAATATTTCTCGCCGCCTTCGCCCGCGGCTTCTGCCACGG
>JBLNCT010000007.1:0-10948 GCA_050260915.1 Parcubacteria group bacterium
CGACGCGGGTGACCCCGCGCGCCTTCAGCCAGCCGATGAGCTCGGCATGACCCGCCGCATCGTTGGCCACCCGAAGCTCGCCTTCGCCGCCATGCACCGCCGCGTCCAGCCCGCGCTTGCCGACATCGACGCCGGCCGCCTTCGTGCTAGTGTCTCCCCGTTCCATAACCCCTCCCCCGGGACCGGCTTCGCCGGCCCGAGGGCAGGCTCTTGTGGCTTCGGACCTTCAAGTCCCTGCAACCATCCGGGTCGTGGAAACGTCGGCGGCGGCCCAGCTCATCCGCAGCCCTCAAGGCTTAGGGTTCGATGGCCCCTCCACCGACAGTCCGCCAGGCGCTGCTAACGCCAGGCGGACGTCCCGGAAGACGCCCAAACCTAGCAGCCTTCGAACACACAAGGGGTTTCTCAGAACCGTCAGCGCGACCCCTCATCCGACCCGCTTCGCGGGCCACCTTCTCCCGCAAGGGGAGAAGGGGCTAAAGCTCCGCCATGCTCTTCATCCCGATCACCATCATGGCGGCGACGTTTCAGGTCGGCCGCAATGCGACCCAGCGCAGCCTTATGGGCGGGGGAGGGCCCTGGGCGGCGACGCTGGTGCGGTTCCTCTATGGGATACCGTTCACGGCGGTGTTCCTCGCCATCGCCTGGGCGATCTGGCCGAGCGCGCACCTCACCTTCCGCCCTTTCTTCTGGGGCGCGGCGGCTGTCGGAGGCGCGGCGCAGATCGGGGCGACCGCGGCGTTGCTGTCGTCCATGCACCGCTCCAGCTTCGCGCTCGGCACGGCCTTCCAGCAGAGCCTGCTGCCGTTCACCTCACTCATCGGCTACTTCGTCTTCGGCGACGTGCTCGCCTTCCACACCGCGCTCGGCATCGCGGTCGTCACCGCGGGCGTGGCGGTGCTGTCGTGGCCGAAGGAGGGGGTGAAGGGCGACTGGAGCGGCGCCTTCTTCGGCCTGCTGGCCGGCTTCTGCTTTGCGATCTCCAACAACGCCTTCCGCCAGGCAGGCCTGTCGCTCGGCCACGCGCCCGCCGCGCTGGCCGGCATCACCACGGTGCTGGTGGTCCAGAGCCTCCAGACGCTCGGCCTCTCAGCCGTCCTCGCCCTGCTGCAGCGCCAAAGCCTGATCGCCGCGCTCACCAGCTGGCGCCAGTCGTTCCGTGCGGGCTTCTTCGGGGCGGCGGCCTCGGCGTGCTGGTTTACAGCCTTGGCCATGGCGCCCGCCGGTCCGGTTCGCGCGGTGGGCGTGGTGGAGATGCCGCTCGCGGCTTTTGCCGGGCGACGCTTGTTTTCGGAGAAACTCTCGCCGCTTCAATGGATTGCGGGCACGATCACGGCATTGGGCGTCGTGCTGGCGGCGGTCGCCTGACGCACCCCTGCAATAAACCTTGAAAACGCCGCCCGGCGCGGGCAATTGGGCTGATCCGTTCTCCAGCGGCGCCATTTTCGCGCCTCAGAGTCCGCATCATCTCACCCGAACCCCGACCCCACGACTCAAGGCCTTACATGTTCGGTTCCCTCTTCGGCGCTATCTCCAACGACATCGCCATCGACCTCGGCACGGCCAACACGCTCATCTACATGAAGGGCAAGGGGATCGTGCTGAACGAGCCCTCGGTGGTGGCGCTTCGCAACATCGGCGGGCGCAAGGTCGTCCACGCGGTCGGCATCGAGGCCAAGCAGATGCTGGGCCGCACGCCGGGGCACATGGAGGCCATCCGCCCCATGCGCGACGGGGTCATCGCTGACTTCGAAGTCGCCGAGGAGATGATCAAGTACTTCATCCGCAAGGTTCACAACCGAAAGGGCTTCGTGAACCCGAAGGTGATCGTCTGCGTGCCGTCCGGCGCCACCGCGGTCGAGCGCCGCGCCATCAACGACAGCTGCCTCAATGCGTCCGCCCGCCGCGTCGGCCTGATCGACGAGCCGATGGCCGCCGCGATCGGCGCCGGACTGCCGATCCATGAGCCGACCGGCTCCATGGTCGTCGACATCGGCGGCGGCACCACGGAAGTGGCCGTGCTGTCGCTGTCCGGCATCGTCTATTCGCGCTCGGTCCGCGTCGGCGGCGACAAGATGGACGACAGCATCATCAGTTACATGCGCCGCCACCATAACCTGCTGATCGGCGAGACCACGGCCGAGCGGATCAAGAAGGAAATCGGCACCGCCCGCGCGCCAGCCGACGGCGACGGCCTGTCCATCGACGTCAAGGGCCGCGACCTGATGCAGGGCGTGCCTCGCGAAGTCCGCATCAGCGAAAAACAGGCCGCCGACGCCTTGCACGAGCCGGTCAGTCAGATCGTCGAGGCCGTTAAGGTCGCGCTGGAAGCCACCCCGCCGGAACTGGCCGCCGATATCGCCGACAAGGGCATCATGCTCACCGGCGGCGGCGCCCTGCTGCGCGGGCTGGACCTGGAGATTCGCGACCACACCGGCCTGCCGGTGACCGTGGCCGACGACCCGCTGTCCTGCGTCGCGCTGGGCTGCGGCAAGGTGCTCGAACATCCGAAGTGGATGAAGGGCGTCCTCGAGAGCACGCTGGCGTAGTTTTAAGAGTCAGGGCTCACTGTAGGAGCTCTGACGGAGGCGTCCCGTGGCCTTTCGCGAAGGTCCGTTCGGTGAAGTGAAGGTCCCGCTGGCCTGGACGGCCGCGGTGGCGCTGATCATCGCCGCCATCGTCGCCTTCACCCTGATCGCCAACGACAGGCGAGGGACCTTCAAGGCCCAGGCCTATGGCGTCACGCGCCAGGCGGTGGACACCGTCGCCGCTCCGGTCGGCGGAGTGCTCTCCACGCCGATCGAGTGGACCGGCAATGCGGTCAACTACGTCGCCGGCTATTTCGGCGCGATCGGCGAGAACCGGCGCCTGAAGCGCGAGCTGGCCGAGATGCGCCAGTGGCGTGATGTCGCCATCGCGTTGAAGGACCGCAACGAGCGGCTGGAGTCGGTGCTCGGCCTGCACACCGAGCCGCCGATCCCCATGATCACCGCGCGCGTGGTTCTGGATTCGCGCGGCCCCTTCGCCAACTCGCGGCTCGCCAACGCAGGCGCCGCCGACGGGGTCGTGGTGGGTAATCCGGTGATGAGCGACCGGGGACTGGTGGGCCGGATCGTCGGCCTGTCGCCTCACATCAGCCGGGTGCTGATGCTGACCGACGTGGCCTCGAAGGTGCCGGTGCTGATCGACCGCACGAACGCCCGCGCCATCCTCTCCGGCGACGGCAGCGGAACGCCGAAGCTCGACTACCTGCGCGGGCGCGACGCGATCAGGCAAGGCGACCGCATCCTCACCAGCGGCGACGGCGGTGTCTTCCCGCGCGGCCTGCCGGTGGGCGTCGCGTACAAGGCCCTGGACGGCCACTGGCGCGTGGGGCTCGCGGCCGACTCCTCGTCCATCGACTTCGTCCGCATCCTGAAATTCAACGACTTCTCGCAGTTGGCGGACGACAAGGCGCTCACGCCCGGGCCGATCCCGCCGTTGAAGACGGAAGACCCGAAGGCGCTCGCCGCGGAGAGCGCCCCGGCCGCCGCCGCCGCGCAGGCCGCCGCCAAGCCCGCGACGTCCACGGCTACGACCGCCGCCAAGCCGAAGCCGGCAGCGACGGGGAGCGCGCCCAAGCCTGCGCCCAAGCCGGCCGCAGCGACGCCCAAGAAGCCGCCGGCGACCGCCTCGACGGCGCCGAAACCCGCCGCCCCCAAGCCGGCCCCCGCTCCCGCGCCGGCGGGAGTGCCCTATTGAGCCGCGCCGCACAGCCGCTCAATCCCTGGCGCTGGCTGGGCCTTCCCGCGCTGCTCTGCCTGGCGGCCAGCGTGGTCTTCGCCACGCCCCTTCGGGTGTTCGGGCTGCAACTGCCTGAGCCTGTGTTCGCCATGGTCCCGGCCTTCGCCTGGGCGGTCATCAGGCCCTCGATCCTGGCCCCCTTCGTCCTGCTGGCGATGGGTGTCTTCCTCGACGCGCTGTGGGGGACTGCGCTCGGCTTCTGGGCCGTCTGCCTGCTGGTCGCCTACGCCAGCGTTCTGGCGAGCCGGAACATGATGAGCGGTCAGAGTTCCGCCGTCATGTGGGTGTGGTATGCGGTCGTGACAGCGCTGGGCCTGGGCGTGGGATACCTCTTCACCATCTTTGAGGCCAAGGCGGCGCCAAACTGGGCCGTCGTCTTCTGGCAGTTCGCCTGGACGGTGATCCTTTACCCCTTCGCCCACCGGCTGGTCGGCCGGTTCGAGGACGCGGACGTGCGCTTCAGATGATCCATGCTTCGCTAAAGCTACGCAGGGCAGGCCCCTGCCAAGGCTACGCACGGCAGGCCCCTGCGAAGGAGGACCTGTCCTCCGAAGCTCCTGGAAGGAGCGAAGGAGGATGAGTGAGCCGCGGATCTTCTTCTCCGACGTGAACGAGCGCCAGGGCGTGTTCGTCCGGCGGACCTTCCTGATGGGCGGCCTGATCGGCGTGGGCCTGCTGGCGCTGAACGGGCGGCTCTTGCACCTGCAGGTGCTGCAGAGTCAGCGCTACAAGAAGCTCGCCGACTCCAACCAGTTCAACTACCGCCTGCAGCCGCCGCCGCGCGGGCTGATCGTCGACCGCAATGGGGTGATCCTCGCCTCGAACCGGCCGAACTTCCGTCTGCTGGTCGCGCCGGACGAGCACATCGACGTCAACAAGACGCTCGACAACCTCTACGAGCTCGTCCCCCTCGACCCCGGCAAGCGCGGGCGGCTCTACCGCGACATTCTCAATTCGCCGCGCCGCACGCCGGTGTCGGTGATGGAGGACCTGACCTGGGAGCAGTTCTCCCGCATCAACGTCCGCGCGCCGGAGCTGCCGGGCGTCACCGCCGACATGGGCGAGGTGCGCGTCTATCCCTTCGGCGGCGCCTTCGCCCACGTCATCGGCTATGTCGCCAAGGTCAACGACCGCGACATCAAGAAGGCCGGCCCCAACCCCGACCCCATCCTCTACCACCCCGGCTTTCGCATCGGCCGACAGGGCGTGGAGAAGGCCTTCGACGCCGAGCTGCGCGGCAAGCCCGGCGCCCAGAAGGTCGAGGTGGACGCCCAGGGTCGCGAGGTCCGCGCCGACCCCGAAGGCGATCTCCCCGCCACGCCCGGCAAGGAAATCCGCCTCACCCTCGACGCCGACATCCAGAAGCGCGCGGTGGAGGTGATGGGGGAGGAGAGCGGCGCCGTCGTGATGATGGACTGCCGCACCGGCGACCTGCTCTGCATGGCCTCGAGCCCCAGCTTCGACGCCAACCGCTTCGTGCGCGGGCTGACCGGGCCGGAGTACAAGCTGCTCGCCGACTACGACCACAAGCCGCTGCTGGACAAGGCGCTGTCGGCGACCTTCCCGCCGGGTTCGACCTTCAAGACCATGACCGCGCTGGCGGCGCTCAGCCGCGGCGTCGATCCGAACAAGACCTACTACTGCGGGGGCGCCTGGGCTTGGGGCGGCCGCGTCTGGCACTGCGACAAGGCGCACGGCACGCAGAACATGCACCTGGCCATCGTCAACTCGTGCGACATCTTCTTCTACCAGACGGCGCTCGCGATCGGCCCGGACGCCCTCTACGACACGGCCCAGCACTTCGGCCTTGGCCACATCTTCGACATCGGTATCCCCGGCCAGCGCGCGGGCCTCGTCCCGAACACCGCCTACAAGCGCAAGACCTTCCCGAAGGACCCCGTCTGGCACCCCGGCGAGACTCCGAGCTTCGGGATCGGGCAGGGTTACCTGAACCTGAATCCGCTGCAGCTGTGCGTGATGGTCTCGCGGCTGGCCAACGGTAAGAAGGCGCTGAACCCGCGCCTCATCAAGTCGGTCGGCGGCAAGGAGATGCCCAGCGGCGCGGCCGTGCCCGACCTGCCGTTCGACCCCAAGCACCTGCAGTACATCCGCGCCGCCATGGCCGACGTGACCACGTCCGGCACCGCCGCGCTGGTGGGCGACCTGGGGCTCGGTCCCATCAAGATGGCGGGCAAGACCGGCACGGCGCAGTCGCACACCTACAAGGGCAGTCGCGCGACCCTGCACCTGGGGTGGGAGCTGCGCGACCACGCCTGGTTCGTCTGCTTCGCGCCCTATGACGACCCGCGCTACGCCATGAGCGTGCTGGTCCAGCACGGCGGCTGGGGCGCATCCGCCGCCGCGCCGCGCGCCCGCGAGGTCATGCGGGTGGCGTTGCTCAAGGATCCGGACGTGGTCAAGCGCATCCAGCAGCCGATGCCGCTCCCGCCCATCAGTCCGGAAGCGCCCGCCGAGGGCCGCGCGCCCGAGCCGCCAACCCCCGTCCCGACGCAGGCCACATGACCGTCAGCGCGCTCACCCGCCCCGGCGAACGCGACCGCCCGGTCGTCAAGTTCAGCCAGATCGACTGGACCCTGGCGCTTGCGTTGACGCTGATCGCGGGGATCGGCGTCCTGATGCTGTTCTCGGTGGCCGGCAGCTCCTGGAGCCCGTGGGCCGCCAAGCAGCTGATCCGCTACGTCTTCTGCTTCGGCATCATGATCGGGCTGTCGATGCTGGACCTGCGCGTCTGGTTCGCGCTGGCCTATCCCGTCTATGTCGTGGGGCTGGTGCTGCTGGTCGCGGTCGATCTCGTCGGCCACACCTCGCTCGGCGCCCAGCGGTGGCTGCAGCTTGGGCCGCTGCAGATCCAGCCGTCGGAGATCATGAAGATCGGGCTGGTGATGGCGCTGGCCCGCTACTACCACGGCCTTTCGGGCCAGAGCGCGCGGCTGTCGTGGCGCCTGCTGATCCCCGCCTTCATGATCCTCGTGCCCGTCGGCCTGGTGGCCAAGGAGCCGGACCTCGGGACCGCCGTCCTGATCTTCGCGACCGGCCTCATCATGATGGTGCTGGCGGGGCTCTCCTGGCGCATCGTGATCGCCGGCATCGTGGGCGCCGTGGTCGCCATCCCCCCGGCCGTCATGTTCGGCCTGCACGACTATCAGAGGAAGCGCATCCTCACCTTCCTCGATCCGGAGAACGACCCCTCGGGCGCGGGCTACCACATCCTGCAGTCGAAGATCGCGCTGGGTTCCGGCGGTCTGCTCGGCAAGGGCTATGGCCTGGGCTCCCAGAGCCAGCTGAACTTCCTGCCCGAGAAGCACACCGACTTCATCTTCTCGACGCTCGCCGAGGAGTTCGGCTTCGCCGGCAGCGCTTTCGTGCTGTTCCTCTACGCCGCCGTGATCTTCATGGCGCTGAGGATCGCTTCCATCGCCCACAGCCACTTCGGGAGAATGAGCGCGGCGGGGGTGACCGCCACCTTCGCGCTGTACGTCCTTATCAACGGCGCGATGGTGATGGGCTTGGCGCCCGTGGTGGGCGTGCCGATGCCGCTTCTAAGCTACGGGGGCACCGTGATGGTCACAGTCATGGTCGGCTTCGGGCTGGTCCAGGCCATCCGCGTGCACCGGTATTCCGAGGTGACCAGCGGCAAGGGGGCTTTGCTATAGGGGCTAGGGACTAGGGATTAGGGGCTAGAGGGGGGCCTCGACTATGGGGGTTGTTTCCTACCGTGATCTCACGGTGTGGCAGCGCGCGATGGAGCTTACTGAGGAAGCCTACCGCGTCGCACGTTTGTTGCCGAAGACCGAGGAGTACCGTCTTACAAGCCAGCTCGTTCGTGCGGCGGTCTCTGTCCCTGCCAACATTGCCGAAGGGCATGCGCGAGCCGGACGCAAGGAGTTCCTGAACTTCCTCAGCATCGCTGGCGGTTCATTGGCTGAAACCGAGACCTTACTGCTGCTTGCAGCGCGCGTCGGCTACGTGTCTGCCGCCCAGACGGCGAATGCCCTGGCTCGCGCAGAAGAGGTCGGCCGAATGCTCACCAGCTTGAAGCGGAGACTAAAGGTCAGCACCCGCTAACCCCTAATCCCTAGCCCCTAATCCCTACCTTCAGCGTCGCATCCGTCGCGCGCACAAGCCCATCCACAATCCCGGGCTCGGTGGACGCATGGCCGGCATCCCACACGACGTCGAACTTCGCCTCGGGCCACGCCTTGTGCAGCGCCCAGGCGCTCGCCATCGGCGTCACCACGTCAAACCGCCCCTGCACGATCCAGCCCGGGATGTGCCGGATCTTCGGGACCTGCTTCAGCAGCCAGCCGTCTTCCTTGAAGAAGCCGCGGTTGGCGAAGAAGTGGCACTCGATCCGCGCGAACGCGATGGCGAAATCCACCTCGTTGAACTTCGGAGGCCGCGCTTCCGGCCCCCGGATCGAGATGGTGTCGCCCTCCCACTGGCTCCAGGCCGAGGCCGCCTCCGCCTGCGTCTTGCGGTCGGGGTGGGTGAGGCGGCGATGGTACGCCGAAACCAGGTCGCCCCGCTCACTCTTGGGGATCGGCGCCAGGAACTTCTCCCAGGCGTCCGGGAAGATCATCGAGGCGCCTTCCTGGTAGAACCAGTCGAGCTCGCGTTTCGTCAGCAGGAAGATGCCCCGCAGCACCAGCGCCTCGACCCGCTCCGGGTGCGTCACCGCATAGGCCAGCGCCAGCGTCGAACCCCAGGAGCCGCCGAACACGGTCCACTTCTCGATGCCCAGGTGCCGCCGCAGCCGCTCTATGTCCTCGACCAGCGCCCAGGTGGTGTTGTCTTCCAGCGACGCGTTCGGCCGGGACTTCCCACAACCCCGCTGGTCGAACAGCGCCACGCGCCAGCGTTCGGGATCGAAGAACCGCCGCATCGTCGGGTTGATCGCCCCGCCGGGCCCCCCGTGCAGCACCACCGCCGGCTTGCCGTTCGGGTTGCCGCATTCCTCGTAGTAGAGCTCGTGCGGCCCGCCGGTCGCCAGCCACCCGAACGAATACGGATCGACCTCCGGATAGAGGCCCCGGCGCGGCGCGTTCGTGCTGGCAAAGGGCGGAGGCGGGGAACGTTCCATTTCGGCGCCACCCTACGGCGCCGGGCCTAGACGGGGAAGCGTCGTCCCAACCACTCCAGCAGGATGCGGTTGACCGCCTGCGGCTGTTCCTGCTGCGTCCAGTGGCCGGAGTCCTCGACCAGCGCCTTCTCCAGGTCGGGGATGTAGCGCTCCATCCCGTCGGCGGCGGACGGCGGCAGGACCGCGTCCTTCTCGGCCATGATCATCAGGGCAGGGGCGTTTACCCGGTCCTCCATGCCCTCCCCGAGCCGCCAGTTGCGGCTCATGTTGCGGTACCAGTTGATGCCGCCGGTGAAGCCGGTGCGCTGGAAGGCCTCCACGAAGGCCTCGAACTCGTCCTCGGTCAGGAACTCGTTCCGCGTGTCGTTGGCCGGGTTGTAGGCCTCCACGATCCGCACCAGCGGGAAGACGGACGGATCGCCGGGCTTCCTCTCGCTCGCCATCCCGCGCGAGGGGGCCTGGCGCACGGGCGGCTTCTTCATGAAGAAGCGCATGGTCTTGGCGACGTCGCCGCCCAGGATGGCGTCCGCCTCGCCGGGCTTCTGGAAGTGGACGATGTACATCTCCTCGCCGAGCCGATTGCGCATGATCTCGATCGGATCGGCCGGCGCGCGCGGCGTGAAGGGCGTATTGACCCCCACCACGCCCGCCACGCGGTCGGGATGGCGCATCGCCATCTGCCAGACGACAATCCCGCCCCAGTCGTGCCCGACGAAGACGCCCTTCTCCGCGCCGAGGTGGTCCAGCAGCGCGGCCAGATCATCGGTCAGGTGGACGATGTCATAGTCCTCCACCGCCTCCGGCCGTGAGGTCAGCCCATAGCCTCGCTGATCCGGCGCGATCACCCAGCGGTTTGCGTCGGAAAGCGCCTTCAGCTGATGGCGCCACGAAAACGCCAGCTCCGGAAATCCGTGGCACAGGATGATCGGCACGCCCTCACCCGGCCCGGCCTCGTAGTAGGCCATCCGGATCCCGTTCACGTCCGCGAACTGCACCGGCGGCATCATGGCTTCGAGGGCGGACATGGCGGTGGCTCCTGTTTTCCGCATCGAACACAGGGCGCGCTACGTAAATCAAGCGGCGCTTGGCTCTTCCCCCACGCATGTGGGGGAAACCATCCCCGACAGCGATAGCTGGAGGCTCGATGGGGGAGTTGTCCCCTTCTTGTTTTTCTACTCCCCCAACGAGCCTCGCCTTCGGCTTCGGCCCACTTCCCCCAGACAAGCTGGGGGAAGTGCTAAGCCGCGGCTTCCGGATGCCGCCCCGATCTTTGCGGCAGCACGGCGATCAGCAGGGCGATGACCACCGCCAGCACCAGCGAGGCCACGGGCCGGCTGAACGCGAGCCCGCCGTGGTCCAGCGGCTTGTCGAGGAAATCGCCGACCGTGGCGCCAAGCGGCCGGGTGAGGATGAAAGCGGTCCAGAACAGGAAGACGCGGTTCGTCTTCGTCCCGAAATACAGCACGGCCAGCCCCGCCAGGAGCGCGCCGAAGATCGCCGCCGCGCCCAGATAGCCCAGGCCGTTGGTGTCCGCCGTCCAGTCGCCCAGCGCCGTGCCCAGCGTCTGGGAGAAGGTAATGGTCAGCCAGTAGAAGGCCTCGGATTTGGCGCTGACCACGGTCTCGACCGACACCGAGCCCAGCGTCAGCCGCCAGGCCGCCAGCGAGGCCAGCACGCAGACGAGCAGCAGGGCCGACCCGCCCGTGTAGCCGATCCCCAGCGACCGCGTGGCGAAGTCCGCCATCGTGGTCCCAGCCGTCGTCGAGGCGATGATCGTCGCCCAATAGAGGAACGGGTGGAATCGCCGCGCGCGCACCTGCGCCCCGACCAGCACCACCAGCAGCGTCAGGAAGATGGCCGTGCCGACGAGGTAGCCGAGGTTCATGGTCATGCTGACCGTGTCGCCGGCGGTCTCGCCCAGCGTCGTGGCCAACACCTTGATGATCCAGAAGCCGAGCGTGACTTCGGGGACCTTGCTCAACGCGTCTCGTCGTTCGGTGGTCATGAAGCACCCTTACCAATCCTTCTCCCCTTGCGGGAGAAGGTGGCCTGCGGAGCAGGTCG
>JBLNCT010000008.1:0-7803 GCA_050260915.1 Parcubacteria group bacterium
CTCGAACTCGACGCCTTCGCGGGCGAGGTCATAGGCGCGCTCGCCATCGACCTTGATGGCCGAGTAGTTGGGGGGAACCTGGATGATCTCGCCGATGAAGCGGGGCAGGACCGCGTCGACCTCCTCCAGCGTGGGCCGCGCGTCCGACGTCGCGACCACCTCGCCCTCGGCGTCGCAGGTGGAGGTCGAGCGGCCCCACTCGATCGTGAAGCGGTAGGCCTTGTCGGCCTCGACCAGGTACGGGACGGTCTTGGTCGCTTCGCCCAGCGCGATCGGCAGGATGCCGGTCGCCAGCGGATCGAGCGTCCCGGCATGGCCGCCCTTCTGGGCGTTGAACACGCGGCGCACGCGGCTGACGGCATGGGTGGAGGTCAGGTCGTAGGGCTTGTCCAGGCACACCCAGCCCGAGACGGCGTCGCCCTTCTTGCGGCGGCCCACGCCTATTCCTCGTCGTGATGTTCGAGGTCGCGGCGCACGCGCGGGTCGTCGAACAGGCGGCTCATGCGCGTGGCCTCGTCGAAGCTCTCGTCGTGCAGGAACTTCAGGTCCGGCGTGAACTTCAGCTCGATGGAGCGGCCGAGCCGGCCGCGCAGGAACTTGGCGTGCCGGTTCAGCGCCGCGATCACCTCGGGCGCATGCTGGCCGCCCAGCGGCTCGACGAAGCAGACCGCGTGCCTCAGGTCCGGGCTCATCCGTACTTCAGAGACCGTCACCGACACGCCCGTGAGGTCGGCGTCGTTGATGTCTTCCTCGCGCAGGATGTCGACCAGCGCATGGCGGATCAGCTCGCCCGCGCGCAGCTGGCGCTGGGTGGGGCCGGTGGGCGCATGGCCGCGCCCCTGGGGGGAATGACGCTTCATAGCGTTAGAACCTCTGATGCCTGGCGGCGGATCGGACGCCTGCCTCGGCGGAAAGGGCGCGCTTCTAGGCTCTGGCGGGGGCGGTGTCCAGCGGCCTGTGCGCCAGCCAGGCCCGCAGCTCCAGGTCCGCCTTCAGCCCGAACGGCAGGGCGTCGAGCGCCGGGGTGACGCCAAGCCCTGCCGCGTTCAGGGCGTCCGCCGCCCACTCGTTGCAGACGTGGGTGATGTTGAAAGTCCCGGCGCCCTTGAAGAACCGCTGGTCGGGCGCGCGCGGCGCCTCGGCCCCGATCGGCGTGCGGCCATCGCCGGCAAAAGCGCGGTCGATGCGGCTGACGAGCCGGCGGAAACCTGCCTCCGATAGCACGATCCTCGTCACGCCCGTGCGCCAGACCCGATCCGGCGGTTCGGCGAGCCCGATCAGCTGAACAACCGAGGCGTTGCCCGGCTTGAACAGCGCGCGGAAGCCGTCGAGCACGCGCCCAACCGACCAGCCCTGCCCCATGTAGAACCGCGCGTCGCCCCAGCCGGCCAGCACCCAGCTCCGCGGCGTGAGGGTCCGGGCGGCCCTGGCGGTGACCCCGCCGGTCCTCGCCAGCGCCTCGCCGGGCATGGCGATGTCGCTGTGGTAGCCGTTGTCGATCAGGAAGACGGTGACCGTCGGCTCGCCCGGTTTCGGCGGATAGAGGCGCGGGTCGCCCGGCCTGATCGTCACCGCCACGATCAGCGCCAGGAGCAGCAGCAGGACCGCCGCGAGGCGCCTCACATCAGCCGCTCGCGGAAGAACTCCAGCACCCGGCCCTCAGCCTCCTTGGTGGGGCCGCTGTCCTTGAGGTGGATGGTCAGCACCGAGTGGGCCTTCATCCCCGTGCCCTTCTTGGCGTCCTTGGGGTCGAGTTCGATGGCTTCGAAGCGGTCGCCGAACTCGCGCTTCAGCATCTCGAAGCGGTCGTCCTTGATGAAGGGGTCGCCGTGGAAGCGTAAGCCCAGCATCGACAGGTCCTCCTCCTCGAACCGACGCTTCGCACAGGCGATCTCGGCGGCGGAGCAGTCGATGGCCGCCTCGCTGCCCTTGCCGATCGGCATGGATGGCTGCGACAGGACCGGCGCGATCACCGACGGCTCAGTCATCATCGCCAGCGCATAGCCGCCGGTGAAGCACATGCCGAGCGCGCCCACACCCGGTCCGCCGCACTCGGTGTGGGCTTTGCGAGCCAACGCTCGCAGCCACTCGACGATGGGGCTCGACTTGCCGTTGGCCCAGACGTTGAATTCGCGGCGCACGCAGATGTTCATGAACATCTGGCCGAGCGCATAGCCGGCCGAGACGTCCTTGCCGGGCTCGCCGAAGAGGCTCGGCAGGAAGACGGTCATGCCCTGCGCCGCCACCCGGTCGGCGAACGCGACGACCTGTGGGTGCAGCCCCGGGATTTCGTGGATGATGATGACAGCCGGGCCCGAGCCCTTGCGGAACACCGTGCGCGTCCAGCGACCGTCATCGAACGCGAACTCGTCGTAGCCCTCGAAAACCTGCGGGTTCTTCATGGCCGCTCCCCTGTCCCGAGGGGCAGCCTAGCGCAGATCAATAGTCGGGCGCGAACACTGCGTCGGTGGGGTCGGCGTGGTTGACGCCGTCGGGCAGCCGCCATTCGCCGCGGAACTGGAAGTCCATGGCGGCGCAGAGCTTCGGCTCGCCCGTGCCCGGATCGTTCCCGAAGGCCAGCACCTTGAGGGGCCGGGCGTGTTCGATCGGGCCGATGGAGAGCCAACCGGTCTTGGAGCCGGGGCAGAAGGCCTGGACCATCACCTGGGCGTCCTGGGCGTCGGCGATCTTGTAGAGCGTGCCGAGCCTGGCGTTGTCGCCGGCCAGCCGGTCCAGCTTGGCGGCGATGCGCCCGTCGTCCAGCGGCTTTACGGTCACCCCCACGGGAACGGCCGTGGCGCGAACGGCGGTGATGCGCGTGTGGAGCAGACCCTTCACGTAGGAAAAGGTCAGGCCCTCGCCCGTCAGCTCGCGGGCCTTGGGCGAGTCCGCGTCGTAGCTGACCATGCCCTTGTCGGCGGCATGCGCCGGGGCGGCGGCCAGGAGGGCGAGCGCGGCGGCGCTGAGCAGAATGCGGTTCATAGGCTTCACTTCCCCGGCGACAGGCGCTTGCGCAAGTCCGAAAGGTTGCCTTCGAACCCGGTGAGACGCCATGTCCCGCCCTCGTTCGTGAACATCAGCAGGCAGTCGCCGTGCTTGCGCTCGGTCGCGCAGACGCGGCCGTCGGGCAGGTACTTCAGCGCGCTGGCGATGGTCACCCGCCCGGGGATCGGCTGGTCGGGCGTGTAGCCGTAGGACTCCGCCGCCGTCCGGAAGGCGTACGGCTGGATCAGGGTCGCCGACGCGAGCGCCGCCGCCGGTCTGGCCAGCGCGATGCCCAGCGCCTTGAGCCCATCCGGCGCATCCGACGCGCGGGCCTCCTGCACGATCCGTCCCTCGATCTGGCGCTTCAAGGCGGGCCGGTCCACGTAGCGGTCGAAGGCCGCCTGGTCGTCATCCCGGACGGCGACCAGCAGCGCATGCACGTCCCCCGCGGCATCCAACCGGGAGGTCGTGGCGCAGGATGCCAGCACAAGCGCGATCAGGACGAGGAGGCGTCTCATGGGCGGGGAGCAAACACGCCGCCCACGGCCACATCAAGGCGACATCTTGGAGGCTTTACCGCGGCGGCGAAACCGGCAAGCCTGAGCACAAGTAACCGGAGGTCCGACGTTGAACCCCAAGTTCGTAACCGTGGCGTTCCTGTTCCTGGCGGCCTGCGCCACCGCACCTGCCAAGCCCGTCGAGACGCCCGTCGCCGCGCAGGACGACTACAGCATCCAGATCGAGCGCCGCACCGACGAGATGATCGCGTCCGATCCGAACGCCGTCCCGCCGGGACTCGAGGTGACCGTGCTCTCCGTCGATCCGATGGAGAAGAGCCTCTTCTACAAGGTGCAGCTGCGTGTCCCGCAGCGGCGAGGCCGGGACGCGCAGGAGTACGTGATCTACGGCCAGTGCGAGCCGAACGACATCGACCGATGCGCCGGCCAGATCATCTCCGGCGCGAAGATGCTCAGGCGATAGGGGGCGCAAGCCGCAGCCAGGCATCGGGAATTCGCGCGACCACCAGGCGCGCGCCCGTGACGCTCAGGTGCGTTTCGTTGAAGTAGAGCGCGCCCCAGCCCCGTGCATAGGCGTGGCAGATATGCCGGTCGCAGAGGATGCGCTCGGGGTGCAGCGCGGCGGCGCCCGTCTGCGCCTGCAGCCGCTCCAGCAGCGCGATCGCCCTGGCCTCGTTGCGGTCGTACGCCGCCTTCGGGAGGCCGTAGCCCGCCGGATCGACTCCACGCGCCGCCCGTAGCCCGAGCATCTGCGGGGGTTCGGCGTCCATCATCGGGATGGGATAGACGAGCACCACCCGCTTACCCGCGGCGACCAGCTCCCGGACGGCGGTGGCGTAGCCGCGCTCAAAGACCGAACCGTCGTGAAGGTCATAGCTGTCGAAGTGGGCTGTGAGGATCACCGTCCTGATCGTCGGATCCGCCTTGAGCCGGGCCAGGGTCTCGCGGTTGTGATGCAGGCAATAGCCGCGCGCGCCCCTGTCGAGCCCGATGGCCGGCGCGCAGCCTGAGGCGGTGATCTGCATTACGGACCCGCCCAGCGGCGCCATGCGCTCGCCGAGCGCCTCGACCAACTCCGCGCCGTGGCTGTCGCCCCACACCGCGACGGTCGGAACCGCGCCCGGCCGGCCGTAGACGCAGTTGTCGTCGTAGGCGATGGGCTTCAGGTCGTCGCTGTGACAGGTCTCGCGGCGGTGGTTGTAGTCCTGGTCGCTCGCGTAGAGCTTCAGCGCCTGTGGAGGGAAGCGGCCCGGCAGGCCCTCGGCGGCGTGGATGGCCAGCGCGGCCGCGCAGGCGACGCCCATCGGGACCGTGCCGGCGAGCAGGATGCGGCGTAGGCGAAACTCCTTCCGCAGGAACGGCCGCTCGATGTAGCGCCAGCAGAGGATCGAGGTGAGCACAGCGGCCGCGAGCAGCCCCGCGGCTTGCGCCCCCGTCAGTGGCCCCATGAAGACGTAGCGGCCGAAGACCAGGAACGGCCAGTGCCACAGGTAGAGCGAGTAGGAGAGCGTGCCGATGAAGGGCAGGGGGCCGGCGCTGAGCAGCCGCCCCGCCGCCGAGCGTCCCTGCTCGCCCGAGTAGATGATCAGCGCCGCGCCCAGACATACCGGCACGCCGTACGCCGGAAAGCTCGATGTGCGGCTAAGCAGCGTGGCGCTCCCCACGATCAGGGCAAGGCCGATCCACGAGAGGATGTCGCGCACCGTCTGGCTCGACGGAGGCTTGAGACCGCCCAGCGCCAGGAGCGCGCCCGTCGCCAGCTCGAACGCCCTCGGCGGAGCCAGGTAGAAGGCCAGGTGCGGGTAGCCCGCGACCACGGCGAGCGCTCCGCTGGCCAGGGAGAGCGCGCCGATGGCGACCAGCATCAACGGCACGAAGCGCCGCCAGCGCCGCCACATCAGCATCAGAAGCGGCGGGAAGACGATGTAGAACTGCTCCTCCACCGCGAGCGACCAGGTGTGGAGCAGGGGCTTCAGCTCGGCCGAGCTGCCGAAATAGTCGCTGAGGTGCGCGAACTCGACATTCGAGACGAAGAAGACGACGGACAGGGCCGTCTTCGCGAACTCCCGAAGTTCCTCCGGCGGCAGGAGCGCCACAGCCGCCACGAACGACGCCGCAAGCATCGCATAGAGCGCCGGAAACAGCCGCCTCACCCGCCGGCGGTAGAAGCCGGGGATGGTGAACTTCCCCGCGTCCAGCTCCCCGGCCACGATGCCGCTGATCAGGTAGCCGGAGATGACGAAGAAGACGTCGACGCCGATGTAGCCGCCGTTCAGCCAGCCGCTGTGGGCATGGAAGAGCAGCACAGGGATGATGGCCAGGGCGCGGAGGCCCTGGATGTCGCTACGGTACCGCATCGCCCCCGAACACCCGCGGAAGCGCCGCGCCGGCCGCGCGGCCCTCGCCAGTTATAGGGTTAACGGATCGGTCGCGCCAACCGAGAGTGGAGCGGCCGCCTTACAGCGACCGCTTCACTTCCTCGACGGTGAAGCACTCGATGGTGTCGCCCGCCTTGATGTCCTGGAAGCCGGCGAAGGCCATGCCGCATTCCATGCCGTTGGTGACCTCGGCGACATCGTCCTTGAAGCGCTTGAGCGTCTGCAGCGTGCCGAGCTCCAGAACCACGATGTCCTCGCGGACGATCCGGACCTTGGCACCCCGGCGGACCACGCCTTCGGTGACCCGGCAGCCCGCGACCTTGCCGACCTTCGAGATGTCGAAGACCTGCAGCACCGTCGCGTTGCCCAGGAAGGTTTCGCGCTGGATCGGCGCCAGCATGCCCGAGAGCACGCCTTTGATGTCGTCGATCAGGTCGTAGATGATCGCGTAGTAGCGGATCTCCACGCCCTCGCGCTCGGCCAGGTCCCGGGCCTGCTTCGAGGCCCGGACGTTGAAGCCGAGGATCGGCGCGCCAGCGCCCTTGGCCAGCAGCACGTCGCTTTCGCTGATCGCACCCGCTCCCGAAAGGATGACGCGCGCGCGCACCTCGTCGGTGGCCAGCTTCTCGAGTGAGCCGACGATGGCTTCGGCCGAACCCTGCACGTCCGCCTTGATGATCACCGGCAGCTCGCTGACCTTCTTGGTCTGCAGCTTGGCCATCATGTCGGCGAGCGAGGCCTGCGCCATCGGCTGGCCGGCGGTGCGTTCCCGACGCTTGCGTTCGCGGTAGTCGGTCAGCTCGCGGGCGCGGGCTTCGTTCTCGACCACGGCGAAGGCCTCGCCCGGATCGGGCGTGCCGTCGAGGCCGAGGATTTCCACGGGCACCGACGGGCCGGCTTCCTGCAGCTGCTCCTCGCGCTCATTCAGCAGGGCGCGCACGCGGCCCCAGTTGGCGCCGGCCACGACGATGTCGCCGCGCTTGAGCGTGCCGCGCTTGACCAGCACGGTGGAAACGGCCCCGCGACCCTTGTCGAGCTTGGCCTCAATGACCACGCCCTCGGCCGTGCGGTCGGGGTTGGCCTTCAGCTCCAGCAGTTCGGACTGCAGCAGGATGGCTTCGACGAGGTTGTCCAAACCGGTCTTCTTCAGCGCCGAGACCTCGATGGCCTGGGTGTCGCCGCCCAGGCTTTCGACCACGATCTCGTGCTGCAGCAGCTCGTTGATGACGCGGGTCGGATCGGCGTCCGGTTTGTCGATCTTGTTGATCGCCACGATGATCGGAGCGCCGGCCGCCTTGGCGTGCTGGATGGCCTCGATCGTCTGGGGCATGACGCCGTCGTCGGCCGCCACCACCAGGATGACGATGTCGGTGATGTTGGCGCCCCGCGCCCGCATCGCCGAGAAGGCCGCGTGGCCCGGCGTGTCGAGGAAGGTGACCCGCTCGCCGTTGGCCAGCCGCACCTGATAGGCGCCGATATGCTGGGTGATGCCGCCGTGCTCGGCCGCCGCCACGTCGGTGGAGCGCAGCGCGTCGAGCAGGCTCGTCTTGCCGTGGTCGACGTGGCCCATGACGGTCACGACCGGAGGCCGCGGCTGCATGTCAGCCTCGGTGTCCTCGGCGGAAAGGAAGCCCTCTTCGACGTCGGCTTCCGACACGCGGCGAACCGTGTGGCCGAACTCGGTGGCCACCAGCTCGGCCGTGTCGTTGTCGATCACGTCGTTGATCTTCAGCATCACGCCCTGACGCATCAGGAACTTGATGATCTCAACGCCGCGGGTGGCCATGCGGTTGGCCAGCTCCTGCACGGTGATGACGTCGGGGATGACGACCTCGCGGGCGATCTTGGCCTGCTCGACGCCACCGCCGCGACGCTTTTCACGCTCGCGTTCGCGGGCGCGGCGCACGGAGGCGAGCGAGCGC
>JBLNCT010000009.1:0-22816 GCA_050260915.1 Parcubacteria group bacterium
TCGGACCAGCGCAACGCCGCCATCGGCCCCTGGACAGACAGCTACAACCTCATCCGACCCCACGCAGGCATCGGCGGCGCTTCACCCTGGCTCAGAGTGAACAACCTTCTTGGAAACGACATTTAGGTCAAGCCTCGCTGACCGCGCCGGGCAGGCGCGAGCGGGACTGGAGCCACATGACCCCGCGCAGGTCGGCGAAGGCGACCTTCAGGCGGCCGAAGTTGGTGTACTTGGACGCGCCGGTGGTGCGGTGGCGGTGGTTCACGGGCTCGAAGGCGACATGATAGCCCTCGCGGATCATGAGCGCCGGGATGTAGCGGTGGATGTGGTCGAAGTAGGGGAGGCTCAGGAAGGCCTCCCGCCGCATCGCCTTGAGCCCGCAGCCCGTGTCGTTGGCCTCGTCCTTCAGCAGGCGCTTGCGGATGCCGTTCGCCCACTTCGACGCATAGCGCTTCGCCGCCGAGTCCTGGCGCTTCACCCGCTCGCCGCCGATCAGGGCGAGGTCGGGCGACGCGGCCAGCCGTTCCGCCAGGCGCGGCGCATCGGCCGGGTCGTTCTGGCCGTCGCCGTCCATGGTGACCACGATGGGCGCGCGGGCGGCGAGGATGCCGGTGCGGATGGCGCGGCTCTGGCCGGCGTTCTTGCCGTGGGAGAGGACGCGCAGCTGAGGAATCTCCGCCTTCAGCGCGGTCAACTGGGCCAGTGTGTCGTCGGTCGAGGCGTCGTTGACGAAGACCATCTCGTAGGCGCGGTCGCCGAACGCGGCGGCGATCTCGCGGGCCAGCGCGGGCGCGGCGCCGCTCTCGTTATAGACGGGCACGACCACCGAGTAGTCAGGCGTCTTCGAAGCAGCGGGAGCGCGGGCCATGGCCCCTCATAGCGGAAAAGCGGGCCAAAGGAAGGATCGTGCTATTTGAGGCCGCATGACGCTTGAGTCGCGCATCGACGACTGGAGCCGCGGCCTGCGCGGTCCGTTGGTCGCCGCCTTCATCGCCATGGTCGCGGGGCTGCCCGGCCTGATGGGCATGCCGCCGCTGGACCGCGACGAGTCGCGGTTTGCCCAGGCGACCGCGCAGATGCTCGAAACGCGGGACTTCGTGAACATCCGCTTCCAGGACGAACCCCGCTACAAGAAGCCCATCGGCATCCACTGGCTGCAGGCGATCGGCGTCAGCCTGTTCTCCGACCCCGCCGACCGGCAAATCTGGGCCTACCGCCTGCCGTCGTTGTTCGGCGCGATGCTGGCCGCGGCCGCGGCCTGTTGGGGCGCGCGAGGGTTCTGGGGGCCGAGGACCGGCATGCTGGCCGGCGCGCTGCTGGGCTCGACCTTCCTGCTCTCGACCGAAGCCTTCATCGCCAAGACCGACGCGGCCCTGTGTGGATTTACGACGCTGGCGATCGCGGCGCTGGCGAGGCTGTATGCCGAGCACCGGGGCGGACCGCCGGCGCGAAAACGGACGCGGCTGTTCTTCTGGCTGGGACTGGCGATGGCGACCCTGATCAAGGGGCCGGTCGGGCCAATGGTGGTGATCCTGACCTGCGCGGCGCTGTGGGCCTGGGATCGGGAGGCGACCTGGCTGAAGCGGCTTGGCTGGGGCTGGGGGCTGATCCTGTTTTTCGCCATCGTGGGCCCGTGGGCCATGGCGATCACGGTCGCAACGGACGGCGCCTTCTGGGGCGCGGCCGTGAGCGGCGACCTCGCGCCGAAGCTGGCCGGGGGGCAGGAGACGCACGGCGCCTTCTTCGGCTACCACACGCTGCTCGTTCCGTTCCTGATCTTCCCCGCGACGATGCTGCTGCCGGCGGCGCTGGTGCGGGCGTGGGAGCATCGGAAGGAGGCTGGCGTTCGATTTGCGCTCTGCTGGCTGGTCCCGAGCTGGATTGTCTTCGAGCTGATGCCGACGAAGCTGCCCCACTACACCCTGCCTGTCTTCGGAGCCCTGGCCTGGCTGATGGCTTCGGCCCTGAAGCGGCCGCTCACCCGGCCGCTGATCGTGGCAGGCGTGGCGCTCTCCGGCCTGGCGGCGCTGCTTTATGCGGCGGTCTGCGTCTATGGCCTGGAGCAGTTCGGCGCCGGGACCGACGTCGTCTGGGCAGTGCTGACGGTGTTGCTGTTTGCAGGCGCGGCGATCGGGGGCGGCTGGTTCCTCTTCCGCCACCAGATCGGGACAGCGCTGCTGACGGCGGGCGTGCTCGGCATCCTTGGCCACGCCGCGATGGCCGGCGGGCTTGCGCCGCATCTGGAGCCGTTGTGGCTGTCGAGCGACGTCACCCGCGCGCTGACGAAGGCCGGTCTCAACCCGCGTCAGGGCGTGACGCCGGGGCCGGTGGAAGTCGCGGGCTACGCCGAGCCCAGCCTCGTCTTCTCGCTCGGCACCACCACGGACCTGGGCGACGCCGACGACGCGGCGGCCGGCATCGCCGATGGCCGGCCCGCTATCGTCGAGTCACGCGAAGAGCCGGCCTTCCATCGGGCGCTTGCCGCGGAGGGCCTCGCCGCCCGACCTGTCGCGACCGTGAAGGGCGTCGATTACAGCAAGGGTGATAAGATGGCCCTGACCATCTACCGGGGGGCGCCGCAGACGGATGTGACCCCGGAGCCCGTGCCATGAGCCGCTTCATAGAGATCGTCGAAGTCGGAGCCCGGGACGGGCTGCAGAACGAAACGACAATCCTCGAACAGGACGACAAGCTGGAGCTGATCCGGCGGCTGGACGCCTGCGGCGCGCGACGGCAGGAGGTCGTCTCCTTCGTCAACCCCAAGCGCGTGCCGCAGATGGCCGGCGCGGAGGAGATCATGGCCGCGCTGGGCCGCGACCCCGCCCGCTCGCGCATCGGCATCGTCCTGAACGAGCGCGGCTGGGACCGCTGTGTGGCGGCCGGGTGCGACGAGGCCAACGTCGTGGTCTGCGCCTCCGACGGGTTCGGCATACGTAACCAGGGCGCTTCCGTCGCCGAACAGGTCGCCGCTTTCCACCGCATGGTCGAGCGCCGGAAGACCGAAGGCGGCCCGCCGATCACCATGACCATCTCGGTGGCGTTCGGCGACCCCTTCGACGGCGAGGTCACCGAGGATCAGGTCGTGGCTCTGGCCCGCGAGTGCCAGGCCGCCGGAGCCGCGGAGCTCGCCATTGCCGACACCATCGGCGTCGCCGACCCGTGGACGGTGCGGCGCCGGATCGACGCGGTCCGCAAGGCCGCCCCGAACGTGCGCCTGCGCGCTCACTTCCACGACACGAGGAACACCGGCCTCGCCAACGCCTTCGCCTCGGTGGAAGCCGGCGTCGACGTGCTGGACGCCAGCGTCGGCGGGCTCGGCGGGTGCCCCTTCGCCCCGAACGCGACGGGCAACATCGGGACCGAAGACCTCGTCTACATGCTGCAGCGCGCCGGCTACGAGACCGGCTACGACCTGGGCGGCCTGATCGAGACCGCCTGGTGGATCAGCGAGAAGATCGGCAAGGCGCCGGCCTCCTCCGTCGCGAAGGCCGGGCCGTTTCCGAAGGCTCAGTGACGTAGCGCGTCCGGGACCTTTCCGCCGTTCTGGGCGAGCTTTTCCATCACCGCCTTCCGGAGCGCGATGTTCTCCTCGGCGCTGCCGTCGGCGCCGACGTGGACGTTGAGTTCGTTGGCCAGTTCCTTGCGCGCGGCGAGGCTGGAGTCGAGGTCGAGGAGCTTCAGCAGGTCGACGATGGAGGTGCGCCAGTTGCCGCCGCCGCCCTTCTGCTGGGCCAGGTTGGCGAGCACGGCTTCGACGTCGACGTCGGACAGCGGCTGCGCCGCCGCGGGGGCCTGAGGCGCGGCCGGTTGCGCGGGACGAGGCTGCTGCCCCGCCGGCGCGGCCTGCTGCTGGTGGTGGTGGAAAATCTTGTCCACGATCGCGCTGAAGAGACCCATGCGCCGGCTCCTGTGAGATGAGGTTTGGGGACTTCCCCCGAGCCCGGCGCAAACATTTCAGACGAAAGAGCGTTCCCGCGCCCCGTCGCGCGTCAGTAGGTGCCTTGATATGTCGCCGCGATCTGCTCGATCTCGGCGTCCGACAGCCGGGCGGCGATGTCGCGCATGCGGCGATAAACGTCGTTGCGGCGCTGGCCGGTCTTGAAGGCGTGGAGCTGGCGCGAGAGGTAGGCGGCGTTCTGGCCGGCGATCACGGCGGCCTCCGGCGGGCCGCCGACGCCGCGGGCATGGCAGCCTTCGCAGGGCGGCAGCTGGCGGTGCGGGTCGCCGCGCAGGATGATCCGGCCGGCGTGGTCCGCCGGAACGACGCTGGCGCTGCCCAGCGCGACCTTCTGGTGCATGGAGCCGAAGTAGGCGGCGACCTGGGCGAGCTGGTCGTCGGTCAGTGACTTGGCCACCGGCGTCATCAGCGGATGGGAACGGGCGCCGGAGCGGTAGTCGGACAACTGCTTGTAGATCGCCTGCGGCGACTGGCCCGCGAGCCGTGGGAACTGGTCGGAGACCGACAGGCCCTCTTCGCCGTGGCAGTTGGCGCAGACGGCGGCGGCCAGCGCCGCGCCGGGACGTGGGTCCGCCGCGGCCAGGATCTTCAGCGTGCGCGGGGTCCACTTCACCTGGCTCACCGGCTGGGCGATGGCGCTGCTGGGAGGCTGAGGTTGGGCGGGCGTGCCCGGAAGAACGCCGGCGGCGCGGCAGATGGCGGTCCACGGGTCGATCCCGGCGTTCGGCGCCTGGGCGATCGGCAGGATGATCAGGCCGAACACCAGCGAGAAGGCCAGGACCCCGGCCACCACCAGACCCGCCATCATCGTCCAGCGCCGGTCGTCGCGGGGGAACTTGTCGTCCATCTCAGCCTCCCGTCACCGGATGGATCAGGGCCTGCGGCGAAGGCGTGAGGAAGAACTGCAGGATCGGAAAGCCGTAGGCCGCCGCCATCAGCACCGCCACCAGCACGTTCCAGAGCGCGAACCCGTTCAGCACGCTGGGCACGCGCAAGGGGGGATGGGCGGACAGCGCATAGGCGTAGGTGGGCGTGGGCTCCAGCCGCTCGCCCTCGCGGCGGGGGATCAGGTTCCAGACGAAGAGGATGGCGCTCGACAGCAGGATGACGCCGCCTACCAGCGACACCACCACCCACGGCCCCCAGGGCGCGATGCGCGGGTCGGCGTAGTCGAAGGCCGCCACACGCCGCCACTGCCCTTCCAGGCCCAGGAAGTGCCAGGGCAGCGTCATCACCATCATGCCGATGGCCCACAGCCAGATCTGCAGCCGCTGGGCCGCGAGCGACTTCGCCGCCTGCCCCGTCAGCGTCGGCCAGATCTCGTAGGCGATGGCGAAGTACATGATCACCACCGTCCCGCCGAAGATCAGGTGGAAGTGCGCCGTGACCCAGCTGGTGTTGTGGACCATGGCGTTCATGCCGTAGCTCATGTTGATCAGGCCGCCGCCGCCGCCGAACCAAAGCATGAAGAAGGCAAGGCCGGTCGCCAGCACCATCGGCCGGTCCCACGGCAGCGCCTTGATCCAGCCGAACAGCCCCGTGCCGCCGCGCAGCCGCCCGGCCAGCTCCATGGACGCCGAGATGGTGAAGACCGTCAGCAGCGTCGGCACCGAAACCAGCGCCGTGAGCGACATCTGCACGAACTTGAAACCGGTGGCCTGCTCCGGGTCCATGAACAGGTGATGCATGCCGACGGGCAGGCTGTAGAGCAGGAAGAGGACGAAGGTCAGCCGCCCCATGGTGTCGCTGAACAGCCGTCCTCCGGCCGCGCGGGGCGCCATGGTGTAGAAGGCCAGGTAGGCCGGGATCAGCCAGAAATAGACGATGGCGTGCAGGGTCCACGAGAACAGGGTCCGCGATAGCCCGACGTCGATGGTCTGGGTCAGGTTGAAGACCGCCGGCAGGATCTGGAAGACGATCTCGGCCGCGACGCCGACGGTGGTCCACAGCCACATCACCGCGTTCGCCACCGTCCCGAACATGGCGAGCGGCACCGGAACGCCCGGGTTGTCGCGCTTGAAAGCGCTCATCGCCCAGATCATCAGGGCGCACCAGATCCACGAGCTCGCCACCACCAGCACCAGGCCGATGTAGAAGAAGGCGCTGCCGGTCAGCGGCGGATAGAAGGTGTAGAGGACCGAGGAGCGGCCGCTGGCGATGGTGAGCACCGTCATCACCAGCCCGACGATGCCGACCCAGAAGCCGGCCCAGGCCAGCCTGCGCGAGGGCAGCGGCCGCTGCAGCGCCGTCTCGGCCACGTAGTAGCCGAAGCCCATGATGAAGAAGGTCGTCAGCACGAAACCCATCGAGACGCCGTGCGCCGTCACCGACTGGTAGTACCGCTGCGGGATGTCCTGCGGCGCGCTCAGCGGGCTCCTCACCCACATCTGCCAGACGCCCAGGAAGCAGGCGGCGAGGAAGGTCAGGAAGGCCACCCACAGGTGAGACAGGACCAGGCGTCTATCGTTGGGCACAGGCGACCCTCCCGTCCGGTCCCGGCCTGAACCGGTCCTTCGGCACCACCCTGACCGTCGCCAGCATCTCGCTGTGGCCGAGCCCGCAGAACTCATGGCAGGGCATCAGCAGGTCGCCCGTCTTGCGGAAGACGGTGTGCACCTGAGCGACGTAGCCCGGCACCACCATGGTGTTGACGTTGGTGCCGCTGACCAGGATTCCGTGGATCACGTCGGGGCTGGACAGCCGCAGCGTCACCGGCGTGTCGGCGGGCAACACCACGCAGCGCGGCACGAAGGCGAACTGGGTGGCGACGATCCGCGTGGTGATCTGGCCGTTGCTCTCGACCCTGGTGCCGAGGTTGGCCTCCGTGAACTCGGCGGAGAGGTGCAGGTCCTGCGGGTTCACCCGCTCGATGTTGCTGGGCGGGTTTATGTGCATCGCCACGCCCGCGAAGATCACCGCCAGCATGATGACCGATACCGCGAGGAAGGCGACCACGCTCCAGCGGAGTTCGGAGCGGACGACCTCGCGTTCGGCGGCCTCGCTCATCCCACCGAGCCCCTCGGCAGGAAGACGAACAGGTAGATGGCGAGCCAGGCCAGCATCAGCAGCCCGACGGTAAGGCCCGCCAGCGCAAAGGCGCCGCGCGGGGCGACCTTCAGCGCCTCGTCGATCTGCTCTTCCGTGAGCCCATCGTCATGATCGGTGGGAAGCACGCCGCCCCTCCCTCTCGCGCGCAAACGGAGCTGTGGGAGGTTTGGTTCCCTGCCGGGCGTCAGAGCCCCAGGACGGCCTTGGCCATGATGTTGCGCTGGATTTCGTTCGAGCCGCCGAAGATCGAGGTCTTGCGCATGTTGAAGTAGGTCGGCGCGGCTTTGAACGCCCAGTCCTCGGTGATGGGGGCGACGTTGCCGCCCTCCTTCGGAAAGCCGCGGTAGTTCGGCGGGCCATAGACGCCGGCCGCCTCCAGTGTGAGCTCGGTCAGCCGCTGGCCGACCTCCGTCCCCTTGACCTTGAGCAGCGAGGCCTCGGGCCCCGGCCCCTTGCCGCTGCTCTCGCCGGCGAGCGTGCGCAGCTCCGTGTATTCCAGCGCGGCGAGGTCGATTTCCAGGTCGGCGACCTTGCGGCGGAAGTCCGGGTCCTCGATCAGCGGCTCGCCGGCGTCGGAGAGCGCGCCCGCCGCGATCTCGCGCAGCCGTTCGATGCCGCGCTTGGACCGCGCCACGCCCGCGATGCCGGTGCGCTCATGGCCGAGCAGGTACTTGGCGACCGTCCAGCCCTTGTTCTCCTCGCCGATGCGGTTTTCGACCGGCACGATGACGTCTTCCAGGAAGGTGTCGTTGACCTCGTGGCCGCCCTCGATGGTGATGATGGGCCGCACCGTCACGCCGGGCGTCTTCATGTCGATCAGCAGGAAGGTGATGCCCTCCTGCTTCTTGGCCGTGGGGTCGGTGCGGACCAGAAAAAATCCCCAGTCGGCGAAGTGGCCTTGGGTCGTCCAGGTCTTCTGGCCGTTGACGCGGTAGTACTCGCGCCCGTCGTCGCCGGTGAACCGCTCGGCGCGGGTCGTCAGGCTCGCGAGGTCGGACCCGGCGCCGGGCTCGGAGTAGCCCTGGCACCACCAGATGTCGCCGGAGAGCGTGGGTTTGAGCAGCTCTTCCTTCTGCTTCTCGCTGCCGAAGGTGTAGAGCACCGGCCCGATCATCCCGAGCCCGAACGATGGCGGCGTGGTATTCGCCCGCGCCAGCTCTTCGGAGAAGATGTAGCGCCGCACCGGATCCCAGCCCGTGCCGCCGTACTGGACCGGCCACGACGGCGTCAGCCACCCCTTTTTGTAGAGGATGCGGTGCCAGGAGAGGATGTCCTCCTTGGTCAGCGGCTCGCCCGTCCGCTGCTTCTCGCGCACCGATTGGGGAAAGTTCGCCTCGATCCACTCGCGCACCTCGGCGCGAAACGCCACGTGTTCGGGAAGCAGGTCGAGGTCCATGGGGGCAAGCCTCAGCGGTCAGCGGGGGATTTCAAACGTACGTTTGAAGTCCCTCGGCTGGCAAGCGCAAAGGCGCGCGATTTTTGTAGCTACAAACTTGACTCCAGTATTTTCGTAGCTACATTTATTCGCGAGAGCCGGGGGGCGAATGCGGATTATCTTTCATGCCGAGAAACGCGCCCGCACGCTTGCTGAACGAGGCCTCGATTTCGCCGACGCTGGAAAGGTGTTCGAGAGTGTCCAGTACACGATGGCCGACCAACGCCGGGACTACGGCGAGGCGCGTTATCAGACCGTCGGGTACCTGGACGAGACGATGGTCATGGTGGTGTGGACGCCGCGCGGCGACGATCGCCACGTCATATCGATGAGGAAGTGCAATGAGCGGGAAAGAGAAAGATTCAGAGTCCACCTGGATTGATCCGGACGATGCGCCGGAATGGACGGACGACCAGTTCGCCCGGGCCCAGCTCAGCGTCGGCGGCAAGGTAATTCGCCCGGCGCGCGGCACGCTGACCGAACCCGGATCGCCGCGCATCCTGGAGCCCTACAAACGCGGACGCCCGCTTGCCGCCGAACCCAAGCAGCAGGTGACGCTCAGGCTCGATCCCATCGTGGTGGAACGCTTCCGCGCGAGCGGCCCCGGCTGGCAGAGCCGGATCAACGCGATTCTGCGCAAGGCGGTCGGCGCCTAGCGCAGATCCGGCGGCGTCGCCTCTGCGGTCAGGGCGGCGATGGCCTCGTCCAGCGTGACGACCGTCTGCTCCTGCGAGCCGAGGCGGCGGAGCGCCACCTTGCCTTCGGCGGCTTCGTTGCGGCCGACGACGGCGATGACGGGGACCTTCTGGAGCGAGTGCTCGCGGACCTTGTAGCCGACCTTCTCGTTGCGCAGGTCGGTCTCGACGCGCAGGCCGGCCGCACGGAGTTTCGCGGCGGCTTCGTCGGCATAGCCGTCGGCGTCTGAGGTGATCGTGGCGACCACCACCTGCGTGGGCGCGAGCCACAGCGGGAATGCGCCGCCGTAGTTCTCGATCATGATGCCGATGAAGCGCTCGAAGGAGCCCAGGATCGCGCGGTGCAGCATCACCGGCCGCTGCTTCGACCCGTCCTCGGCCACGTACTCGGCGCCCAGCCGCTCGGGCAGCACGTAGTCGAGCTGAAGCGTGCCGCAGGTCCATTCGCGGCCGATGGCGTCCTTGACGATGAAGTCGAGCTTGGGGGCGTAGAAGGCGCCGTCTCCCTCGGCGATCTTCGGCTCGACCCCGGCCAGGCGTGCGGCCTCGGCCAGCATCCCCTCGGCCTTGTCCCAGAACTCGTCCGAGCCCGCCCGCAGCTCCGGGCGCGTGGCCAGGTTGATGTAGGCGGTCTCCATGCCGAGGTCGGCGTGGATCATCCGCGTCAGTTCGACGAACCGGCGCGTCTCCTCGACGATCTGGTCCTCGCGGCAGAAGATATGGGCGTCGTCCTGCACGAAGCCGCGCACCCGCATCAGACCATGCAGCGCGCCGGACGGCTCATAGCGGTGGCAGGCGCCGAACTCCGCCATGCGGATCGGTAGTTCCCGGTATGACCGCTGGCCCTGGTCGAAGATCTGCACGTGGCCGGGGCAGTTCATCGGCTTGATGGACAGGACCTCGCCCTCGACCGTCTCGCAGACGAACATGTTGGGGCGGTACTTCTCCCAGTGGCCGGATTTCTCCCAGAAGGTGCGGTCGAGCACCTGGGGCGTCTTGACCTCGACGTAGCCGGCCGCATCGAGGCGGCGGCGCATGTAGTCCTCGAGCACGCGCCAGAGCGTCCAGCCCTTCGGGTGCCAGAAGACCATGCCCCGGCCCTCTTCCTGCATGTGGAAGAGGTCGAGCTGGCGCCCCAGCTTGCGGTGGTCGCGCTTCTCCGCCTCCTCAATGCGCTTGAGGTAGGCTTCGAGATCCTCTTCAGACGCCCAGGCCGTGCCGTAGATGCGCTGCAGCTGGGCGTTCTTCTGGTCGCCCCGCCAGTAGGCGCCGGCGAGCTTGGTCAGCTTGAACGCCTTGCCGACCGCCTTGGTCGAGGGCAGGTGCGGCCCCCGGCAGAGGTCCTTCCAGTTTCCCTGACGATAGACCGTGATCTCGTCGGAGCCCGGCAGGTCGCGGATGATCTCGGCCTTGTACTTCTCGCCGATGCCTTCGAAGTGGGCGATGGCTTCGTCCCGGTCCCAGACCTCGCGCGTGATCTTCTCGTCGCGGTCGACGATCTCGCGCATCCGCTGTTCGATCTTCGGCAGGTCGTCGAGGCTGAACGGCTCCTCGCGCGCAAAGTCGTAATAGAAGCCGTCCTCGACGTTCGGCCCGATCGTCACCTGCGTGCCGGGGAACAGCTCCTGCACCGCTTCCGCCAGCACGTGGGCCGTGTCGTGGCGGATGGTGTCGAGCGCGTCGGGATCGTCGCGGCCGACGAGCTCGATCTTGCCGCCGCCGGGCAGCGGACGGTCGTAGTCGAGGAGCTTGCCGTCCAGGCGAACCAGCAGCGTGCGTTTGGCCAGCGAGGGCGAGATGGAGTTTGCGACGTCGCGGCCGCTCGTGCCTTCCGGGAACTGGCGGACGGAGCCGTCGGGGAAAACCAGGTCGATCATGTCGTTTCACACTTTCGCGGCGGCACCGGGTCATAGCCCGAACCGCCCCAGGGATTGCATCGGCACACGCGCCGGGCGGCGAGCCATGCGCCGCGGACCGGCCCGTGCTCGATCAGGGCCTGCGCTGCATACTCCGAGCAGGTCGGAACATAGCGGCAGTGCTGCCCGATCAGGGGCGACAGCGTGGCCTTGTAGGTCTTCAGACCCAGGCGAACGCCGCGTTCATAGGAGTTCATGCCAACGCTTGGGTGGGTGAACGAAGCCCGGCGCTTATCGCACGGGTGAGCGCGCGATCAAGCAGCGTCGGCGCCGGTAGTTCGGCTCGCCGCCCGGACAGCCTCCGCAGCGGCCTCGAACGCGAGGAGCGTCGAAGCGTGGCGTTGCGGGTAGTCCTTCACGGGCGCAAGCACGGCGAGGTCCTTGAAGCGTCCGGTCGGCGCTGGACCGCCGGACTTGAGCATGGAGCGCAGGGAATCCCTCGCGGCGACGATTTCGTCAAGGCTGGCCCCGATGACGTGCTCGCCGAGGATTGCTGCGGCGGCCTGCCCGAGCGCGCAGGCCTTCACCTCCTGGGCGAAGTCGACGACGGCGCCGTCCTTGACCTTCACATCGACGTGGATGCGGCTGCCGCACAGCTTGGCGACCTTCTCCGAGCTCGCGTCGGGCGCGGCCAGGCGCCCCGCGCGCGGCATGTTCGCGGCCAGCGTCAGGATTTTCGCGCTGTAAAGGTCATCGATCATCGCAGCTTATGTGGGCGCACGCTGCCGCTCACGCCATGCGGCCTCGGCGCGCGCCTGCAGGGCCTCGCCCATGGAAGCGAAGGCGGCGCGGAGCTGGCGGCGGTAGCGGCGGGCGATGCTGGGCCCGAGCAGGCCGTCGAAGATCTCGCCGTTGGAGAAGATGCAGCCCGTCTCGGACAGCACTTCGATCTCCAGGTAGCGGATGGTCTTCACCAGTCCGCCCATCATCGACAGCGTCCAGTGGATATGGTCGGCCGGCGCCCAGTCGAGGATACGCGGGTGAATCTCGCGCGGCTTCTGGTCGGGGATGTTGACCGTCAGGTTGAGGACGTTGCCGATCCGGATCGTGCCCTCGGCGCGGGGATAGAGCGGATTCCAGTTCTCCCAGCCGGCGATGTCGACCAGGCTCTCCCAGATGACATCCGCCGGGGCCTGGATGCCGATGCGGTGTTCGAGTTTCACGCCCATTCAGACGGGTTCCTTCAGACGCCAGGCCGCCCCCTGGGGCCCATCCATCACGATCACCCCCAGCGCGTCCAGCTGCCCGCGAATGAGGTCTGCCGTGGGCCAATCCTTGGCTTTTCGGGCCTCGGCGCGCAGAGCGAGGAGTTCTTCCACGCGCGTGCGCAGCTCCTCGTCGGCGCCGCCGGCGAACCAGACGTCGGGGTCCTGGCCCAGGAAGCCGAGCAGGTTTGCGGCGCCGAGCAGCTCGCCTTTCAACCGCGCCTTCTCGGCCTCGCCGTGGGCGGTCTCCAGCGACTTCGCCAGCGCGAAGAGTTCGGCCGATGCGCGCGGCGTGTTGAGGTCGTCGGTGAGCGCTTCGAGGAAGGCAGCCGGCGGCTCGGCGGGCTCGGCCTTGATCCCCTTCACCCGCTGCAGCGCGCCGTAGAGCCGATCCAGCGACGCCCGCGACTGTTCGATCAGCGCCTCGGTCCAGTCCAGCGGCTGGCGGTAGTGGGCCGACAGCAAGGCCCAGCGCAGCACCTCGCCCGGCACGGCCTTCAGCAGGTCGTGGGGCACGACGACGTTGCCGAGGCTCTTGCTCATCTTCTCGCCGGCCATGTCGAGGAAGCCGTTGTGCATCCAGTAGCGCGCGAACTCTCCGCCGCCGTGGGCGCAGACGCCCTGGGCGAGCTCGTTCTCGTGGTGCGGGAAGATGAGGTCGATGCCGCCGCCGTGGATGTCGATCGGCAGGCCAAGCTCGCTCTCTATCATCGCCGAACATTCGATGTGCCAGCCGGGGCGGCCGGGCCCCCAGGGGCTCTCCCAGACTGGTTCGCCGGGCTTCGACGGCTTCCAGAGCACGAAGTCGGCCGGGTGGCGCTTGTAGGGCGCGACCTCGACGCGCGCGCCGGCGATCATCTCGTCCAGCGGCCTGCCCGACAGCTTGCCGTAGTCGGGGAAGCTCTGGGTGTCGAACAGCACGTGACCCTGCTCGGCGTATGCCTTGCCCTGCTGGATGAGCGCGGCGATCTGCTGCTGCATGGCTTCGATATGCGCCGTCGCGCGGGGCTCCAGCGTCGGCCGCAGAGCCCCCAGCGCCCCCATGTCCTCGTGGTAGGCGGCGAGGTAGCGGTCGGTGATCACCGAGATGTCGACGCCCTCGGCCGCGGCCTTGGCGTTGATCTTGTCGTCCACGTCGGTGACGTTGCGCGCATAGACCACCGCGTCCTCGCCATAGAGGTTGCGCAGGACCCGGAACAGCACGTCGAACACCACCACCGGCCGGGCGTTGCCGATGTGGGCGTAGCCATAGACCGTCGGCCCGCAGACATAGATCGTCACCCGCTTCTCATCGCGAGGAACGAAGTCCCGCTTCTCGCGGGTCATGGTGTCGTAGAGGCGCAGGGGCATGGGTGACGTAACGGCAGAGGTTGTCGAGTGACGGGGTTGCCCCATATAGCTGTGCGAGGAAGGCTAGGCCACGGGCCTGGGAGCCTTCTTTGTGGAGGGTGGCACGCGTAATTCCGGGGCGAAGGCGCTCCGGCGCAACTCAGCCCTGGAAAGACTTTTGCCCGATATGGACGCCTTGACCCGCGACCGGACCCTGATCGGCGCCGCCGACGGCCTTGAGCCCGCGAAGCGCCCGACCCGCGAAGAAGCGATGGAAGCCGTGCGCACGCTGATCGCCTGGGCCGGCGACGACCCCCGCCGCGAAGGCGTGATCGACACCCCCAAGCGCGTCGTCGACGCCTATGACGAATGGTTCAGCGGCTACAAGGCCGACCCAGCGAAAGAGCTCAATCGCACCTTCGAGGACGTGCAGGGCTACGACGACATCGTCATGCTGCGTGACATCGAGGTGGAGAGCCACTGCGAGCACCACATGGCCCCGTTCCTCGGCAAGGCCTACGTCGCCTACATGCCGACGAACCGGGTGGTGGGCATCTCCAAGCTCGCCAAGGTGGTCGAAATCTTCGCGCGGCGTCTCCAGACCCAGGAGACGATGACCCAGCAGATCGCCGACGCCATCACCGACAGCCTCAAGCCCGCGGGCGTGGCCGTCCTGATCGACGCCGAGCACCAGTGCATGACGACGCGGGGCGTCCACCACCGGCACGTCTCGACGATCACCACCCAGTTCACCGGCGTCTTCAAGACCGACAAGGAACTGCAGCGGCGGTTCCTGGACTTCGTGAACCGGCGGTAGGCCAAGGTGCTCCCCCTCTGGGGGAGCTGTCCGCGAATGCGGACTGAGGGGGCTCAAGCCCGCTGACTCGGTGCGCGGGAGCCCCCATCCCCGGCTTCGCCGGTACTTCCCCCAGAGGGGGAAGACTGTAAGAACACACCCATGGCCGACTTCCCAGCCGCCCCCACGACCGAAGCGCTCGAACGCGGCGACGTCATCGCCCCTCGGTTCGACGCGAACGGCCTCGTCGCGGCGGTGGCTCAGCACGCCGACACCGGCGAAGTCCTGATGCTGGCGTGGATGAATGCCGAGGCGCTCAGGCTCACGCTCGACACCGGCGAGGCGCACTACTTCAGCCGCTCCCGCAACGCCCTCTGGAAGAAGGGCGAGACGTCGGGCCAGGTGCAGAAGGTGGTCGAGATCCGGGTCGACTGCGACCAGGACGCGGTGCTGCTGAAGGTGCTGCCGCAGGGTGACGGCGGCGCCTGCCACGTGGGGTTCCGGTCCTGCTTCTACCGGGCGGTCGAGGGCGGCAAGCTCGTCGAGCGGTCGTAGCCTTCGCGCACGAAGACCGTCGCGACCTTGTCGGAGTAGGTCTTCTTCCAGCCCGGCGCCTTCTCGAACGCCTTGATGACGGCGGTGTCGGCTTCGATGATCGCCCAGTCGAAGCCCCACTTCTTCTGCGCCTGCGCCACCATGGCCGGATCGGTCGAGCGCGCGATCTTCAGGTACTGGGCGGTGAAGTCGTCGCCGTACATGTCGGCGCGGCCGTCGATGAAGACCGGGATGCCCTTGTAGATCAGGTAGCCGCCGAGCGCGTAGCTGTTGAACACCCGATGCGTGCGCAGGTCTGCGGGCACCGAGTTGAAGGCCGTGACGGGCGAGTGAACGTCGTCCTTGCGCACCAGCGGGAAGACGAAGCGCGAGGCAGTCAGTCCGATAAAAGCGGCCAGCGCGACCGTCAGCGTCTGCTTCGCGAAGCGCTCGAAATGAGGCTCATGCTCCGGCTCCAGCGCCTCGCCGAAGGGCTTGGCCAGGATCAGCGGGGCGACGACGGCCAGCACGATGACGTGGCGGATGTGCTGCAGCGCCATGGCGAGCAGGCCCAGCACCACGAGCGCGCGGACCCAGGGCACCCTCACGCCTCGCACGAAGGAGACCAGCAGCACCGCCATGAAGGCTTCCTCAAGCGGCGTCGGCTTGGAGAAGTCGGCGGCCTTCCACTCGACGATGTCCTTCAGGCTCTTCATCGAAGCGACCTTGAAGGGGAAGATCAGGCCGTAGACGCCGTGCGGGGTGATCAGCGCCGCGCCGAGCGCCAGCACGCCGAACAGGCCCCAGCGCCAGACGACGTCCAGCCACTTCTCGCGCGGCGCGGTGACCAGCGCCTCCAGCGCGAAGGGGCCGATCAGCGCCAGGCCGAAGATGTAGCCGCCGTGCATGTTGGCCCACAGCGTCATCAGCGGCAGCAGCCAGAGCGAGGGCGCGCGGTTCGCCTCCCGCGCCTTGAGCAGCGATACCGTCCAGAAGGCCAGGATCGGCAGCGCCAGCAGGTGCGGCCGCACCAGCGTGCTCGGCGACATGGCGTAGAAGGCCAGCGCCAGCATGGCGATCGTCGAGAGCGGCGGCAGGTAGCGGGCGATCCAGCGCCCCATGATGAAGGCGGCCAGCCCCGTCGTGAGCCCGCCCAGCATCACCACCGCGCTCCAGCCGCCGACCTTGTAGGCCAGCGCGAAGAAGATCTCCGACAGCCATTCGTGCGTGTGCCAGGGCGCGCCCGGCATGGTGTAGGAGAAGGGGTCGGTTTTGAAGATGGTGTGCAGTTCCAGCATCTTCAGGCCGGCGCCCAGCTGCCAGAAGGTGTCGCCGTCGTAGAGGACGCGCGGCGTGAACATCACGACGTAGTACATCGCCAGCGCCACCAGCAGCGGCACGAACAGCGGCGGGATGAAGCGGGCGATGGGGTCTTGCTTGGCCATAAGCGAGGCTATGAAGTCGGAAGCCTGACTTACGGTTAACGGCGTTCGTGTCCCGGTAACAGCTTTGGTGGTAGGACGCGCCCATGGAACGCGTGATCTACGAACGGCTGCAGGCGCTGGAGCAGGACCACTGGTGGTTCGCCGGGCGCCGCGCGATCCTTGCCCGGTTGATCGGCGACCTGGGCCTGCCCAAGGACGCGCGCATCCTGGAGGCGGGCTGCGGAGCCGGCGGCAACCTGAAGCTGCTTGGCCGCTTCGGCGCCGTGCAGGCGATGGAGCCCGACGAGCCGTCGCGCAAGTACGTGGCCGAGCACTGGGGCGTGCAGGTGGATCCGGGTTTCCTGCCCGACAGGCTGCCGTATGCGCCGGAGAGCTTCGACGCCGTCTGCTGCTTCGACGTGATCGAGCATGTAGACCAGGACCGCGAGGCCGTGGCGGCGCTCGCCGGGCTGCTGAAGAGCGGCGGCCATCTGGTCGCGACGGTGCCGGCCTACCAGTGGATGTGGAGCCACCACGACGAGCTCCACCACCACAAGCGCCGCTACACCCTTGGCCAGATGAAGCGGCTGTTTGCCGAGGCGGGGCTGAAGATCGAGCGGGCGAGCTACTTCAACGCCCTGCTCTTCCCGCTGGCCGCGGCCGTGCGGGTGACGAAGAACCTGCTCGGCATCCGCACCGAAGACGACGCCATGCCCTCCGCCGGCGTAAACCGCATCCTGCAGGGGCTGTTCGCTTCGGAGGCCGGCTGGCTGCGGCGCGGCTCGCTGCCGTTCGGGCTTTCGATCGTGATCATCGGAAAGAAGGCGTGAGCGTTCGGCGGCAGTTGCCGTGGTTCGTGGTGTTCGGGGCGGCGGCCAGCGCCACGCACCTGGCGGTCGCGCTGTCCACTCACCGGTGGCTTGGGCTGGCGCCGCTGGTCGCCAATACCGTCGCCTTCTGCTGCGCGCTGGCGGTCTCCTACCTCGGCAACGCCATCGTCACCTTCCGTGTCGAGCCCTGGCGCGCCCACGCGTTTGCGAAGTTCGCGGTGCTGTCGCTGGTCTCGTTCGGTCTCAATCAGGCGATCGTCTATGCGCTGACGGTCAGGATGGGGTGGCCGTTCGCGCTGAGCCTGGCAGTCGTGCTGGTGACGGTGCCGCCGTTCACTTTCGTGATGGCGCGCGTCTGGGCGCTCGCGGAGTAGGCTCGAACCCCCACGTCCGGTCGACGATGTAGAGCGGCCGGCCCTTTACCTCGGTGTAGGTGCGGCCGAGGTACTCGCCGATGACGCCGAGCGAGAGCAGGTTGATCCCGCCCATGAACAGCACCACCACCATCAGCGAGGCGTAGCCCGGCGTGTCGATCCCGAAGATCAGGGTCCGGACCACCAGCACCGCGGCGTAGACGAAGGCGAGCAGCGCCGTCACCGCGCCGAAGTAGGTCCAGATGCGCAGCGGCACGGTCGTGAAGCTGGCGATGCCATCGACCGCGAAGTTCCAGAGCTTCCAGTACTTCCACTTCGACTCGCCCGCGTGCCGGTTGGCGCGCTGGTAGTCGATGGTGCAGTGGGAGAAGCCCACCCAGGAGAACAGCCCCTTCATGAACCGCGCCCGCTCGGGAAAGCGGTTCAGGACGTCCACCACACGCCGGTCGAGCAGGCGGAAGTCGCCGACGTTCTCCAGGATCGGCCGGTCGGCCATCTGGTTGAACACCTGGTAGAAGAGCTTGGCCGTCGTCCGCTTCAGCCAGGTGTCCGACGAGCGGTCGGCCCGGCGGGCGTTGACGACATCGAAGCCCTCGCGCCACTTCGTGACCATCTCCGGAATGACTTCGGGCGGGTCCTGCAGGTCGACGTCGATGGGGATGACCGCATGGCCGGTGGCATGGGCGAGCCCCGCCGCCAGCGCGGTGTCCTTTCCGAAGTTCCGCGACAGGGCGACGATGCGGACGTGCGGGTCGGCCTTGTGGGCGGCGACCAGCTCGGCGAGCGTCGCGTCGGTCGAGCCATCGTCGACGAACAGGATTTCGTAGTCGCCGAGGCCCTTCAGGATCGGGACGGTGCGGCTGAGGAACGGCTCGATGGAGCCGGTCTCGTTGTGCACGGGCACGACGAGGGTCAGCATCGGCGTTTTGCGGACGGGGAGCGGCATCGGCGCGGAGAGTCCTGGCGTCGCCTTACGGAAAGGTTGACCGCCCTCTACGAAATCTCCGTCACCGCGCCTACCCCATTCGCGGCCGGCTCGACACGGAAGCGCTTCAGCACCTTCGTCTCAGCCTTCGGCGCATAGACGGTCGAGACGCCGACGATGTCCGCCGTCGCGGCCTCGCGGGTCAGCGTCAGCAGCACGAAGCCCTTGGCGCCGTGGTCGGTGTAGAGCACCTCCTTGTTGCGCTCCTCGAAGGCCTCGTTGATCGGCGCGCCGACCAGGATGTCGGCGATGCCCGGGCTGGTGATCCCCGCCGTGCCGAACTCGGCGGCGACCCGCTGGCCGGCCGCGTCATGCAGGTCGTTGGCCCAGAAGGCGTGGCTGTCGCCGGAGACGACCACCGGCGTGGCGTTCGCCGCCTTGAACATCCCGTAGACCCGCTCCCGCGCCGCCGGATAGCCGTCCCAGGCGTCGAGGTCGTAGGGCAGTCCCGCCGCCGCGATTGCGGGCGCCTGGCTAGCGATGGCGCGAACGTCCGCGGGCAGGTTCGCCATCAGCTGCCCATAGGCTTCCGCCGTCATCTTCTTGCTGACATCCGGCATGACCACGCGCGCCATGACCACCTGGTTGCCCAGCACCTGCCAGCGATGGCCGGAGGCGACCGACGCCTTCAGCTGGTCGGCGAGCCAGGCCTCCTGCGCCGGACCCATCATGGTGCGCGAGGGATCGAGGTACTTGCCCATGAAGGCCTGCGGGTCCGGCTTTCCGTCGACCACCATGTCGGTGGCGTAGTCGAGCTGGTGCGTCCGGGCCGTGAGCCGCGTCTCCAGCATGATCAGCGTGGCGAGGTCGCCGAACTGGAAGCTGCGGTTGATCGCCTCGAACGGGCGGCCGGGCTTGGGATCGCGGATCGGCATCCACTCGTACCAGGCGCGAAGGGCGGCTGCCTTGCGGTCGGACCAGAGGCCCTCGTTCGGCTGGTGGTTCTCCGCCCCGCCCATCCAGTCGTCGTTGGCCACCTCGTGATCGTCCCAGACCACGATCCAGGGCGCCCTGGCGTGGGCGGCTTGCAGCATCGGGTCGGACTTCGCCTGCGCGTGCCGGCGGCGGTAGTCGGCCAGCGTCAGAATCTCGTGCGTCGGATCGACGGTCCGGCCGATCTTGGCGCCGATCTCGCCGCCGTAGCCGTCCATGCCATACTCGTAGATGTAGTCTCCGAGGTGCAGCACGGCATCGACGCGGTGCTGGTCGGCGATCGCCTGGTAGGCATTGTAGTAGCCGCCCGTCCAAAGCGCACAGCTCGCCACCGCCAGCACGAGGTCGTCGATGTGGCCGCTCGGCAGGGTCCGTGTCCGAGCGATGGGTGACTTCACCCCGCCGTTTTCGAACCAGTAGAGATACTCGCGCCCGGGCTCGAGGCCGGTCAGCTCGACTTTCGCCGTGAAGTCCCGGGCGGCGCTCGTGAAGACCCGGCCGTTCTGCACGCGCTTGCCGTTTGCGGTGGTTACCACGTAGTTGGCGCTCGCCCGCTCCGCCTTTGGATCGGCGGGCGTCAGGCGCGTCCAGATCACCACGCCGTCCTGCATCGGATCGCCCGACGCGACGCCGTGCTGGAAACTGATCTTCTGCGACGCCCTCGCCGAAGACGCCGCGGTGGCCGCCGCCGCCCCGCCGCCCAGCAGGGCGAGGGCCCCGCGCCGATTGAGCTTCATGATCCCCTCCCGTTTTGCCCGTTGGTTGCATACTCAACCATCTGCCCGGAAAGGGAAGTGCGCATCCTGACCAGTACGGCTAAGTTCCGGCCATGCCCGAGCCCGAGACCGACGACGACTTCGACCCGGACGTTCCGGGCGTACGCATCGTCGAGGTGGGCGTGGATGAGGCGGGCGGCCGGCTCGACAAGACGCTGGCCGGCAAGCTGCCCGAACTTTCCCGCGCCCGTGTGCAGGCGCTGATCGCCGACGGTCAGGTGAGCCTCGCCGACAAGCCGCTGAAGGACGCCTCGGCCAAGGCCGCGCCCGGCCTCTACACCCTGCTGATCCCGCCGCCGGAACCCGCCGAGCCGGAGCCTGAGAACATCCCGCTCGATGTGCTGTTCGAAGACGCGCATCTGATCGTCGTCAACAAGCCCGCCGGCATGGCCGCCCACCCGGGACCGGGCACGCCCAGCCACACCCTGGTCAACGCCCTCCTCCACCACTGTGGCGCCAGCCTCTCCGGCATCGGCGGGGTGGCGCGGCCGGGGATCGTGCACCGGCTGGACAAGGACACCTCCGGCGTCATGGTCGCGGCCAAGACCGACGCCGCGCACCAGGCGCTGTCGGCGCTGTTCTCCAAACACGAGATCGAGCGGGTCTACATCGCGCTCACCCGAGGCGCGCCGAACCCGCGCAAGGGAACCATCGAGACGCTGATCGGCCGCTCCACCCACGACCGCAAGAAGATGGCGGTGCTGAAGAGCGGCGGGCGCGAGGCGGTGACCCACTACATCGTCGAACGTGTTTTCGGCCCGCAGGAAAAGCCGCTGGCCGCCCGCGTCGCCTGCCGCCTCCAGACGGGGCGCACGCACCAGATCCGGGTGCACCTGGCCTCGAAGGGGACGCCGTGCCTGGGCGACCCGACCTACGGGTCCGGCCCGGCGGCGTCCGCGGTGCGCGAGGCGATCAAGGAAGCCGGGCTCGAGCGCCAGGCGCTGCACGCGGCGGTGCTGGGCTTCACCCACCCGATCACGGGGCAGGCGCTGCGGTTCGAGACGCCGCTGCCGCCGGACATGGCTGAGTTGGAAAACCTGCTGTCCAAACTCTAACCGTCTCCCCGGCGAAGGCCGGGGCCCAGGTGAAACCCACCGGGCGCTCAGGCTGAATCTGGGTCCCGGCCTTCGCCGGGATGACCGGGGTTTATTTACTGAAGCGCTGGGCCAATTCCGGCGACAGCAAACCAAAGAGGCGATGGTCACGCCAGTCGCCGTCGATCTTCAGGTAGGCCTTGGCGTGGCCCTCTTCCTCGAACCCGGCCTTCAGCAGCACGCCCGCCGAGGCTTCGTTGGTCGGGATGCAGGCCGCCTCCACGCGGTGCAGGCCCAGCTGCTCGAAGGCGAACCGGCAGACGGTCTTCACCGCCGCGAGCGTATAGCCGCGCCGGGTGAAGGGCTGGCCGACCCAGTAGCCGATGGAGCACATCTGGGCGACGCCGCGGCGGACGTTGGAAACGGTGATCGCGCCGACCAGCTTCCCGTCCTCCTCGCGGAAGACGAAGAAGGGGTAGGCCACCCCCATGTCCATGTCGCGCTGGTAGGTAGCCAGCCGCCGCCTGAAAGCCGCGCGGGTGAGGTCGTCCTCGGCCCAGGTCGGCTCCCACGGCTGCAGGAAGGCGCGGGACAGTCGGCGCAGCTCCGCCCACTCGGCGAAGTCGGCCCACTTCGGCGGCCGCAGCCGCACGCCCTCACCGGTCAGCCGCAGACCGCTTTCCGGAGTCATGAAGTCGAGCAGGGCCATAACCTATAATCACCCTTCCCCCTCGAGGGGGGAAGGGCCGGGGATGGGGGTGAGTGCAGAGAGGTGACGGAATGGCGCTGTTTGGATCTGAGCCCAACGGCGCATTTCGCCCAGCTCAGCGGCCACACCCCCACCCCTGCCCCTCCCCCCTCGAGGGGGAGGGGTTATGAGAAGAGGGCTTTCTCAAAGCTCTCCGGCGCCTTCATGGCTCCCTTGGGCCCCAGCACCGAGCAGGCGGCGCGGCGGGGGCTCACGATCCGTTCGGCGACGCGGGCGATGTCGGCCGACGTTACCGCGTCGATGGCGGCGGCGAGGTGGTCGGAGGTCAGCGGATGGCCGAACAGCAGCGTCTGGCCGGCGCTCTGCTCGGCGCGCACCAGCGGGCGCTCGGCGGACATGAAGAGGTGCGCCTTCAGCTGAGCCTTGCAGCGGGCGAGTTCGGCGTCGCCGATCTGTGCGCCAAGCCCGGCGATCTCAGCCGCCGTCACCCGCGCCAGTTCGGCCGCGTCCTTCGCCTGGCACCCGGCATAGACGCCCAGCACGCCGGTGTCGGAGTAGGTCTCGGCGTAGGCGTCGATGGAATAGGCGAGCCCGCGCTTCTCCCGCGCCTCCTGGAACAGCCGCGAGGACATGCCGCCGCCGAGCGCCTCGGCGAACAGCCGAAGGGCGAAGTAGTCCTCGTCGTGGGCGCCCGGCGCGGGCAGCAGGATCACCAGATGCGCCTGCTCCAGCGCGCGGGTGGTCGGCGCCTGGCCGCCGGTGAAGGTGTCCGAAGCGGCGAGCGGCGCGCCCTCGCCTGCCTCGGCGCCCAACGCCCGCTCGGCCAGTTGCAGCA
>JBLNCT010000010.1:0-3561 GCA_050260915.1 Parcubacteria group bacterium
TGCTGGACGAAGGGTCCTTCGAGGAATGGGACATGTTCGTCGAGCACCGCTGCACCGACTTCGGCATGGGCGAGCAGTCGATCCCGGGTGACGGCGTGGTGACCGGCTACGGCACGGTCAACGGGCGGCTGGTGTTCGTGTTCTCCCAGGATTTCACCGTGTTCGGCGGCTCGCTGTCGGAGAGCCACGCCGAGAAGATCTGCAAGATCATGGACAAGGCGGTGCAGGTGGGCGCGCCGGTGATCGGCCTCAACGACTCGGGCGGGGCGCGCATCCAGGAGGGCGTCGCGTCGCTGGCCGGCTATGCCGAGGTGTTCCAGCGGAACGTGATGGCGTCCGGCGTGGTGCCGCAGATCTCGCTGATCATGGGGCCGTGCGCCGGCGGCGCGGTGTATTCGCCGGCGATGACCGACTTCATCTTCATGGTGAAGGACAGCAGCTACATGTTCGTCACCGGCCCCGACGTGGTCAAGACGGTGACCCACGAGACGGTGACGGCGGAAGAGCTGGGCGGCGCGGTGACCCACACCTCCAGGTCGGGCGTCGCCGATCTCGCCTTCGAGAACGACGTCGAGGCGCTCTTGCAGTTGCGCCGCTTCATCGACTTCCTGCCCGGCTCGAACCGCGAGAAGCCGCCGGTGCGTCCGACCGCCGACAGTCCGGAGCGGCTGGAACCCAGCCTCGACACCCTGATCCCGGACAATCCCAACAAGCCCTACGACATGAAGGAGCTGATCACCAAGGTGGTCGACGAAGGCGACTTCTTCGAGGTGCAGCCGACATTTGCCGGCAACATCGTCGTCGGCTTCGCGCGGATGGAAGGCCGCACGGTGGGCATCGTCGCCAACCAGCCCATGGTGCTGGCCGGCTGCCTGGACATCGCTTCGTCGATCAAGGCGGCGCGCTTCGTGCGCTTCTGCGACGCCTTCAACGTGCCGATCATCACCTTCGTCGACGTGCCCGGCTTCCTGCCCGGCACCGCGCAGGAATACGGCGGCATCATCAAGCACGGCGCCAAGCTGCTCTATGCCTACGCCGAGTGCACGGTGCCCAAGGTCACCGTGATCACCCGCAAGGCCTATGGCGGCGCCTACGACGTGATGAGCTCGAAGCACCTGCGCGGCGACGTCAACTTCGCCTGGCCGACCGCCGAGATCGCGGTGATGGGCCCCAAGGGCGCGGTCGAGATCATCTTCCGCTCCGACATCGGCGACGCCGCCAAGATCGCCGAGCGCACCGAGGAATACCGCGCCAAGTTCGCCAACCCGTTCATCGCCGGCCACCGGGGCTTCATCGACGACGTCATCCTGCCCCGCTCGACCCGCAAGCGCATCTGCCGCTCGCTGGCCATGCTGAAGGACAAGGACGTGAAGAACCCGCAGCGCAAGCACGGGAACATTCCGCTTTAGGCGTGGATTTTAACCACGAAGGCACGAAGGCACGAAGGAGGGCACGAAGACGGAAGAATGGCTTTTGCGCGCCGGTGCGCGCGGACACCTCTCCTTCCCTTGATCTTCGTGCCTTCGTGCCTTCGTGGTGAACCGAATTCTTCTCTCCCAAGGGGGACGTTGCCGATGTTCTCGAAGATCCTGATCGCCAATCGCGGTGAGATCGCCTGCCGGGTCATCAAGACTGCCAAGAAGATGGGCATCAAGACGGTGGCGGTGTATTCCGAGGCCGATCGCGACGCGCTCCACGTGCAGATGGCCGACGAGGCGGTGGCCATCGGGCCGGCGGCGTCGGCGCAAAGCTATCTGGTGGTCGACCGGATCGTCGAGGCCTGCCGGAAGACCGGGGCCGAGGCGGTGCATCCCGGCTATGGCTTCCTGTCGGAAAAGCGCGAGTTCCAGGAGGCGCTAGCCAAGGCCGGCATCGCCTTCATCGGCCCCGACGCCCACGCCATCGCCGCCATGGGCGACAAGATCGAATCCAAGAAGCTGGCGGCGGCCGCCGGGGTCAACACCGTGCCCGGCTACATGGGGGTGATCAAGGACGCCGACGAGGCGGTGAAGATCGCCGCCGAGATCGGCTATCCGGTGATGATCAAGGCGTCGGCCGGCGGCGGCGGCAAGGGCATGCGCCTGGCCTGGAACGACGCCGAGGCGCGCGAGGGCTTCACCTCGGCCACCAACGAGGCCAAGGCGTCCTTCGCCGACGACCGCGTGTTCGTGGAAAAGTTCATCGAGCAGCCGCGCCACATCGAGATCCAGGTGCTGGCCGACGGCCACGGCAACGTGCTCTACCTGCACGAGCGCGAGTGCTCGATCCAGCGCCGCCACCAGAAGGTGATCGAGGAGGCCCCAAGCCCGTTCCTGACCGAGGAAACCCGCAAGGCCATGGGCGAGCAGGCCTGTGCCCTGGCGCGGGCCGTCAACTACAAGTCGGCCGGCACGGTGGAATTCATCGTCGGCGGCGCCACCGGCCAGTTCTATTTCCTCGAGATGAACACGCGTCTGCAGGTCGAGCACCCGGTCACCGAGATGATCACCGGCCTGGACCTGGTCGAGCAGATGATCCGGGTGGCCGCCGGCGAGAAGCTCGCCTTCACCCAGGAGCAGGTGCAGCTGAAGGGCTGGGCCATGGAGGCCCGCGTCTATGCCGAGGATCCGTTCCGCGGCTTCCTGCCCTCCATCGGGCGGCTGACCCGCTACCGGCCGCCGGTGGAAACGGCGCATGTGCGCGTCGACACCGGCGTCGCCGAGGGCGGCGAGATCTCCATGTACTACGACCCGATGATCGCCAAGCTGATCACCTTCGGGCCGACGCGGGACGCCGCCATCGACCACATGCGCCGGGCGCTGGACGAGTATTACATCCGCGGGCTGAACCACAACATCCCCTTCCTGGCCTCGCTGTTTGCCAAGGAACGCTTCGTCAAGGGGATGCTGACCACCAATTTCATCGCCGAGGAATACCCCGACGGCTTCAAGCCCGCCGACGTGCCCCACGGCGACGCCACCACCCTGGTGGCGGTGGCCGCGGCCATCAACCGCCGCCTGGCCGAGCGCGAGGCCCGCATCTCGGGCCAGTTCCCCGGCCACGAGCGGGTGGTGGGCAGCGACTGGGTGGTGATCCTGTCGGGCCACGCGCACACGGTCGGGGTGCGCGCCGACACCGGCGGCTATGCGGTGACGGTGGGCTCGGAGACCCTGTCGGTGAAGAGCGACTGGCAGCCGGGCCAGGCCCTGTTCCAGGCGGTGGTCGACGGCCACCCGGTCTGCGCCCAGGTCGACGCCCGGGGCCCCGGCTTCGTGCTGACCCACGCCGGCAGCCAGGCCGACGTCCTGGTGCTGACCCCGCGCGCCGCCGAGCTGCACAAGCTGATGCCGTTCAAGGCGCCGCCGGATACCTCGAAATACCTGCTGTCGCCCATGCCGGGCCTGCTGGTGCGCCTGGAAGTCGTCGAGGGCCAGGAGGTCAAGGCCGGCGAGCCGCTGGCCGTGGTCGAGGCCATGAAGATGGAGAACATCCTGAAGGCCGAACGCGACCAGACCGTCGCCAAGCTCCACGCCAAACCCGGCGACAGCCTGGCGGTCGACCAGAAGATTTTGGAGTTCGGCG
>JBLNCT010000011.1:0-95056 GCA_050260915.1 Parcubacteria group bacterium
GCTCAGCGGCTCTTCGAGTATGTGCTCGCCGTCGGACGGCGGTGGGGTGTGGAGGGTCATGGTTCGAATCGTAATCCGCTACGGCCGAAGCATAGGCTCTTCCCCCAGCTTGTCTGGGGGAAGGGGTAGAGCCTCCCCGCATCCGCCAGCCTCTGCACCAACCACACCCGCGCAGGCGGAAGCGGGCGGTTCATCGGGGCGAAGACGTGCTGTTCGAGGAAGTGGCCGGTCAGGTCGAGGCCCGCGCGGATGTCGCCTTCACCTAATCCCCCCTGCGACGAGAGCAGGAACGGCGGCAGCGCAAGCAGACGCTCCTTGTACGGCTCGCCAGCCTCGCGGCTGACGGCGCGGCCGGTGCGGGGGCTTACATAGATCAGGTCGTCGACCGAGCCGGTGACGGTGCATTTTGACAGGTCCAGTTCGAAGCCGAGGTCCGAAAGCAGCCCGGCTTCGAAGCGGACGTATACGGCGGGCCAGATGTCGGGGTTGGCCAGCGCCGCGATCAGGGCCTCCAGGGCATGGAAGGCGCCCGGGTGCGGCTCGCGCTCCGGCAAGGCCGCCACTATGGAGGCGGCCGACGCGAGGCCCGCCAGCGCCAGCGGGTCGTCGAACAAGGACGCCGGCCCCTCCCCGATCGGCTCCAGGCTCGCCGAGCCAAGCTGTTCGGAAACCCGCGAGCGATACCGCGCGATCACCTTGGCGCCCGGTTGCAGGAAGGGCTTCATCTTCCGCGAGGCCCCACCCGCCACGTGGGCGGCGAACTTGCCGCGTTCGGCGGTCAAGAGTTCGACAATCGCGCCGGTTTCCCCGAACGCTCGGGCGGAAAGCACAAACGCTTCGTCTTCCCATTCCATGTGGTCAGATGTGCGTCCTTCGACACGGCCCTGCGGGCCTGCTCAGGATGACGAAGTTTGTGGATGCAAAGAATTCGTCATCCTGAGCAGCCCGCGTGAGCGGGCGTGTCGAAGGACGCACCTCACACATCGAAGTCCAGGCCCATGTCCTGGTAGATACCGCGTTCCTCGGCCCAGTTCTCCTTCACCTTCACGTGCAGGAAAAGGTGGACCGTGCGGTCGAGCAGCTGCGACAGCTCCTCGCGCGCGGCCGAGCCGATCCATTTCAGCGTCTGGCCGCCCTTGCCGAGGATGATGGCGCGCTGGCCCTCGCGCTCGACGTAGATGGTCTGTTCGATGCGCACCGAACCGTCCTTGCGCTCCTCGAACGAGGTGGTTTCCACCGTCGCGGCGTACGGCAGCTCCTCGTGGACGCGCAGGTAGACCTTCTCGCGGGTGATCTCGGCGGCCAACAGGCGGACCGGCAGGTCGGCGGTCTGGTCCTCCGGATAGAGCCACGGCCCCTCCGGCATCAGTTCGGCCAGCCGCGTCTTCAGGTCCTCGACGCCCTCGCCTTTCAAGGCCGAGATCATGAAGACTTCGCTGTAAACGCCTGTATCGAAAAGCCTTTGGGTGATCGCCAGAAGCCGGTCGCGCTTGACGCCGTCGATCTTGTTGAGCGCCAGGATCGCCTTTCGCCCGGCCCCCTTCAGGCCCTCGACGATGGACTGAACGTCCTCGACGGCCTTCTTGTCGGCGCCCTTGGCGGTCCCGTCCTCGACCGCCAGCTCGGCCTGCACATCGACGAGGTGGACCACCGCGTCGGCGTCCTCCGCCCCGCCCCACGCCGAGCGGACCATCGCGCGGTCCAGACGGCGGCGCGGCTTGAAGATGCCGGGCGTGTCGACCAGCACGACCTGGGCCTCGCCCTCGATGGCCACACCCCGCACGGGAAAGCGCGTCGTCTGGACCTTCTGGGTGACGATGGAGACCTTCGCCCCGACCAGCCGGTTGACCAGCGTCGACTTGCCGGCGTTCGGGGCGCCGATGATGGCTGCAAAGCCCGCTCGCGTGGTCATTCCCGGCCCTCGCGCTTTGTCAGCATGCAGAGCGCCGCGGCCTTCTCCGCCTCCTGCCGCGAGCGGCCGACGCCCTGCTCGTCCGGGTAGCCTTCCACGGAGACTCGAACGGTGAAGACCGGCTGGTGATCCGGGCCGGTGCGGGAAACCACCTCGTACTTCGGCAGCGGCAGGCCCCGGCTCTGGGCCCACTCCTGCAGGTGGTTCTTCACGTCCTTGGCGCTGGGCTCGGCGTTCTCGAACTCCTCGGCCCAGAACTTCAGGAAGAAGGCACGCGCCACGTCGAGGCCGCCGTCTATGTAGAGCGCCGCCATCAGCGCCTCGCAGGCGTCGCCAAGGACCGTGTCATTGTCCCGCGCGCCAATCTTGCTGGCCGATCCCGCCAGACGCAGCGCCGGACCTAAGCCCACCCGCCGCGCCACCCGCGCGCAGGCCTTGCCGTTGACCAGCGCCGCCAGCCTCGGAGACAGCACCCCTTCCCGCACGTCGGGATCGAGCGCCAGCAGCCGTTCGGCCGCCAGCAGACCCAGCACCCGGTCGCCCAGGAACTCCAGCCGCTCGTTGTGGCGGACCTTCCTGGCCCCGTCGCCGACGCTGGCGTGGGTCAGGGCGCGTTCGAGGAGTTCGCGGTCGGCGAAGTCATGGCCGATCCGGCGTTCGAGCTCGGTGACCGCGGCCTGGCGTGGGTTCATCGAAGCAGGTGCAGGAACCGGCCGGGCCGGGCGTCGGTGACCCAGGTCCACGGCTTGAAGAGACCCGCTTCCTTGTTCCAGGACAGCAGGATGATCTGCGCCTTGCCGACCAGGTTCTCCGCCGGGACCATGCCCACGCCCCGCAGCTCCGTCGGCACGCGGCTGTCGGCGGAGTTGTCGCGATTGTCGCCCATGAAGAAGTAGTGGCCCTCGGGCACCACGAAGACCGGCGTGTTGTCGACGTCGCCGTCGGGGCCGAAGTCGAAGGTCGTGTAGCGCCTGCCGTTAGGCAGCGTCTCTTCGAACTGCGCCGCCTGACGGATGAAGCCGTAGCCGGCGTCGATGGCGGTCACGCCGAGCGCCTTCCGCGGGATCTGCTGGCCATTGATGAACAGCACCCCGCCTTTCACCTGGACGCGGTCGCCGGGCAGGCCGATCAGACGCTTGATGTAGTCGGTGTGACCGTCGCCCGGCCACTTGAAGACGATGATGTCCCCGCGCTCCGGCGTGCGCTCGAAGATGCGGCCGGAGAAAATCGCCGGGCTGAACGGGATCGAGTGGCGCGAGTACCCGTACGAGTACTTGGAGACGATGATGTAGTCGCCCTCCAGCAGCGTCGGCTCCATCGACGCCGACGGGATGGTGAACGGCTGGAAGAGCAGGATGCGCAGGACGAGCGCGATCAGCAGCGCATAGACGACCGTCTTGACGATCTCGACGACTTCCTGGGCGGCCGTTTTTTCCGGCTGCTCGGCGGCTTTCGATTGGGCGGCGTCGGTCAAGCGCTGAGCCTTCCTGTGTGACTGCGGGTCTAGCTAGACGCGGTTTAGAGCACGGGCAAGCTTTGCGCCCGTTAACTCGCCTTCATGGCGCATCCGCGGCGGGGATCGCCTCGATGATCACGAAGGCTTGGGCGTAGGGGTGGTCGTCAGTCAGGCTGACGTGGATCACCGGCGCCATGCCGGGGGGGATGAGGCTGGCCAGCCGCTCCGCCGCGCCGCCGCTCAGCGCCATGGTCGGCTTGCCGGAGCGCTGGTTGACCACGCCCATGTCGGCCCAATGGACACCCCGGCGCGGTACGCCGGTGCCCAGCGCCTTCGCGCAAGCCTCCTTGGCGGCGAAGCGCTTGGCATAGGAGGCGGCGCGATCCGGTTTGGCTTCCGAGCGGGCGCGCTCGGTTTCGGTGAAGACGCGGTTGGTGAAGCGCTCGCCGAAGCGGTCCAGCGACTTCTGGATGCGGCGGATGTCCGACAGGTCCGAGCCGATGCCGACGATCACGCGCGCGCCTCGTCCATCAGCTCGCGCATCCGGCGGATGGCGGGGCCGAGGCCGATGAAGATCGCCTCGCCGATCAGGAAGTGGCCGATGTTGAGCTCGGCGATCTGCGGGATGGCGGCGACGGGTTTGACGGTGACGTAGTCGAGCCCGTGGCCGGCGTGGACCTCCAGCCCGCGCGCAGCCGCGTCCGCTGCGCCGTCGACGAGGTTGTTCAGGTAGCGCTCGGACGCCGCCTCATCGCCGTGCGCGACCGCCTCGCAATAGGCGCCGGTGTGGAGCTCGACGACCTGGGCGCCGATGTCCTGGGCAGCCTCGATCTGGATCGGGTTGGCCTCGATGAAGAGCGAGACCCGCACGCCCGCACCTTTCAGCAGGCGCACGGCATGGGCGACGCTGTTGTGCTGGCCGGCGACGTCGAGGCCGCCTTCGGTGGTCCGTTCCTCGCGCCGTTCGGGCACCAGGCAGGCGGCGTGCGGCTTGTGGGCCAGCGCGATGGCCAGCATCTCGTCCGTCACCGCCATCTCGAAGTTCAGCGGTCGACCCGCGCCCCGGCAAAGCTCGGCGATGCGGTCCATGTCGTCGTCGGTGATGTGGCGGCGGTCCTCCCGCAGGTGAGCGGTGATGCCGTCCGCGCCCGCCTCTATCGCCATCTGCGCCGCCCGCACCGGATCGGGATGCAGGCCGCCGCGCGCGTTCCGGATGGTCGCCACGTGGTCGATGTTCACCCCGAGGCGGATCCGGCTCACGCGCTGAGCCTCCGCGAGCCGGGGTCCTCGGTTGGGATGGCCGCCAGCTCCGGCGGCAGCTGGTCCGCTGGATAGGCCGGCACGTCGAGCGTCGCGAGCGCGATCAGCGGCACACCGACATCGGCCTTGCCGCCCGAGCGGTCGACGATGCAGGCCGCCGCGACGACGTCACCGCCCGCCTGACGGATCGCCTCGATGCACTCCTTGGAGGAGAGGCCCGTGGTGACGATGTCCTCGACCATCAGCACCTTGGCGCCGGGCTCGATGTGGAACCCCCGCCGCAGCTTGAACGCACCGCCCTCACGCTCGACGTAGAACGACGGCACGCCGAGATGCCGCGCGGTTTCATAGCCGGGGATGATGCCCCCAACGGCCGGGGAGATGCAGACGTCTACGGCGCCGACCTGCCCCCTCACCTTCTCCGCCAGCGCCTTGCACAGCCGCTCGCAGCGGGCCGGCTGGGCGAAGACGAGGTTCTTCTGCAGGAAGACAGGACTGTGCAGGCCCGAGGAGAGCACGAAATGCCCCTCGCGCAGGGCCCCGGCGGCGCGGAATTCTTCTAGGACGTCGTCGTTGGTCATGCCTGCGGCATAGCAGGGGCTAGGGGTTAGGGACTAGGGGTTAGTCACGTCTCCTCTAACCCCTAGTCCCTAGCCCCTGATCCCCTTCACCCCATCGCCCGATCGACCGTCTCGACCGACGGATTGGCCCGCAGCGCCGCGACGATGTTGGTCAGGTGGCGCAGGTCCTTGACCTCGATGTCCACGTCGACGTCGAAGAAGTTGGCCTGGCGGTGGTGCATGTTGAGGGCGGTGATGTTGGCCCCGGCCTGGCCGATGACGCTGCAGACCTCGCCGAGCACGCCCGGCGCATCCTTGATCGTGGCGCGGACGCGGGAAACGGCGACGGCGTTGCGCTCGGCCTCGGAGCTCCAGGACAGGTCGCGCCAGGCGTCGGCCTGATCCTCGAACTTCGCGAGCTCGGGGCAGTCGATGGTGTGGACCTCCAGCACGCCCTCGCGGCGGATGCCCACGATGCGGTCGCCGGGCACTGGGCGGCAGCAGGAGTCGAAGCGCAGCTGCGTCCCCTGCCCCACGCCGGAGCCGCGCACCATCAAGGCGGTGTTGCGGCCGTTCTCGATGCGGGTGCGGGCGGCCGCCGCCGCGATCTGGGTCTCCTTCAGGCCGGGGAAGAGGGTCTCCAGCACCTGGGCCGTCGTGATCCGGCCCCGGCCGATGAAGTCGAACAGCTCGTCCTCGGAGCCGGCGGCGAACTTCTCCAGCGCCGGGCGGAAGGAGATGGCGGAGCGGTGCTTGCCCACCCGCAGCAGCGCCTGGTCCATGGCCGCGACGCCGGTGCGGACGAAGCCTTCCTTCTCCGTCTGGCGGATGTGACGACGGATGGCGGAGCGGGCGCGGCCGGTGACGGTCAGGCTCTTCCAGTCCGACGCGACCACCGGCTTGGCCGAGCGGACGATCTCCACGACGTCGCCGTTCTGCAGCGGCGTGCGGAGCGGCTTCAGCTCGCCGTTGATCTTCGCGCCGATGGTCGTATCGCCGATGTTGGTGTGGACGGCGTAGGCGAAGTCGAGCGGCATGGCCCCGCGCGGCAGGCTGACCAGCTGGCCCTTCGGCGAGAAAACGAAGACCTGGTCGAGGAACATCTCGAGCTTGGCGTGCTCGACCAGCTCCTCGGCGTCGCCGCCGTGTTCCAGCACCTGCACGAGCTGGCGCAGGTTGGCCAGCGGGTCGCGCCCGCCTGCGGCCTCCATGGCCTCAGGGTCGAAGCCGTAGGAGGTGTCCTTGTAGCGCCAGTGGGCGGCGACGCCTTCTTCGGCCACGCGGTCCATGGCCTCGGTGCGGATCTGCATCTCGATCCGCATCCCTTTGGGGCCCACGACGGTGGTGTGGAGCGAGCGGTAGTTGTTCCGCTTCGGCGTCGAGATGTAGTCCTTGAACCGCTCCGGCACGAACGGCCAGGCGCGGTGGATGACGCCAAGCGCGCGGTAGCAGTCCTCCTCCGTGTCGACGATCACGCGGAAGGCGTAGATGTCCGACAGCTGCGAGAAGCCGATCGATTTGCGCTGCAGCTTCCGCCAGATCGAGAACGGGTGCTTCTCCCGGCCGAAGACGCGGCTTGGGATGCCCTCGCTCTCCAGCCTGGCCGCGATCTCCTCGCTGACCACCGAGACCGCCTTGCCCTGGCTGGCGCGCAGGACTTCCAGCCTCCGGATGATGGCGCCGCGCGCGACCGGGTTGAGGTGGCTGAAGGCCAGCTCCTCGAGCTCGGCGCAGATGCGGTGGCAGCCGATGTTGCGGGCGAGCGGAGCGTAGATGTCCAGCGTCTCGCGGGCGATCCGCTCGCGCTTGGCCGGGCTCTTGATGAAGCCCAGCGTGCGCATGTTGTGCAGCCGGTCGGCCAGCTTGACCATCAGGACACGGACGTCCTTCGAGATGGCCAGGATAAACTTGCGCAGGTTCTCGGCCTGCCGCGTGTGTTCGGAATTGAGCTCGAGTTGGGAGAGCTTCGTCACCCCCTCGACCAGCTCGGCCACCTCAGGCCCGAACAGCTCCTCGATGTCCTTGCGGGTGACCGAGGTGTCCTCGATCACGTCGTGCAGCAGGGCGGTGACGATGGAGGCCGTGTCGAGCCGGTACTCGGTCAGGATGCCAGCGACTTCGATGGGATGGGCGAAGTAAGGGTCGCCGGAGGCCCGCGTCTGCGAGCCGTGCATCCGCACCGCATAAACGTAGGCGCGGTTCAGCATCGCCTCGTCGGCGCTGGGGTCATAGGACCGCACGCGCTCGATCAGCTCATATTGACGCAGGAACTTCGGTCCGCCCTTCGCGGGGCGGGGTTCGGGAGGCATGTCTTGAGGAACGGCGGCGGCCTGCGCCGCCTCTAGAGTGAGGGGTTCTGCGCCTTCGGGGCTCAGTACCGCTCCTCCTGACCGCCGTCACGGTCGCTTTGCAGGGCGCGAACCAGTTCCTGTTCGCTCATCTGCATGTGGGTCGGATCGGCGAGCAGGGCCAGCGTTTCGGCCTCTTCCTCGGCTTCCGTGCGCTCATCGACGCGCTGCAGGCTCGTGATGAGGGTTTCCTTCAGGCCTTCCCCGTCGACCACGTCGTCGGCGATCTCGCGCAGCGCCACGACCGGGTTCTTGTCGTTGTCGCGGTCGACCAGCAGCGGCGAGCCGGCCGAAATGGCGCGCGCGCGGTGGGCCGCCAGCAGCACGAGGCTGAAGCGGTTCGGGACCTTCTCGACGCAATCTTCGACGGTGACGCGGGCCATGGGGTCTCTCGACTAACGAATGGGTCGGGCAAAATAGAGGCCGAGCCCTCATTGTGCAACGCCGCAAATCGGCGCGGCCTGACACCTACACAGCCCGCGCAAAAACTAGCGGCCTCAGCGATTTCAGATTGATGATGCCGGCGTAGAGGAGCGCACCAAAAACGGTGGTCGGGTTTGTCTTCATCGTGGAAGCCAACAAGGCCTGATCCCACATCAAGGCGTAGGCCATGATCAGAAGGTAGCAGGCGCTCGCTCCTGAACCGAAGGCGAACAAGAAGACACTTCCGTCGTGCTCGTGACCGTTTCGCCAAAGCGCGACTAGCCCGGCGGCGACCCCGAGCAGGGCTGCGACGTAGTCTGGAAAGGTTAGCACAGCGAAGCTCTAGCAGTCGGTGGCCTTAGAGCCTCGGCCAAACAAAATGGCGGCGATGGCGCCACCCACGATACCGGCGCCTACTTCAAAAAGGGGTTCAGCCGCCGCGCGGACCGCCAACGCGCTTACCGCAGTGCTGACACCGGTGCTCAAGAGAGCCGCCAGGAGAAAACCTGCAGCGAACATCGGAGCAATTCGCTCCATTGGCTTCCGACCCATGTTTGCCCCCCAGCTCGGACTCAGGGGGAAGATAAACACCGCAACCTGTAGTGGCAAGCGCACCATTTTAGTGTTGGTTCCACTCACGCGGACAACACTTGATCTATCCTTCGGTCGAATGTGCGTCCGCCCCGACCTGCGCACTTTGAGCTAGCGCAAATGCGGACACTAGAAGCGTCGGATGCACCCAGTCGGGCGCGATTTCGGCCAGCGGGCCCATCACGAACCGCCGCTCGTGCGCTCGCGGGTGCGGCAGGGTGACGCCGCCCTCCCGCACCTCGCGCCCATAGGCGATCAGGTCGAGGTCGAGGGTGCGGGGCGCGTTCGGGACGTGCCGCTCGCGGCCAAAACGGCGCTCGATGGCGTGCAAGGCGTGCAGGACTTCCGCAGACCCCAGGGCCGTCTCGACAACAGCGACGCCGTTGAGATAGGCAGGCGCGGCTGGATCCGGCCAGGCCGCCGAGCGCCACCAGGAGGAACGGGCGATTACCCGCAACCCCTCGGGCTCGAACGCCGCAAGCGCCGCCTCCAGCAGGTCACGTGTCGATGCGTATGCGCCCGGCAGATTGGAGCCCAGCGCCACGACCACGGCCTCGTCGATGTTATGAAGTTTTTCAGCCAAAGGATTTGAAAAGATGACCTTTTACCCGACCGACAAGATCGCGCTGTTCATCGACGGCGCCAACCTCTACTCCGCCTCGAAGGCGCTCGGCTTCGACATCGACTACAAGAAGCTGCTGGAGGAGTTCCGCAAGCGCGGCGTTCTGATCCGCGCCTACTACTACACCGCCATCGTCGAGAACGACGACTATTCGCCGATCCGTCCGCTCGTCGACTGGCTGGACTACAACGGCTTCACGCTGGTGACGAAATCCGCCCGCGAGTTCACCGATCGCGAGGGCCGCAAGCGCTGGCGCGGCAGCATGGATATCGAGATGGCCGTCGACATGATGGAGATGGCCCAGCACGCCGACCACCTGGTCCTCTTCTCCGGCGACGGCGACTTCCGCCGGCTGGTCGAGGCGATCCAGGCCAAGGGCGTGCGGGTGACGGTGGTCTCCACCACCCGCTCCCAGCCGTCGATGGCCTCCGACGACCTGCGACGGCAGGCGGACAGCTTCGTGGACCTCGCCGACCTGGCGGACATCGTCGGCCGCCCGGCTCGCACCCAGCCCCGCTTCCTCCAGTCCGACCGCACGCCCGCCGAACACGAGGCTGAGGATGAGCTGTGATGCGGAGCCCCCGCGCGACTGCCCCCTCTGTCCGCGGCTTGTCGCCTACCGGATGGAGAACCGCGCCTAGCATCCGGACTGGTGGAACGGTCCCGCCCCGTCCTTCGGCGATGAGAACGCGCGCCTGCTGATCGTGGGCCTGGCGCCCGGCCGCACCGGCGCCAACCGCACGGGCCGGCCGTTCACCGGGGACTACGCGGGTAAGCTGCTCTACGGCACGCTGTTGAAGCTCGGCTTCGCGCGCGGGACCTATCTGGAACGCCCTGACGACGGGCTGCAGCTGATCGACTGCATGATCACCAACGCCGTTCGCTGCGCCCCGCCGGGCAACAAGCCGGAGACGTCGGAGGAGAACACCTGCCGCCAGTTCCTCGTCGCCCGCATGAAAGCCCTGCCCCGGCTGAAAGCGATCATCACGCTAGGTGACGTTTCCCGCCGTAACGTCCTGAAAGCGCTGGGAAAGAAGGCGTCCGATGGCGCGCCGGGTCACGGTTCGACCTTCGACGCCGGCCCCTACCGCATCTTCAACAGCTACCACTGCTCACGGCTGAACACGAACACCGGCCGGCTCACGACCGAGATGTTCGAGAACCTGTTTCGGCAGGCGAAGGCCTACCTGGACGAGGCCGAGCCATCGTCACCGCCCACGAGCCAATAGGCCATCGCGTCGTCGCAGCCGTCCTCGTTGAGCATCTGCCAGAAGCCGTTCTCCAGCTCCATGCACCATTCGGGGCCGGACTCGCTGCTCGTCTCGTAAGCATTCTCATTAGTGAGGGTAAACTGCCGAGTCATCGTGCCGCCGTTCGCATGTAACGTCAGCGTATGGTCTCCGGCTTCAACGTGCTTCACGGTCGCCCAGCCGTCGTTGGAACCGAGGTCGTAGCTCATCCCGTCGACGTCGACGGTCGCGCTTGGATCGTCGCCCCCGTAGAAGATGTCCAGCGAACTGGCCCGGGCCGCGCCGCCTATGATCAACGCCGCGGCCATGCCGCCGATCAAAAATCTCGCTGTGCGCATCCGCCTCCCCCAAGGCCAAGCTTAAAGGCTACGCCCGAGTCTGGAGTGGCGCTAGCCCTTCTCCCGCATCAGCCGGGCCTTGTCGCGCTGCCAGTCGCGTTCGGCGGCGGTTTCGCGCTTGTCGTGGAGCTTCTTGCCCTTGGCGAGCCCGATCTCCAGCTTCGCGATGCCCTTGTCGTTCCAGTAGAGCTTGGTCGGGATGATGGTGCGCCCTTCCCGCTGCACCGCCCCGATCAGCCGGTTGATCTGCTTGCGGTGGAGCAGGAGCTTCCGCGGCCGGCGCGGTTCGTGATTGAAGCGGTTGGCCTGAGTGTAAGGCGGGATGTCCGCGTTGATCAGCACGATCTCGTCGCCCTCCACCGCCGCGTAGCTTTCCGCGATGTTGGCCCGGCCGTTACGCAGCGACTTTACCTCCGTCCCGGTCAGCTGGATCCCGGCCTCGACCACATCGTCGATGAAGTAGTCGAACCGCGCGCGGCGGTTCTCCGCGATCACTTTCACAGCACCCCGGCCTCGCGCATGGCCTCGATGATGGCCGGCCGCACCGCGTCGGCGCAGGGCGCGATCGGGAGGCGCGCGTCTTCCCGGCAAAGCCCGAGCGTCGCCAGCGCGAACTTCGTCGGCGAGGGCGAGGCGTCGAGGAATAACGCTTTGTGAAGGCGAATCAGGCGGTCCTGCCAGTACAGGGCCGTCTCCCAGTCCTTGTTCAGCAGTGCGTTGAAGAAGGAGGCCATCCCATCGGGCGCGACGTTCGAGGTCACCGAGATGCAGCCATGACCCCCGTGGGCCATGTAGCCGAGCGCGCTCGGATCGTCGCCGGAGAGCATGATCCACTCCTCGCCGCACACCAACCGCTGGTGGCTGGCGCGGCCGAGGTCGCCCGTGGCGTCCTTGATGCCGACGATGTTGGGCAGCTTCGCGAGGCGCTCCAAAGTCTCGTTGGAGATGTCCACGCTCGTCCGGCCCGGCACGTTGTAGACGAACACCGGAAGCTGGACCGCCTCGTTGATCGCGGCGTAGTGGCGGTAGAGGCCTTCCTGGCTCGGCCGGTTGTAATAGGGCGTCACGATCAGCGCCGCATCCGCCCCCACCGCCTTGGCGTGGTGGGCCAGCTCGATCGCCTCCGCCGTGGAATTCGACCCCGCGCCTGCGACAATCGGCACGCGGCCGCGGGCGGTCTGAACGCACAATTCGACCACACGACGGTGTTCTTCATGGGACAAAGTGGAGGTTTCGCCGGTTGTGCCTACCGGAACGAGGCCGTGGATGCCGGCGGCGATCTGGCGTTCCACCAGTTCGACGAAGGCGTCCTCATCCACAGCGCCGTCGCGGAAGGGCGTGATCAGAGCCGTGAGGGCGCCCTTGAAGGGAGATTGGAACATGATCGCAAAAAGCCGTGAGATTTCGCCGCATTCCGTTGCGGCCCAAAGCGGGGCGGACAATATGACCATGCACCGGTCGCCCGCAACGGGCCGGGGCGCGTAAGTGAGGAAGAGGGGCCGGAAGTTGGCTTCGTGGCTGCGTAAAACGCTGTTTATCGGCGGTGCGGTGGTGCTGGCGTATAGCGTCGCCGACGCCCAGACCACCGGCTATTATCCCTATTACAATTCGGCGCCGGCCGTGACGCCGAGCCCGGCGCGCCCGACCGGCGTGACCTACTCCGCGACCCTTTCGGCGAGCGACCAGTCGGCTCTGAGCCAGGCGCTGACCTCGGCCCGGTCCGGTGACGCCGACACGGCGTTGGCGGCGCGCTCGATGATCTCCAATCCGGTGGCGCGCAAGCTCGCGACCTGGGCGATCGCCGAGTATGCGCCCGAGCAGCTTTCCTTCACCGAGATCGACACAGCCCGGAAGGAACTCGCCGGCTGGCCGCGCCAGGACAAGCGTCAGGCCGCGGCCGAGAAGATGCTCGAGATGTCGGGCATGGATGCGAGCCGCATCGTGCTGTGGTTCGGCGACACCGAGCCCCAGACAGCGCAGGGCGCGATGGCGCTGGCGAGCGCCTACCGCGCCGTCGGGCGCACAGCCGACGCGACGGCGCTGGTGAAGCGCTTCTGGCGCGAGGAGCCGTTCGACGCGGACGTCCAGCAGCGGTTCTTAGCCCGCTTCGGCGACATCCTGACCGTCGACGACCACATCAAGCGCGCCGACATGCTGCTCTACGGCGACCAGGGTCCGGCGACCTACGCCATCGTCGGCCTGCTGCCGGAGCCGTACGCCTCGATGGCGCGGGTGCGGATGGCCTTCCGCTCTGGCTCGTCGAACGCGAACGACCTCTTCAACACCCTGCCGGTAGCCCAGCAGACCAACCCGGGCGTGGCGTTCGAGCGCGCCGCCTACTGGCGCGAACAAGGGCTGGATTCGCTGGCGCTGGGGCTCGTCCCCTACTTCGGCCCGCCGCCGACGCATGACGCGGCCGTGCGGGTCTGGAAGGAGCGGCGGGCGCTGATCGGGGCCGCCCTGCGCGCCGGCCAGTACGACGCCGCTTACAAGGCCGCCGCCAACACCGGCATGACCACCGGCTCGGAGCTGGCGGAAGCCGAGTTCTACGCGGGCTGGATCGCGCTGACCCGGCTGAAGAACCCAAGCCTGGCGGCCAAGCACTTCGCCATGATCGAGGGCTCGTCGCAGTCGCCGATCACACAGGGCCGGGCGCTCTACTGGGAAGGCCGCGCGGCCGAAGCCGCCGGCGACCTGGTGGGCGCGCAGAGCTACTACGGCCAGGGCGCCAAGCACCTGACGACCTTCTACGGCCAACTGGCCGCCGAGAAGGCGGGGCTGAAGCAGATCAGCCTCGGCCGCGATCCGGTGATCACCCAGGCGGACCGCGACGCCTTCGAAGGCCGCGACATCGTCCAGGCGGCGAAGATGCTGGCGTCCATCGGGGCGCGCGACACGATGCGGGTATTCGTCCTGCACATCGACGACGTGCTGCCGACCGCCGCGCAGCAGGCGCAGCTGTTCGACTTCGCCAAGCTGAACGATGGCCAGGATCTCGCCATGCGCGTGGCCCGCGCCGGCGCCCAGCGCGGCCTGATCCTGCCCGAGCGCGGCTATCCGATGATGACGCCGCCCTACACGCCCGGCGGGGCGGAGCCGGCCTTCGTGCTGTCGATCAGCCGGCAGGAGAGCAACTTCAACCCCAACATCCGCTCCGGCGCGGGCGCGGTGGGGATGATGCAGCTGCTGCCCTCGACGGCGCAGATCGTGGCCCGGAAGATCGGTGAGCCCTACTCCTCCGACATGCTGACAGACGCCAGCTACAACATGCGGCTGGGATCGGCCTACCTGGGCCAGCTGATCGACCGCTTCGACGGCTCGTACCTGATGGCGGCGGCTGGCTACAATGCAGGCCCGGGACGTCCGACGCAGTGGGCCTCCTACTGCGGCGACCCGCGCGGCTCGATGACCGATCCGCTCGACTTCATCGAGTGCATCCCGTTCTCGGAGACGCGGAACTACGTGATGCGAACACTGGAGACGACCCAGGTCTATCGCGCGAGGCTGAACGGCGGCACGGCGCCGCTGACGCTGAGCAAGGACTTGAGCCGGGGCGGGTCTGGCGACTACGCGTCTAGAGGTGCTCCCCCTCGGGGGGAGCTGTCGGCGAAGCCGACTGAGGGGGCTCAAGCCCGCTGACTCAGCGGCTGTAGCCCCCATCCCCGGCTTCGCCGGTACTTCCCCCAGAGGGGGAAGACCTTTTTGCCGAGAGCGTCAGACCCGCCGGCGTGTCGATCAGCGCGCCGTCGAGGCCGAACACCTCGCGCAAGACCTGAGGCGTGAGCGCCTCCTGCGGCGCGCCGTCGGAGGCCACCCTGCCCTGATGCATCACGACCAGCCGGTCGCAGGCCCGCGCCGCCAGCGTCAGGTCGTGCAGCGTGACGGCCACCGCCGCGCCGCGCTCCGCCTCTGCGCGGAGGAGCTCCAGCGTGAGCAGCTGCGCATCCGGATCGAGCCCCGCCGCCGGCTCATCGGCGACCAGCAGCGGGGCCCCTGTCGCCAGCAGCCGCGCCAGCAGGACCCTCGCCCGCTCGCCGCCGGACATGTCGAGCACGCCCCGGGCCTCGAACCCGTCAAGGCCGACGCGCACCAGACAAGCCCGCCCGATCTCCATCGCCCGTTTCGGCGGCAGATGCGGCGCGCCGAGGCTGGCGATCCGGGCGGCGGAGAGGTTCCAGCCCACCCGCCGCTCCTGTGGCAGGTAGCCGACCAGCCGGGCGCGTTCCGCGGGCGAGAGACCCTGGACCGCCCTGCCCTGCAGCCGCGCCTCGCCGCGCTCCACCGGCAACAACCCGAGGCCCGCGCGCAGCAGCGTCGTCTTGCCCGCGCCATTGGGCCCCAGCACGCCGACGACCTCGCCCGCAGATACCGTGACGCTCGCGCCGTCCAACGCCACGCGCCCTCCCTGACGGGCGGTCAGATCGACGATCTCCCAGGCCGCGCTCACGTCCGCCAGCTCCGCGCCGCCCGCCAGGCGACGAGCGCGAACACCGGCGCGCCGAACAGCGCCGTGACGACGCCCAGCTTCAGCTCCTGTTCGGTCGGCAGCATCCGCGACGCCAGGTCCGCCAGCGTCAGCAGCAGCGCTCCCGCGATGGCCGACGGCGCCAGCACCGCCTGCGGGTCATCGCCGACGCCTCGCCGCACCAAGTGCGGCGCCGCCAGCCCGACGAACCCGATGACGCCCGCCGCCGCGACCGCAGCTCCGGACAGCAGCGACGCACCCGCGACTGCCGCCGTCCGCAGTTGAGCCATCGGCAGACCCGACATCGCCGCCGTCTCCTCGCCGAGCGTCAGCATCGTCAGCCCCCGCCCCGCGTAGCCGCACAGCGCCGCGCCGACCGCCATCGGAATCAATGTCCGCCCGACGTCCGCCCAATCCCGGTTCTCCGCCGAGCCGAGCAGCCACGACATCACCTCCGTCAGCGACACCGGCGAGGGCGACAGGTTGAAGATCAGCGCGGTCAGCGCCCCCGCGAACGCGGACAGCGCCACGCCGAACAGGATCAGCGCCTCGGGCTCGCGCAGCCGCGCCGCCAGCGCCACGACGATCACGCCCGACACCAAAGCACCCAGCAGCGCCGAGCCCTCAATGGCGCCGGGCACGGCCGCCAGTCCCAGCGCAATCGCCAGCGCCGCGCCCAGGCCCGAACTCGCAGACACCCCCAGCACCGCCGGATCGGCAAGCGGATTGCGCAACAGCCCCTGCATCGCCGCGCCCGCGAGCCCAAGGCCCGCGCCGACGACGGCTGCCGTAGCGACCCGCGGCGCGCGGATGGCCCACAGCACCTCGCCCGGCGGCGACGCCGGATCGCGGAAGGCCTGCACGATCTGTTGGGCCGTCAGCGGGGTCTCGCCGAGCAGCACGGCCAAGGCGAGCACCGCCACGAGAGCCACGATCAGCAACAGTGTCAGCCGGTTCATCGCGGCGCGGCCTCCGCCAACTGCCGCGCACCCTCGGCCGCGAACCAGCCCGGGCAGCCGGCGATGGCGCCCGACAGCGACCCGATCGCCTTCTCCCGGATCAGCGGCCGGAGCACCCGATGCCGTCCCGGCCCCCAGCGGACCATAGCGGTCGCGAACGCGTCAAAGAAACCCAGCACCAGCGCTGCCGGCGGGTTCATCACCAGCGCCTCCAGCGAGACCGGCTGATACCCCGGCCGCGTGGCCGCGTTCCTGAGGCCCGCCGCCGCCAGCACGGAGTCGATCAAGGTCCCTCGCCCCGCCGTGAACCCACTGGGCGTCAGATAGAGCGCCGAGCGTCCGCCCCAGGTGCCCCGTGCGGCCGCGAGGTCGGCATCCATGCTCGCGACTATCCGCTCGCCGGCTTCGCGTTCTTCCAGCGCGGCGGCCACGCGGCGGACGTTGTCCCGCACGCCGGGAAAGTCCGTCGCCTCCTCGACGCGGACGACTTTCACGCCCCGCCGCTCAAGGGTGCGGGCCAGCCGCTCGTCACCGCCCCAGTAGCGCACGACGACGTCCGGCCGCGCGGCCAGCACGGCCTCCGCGCTCGCCCGCCGCTCGGGCAAACCGCCCGCGCGGTCCCGCAGATAGGAGTCCCGCGCCCGCGCCCTGGGCGACAGGCCAACGATGGCCTCGCGCGGGCTCAGCGCCAGCACGTACTGGTCCGAGCACTGGTCAAGCGACATCACCCTCGGCGCAGCCGCCGCGCTTCCCGCGAGCGCCAGGCTCGCGGCCGCGATCAGGATGGGAAGACGCAAGGCCCTAGTCCGAGACGAGGCCGTGAAGCAGGCCCGCCACCAGCACTTGCTGGAGCGCGTCCGGAGCTTCCCACGGGAAGGTCGGCCGCGTCACCAGCAGCGACACCACGCCGTGACAGGCCGCCCACATCACCTGGGCCGCACTCTCCGGCGTACCTGTGCGCAGCCGCCCGGCCGCCGCGATCTCCCGCACAACGCCCAGGAACCGGTCGAAGCACCGCTCGCCGAGCGCCATCGTCGCCGCCTGCTTGTCTTCCGAGATCGCCTGCATCGAGGAGCAGAAGACGAGCTGGTAGGCGTTCGGGTTGGTGAGCGCGAAGCGGACGTAGCCCTCCGCCATCAGCTTCACCCGCGAAACCGGGTCGATGGCCAGCGCGGCGATCTCTTCGTTGTAGGCCAGCAGCCGCGTGATCGCGCCCCCGCAGATCTCCAGCAGGATCTGGTCCTTGTCCGAGAAGTGCATGTACAGCGCGGTCGAGGAGACGCCGACCTCGTCGGCGATCTTGCGGATCGTGGCGCCCTGGTAGCCTTCCGCCAGGAAGATGCGCTCGGCGGCTTCGAGGATTTCGGCGCGCCGCAGGTGGCCGTCGCCCTTGGCCTTTCGCGCCGAGCGCTGCGATTTCGCCAAAGCCACCGACACTGTCTCGCCCCTCCTGGTACTGCCCCGCCGATACTAAACGGCAATCAACCAAGCCCCGCAAGCTGCGGAAACGTCGCTGTCGATACGGTTAAGGTTGCAACCGAATCGGCTCGCAACCCGCAGTCGCTTCCATTGCAAGTGGCAAAGCTATTCCTGATCGCCCCCGCGCTCATGGGGGGATTGGATGGCGCGGGAAACGCCCGAGACAGGGATTGCGATCGGTCGCGCGTTCGTGCCGCGCGTCCGCGCCAAGCCGCATCCGCTGTCGTTCGGCGGCGCGAAACGGCCCCCGACCCTGCCGCAGCAGATCGTGGGTTTCGCGGTTGCGGGCCTGATCATCGCAGGGCTGGTCGCGGCGACCGCGCCGACCCTGCACATCCTGCACGGTCTCTTCTTCGCCGCCTTCGCCGCCACCGCCGGCCTGCGGCTCGCAGCAGCCTTCGTGCCGCGCAAGCCGCTGGAGGCGCCCGCGCTGCGCGACGAAGAACTGCCCGTCTACACGGTGATCGCGCCGCTTTATCGCGAGGCCTCCGTCGCGCCGGAGCTGGTCGCCAATCTCACGCGACTCGACTACCCGCGCGACCGGCTCCAGGTGCTGGTGATGCTCGAGGCCGACGACCTGGAAACCCAGGCCGTCTTCGCCGCCATGGAGCTGCCGAGCTTCATCCAGGTGATCGTCGCCCCGCCCGGCGAGCCGAAGACCAAGCCGCGCGCCTGCAACGTCGCGCTGGACCGCGCGCGGGGCGAGCTGATCGTCATCTACGACGCCGAGGACAAGCCCGACCCGATGCAGCTGCGCGAAGCCGCCGCCCGCTTCGCCGCCGCGCCGGAGAGCCTCGCCTGCCTGCAAGCACCGTTGCGGATCGAGACGGAGGAAGGCTTCCTCCCCCGTCAGTTCGCGCTGGAGTACGCCCTGCAGTTCGAGGTGCTGCAACCCGCGCTCACCCGGTTCGGGGCGCCGTTCCCGCTGGGCGGCACGTCGAACCACTTCCGCACCTCCATCCTGCGCGAGGTCGGCGGCTGGGACGCCTACAACGTGACGGAGGACGCCGATCTGGGCTTCAGGCTGGCCCGCGGCGGTTACGGCCTGGGCGTCCTGAACAGCCCGACGTGGGAGACCGCGCCGCAGAGCCTGATCGAGTGGCTGCCCCAGCGGACGCGGTGGGTGAAGGGCTACATGCAGACCTTCGGCGTCCACACACGTGGGCCGAACCTGCTGAAGCCGCCGTCGTTTGCCGCTTTGCTGGCGACGTTGGGCGTGTCGATTACCTCGGCCTTCACCCATGGCCCGCTGGCGGCGTGGGTGCTGGCGGCCATGGCGTTTGGCGTAGCCATGGGCCGGACGCCGCCGATCCCGCCCGCCGACCTTGCGCTGCTGGCGATGGGCTGGGCGGCCGCGGCGTTTGCGGGGCTGGAGGGGTTGCGCCGGGCTGGGTCGCAAATCCGGCTCCGTGACCTCCTGCTCGCGCCGGCCTACTGGCCTTTGCAGTCGCTGGCGGCGGGGCATGCGTTCGTGCAGCTGCTGCGCACGCCCTACCACTGGGACAAGACTCCGCACTCGCCGCGGGCTGGACGGGCGGGCGGCTGACGGCTATCGGCGCGGGATGGCTCCGCTCGTCGCCGAGGCACCGCTCGTCATCCGCACCACCGGCTGGGCGGACTACGCCCTGCTGGACAGCGGCCATGGCAGGAAGCTGGAGCGCTACGGCCGCTACCGCGTGGTGCGGCCCGAACCGCAGTGCATGTGGGCTCCCCGCTTGCCGCAGGCCGAATGGGACAAGGCCGACGCCGTCTTCGACCCCACCGACGAGGACGAGGCCGGCCGCTGGCGGTTCTCGCGCCAGCCCGCCGAAACCTGGCCGCTCAGCTGGGGTCAGGCCAAGTTCAACGGCCGCTTCACCGCCTTTCGCCACCTCGCCTTCTTCCCGGAACAGGCGGCCAATTGGGCCTGGCTCGACGAGCGCATCCGCACGCTGAAGCAACCGCGCGTGCTGAACCTGTTCGGCTACACGGGCGTCGCCAGCCTGGTCTGCGCGGCGGCCGGGGGGCAGGTGACGCACGTGGACGCCTCGAAGAAGGCCGTCGCCTGGGCGCGGGACAACGCGGCGCTGTCGGGCCGCGAGGACATCCGCTGGATCGTCGAGGACGCGCGGAAGTACGTCCAGCGAGAGGCCCGGCGCGGGTCGCAGTACGAGGGCATCATTCTCGACCCACCGAAGTACGGCCGAGGGCCGACCGGCGAGGTCTGGAAGCTGTTCGAGGACCTTCCGGAGCTGGCGAAGCTCTGCGCCTCCCTGCTGTCGCCGAACGCCTCGTTCCTGATCCTCAACGCCTACGCCGAGCGAATTTCCGGGGCGTCGCTCTCGGGCCTCCTGGCGCAGGAGCTGAGCGGGCGCGGTGGCCGGATCGACTGGGGGGAGCTGGCGCTGGTCGAGGAGGCCGGCGACAGGCAGATCGGGCTCTCCTTCTTCGCGCGGTGGTCGGCATGAGCCGGGCGGTCACCTCGCTCTCCAACCCGACAGTGAAGGCCGTGCGCGCGCTCCATATGCGCAAGGAGCGGGAGGAGACCGGCCTCTTCCTCGCCGAGGGGCTGAAGGTGATCACCGAGGGCGTCGAACTCGGCCGCGCGCCGAAGATGCTGCTCTACGGTCCGGGCGCGGATCACCCATTGCTCAGGAAGGCCGTCGCGGCGACGCAGGCCGCCGGCGGCGAGGTGATCGAGGTCACCCGCGACATCCTCGAAAAGGTCTCCCGCCGCGAGAACCCGCAGGCCGTCGTCGCCGTCTTCGAACAAGCCTTCAAGCCGCTCACCGGGATCGAGCCGCAGTCCGCCCGCTGCTGGGTGGCGCTGCAGGCCGTACGCGATCCCGGCAACCTCGGGACCATCGTGCGGACAGCCGACAGCGCGGGCTGCGGCGGGGTAATCCTGGTCGGCGACTGCTGCGACCCCTACTCGGTCGAGGCGGTGCGGGCGACCATGGGTTCGATCTTCGCCGTGCCGCTGGCGAAAGCCACGATCCCGGAATTCATCGCCTGGCGCGACAACTGGCCGGGTTCAGTGGTGGGCACGCTGCTGACTGCCACAACCGACTACCGCGCGGCGAAGTACGAGGCGCCGACGCTGATCCTGATGGGCAATGAGCAACAGGGCCTTCCCCCCGAGCTCGCCGCCGTCTGCGACGTCAACGTGAAGATCCCCATGCGCGGCCGCGCCGACAGCCTGAACCTGTCGGTGGCGACGGGGATCATGATTTATGCGGTTACCTCATAAAATCGTCATCACCCGGCGCAGTCCGGGTGACCCAAGCGACATCGCAAGGCTTGTACGGCGGCTTGGGTCCCCCGGATCGCCTGCGGCGACCGTGGGATGACGATGTAGAGCGGCTAAGTGCGCGGCTTGGCCCGCGTGGTCGGCGCGGCGTTGGCCGGATCGTCCGGCCAGACGTGTTTGGGATAGCGGCCCTTCATTTCCTTCTTCACATCAGACCATGAGCCGCGCCAGAAGCCCGGCAGGTCCTTGGTCAGCTGGATCGGCCGGTGCGCGGGCGAGAGCAGCGCCAGCGTCAGCGGGACGCCGTTCACCTTCGGGTGCTCGGACAGGCCGTAGAGCTCCTGCACCCGCACCTCGACGCGCGGTCCGCCCTCGGCTGCGTAGTCGATGGCGAAGGTGTTGCCGGTGGGGGCGGTGAACCGTGGGGGCGCCAGCCGATCGAGGTCCTTCATCCGATCCCACGGCAGCAGCGCGCGGAGGTCGGCGTCGATCCACTCTTCCAGCCGCTCCATCAGCGCCGCGTCGCTGAGGTCGTCCCAGCCGAGGAACGCTGTGCGAGCACGGAGTGCCTGATCCTGCTCGCTGAGCGTGAAGCCCTCGCGCCGGATGCGGTCCAGCCGTGCGCGGCGGACGAGTTCGGGATTCACCTCGACCTGCCGCTCTTCCAGCACCAGCCGGTCGAGCTTGAGCAGGCGCACGCCCCTGCCCTTCTCCGCGTCGAGCCGCTCCTCGACCGTGATCCGGTCGGCGAACGCTTCCCGCAGGGCCGCTTCGTCTAGCGGCGCGGCGAGAAGGATGCGATCGCTGCTCCCGCCGCCGCCGAGTTCGCCGACGGCCAGCCAGGTCTCACGGGCAAGCGCGTCGGTGGGTTCGAGGTGGACGCCTCGGCCGGTGGCGAGCTGGAACTCCCCAGGCTTGCCGCGCGCCTTGGCGATGCGCTCGGGGTAGGCCTCGGCGAGCAGCAGGGCTTCGCTCAGCGGCGGCAGCTTCTCGGGCGGCCGCGCGGCCTTGGCCCAACGTTCGGCGAGGGCACGGGCGTCGCGCGCTCTGGGGCTGCGGTCGCGGTCGAAGGCTTCGAGGCGGTGACGCAGGTCGGCGTCTTTGCCGCCCAAGCCGCGCTCGGTCAGCAGGGCGGCGATTTTGGCGGCGAGCATCCCCTGCCCTGCGGCCGCACCGCGCAGGACCATGTGGGCGAGCCTTGGCGGCAGCGGCAGGTCGGCCAGCGCTTTGCCATGCGGCGTCAGGGCGCCGTGATCGTCCAAGGCTTGCAAGCGGGTCAGCAGCGACCGCGCTTCGGTGAGCGCGGCGGCGGGCGGCGGGTCTAGGAAGGCCAGGCCGTCGGCACCCTTGGCGCCCCAGCGGGCGAGGTCGAGCGCGAGGCCTGAGAGGTCGGTTTCGAGGATTTCGGGGCGGCCGAACGGGACCAGCGCGCGGGTCTCGGCCTCGTCCCAGAGGCGGTAGCAGACGCCGGGCTCGGTCCGCCCTGCCCGGCCCCGGCGCTGGTCGGCGGCGGCTCGGGAGACGCGGATGGTTTCGAGCCGGGTCAGGCCGCTCGACGGGTCGAACCTCGGCACGCGCGAGAGGCCGGCGTCGATCACGACTCGGACGCCCTCGATGGTCAGGCTGGTCTCTGCGATGGAGGTCGCGAGCACCACCTTCCGGCGGCCCGGCGGTGAGGGCTCGATGGCGCGGTCCTGCTCCCTCGCGTCGAGGGCGCCGTAGAGGGGAGCGATGTCGACGTCCGGGTGGCGGATGCGTTCGCGCAGCAACTCCTCGGTGCGGCGGATTTCGCCCTGCCCCGGTAGGAAGATCAGGAGGCTGCCCGTTTCCTCCGCCAGCGCCCGCTCGACCGCCCTGGCGACCCGTTCCTCCAGCCGCAAGCGCTCGTCGCGACCGAGGTATCTCGTGTCCACCGGAAAGGCGCGTCCGACGCTTTCGATGACCGGCGCGTCCCCCAGCAGCTTCGCCACCGCCGCCCCGTCCAGCGTCGCCGACATGACCAGCAGCCGCAGATTCTCGCGCAGCACGCCCTGGCTGTCGCGGGCGAGCGCCAGCCCAAGGTCCGCGTCGAGGCTGCGCTCATGGAACTCGTCGAACAGGACCGCCGCGACGCCTTCGAGCGCCGGGTCGTCGAGGATCATCCTCGTGAACACGCCCTCAGTGACCACCTCCACCTTCGTCCGCGCCGAGACCTTCGACTGCAGCCGCACGCGAAAGCCGACCCGCTCGCCCACCGGCTCGCCGAGCGTCTGTGCCATCCGGTGCGCCGCCGCCCGCGCCGCGAGCCGCCGGGGCTCCAAAACGATGATCTTGCTCCCCGCCGCCCACGGCTCGTCCATCAACGCCAGCGGCACGACGGTCGTCTTCCCCGCCCCCGGCGGCGCAACGAGAACGGCGCTCGTCCTTGCGGAGAGCGCCGTCTTCAGCTCGTCGATGACGTCGTGGATCGGGAGCATGGCGGGCGGGTCTTAGCGAGCCCGCCCCGCCCTTGTCACTCCGCCGCGCCCGCCTCGGCCAGCTTCCGTTCGTGGTAGCGGGAGTGCCAGTAGGCGTAGCCGAAGTAGACGATCAGCCCGATCGCCATCCAGATGAACAGCCGCGCCCAGGTCGGCGGGGGCAGCTTGTAGATCAGGTAGGCGCAACCCAGCATGCCGGCGGGCGCGGTGAACCAGATCGCGGGCGTCTTGAACCGCCGCGGCAAATCCGGCTCGCTGTAGCGCAGGTAGAGCACCGCCCCGCAGATCAGCACGAAGGCCAGCAGCGTGCCCATCGACACCAGCTCGCCCAGGATGCCGATGGGGAACAGCCCGCCGACCAGAGCCGCAAAGGCGCCAGTCACCACCGTGCCCCACACGGGCGTGCGGGTCTTCGGGTTCACGGCGCCGAACATCGGCGGAAGCAGCCCGTCGCGGCTCATCGCGTAGAAGATGCGCGACTGGCCGTAGAGCAGCGCCAGGATGGTGGAGGCCAACCCAATGGCCACCCCGATGTTGATCAGCTGCAACAGCCACGACAGCTGCGGCACGTGCGCCAGAGCCTCGGCCACCGGCGAAGGCGTGTTCAGCGTCTGGTACGGGGCCAGGCCCACGATCACCACCGACATGGCCAGGTACAGCACCGTACAGATGGCCAGCGACAGCAGGATGCCGATGGGCATGGTCCGCTGTGGGTCCTTGGCCTCCTGCGCGGCCGTCGAGACGCCCTCGAACCCGATGTAGGCGAAGAAGATGACGCTGGCGGCCGCGGCGATGCCTTGCAGGCCGTACTGGCCCTGCGGATGCTCAGGCGTCGGCGGCAGGGCCGGCGGGATGAAGGGGTGCCACAGGTGCGGGTCGACGTACATCGCACCGAACCCGATCACCGCCACGACGATCAGCATCTTCAGCGTGACGATCAGGTTGTTGACGATCTTGCTCTGGGTGATGCCGGAGATCAGGAAGGCCGACATCAGCGCCACGATGACCATCGCCGGCACGTTGAAGTGGGTCGGCGCGCCGGTCGAGGTCAGGGTGCGGACGATCTCGTGACCGTTGAAGTCGAACGGCGCCTTGGTCCAGGCCTCGGGCAAGCCGACGCCGAAGCCCTGCATCATCTTGTTGAAATAGCCCGCCCAGCCGGCCGAAACCGTGGAGGCGGCCAGGCCGTACTCAAGGATCAAATCCCAGGCGATCAGCCAGGCGAAGAACTCGCCGATCGTGGCGAAGGTGTAGGTGTAGGCCGATCCCGCAACCGGGATCATCGAGGCCAGCTCCGCATAGCAGAGGGCGGCGAAGGCGCAGATGATGCCCGCCAGGACAAAGGAGAGCGCAATGGCGGGTCCGGCGTTCATGGCCGCCTGCTGGCCGGTCAGCACGAAGATACCGGCGCCGATGATGCCGCCGACGCCCAGCAGCGTCACCGAGACCCAGCCGAGCTCGCGCTTCAGCGTGTGCTCGCCTTCCTCGTTGGCCTGCGCCATCAGCACGGCGATGGGTTTTTTTGTGAAGAGCTTCATGTGGTGGAAGAGCCCCCTGGACTAGCCCGCCTCCCGCGGGCGTTTGTTCCCGAAACTCGGGTTTGCGCGAGGATAGGCATGCGTCGCGCCGCCCGGCAACGGGGCCGCCTCTTTATTCCGCGGCCGCAAACCCCAATCATAAGAACCTGATTTGCCGAAGGACCTGTTCGTTGAGCGTCACTGAAACCGAAGGCCCGCCGATCCGTGCGCTCATCGCGCCGGTCACGCCCTTGCAGCAGAACTGCACCATCGTCTGGTGCGCCAGGACGAAGAAGGCGGCGGTCATCGATCCCGGCGGCGAGATCCCGCGCCTGATGGGTGGGCTGGAGCAGCACGGACTGACGCTGGAAAAGATCTGGGTCACCCACGGCCACCTCGACCACGCGGGCGGCACGGCGGCGTTGCAGGCGCTGACCGGCGTCCCCATCGAAGGCCCCCACCCCGACGACCAGTTCTGGATCGACGACATCGCCGAGAGCGGCGCTCGCTGGGGCATGCCGGATGCCAAGATCTTCACGCCGGACCGCTGGCTAGGCGACGGCGACACGGTCCAGCTCGGCGAAACCGAGTTCGAGGTGATCCACTGCCCCGGCCACACGCCCGGCCACGTCGTCTTCTTCCACCGCGACGCGCGCTTCGCCCAAGTCGGCGACGTGCTGTTCAAGGGCTCCATCGGCCGTACCGACTTCCCGCGCGGGAACTTCGACCAGCTGATCCACTCGATCACGAAGAAGCTGTGGCCGCTCGGCGACGACGTGCGCTTCGTGCCGGGCCACGGGCCGATGTCGACCTTCGGGGCCGAGCGGAAGTCGAACCCCTACGTTTCGGACCTTGCCATCGAGTCGATGAACGTCTGAGCTGTGTTGCAGCGTTGAAATGCGGGCGCCACCGGCGTCTGAGACACCCGCCGCATGGAGCTCGAGATGGAGAACGCCGCGCGACTGCTGATCGTCGATGACGATCCGGGCATCCGCGATGTCGTCTCGGAGTTCCTCTCCCGCCACGGCTATCAGGTCGACACCGCCGCCGATGGCAAGGAGATGGAGCAGGCGCTGGGGCGCGCGCCCTACGACCTGATCGTGCTGGACGTGATGATGCCGGGCGAGGATGGGCTGGCCATCTGCCGCCGCATCTCGGCCCAGCCGGGCGGGCCGGCCATCATCATGATGAGCGCCATGGGCGAGGAGACGGACCGGATCGTCGGCCTGGAGCTCGGCGCCGACGACTATGTCCCCAAGCCCTGCAACCCGCGCGAGCTGCTGGCCCGCATCCGCGCCGTCCTGCGGCGCCGTCAGGAGCCGCGGGCCGGCGACGAGCCCATCGGCGCGGCCTGCGAGTTCGCCGGCTGGCGGCTCGACCTGGTGCGGCGGGAGCTGCGCTCGCCGCAGGGCGTGGTGGTGAACCTCTCCAGCGGCGAGTTTTCGCTGCTGCGGGCCTTTGTGGAACATCCGCAGCGGGTGCTGACCCGCGACCAGCTGCTCGACTACGCGCGCGGCCGCGACAGCGACGCCTATGACCGCGCCATCGACGTCCAGATCAGCCGCCTGCGCCGAAAGCTCAGCGACAGCGGCGACTCCGAACTGATCCGTACGATCCGAAGCGAAGGCTACATGTTCACGCCCAAGGTCGTGCGCAAATGACCGGGCGGCACGAGGCGTCGCTGTTTGCGCAGGTGCTGGGGCTGGTGATCGTCAGCCTGCTCGCGGCGCACGCGATCAGCCTGGCCATCCTGTTCAGCCTTCCTCCGCCGCCTCCCGAGCCTTACCGGGTGTCGGACGTCATCGCGGCCTTCCAACATCCCGGCGTCTCCCGCACCAGCGAAGGCCGGCCGCTGATCGCCCGCATCCGCCCTGCGCCGCCGCGCGAGCTGCCGGACAGCCCCCGCCGCGAGCTGTTCCGTGAGCAGCTCGCCCAGGAGCTCGGGGTCACCCCCGACCGGGTCGTGATCTCCAGCAACTTCATGCGGCCGGTGATGATCCGCATGCATCACCACGACCCCGACCGGCCGTCGCCTCCGGGCATGGGCGAGTTTCGGATGGGGCCGCCGCAACGGCCCGACCCGGTGATCTTCGCGCCGTTCAAGGTGGCGGTGCGCGAGGCCGACGGCCGCTGGCTGACGGTGCAGCCGAAGCCGGCCTTCCGCTGGGCGTCGTGGCAAGGGCGGGTGCTGCTGACCCTGCTGTTGTCGATCATGGTGATCTCGCCGCTCGCCTGGCTGTTTGCGCGCAGGCTCTCGCAGCCGTTCGCCGCCTTCGCGGAGGGTGCGGAGCGGCTGGGCCGCGACCCCAATGCGCCGCCGCTCGACATCTCTGGCTCCGGCGAGGTCGGGGCGGCCGTCGCGGCTTTCAACGGCATGCAGGAGCGCCTGCGCCGTTATGTGCACGACCGCACCGCCATGGTTGGCGCCATCGCGCACGACATGCGCACGCCGCTCACCCGCATGCGCTTCCGCATCGAGTCCGCGCCGGACGAGCTGAAGACCAAGCTGGAGCAGGACATCGACCAGATGGACGCGATGGTGACCGCCGCGCTCAGCTTCGTCCACGACACCACCGCGCCGGCCGAACGCACGAAGCTGGAGCTCGCGTCTCTGGTCGAAAGCGTGATCGACGAGGCCGCCGAAACCGGCGCCGACGCGGCCATCGAGTCCGGCGAGCGCATCGTCGTCGACGGCGACCCGCTCGCGCTCAAGCGGATGGTGGCCAACCTCGTCGAGAACGCGGTCAAGTACGGCGGCAGCGCGCGCGGCCGCGTCTTCGCCGAGCACGGCCAGGCCATCGTCGAGATCGACGACGAAGGCCCCGGCATCCCGCCGTCGGAGATGGAGCGGGTGTTCGATCCGTTCTATCGCGGCGAGCCGTCGCGCAGCCGCCAGACCGGCGGCGCGGGACTCGGGCTGGCGGTCGTGCGGTCTATCGCCCGGGCCCATGGCGGCGATGTGACGCTGAGGAACCGGCCGGGCAAGGGGCTTACGGCGCGCCTCGCCCTTCCCCTATAGATTGTTTCAGCGCCGCAAAACGCGGTCTCATATCCGACATTCGCCGGTCATCCCATTGTGGTCCTTGGCCGGCTCCCGGAGCGCTTCCATGATTGCCCGCACAGTTCTCAGCTTCGTCCTGCTGGCCTCGGCCGCGCCCGCGTTCGCGCAGGACATCGACCGCATCCCGGACTGGAAGGCGCGCGAGGCCGAGCAGGAAAAGCCCTTCGAGCCGCGCCAGCAGCTCTTCGTCAGCCCGGCCGGCGAGCCGTTCCGTGCCGCCATGGGCGCGCCCTACCCCGTCGGCGCCTGGTTCGCGCAGGCCGATGCGAACCATGACGGCGCCATCGACCGCGACGAGTTCAACGCCGACCAGATGGCCTTCTTCGACAAGCTCGACGCCAACCAGGACGGCGTCATCGACGGCTTCGAGTCCCGGACCTACGAGCAGACCATCGTCCCCGAGATCGCCGAGGGCGGCGAGCGCATGGGCCCGCCGAAGAAGCGCGGCGGGTTCTTCGGCTTCGGCGGTGAGGAGAAGCCGTCCGGGCCGGTGCTGATGGGCGCGGCCGGCTACAACCTGCTGCACGAGCCGCTGCCGGTGCGCACGGGCGACGTCAACTTCGACTTCAAGGTCACGAAACAGGAGGCCCTCGCCGTCTCCGCCCGCCGTTTCGGCCTCCTCGACAAGAACAAGGACGGCACGATCGAGTTGTCCGAACTGCCGATGACGCCGGCGCAGATCGCGCTCGCCGACTGGAAGAAGAAGCGTTGATGTCGTCGCCCGCGAAGAAGACCGTCATCATCAAGCGCCCGACGCTGAACCGGCCGGCGATTATTGTCCTGTCGGTGCTGGGCCTGATCCTGGTGGCCTTCGCGGGCTGCCAGCTGATGCGCGGCAAGGGCAAGGCCGAGCCGTACCGGACCGAGCAGGTCATGCGCGGCGACCTCACCCGCTCGGTCTCGGCGTCCGGCACGCTGGAGGCGCTGGTGACGGTGGAGGTCGGCTCCCAGATTTCCGGCCAGATTCGCGACGTCTATGTGGACTTCAACGACCGTGTGAACCGCGGCCAGGTCATGGCCGTGCTCGACCCGCAGACCTACGTCAGCAAGGCTCAGCAGGGCCAGGCGCAGGTCGGCGCGGATGTCGCAGGCCGCAACCAGGCGCAGGCGCAGGCCAACGTCGCGCTCGCCACCTACAACCGTCAGCTCGCTCTCTACAAAGGGGGGTGGATCGCCAAAGCCGCGCTGGACACCGCCGAGGCCAACTGGAAGGCCGCCCAGGCCCAGGTCGCCTCGGCCAGCGCCAAGATCAACCAGTCGCAGGCTGCGCTGGCCTCGAACCGGGTGGACCTGTCGCGCACCAACATCGTCGCGCCCATCTCCGGCATCGTCGTCGACCGCCAGATCGAGCCCGGCCAGACGGTCGCCGCCAGCCTGCAAGCGCCGGTCCTCTTCCGCATCGCGCAGGACCTCTCGCGCATGCAGGTCAAGATCAACGTCGACGAAGCCGACATCGGCCAGGTTCACGAAGGCCAGACGGTGCACTTCACCGTCGACGCCTTTCCGGACGAGAATTTCACCGCCGTGGTGACCCAGGTCCGCAAGCAGCCCTCCACCGAGCAGAACGTCGTCGCCTACACGGTGATCGCCGAGGCCGAAAACCCCGGCCTGAAGCTGCTGCCCGGCATGACGGCCAACGCCGACATCGTCATCGAGCAGAAGAAGAACGTGATGAAGGTCCCGAACGCCGCGCTCCGCTGGATGCCGGCGGACCAGCGGCCGACGACGACGACGCGCGGCTTCGGCCCCGGTTTCGGCGGCCCGGGCTTCGGCCCGCCTCCGGGCGCGAACCAGCAGCGCAACGGAGCGCGCCGCAACGGGAACTGGCGCACGCGAAAGATCGGCGGCTTGCCTCCCGGAACCGTATGGGTGCTGCGTGACGACAAGCCGGAGCGCGTCCGGGTCGGCGTCGGCGGCACCGACGGGACCTACACCGAGGTCGCCGGCCGGCTGCAGGTTGGTGACAAGGTCATCACCGGCGGCGGGCCGAAGCCGAAGGTGAAGGCGACCACGCCGTTCGGCCCGTCCTCGTCCGGTGGCGGCGGCCAGAACCGGGCGCGGATGCCGTGATCGACATCGCGCGCCTGCGGAAGACCTACCGCATGGGCGACGAGCTGGTGGCCGCCCTCGACGGCGTCGACCTGCACATCGACCGCGGCGAGCACCTGGCGGTGGTCGGGCCCTCCGGGTCGGGCAAGTCGACCCTGATGAACATCATCGGCGGCCTCGACCGGCCCGACGGCGGGACCTACGAATTCGAGGGCGAGGAGGTCGCGGGATTCGACGACGATCAGCTGGCCGACTTCCGCAACCGCCGCATCGGCTTCGTCTTCCAGTCGTTCCAGCTGCTGGCCCGGCACACGGCGCTGCAGAACGTCGAGCTGCCGCTGATCTACTGCGGCATGGAGAAGGAAGAGCGCCGCGAGCGCGCCGTCGCCATGCTGGAGCGGGTGGGCCTCGGCTCCCGCGTCGGCCACCGGCCGAACCAGCTCTCCGGCGGCCAGCAGCAGCGGGTCGCTATTGCGCGCGCTCTTGCCAACAACCCCGACCTCCTCCTGGCCGACGAGCCCACCGGCGCGCTCGACAGCGCCACGACGCTGGACGTGCTGAAGCTCTTCGAGGAGCTCAACGCCGACGGCCTGACGCTCATCGTCGTCACCCACGAGAACGAGGTCGCTCACCGGGCCCGGCGGCGGATTTCCTTCCTCGACGGCCGCATCGTCTCGGACGAGAGGAGCGCCGCATGATCAAGCGCGGAGACCTCGCGGGTTTCGCCATCGGCGCCATCGTCGCCCACCCGATGCGCAGCGCGCTCACCTCGCTCGGCGTCGTGATCGGCGTCGCGGCCGTGGTGATGATGACCTCCATCGGGCTGGGCGCACAGCAGCGGGTGACGAGCGCCATCTCCGGTCTTGGCTCCAACCTGATCGTCGTCATGCCCAACTTCGGCGGTCCCCCGGGCGGAAGCATCGCGCGGGGCGCGGCGGGCTCCGCACTGACCCTGACCGACGGCGACGCAGCGGCCATCGCCGCACAGGTCCAGGGTGTCAGCGCTGTCGCGCCTGCCGTCCGCGGGCAGGTTCAGGTCGTCTCCGAAGGCGCGAACTGGAACACCCGCATCGAGGGCGTCACCCCGCCCTACCTGACCGCCCGCGACCTCTCCATCGCAAGCGGTCGCATGTTCGACGACGCCGAGGCGCGCCAGGGCAAGAAGGTCGCCGTCATCGGCCAGACCGTGGCCAACGAGCTCTTCCCCGGCGCCGACCCGCTCGGCCAGCGCATCCGCGCCGGCGACGTGCCTTTCGAGATCGTCGGCGTGCTGACGCCGAAGGGCCAGAGCGGCTTTGGCCAGGACCAGGACGACATCGTGCTGGCGCCGCTGGGGGCCGTGCGCTCGCGCATCGTCGGCCGCCGGGTGAAGGGCGACAACGTCCAGACCATCTATGTGAAGGCCGCCTCAGCCGACCAGCTGGACACGGTGCAAGAGGACGTCACCAACCTGCTGCGCGACCGGCACCGCCTGCGCGAGGGGGAGGACAACGACTTCTCCGTCCAGAACCTCGCCTCGATCCTCGCTGCCGGTCAGGCGACGGTGCAGACCTTCACCGTTCTGCTCGCCGCCGTGGCGGCGGTGTCGCTGGTGGTCGGCGGCGTCGGCATCATGAACATCATGCTGGTAGCCGTGACCGAGCGCACGCGCGAGATCGGCCTGCGCATGGCGGTGGGTGCGCGGCGAACGGACGTGCTCTACCAGTTCGCGCTGGAGGCCATGACGCTGTCGCTGGCGGGCGGCATTCTCGGCCTCGCCATCGGCATAGGCGGAGCGCTCCTGATGGCGAAGCTCGGCGGCTGGCCGGTCGCCATCGCCGGCTGGGCGGCGCCCGTGGCGCTCGGCTTCTCCCTGCTGGTCGGCCTCGGATTCGGCGCCTACCCGGCCTGGCGAGCGGCCCAGCTCGACCCGATCGAGGCGCTGCGGCGCGAGTAGTTTCCAAGAAAGCAACGCTTTTCTAGCTCGGCCGGAGAACCCGAAGCCGAGTTCAGCGGTTAGGGAAGACACCGACGACGGAGTCCGCCCCCAATGACCGACCCGGAGCCTCCCCCTTCCGAGCCTGTCACTCCGTCGCCGGAGTACGAGCCCGGGCGCGCCCCAGAAGAAGCGCCCCCGCTCGAGCCAACCCCGAACCCGCCGGACAACGAGCCGTACGACGGGTCGGGCGCCCCAGCAATGTGAGTAACCAGGACGCCCCCTCATGGATACCAGCACCGACAAGCCCACTCGCTCCCGACGCGGTTTCGCCGCCATGGATCCGGAACGCCGCCGTGAGATCGCCCGCAAGGGCGGCGCCAGCGTGCCGAGCGAAAAGCGCAGCTTCGCCAAGGACCGTGACCTCGCCGCCGACGCCGGCCGCAAGGGCGGCTCCTCCTCGCGGGGCGGCGGCCGTCCCGTTCGCTCGCGCAACGCTTAGGTCGCCGCGAGCAGGAAGACTGCGAAGGCGGGCTCCGGGCTCTGCCAGAGCCTGAGAGTCCGCCATCCAGCCCGCTCCGCCATGCGGGTGAAGCCGTCCGGCGTGAACTTGTGCGAGTTCTCGGTGTGGATGGTCTCCCCCGCGGCGAAGCGGAAGGCGCGTCCGGCGACGCTCGCCGTCTGATCGCGCAGACTGACCAGATGCATCTCGATCCGCCTCGCGTCGGCGTTCCAGACCGCGCGGTGCTCGAACGCGTCGAGGTCGAAGTCACCGCCGAGTTCGCGGTTGATCCGCACCAGCAGGTTCTTGTTGAAGGCCGCCGTCACGCCCCTGGCGTCGTCATAGGCGCGGACCAGCACCGCCTCCGGCTTCACCAGGTCGGCGCCCACCACGAACTGCGCGCCTGAGTGCAGCAGCCGGCGCGCCGAGTTCAGGAAGGCGACGGCTTCCTCCTCATTGAAGTTGCCGATGGTCGAGCCGGGGAAGAAGCCCGTACGCGGCCGCCCCTGGGCCTCCGGCGGCAACTCCAGCGCGGCGGTGAAGTCGTCGTGCAGCGGCGCCACGACCAGCTTCGGATAGTCGGCGTTGATCGAGGCCGCGGCGACCGCCAGAGCCTCGTCGCTGATGTCGATGGGCACATAGACGGCGATCTGCGGCGCGGCGTCGAGGATCAGGCGGGTCTTGACGCTTGCCCCGCTGCCGAACTCGACCAGCACGGCGCCGTCGCTGATGTAGCTGGCGATCTCCGGCGCGGCGGACTTCAGGAGCGCCAGTTCGGTGCGCGTAGGATAATATTCCTCAAGCCCGGTGATCTCTTCGAAGAGCCGCGAACCTTCCTCATCATAGAGGTACTTGGCCGGAACGCACTTCTGCGGCTGCGAGAGCCCGGCCAGGACGTCGGCCTCGAAGCTCCCGTTAGACATCCGCCGCCAGCCGCACGCCCGAGAACATCCACCGCTGATGCGGATAGAAGAAGTTGCGGTAGCTTGCCCGCACATGCCCTTCCGGCGAAGCGAACGAGCCGCCCTTCAGCACCATCTGCCCGACCATGAACTTGCCGTTGTACTCCCCGACCGCGCCCGGGCCCGGCCGGAAGCCGGGGTGAGGCAGATAGGCGCTGCGCGTCCACTGCCAGCGCCGCCCGCACATGGGAGCGCCTGACTGCACGGCTTGTTCCCACTCCGCTTCGGTCGGCAGCCGTTTTTGCGCCCAGGCGGCGAAGGCGTCGGCTTCGTAGTAGCTGACGTGGACGACCGGCGCGTTGAGGTCGAGCGGCCTCAGCCCATAGAGCCCGAACTCCGCCCAGCCGCCGTTCTGCCGTTGCCAGTAGAGGGGCGCCGACCACCCCTCCGCCTGCACCTTCGCCCAGCCGTCGGACAGCCACAGCTCCGCGCGCCGGTAGCCGCCGTCCTCGACGAATGCCAGCCATTCGCCGTTGGTCACCAGCCGATCCGCGAGCTCGTACGGCCGCAGCAGGACTTCGTGGCGCGGGTGTTCGTTGTCGAAGGCGAAGCCCTCGCCCGCGTGTCCGATCTGTCCGATCCCGCCATCCAGCCGCCTGAAGTTCATCGGGCCCGGATCGGGCGTCTTCGCTGGAGCTCCCGGGCAGAAGGCCGGCTTCAGCGGCGAGCGGGAGAAGAGGTGCAGCACGTCCATCAGGATCAGCTCCTGATGCTGCTCCTCGTGTGCGAGGCCGAGATGCAGCAGCCCTCTCCCCTCCTCGTCCAGCCCCGGGATCAGCGCGGCCATCCCCTCATCCACCGCCGCGCGCCAGTCCAGCACCTGCGCGAGCGTAGGCCGCGTGATCAGTCCCCGCTCCGGCCTGGGGTGCCGCTCGCCGACGGCCTCGTAGTAGGAGTTGAAGAGGTAGCCGAACGCCGGGTTGAACTCGCGGTAGCCGCCCAGCAGCGGCTTCAGCATGAAGGTCTCGAAGAACCAGGCCGTGTGCGCCAGATGCCACTTCACGGGGCTGGCGTCGGGCATCGACTGAGCCTGGCAGTCCTCGGGCGTCAGCCGGCTCGCCAGCAGCTCCGTGGCCGCCCGCACCTCACGGTAGCGCTTCAGAAGCGCGCTCACCTGGGGTTTTACCCTCTCGCCGTCGCCGCGCATGCCTTCACCATAAAGCAAACGTGAGCAACCGGCTCCCAAATCCTTGGAAGTGGAACCGGAACAGGGACTTGCGCGAGGCGTTCAAAGAAATGTTCCCGCCCCCGGTTCGACACCCCCGTTAACCAGAGCCGCGCGGAGGGGACCAAGGGATGGTCGCCGTGGCCCAAGCGTATCGGTCGCCGCAAGTATCGGGAGAGCGCCATGACCGAGCTTAAGCGCTGGCGAGAGGACGTCGTCGCCCTCATCCCCGCCCTCCGCGCCTTCGCCTGGTCGCTGGCCCACAATGGCTCGGACGCCGACGATCTGGTGCAGGAAACGCTGATCAAGGCCTGGGCTCACCGCGACAAGTTCGAGCCCGGCACCAACCTGCGGGCCTGGCTCTTCACCATCCTGCGAAACACCTACTACACCACTGCGGTTCGCCGCCGACGCGAGACGGGCGATCCGGACGGTATCTTCGCCGCCAGCCTGTCGGTCGGCCCGACCCAGGACTGGAGCGTGGCGCTCGGCTCGCTTCGCAAGGCGCTGAACGACCTCCCCGACGAGCACCGCGAAGCCCTGATCCTGGTGGGCGCCGCAGGCCTCACCTACGAGGAGGCCGCCGAGGTGTGCAACTGCGCGCTTGGCACCATCAAGAGCCGCGTCAACCGCGCCCGCGCCCGCCTTCTGAAGATGATGGACATCGACGACGCCGGCGAGGCCCTGGCGGAAGAGGGCTATTCGGCCCAGGCCAGCTAGGGCTTCGCGCTCACCTTGTCCCGGTAGCGCGGGTGCACCTTGTCCCAGTGCTCGGGATGGCGCGCCAGCCAGCCGACGAAGAAGCTGCACGTCGGGATCACCGGCAGTCCCTCTTCCTTCGCGAACTCCAAGCCGGCCTTGACCAGCGCGCTGCCGAAACCGCGGCCTTCGAAGGCCTTCGGGACGACGGTGTGTGGAAAGACGATGCCGCCGCGGGTCTTGCGGTATTCGGCGAAAGCCGTCTCGCCGTCGAGGTTGATCTCGAGACGATGGTCGGCGCGGTTGTTCGTAACGGAAGGCTGATCGGCGGGCATGCGGCAGCCAACGTAGCCCGAGACCAGCCGTTCCGTCAGCTCACCATCTTCAGCTGCACTTTCGGCGCACAGGCGAAGCGGCCCACCACGACTCCGTCGGCCAGGATCACCCGAACCTCGGCGCCCTGCCCGCAGGCGGCGAACGTCCGCGCGAGCTGCTTGGCCGCGGCCTCCGCCTTGGCTCCGCTCAGGAACACCATGCAGTTGTCGAACGCGTCAGCGCTAACCATCCAGCCGAGCGCTCCCGGCTCCACATTGATGACGTGGACCATGGGGGAATGTCCTCTCTGTACGCCCACCCCCGAGGTTTAGCTCGGTGGCACGTACAAGTTGTGACAGCAGCAACAACTTTTGACTATTCACAGCTTCGTGGAAGCTTCTCGGGGTTGTGCGATTGTCGTTGTGAATTTGTACTATGCTGAGTTCCGGCCACGGATTTACTGAAGCTCTGCCGGATCAGGGGATCCGGAAGACGAAGAACGCGCCGATTGCGATCAGCACGAAGCCGAACAGCTGCGAGATCGTGGGCTTCTGACCGAGGTAAGTGGCGGCGAAGACGGCGAAGACCGTCAGCGTGATCACCTCCTGCATGGCCTTGAGTTGCGCCGCCGAATAGACGCGGCTGCCGAACCGGTTCGCCGGCACGGCGAGGCAGTATTCAAGAAACGCGATGCCCCAGCTCGCCACGACGACAAGCCACAACGGCCGGTCCTTGAACTTCAGATGTCCGTACCAGGCGAACGTCATGAACACGTTCGAGCAGACCAGCAGGATCCATGGCAGGACACGGGCGGCAATGGGCGACAAGGGCGGCTCCGCGGGATCGAGGCTCCACGCTTATATGGAGTCGCGCGGTGTCGCCCTTGCCGGTGGCGGGGCCCGTGTGGGCGCCCCGCCACCTCCTTCCTCACGCGCAGGGGGAGCTAGATGAGGAAGGGATCGAGCGTCACGTTGATCTGGCCGGATGAGACGGTGTCCAGATCGCAGTCGGTAGCCGTGACGTCGAACGAGAAGCTGTCGCTGATGTGGGCGTTCTCGATCTGGGTCGAGAAGTCGAGCACACGAACGCCCTGATTGTCGTTCGTCCCCGGGAAGATGAAGGTCACCACCGCTTCGTCGTAGCTGACCCCCGTCTGGCCGATATCGACGAACTTGACGATGTTGCCGCCGGCCAGCCCGCTGACCACGATGTCGCCGGACCCGCCCGAGATCGCCACGTCGTCGGCATGGTTGGTCGGCGTGTTGTTCGGGTCGTTGTACAGCTGGTAGTGGACCGTCACCGTGTTGATGTTGCCGATCCCCTGGATGCCGAACCGCATGGTGTCGATGGCGTCGCTGCTGGTGTTGTAGAACAGGAAGCCCTCGTGCGGATTGATCTGCGAGGCCTGCCCGCCCTTCACGCCGAATCCCAGTGAATCGGGGTTCAGGTAGTCGCGGTCGCTGCTCGTCCACTCCACACCGTCGATCAGACCGTCGAAGACGATGGTGTCGCTGTTGTCGCTCAGCGGCACGGACAGCGTCTCTTGCGGCCCGCCCGCCTTCACCGCGCCGAAGTTGAGGTCGGTGAAGGTCGGCGCCGGATCGTTATCGACCGTCACCGTGTAGCCGGTGTCGGTCACGTTCAGGTGGTAGATCAGCGTCGCGCCCTCGTAGAACGAGATCGTGTTGCCGTTGACCACCGGCGTGAACGGCCCGTCGTACACCAGGCTGTCGGCGGTGATCGCCACCGAGCCGGGCGTGTCGTTGTGGTAGTCGACGGCATAGGTCTCGGTCTGGGTGCTTCCGGCCGCGAACAGCAGCGTCATGTCGTCCGCTGCGTCGGTGAACTCCGGCTGGGCGTCGGCGAAGTGGAACGACGTGCCGATATTGACCACGTTCGAGGCCGTGTCCTTGTCGCCATCTTCCGCGGTCGCCGTCAGGGTGATCAGGTTGGCCGAAGCCAGCGTCAGGGCGCTGTCGGTCGGCACGCCGCTGACGATGTGCTCGATCGCCCGCGACTGGCTGAGGGTGACGTTGCCGTCGCCGTCGACGGAAATACGGAACACTTCCGTGTTCGTCCCGACGTAGCCGACCACATCCGAGCCATCCATCTTCAGCAGGATCGCATCGCCCGTGGCGCAGTCGCGCAGGCCCGTCGAGCCGCTGTTGATGCCCAGCGCATAGGTGACACCGGCGGGCCCCTCCCCGTCATTGCCGAATGCGGCGCTGAACAGGCCGGAGAAATCGCTGCTGTCGGTTCCGAGCGTATCGTCGTCCGTGGTCAGGCTCGGCGCGGTGTTGCCCGTCAGCGTGACCGTCGGATGGTCGTCAAGGAACGAGACCGCGGCGGTGAGGTCGACCTGATTGGACGCCTGGTCGGTGTCCTTGTCGGTGGCTTCTACGTTGAGCACCACCAGCCCGGTTCCGGAGAGCGTCGCCGCGGTATCGGTTTCGTCGCCACCCGAGGTCAGGTGTTCGACGGCCCGCTGCTGGTCGAGCGTGACCTCGCCGGTGGCGCTGTCGACGCTTATGACGAAGACCGTCGTGGCGCCGCTGTCCACCGTCCCGACAAGATCGTTTCCGGACTGCGCGATCTGCACTTCCTGGCCGGTCAGGGTGTCATAGACGCCCGTCGCTCCGCCGGCCGTGGTCAGCGAATAGACCAGCCCCGACGAGGAGGCTTCGCCGTCGGAACCGAAGTTGACCGTGAACAGGCCCGAGAAGTCGGTCGTGTCGTCGGTGCTCAGCGTGTGGTCGCTGGTCTGCAGCGCTTCCGAACCGAGCGCGGAGACGGTGACGCTCGGTCCGCTGTCGTCGATGAAGATGCGGGACCCGATCTCCTGGGCGTCCTGGCTCGTCGTGGTCGTGGTGTAGGTCAGCCGCCCGATGTCGATGTAGGCGTTCTTCTGGCTGTCGACGTTGGCGACCGTGAAGCGGTCGAGACCGCTGTCGACGATGATGTCCACCGTCGAGTTCAGGCCAAGGTTCAGCGCCGTGATCGTCCCGTCGCTGTTGAACTTCACCACCCCGGCCACATCGCCGCCGGACCGTTCGTAGGTGTGATCGGTACCGGTGACAGGCAGGCCGGTCGCGGGGTCGATCTTGTAGATGCGGACCGCGTCGATCTCGGTCGGCGAGCCCTGGTTGCTCAAAGTGCTGAAGAACTGCGTCCCGTCGGTGTTGCTGCCGTCGAGATTGTCAGGGATGGAATAGGCCGTGATCAGGACGTCGGTCGGCCGGCCGCCCTGGTTCTGCACGACTGAGAAGCCCGCCTCGGTGATATTGGAGGCGTGGTCGGAGAAGACGATGCTGCTGGCGTGTTGCCCGTCGCTTTGGGTGTAGGTCGTGTCCCCGCCCGTCACGAGGTCGAAGCGCAGCGCTGTCCCTGGGGTGATGTTCTGCGAGCCTGACGCCAGGCTGCCCGGGAAACTGCCCTGGTTGCTGACGTTGACGGTGATCCCCGTGCTCGGCGCCGAGGTCTTGTAGGCGGTCGTCAGGAACTGGATCGAGCCGTTTTGGTCGTCGGCGATCATCGCGAAGATCGGCGAACCGGCCGGCACGTCGCTGAAGTCGCTCGCCACAGCCGTGGTCACGGCCGTCGCGTTCACATAGACGAGGTTCGTCAGGTCCTGGGTGTCGCCCTCAACCTTCGTTCCATCGAGGTGATAGATAGGCTCGAACTGGACGATCCAGAGATTGCCGCCCGTGAGCGTCCCGCCGCTGGTCACGTCCTCGATGTTGATGACGAAGGCGACATCGCCGGTCGGGTCGTCGCCGACCACCGCCTTCACCGTATGGGCGTCCGGGCCCTGGAACAGGTAGATGGAGTCGCCCGAGGCCGTCGTGAACGGCACGAGAATGCCCTCGCCCGCGGTGGTCGGATAGGCCACGCCGTTCGCCAGCGAGAGCGTCAGGTCGTTGACCGTGCCGTCATTGCTGTCGAAGCTGAAGAAGCTGTCCTCGACCGCAGCCTGTGGCGTCGCCAGGCCCGTGCAGAAATTGTTGGTGGTATCGATCGCCGCAAGAGCAGAGGCGATTTCGCCGCTCAAGCTTGAGTAAAGAACCTCATCGGGATCGTTGACCGGAGTCCCTTGATCTTCGTCTACAAGCAGATCTTGGGTGTAGTCGATTACCAGCGACATTTTTGCCTCCAGGAATTGGGGGAGCCTTCCTGGGCTCGCCACACGGTTGTGTGCCTGGATGGTGGATGAAACTGCGGTATCGCGGATTGACGGTCGTCATCGTTTCAATCGATTTCAACCGTGGATCAGGAGCCGGACCGGGCCTCCGGATTCTGCGCGGCGCCGAGCTCGATCATGCGGTTTCCGAGCCGGCGCAGCTTGCCCTGCTGCTCCAGCTCCGCAAGGCTGCGGCTGACGGTCTCCGGCGCCATGCCGAGGAAGTTCGCGATGTCGCGGCAGGTCATCGGCAGCTCGACCACGTGCGAAGCCGCGATCCCCCTCCGCCGATCCAGCCAGCCCAGAAACCAGGCGAGCCGCGCGTTGGCGGGCAGGTGCTTGATGAAGCTCAGCCGGTGCACGATGTCGCGCGCCAGGCGGTCGGATGGCGAATGGGTGAAGTGCTCATCGTCTTCCTCGGCCACGTCGCTGTAGACGCGCGGCAGCGGCGTGCAGCTGAGCAGGCAATCGGTCACCGCATGGGCCGACACCCAATAGCGCTCCACGCCCGCGCAGAAACTGTCGCCCTGGAACAGGAAACCCACCACATCCCGTTCGCCGTCGCTGCGGTCCACATCTAGCCGAACGCAGCCGTTCTCCACGTGGAAGATCGCATTGGCGCGACCCCCTTCCCGGAAGATTTCCCGGCCTTTGGGCGCGCGGAAGTAGTGAATGTTCAGCTTCGATCCAACAGCCGTTGTACGGCGCGGCCGGCCGGTTTCGCAGGACATCAAGGGCCCCTCTCGCCCACCCCTTTCGGGGTTCGAACCAGGACTAACCGACGCCACTCAATCCCGCGCAGCCAGAGGGGAACAAGTGCGCAATCGGTTATATTCGCGGATACGTAAGGGCGCCGGCTTATTGATCGACCACGCCCGTCCTCACGCGTCCGATACGGATGAAGCTGCCCCTTTAAACACGAGCGTCAACTAAAAACTTGTTGATAAATGAAATATAGAGTTGCTCGTTACTCTTATTGCAGTTATATTAGATCGCAGCGAGATACTTGGCGCGATCAATATTCACAATAATACATAGTCGCTTGCTGAATTGATCACCGCCATATTCTATCACTGCCCCATACACCCCCGCCTCGACACCCCCTTGGATAGCAAGCATCGGAATGCGCCGCGTCCGGAGCGGGCGCAGAATGTGCGTCAGCAATGGAGGCGCGCATGTCCTTTCGTATCCTGGGGCTGAGCCCTGAACCTTTCCGCCACCTCTACGGCCTTCCGGACGACCGGCTGGCCGCGCTTGGAGCGCGCCGCGTCATTGCCGACGGGCCGGGGTTTCCCGACCGTATCGAGCTGCGGGACCTCGATCCCGGCGAGGCCGCGATCCTGCTGAACTACGTCCATCAGCCGGCCGACACGCCCTATCGCGCCAGCCACGCCATCTTCGTCCGCGAAGGCGCCGAGCGGGCGTACGAGGCGCGCGACCAGATCCCGCAGCCGCTGCGCACCCGCCCCATCTCCCTGCGAGCCTTCGACGCAGCGGGCGAGATGCTTGACGCGGACCTGGTGGACGGCGCCGTGCTGGAGCCGGCGATCGAGCGGATGCTGGCGGACGGGCGCGTGGCCTACCTGCAGGCCCACTACGCCAAACGCGGCTGCTACGCCGCACGGATCGAGCGGGCCTGAGCGCTTGCCTATCGCGGCGGCGGCTGGCCAGATCGGCGTCCCCCAGCAGGAGCCTCCGCCATGTCCATCCAGCCCAGCGTCACGCTCAACGACGGCCGCTCGATACCCCAGTTCGGTCTGGGCGTCTGGCAGACGCCGCAGGACGTCGCCGCGGATGTCGTTCGAACCGCGCTGGAGGCCGGCTACCGCCACGTCGACACCGCCGCCATCTACGGCAATGAGCGCGGCGTCGGCGAAGGCCTGCGGGCCAGCGGCCTGCCGCGCGAACAGGTCTTCATCACCACCAAGCTGTGGAATGACCGGCAGGGTTACGACGAGGCGCTGACCGCCTTCGACCACAGCCTGGAGCGGCTCGGCGTCGATTACATCGATCTCTACCTTATCCACTGGCCGGCGCCGAAGCGGGACCGTTACGCCGACGCATGGCGCGCCCTGGTGCGGATCAAGGAGGATGGCCGCGCGCGGTCCATCGGCGTCTCCAACTTCAAACCCCACCACCTGGAGCGGATCGTCGGCGAGACCGGCGTCACGCCGGCCGTGAACCAGGTCGAGCTGCACCCCCGCTGGCAGCAGCGCGAGCTGCGCGAATTCAACGCCCGCCACGGCATCGCGACCGAGTCCTGGAGCCCGCTCGGCCAAGGGACGCTGCTCTCCGACCCGATCATCGGCCGCATCGCCGAAAAGCACGGCAGGACACCGGCGCAGGTCATCATCCGCTGGCACCTCGACAGTGGCCTGATCGTGATCCCGAAGTCCGTCACCCCCTCGCGCATCCGCGAGAACATCGCGGTCTTCGACTTCCAGCTGGACGAGGACGACATGAGCGCTATGGCGCGCCTCGACAGCCCCCGCGGCCGGATCGGCCCCGACCCCGAGCACGCGGATTTCTAGCCGAGCTGCTCCGCAATCGCCGCGGGTCGCCGCTCACGCGGAATGAAAAAGAAGTTGTTGGTGTAGGGCTCCGCGTCCAGCCGCTGCATTTCCCTGGCGCGGAAGCGCTCGATGCCGTGGAACCGCCCAAGCCGCCAGAAGCAGCCGACGAAGTCATGCCCCTCCAGCAGGCCACGGATACGATCCAGGGCGCCGGGGTTGTGCCGCTCCTCCGTCTCGACGAGCAGCACCGGCCGCTGGGCGATGATCGTTTCCAGCGCACCGAGTATCACCTGCTCCTCGTGGCCCTCCACATCCACCTTGATGAACCCGACCGGCGAGAGGTGGAAGCTGTCGAGCGTCCGCACCTCGACCTTCACCGTCTCGAACGCGCGTCCGCCCAGGCTGTTGGTCGCCTCGATGGTGCCGAGCGCGAACTGGCCGGCTGGAATACGCATCTCCGCCGAGCCGCTGCGGGACGACAGCGCGAATGGCTTCACCTCCACCGCCCGGCCGAGGCTGCGGCGCAGGAAGCGCGCGCTCTCCGGGTTCGGCTCGAACGCGATCACGCGGGTGGCGAGCTCGGACAGGCGTCGGGAATACATGCCGAGGTGACAGCCGACGTCGACCGCCATCTTGTCCGGATCGACCAGCAGCTCCAGCAGCCGGATCTCCGGCTCGCCCTTGTTCGGGCCGTCATGGGTGTTGAGGTACTGCCGGTACTTTAGATCGAGCCACAGCCCCGGCGCGGTCGTCCGCAGCAGCGAGGACGCCCAATGCCTCACGTCTGCACCCGGGTCTGGCCCCATCGCTCCGGCTCCCTGAGCGAGCAGAGCACACCCGGACGGCGGCGGCGTCAAATCGGGAAATCTAGGTCTCGACCATGTCGAAGTCCGACTTCGGCGTGCCGCAGGCGGGGCAGACCCAGTCGGCCGGGATGTCCTCCCACCGCGTCCCGGGCGCCAGCCCCTCGTCAGGATCGCCCAGGGCCTCATCGTAGATGTAGCCGCACGTGCGGCACTGCCATGCCCTGTAGGGCTTCTCTGAGGTCATCGGCGTTCCTGTCGGCTGATACAGCGGGCACACATATCAGCTGCGAAAGGCGGCCGGATAGGGTCGGGCAAGACGCCGGACCCTTCCGCCCTACTCCGCCGCCACCGGCGCCGCGGCCGCTTCGCCGGGGGCCACCTGCTCACGCCGGCGGCCGCCGATCATCAGCCGCCCGGCGAAGATCGCCAGGGTGAAGGCTCCGGCCCCAAAGACGATATCGCCCGGCACCCGCATCCAAACCAGTGTCTGCATCACCGGCGAGTGGATCACCTCCGGCGAGCGGGCGTACCAGTAGCCGTGCTCGATGCTGGCGAAGGCCTGATAGACGCCCGCCGGCAGCAGCGACATGAACAGCATCATCGCCAGCCCCGCGTTCAGGAGCCAGAAGGTCCAGGCGAGCAGCCGGTCGCTCCATGCCTCGCGCCGGGTCAGCCCGCGGAAGCAGAACAGCATCAGGCCGATGCCCAGCATCCCATAAACCCCGAACAGGGCCGCATGGCCGTGGGTCGCCGTCGTGTTGAGACCCTGGATGTAATAGAGGCTCATCGGGGGGTTGATCATGAACCCGAAGACGCCGGCTCCCAGCAAGTTCCAGAAGGCGACGGCCACGAAGAACAGGATCGGCCACTTGTAGGTCGCCACCCAGGGCGCGGCCCTGGTGTGGCGCCAGTTCTCGTAGGCCTCGGCGCCGATCAGGGCCAGCGGCACGACCTCAAGGGCCGAGAACACCGAGCCGATGGCGATCACCGACACCGGGGTGCCGGCGAAGTACCAGTGGTGCGCCGTGCCCAGAACGCCGCCGCAGAGGAAGATGATGGTTCCGAACAGTACCGCGGCATTGGCGCTCTTGGCGCGGACCAGCCCCAGCTTCACCAGCAGCAGGCTGATGACCGCCGTGGCGAAGACCTCGAAGAAGCCCTCCACCCACAGGTGGACGATCCACCAGCGCCAGTACTCGACGACGCTGACGTGGGTGTGCTCGCCCCACATGAAGCCGGCCGCATAGAACATGCCGATCGCAATGGTGGAGAGGAACAGCACCATCAGGATCGGCTTGCTTTCCGATGGCTTGCGCAGCGCGGGCCACAGCGCCCGGCCGACCAGCACCAGCCACAGCATCAGTCCCACGAACAGCAGCGTCTGCCAGAAGCGGCCGAGGTCCACGTACTCCCACCCCTGGTGGCCGAACCACCAGTTGGTGTCGAGGTCGAAGACCTGCTGCACGCCCAGCCACTCGCCGGCCATCGAGCCCAGCACCACGAACACCAGCGCGCCCCAAAGCAGGTTCACGCCCAGCCGCTGGAACTTCGGCTCATGGCCGGAGATCAGCGGCGCCACATAGAGGCCTGTCGCCAGCCACGCCGTCGCGATCCAGAACACGGCCAGCTGCGTGTGCCAGGTGCGGGTCACCGCGTACGGGATGATGTCGGAGATCGGCACGCCGTAGAAATCATGCCCTTCCACCGCATAGTGGGCGGTGATGGCGCCCAGCCCCACCTGCAGCAGGAAGAGGCCGATCACGGTCAGGAAGTACTTGCCCGTCGCCTTCATCGACGGCGTGGCGTTGAACGCCGCCAGCGGATCCTTCGCGGGCGGCTGCAGGTGCTCTTCCTGCTTCGTCCTGGCCTGCCAGAAGACCAGCGCGCCGACGGAGGCGATGAGCAGGAGGATGCTGGCCATCGACCACACGGTGATCGACGCGGACGGCTCATTGCCGACCAGCGGCTCGTGCGGCCAGTTGGAGGTATAGGTGATACCCGCGTTCGGGCGGTTCGTGCCGGCGGCCCAGGCGGACCACCAATAGTAGTCGGCGATCAGGTTGCGCCGTCCCAGGTCCGGCACGGCCGCGTCCTTGATCGCGTACTGCTCCCGCAGCGCCTCCAGATCGTTTCCGCTGCCATAGAGGGCGATGTAGTGCGCCTTCACCTGCCGCATGGCCGCCGCGCGGTCCGCGGAGACGGTGATCGCCTGCGTCTTCGCATCATAGGTGTTGGTGCGGATTTCGGTCTTCAGCCTGACCTTCAGACCTTCCTGCGCTTCCGGCGATAGCGCGGCGAACGCACTGCCGTGCTCGCGTTGAGCCCAGATGTCTAGGAGCGCTGTCGCTTCCCGGTGCAGCTGGTCAGCCGACCAGTCCGGCGCGACATAGCTGCCGTGACCCCAGACGGAGCCCGTCTGCTGGCCGCCCATGGACTCCCAGGCCAGCTGGCCGTTCTGGATGTCGTCGCGCGTCATCAGGACGACGCCCGAGGGATCGACGACGCGCGCCGGGATGGGCGGCGCCTGCCGATAAATCTCCCGCCCCATCAGCCCAAGAGCGGCAAACGACACCGCCATTACGAGGGCGAGGACGAACCATAGTCTTCGCGTGTTCATCTCGCTGTTCCCAAATGGCCGAGGGACGCCCCCCAAGGCCCGAGCCTCACGCATGGCCCATTCGGCGCGCGCGGGCGTTGATCCAGCGCAATCTTTTGTTTTCGCGGTGAAAAGTCGCAGGGCTGCGCCGTCACCCGCTAGAGAGTGGGGTGGCGGAGACGGTGGGATTCGAACCCACGATACCCTTTGGGGGTATGGCGATTTAGCAAACCGCTGCCTTCAGCCTCTCGGCCACGTCTCCAGGCGCGGTTTCGTTTGCCCTGACCGGGGCTTGGGGTCAACCGCTGAGGGCGCGGCCTAGTGGTGGGCCAGCCACTCGCGGGCGGCGCGCTGGGCCTCGGCAACCTCGTCGGCCGCCATCTCGTGGGCGAGCTCCTTGCGGTAGACCTTCGCCTCGAGCGAGCCGCGCATGGCGGCCAGGTTGAAGAACATGTGCGCCGACACGTAGTCGACCGGCGTCCCGCCCTGTCCGGTGGAGTAGGCGAGCCCCATCTGGAAAAGCTCGTCGCCCGTGCAATCCGGGCTCGGCAGCGGCGGGCCTTCGTGGCCGTGTGCGCTGGTCATCATGACTTCCGTTCCCTTCCCTGACGAACCGGCGTCGAGGCCGGTCCGCATCCGGGAATCAGGAAATCAAAAGCCGGCTGAACATACGGTTAATACGAAGAACGGCGATCTGTCAGATTGGGTAGCCGCTAGCGGGCGCGCTGTCCGAACAGCACCTTGCGCGCCTCTTCCGCCTCCTTGCCGGAAGCCTGCAGCCCGCCCCGGCGCAGCTCCGCGCCGACGCCGAAGCCCTTTTGCACGCCCGGCCGGTCGGCCATGCGCTGGTACCAGACGGCGAGGTTCTTGAAGTCGTCCAGCTTCTGGCCCTGGTTGCGCCAGGGGACGACCCAGGGCCAGCAGGCGAAGTCGGCGATGGAGACCTCGCCGCAGATGTAGTCCTTCCCCTCCAGCTGCTTGTCGAGCACGCCGTAAAGACGGTTCGTCTCGTTGGTGAAGCGGATGGCGCCGTAGGCCACCTGCCGCTGGTCCTTGATGAAGCTCGGCGCGTACTGGCGGAAGTGGTGGGTGTTGCCCGCGATCGGGCCGAGGTTGGCCATCTGCCAGAAGACCCACTGATCGATCTCGACGCGCTGGCGCTCCGTCTCGCCGTAGAACTGGCCGGTCTTGCGGGCGAGGTACTGCAGGATCGCGCCGGATTCGAAGACAGAGATCGGCTGCCCGTCGGGCCCTTCCGGGTCCACGATGGCGGGCATGCGGTTGTTGGGGCTGATCTTAAGGAACTCCGGCGTGAACTGCTCGCCGCGCCCGATGTTCACCGGCTTCAGCTCGTATGGAATCCCCATTTCCTCCAGCGCTATCGAGATCTTCCAGCCGTTCGGCGTGGGCCAGTAGTGCAGCTCGACAGGCTTGGTCATCGGGGGTCCCTCTTGTCGGTTGTGATTGGCTACTTGGGCAGGCCGGCCTGACCGCGCAAGCCTGAACTGCGGTCCAGTTCAGGCGTTGTTCAGGTCGATGGAGCTTAAGTAGCGACAGGCCAGCCCCCGCCGAGCGGGGACGCCTGTTCGAGAGGGCCGCGCCACCGGCCCGCCGAAAAGGAGACGGCAGTATGAAGTTCACCACCATGGCCCTGGCCACGGCCGCCGCGGCGATCGCGATCAGCCCCGCCTACGCCAAGCCGCACAAGCACGGCGACTGGCGCGACAGCTACGTCGAAACCGGCTGGAACCCGCCCGGTCTGGCGGGCAATACCCCTCCGGGCCTCGCCAAGAAGCCCTACGGCATGCCTCCGGGCCAGGCGAAGAAGCTGCACCGCTATTCGGTCGGCCAGCACCTGTCGCGGACCTACTATCGCAACGAGACCTATTACGTGACGGACTACAACCGCTACGACCTGCCCCCGCCGCCCCCGGGGTATCAGTGGGTGCGCTACGACAACGACGTCTACCTGACCCAGACCCGCACGGGCCTCATCGCCCAGGTCATCGCGGACCTGCTGCACTAGAGTCAGTGGTCGCTTCCCTTCTCCCCCTGCGGGAGAAGGTGACGGCCGAAGGCCGACGGATGAGGGGTCGAAAGCCGCTTCAGCTTCGACTCAACGCATCCGCTTCATCGACGTCCGAGAAACCCCTCATCCGACCTGCTTCGCAGGCCACCTTCTCCCGCAAGGGGAGAAGGATTTTAGACACCCAGCTTCGCCCTCAGGATCTCGTTCACCGCGGCCGGGTTCGCCTTGCCGCCGGTTTCGCGCATGACCTGGCCGACGAACCAGCCGATGGCCTGGGGCTTGGCCTTCACGGCTTCGGCCTGACCCGGGTTCGCGGCGATCAACTTGTCGACGATGGCTTCGATGGCGCCGGTGTCGGTGACCTGGACGAGGCCGTGCTTCTCGACGATCTCGGCGGGCTTGCCCTCGCCCGCCCACATGCGCTCGAAGACCTCCTTGGCGATTTTCGAGGAGATGGTCCCCTTCTCGATCAGCTCGACTAGCGCGGCGATATCGGCCGGTGGGATCGGGCTGTCGGCGATGTCGTGCCCGTCCTTCGAAAGACGCGCCATCAGCTCGTTGGTGGTCCAGTTGGCCACCAGCTTGGCGTCGCGCCCCTTGGCGGCCGCCTCGAAGAAGTCCGCCCGCGCCTGATCGGCGATCAAGACGCCGGCGTCATAGGGCGACAGCCCGTACTGCGACTGGAACCGCGCCTTCTTGGCGTCGGGCAGCTCCGGCAGCGACGCCTCGATCTCCTTGATCCACGCCGGATCGAGTTCCAGCGGCAGCAGGTCCGGGTCGGGGAAGTAGCGGTAGTCGTGCGCCTCTTCCTTCGAGCGCATCGACCGCGTCTCCAGCTTGCCGGGATCGAACAGCCGGGTCTCCTGGTCGATCTTGCCGCCGTCCTCCAGGATCTCGATCTGACGGCGGGCCTCATACTCGATGGCCTGCTGGATGTAGCGGTAGGAGTTGACGTTCTTGATCTCGCAGCGCGTGCCGAGCTCGCCGCCCGGCCGCCGCACCGAGACGTTCACGTCGGCGCGCAGGTTGCCCTTCTCCATGTCGCCATCGCAGGTGCCGAGATAGACCAGGATGGTCCGCAGCTTCTTGACGTAAGCCGCCGCCTCCTCGGACGAGCGCATGTCGGGCCGCGAGACGATCTCCATCAGCGCCGTACCCGCGCGGTTGAGGTCGACATAGGTGGCGTTCGGGTCGAGGTCGTGGATGGACTTCCCGGCGTCCTGCTCCAGGTGCAGCCGCTCGATCCGCACCGTGAAGGTCGAGCCGTCGTCGCGCTCGACGATCACCTCGCCCTCGCCGACGATGGGGTGCTGGTACTGGCTGATCTGATAGCCCTGCGGCAGGTCGGGGTAGAAGTAGTTCTTCCGGTCGAAGCGGCTCTTCAGGTTGATCTGCGCTTTGAGACCCAATCCGGTCCGCACCGCCTGCTCCACGCAGCGACGGTTGATGACGGGCAGCATCCCCGGCATCGCCGCATCCACCAGGCTCACCTGCTCGTTCGGGCCCGCGCCAAAGCCCACCGCGGCCCCGCTGAACAGCTTGGCGTTGGAGGCGACCTGGGCGTGAACCTCCAGGCCCAGCACGATCTCCCACGGGCCGGTGCGGCCCTGGATGTATTTGGCGGATGCAGAGTCGTTCATAGGGCGGGGCTATACCCCCTTCCCCCTCGAGGGGGGAAGGGCCGGGGATGGGGGTGGGTGCAGAGTGACGACGGATAAGCACGTGAGGCTCTGAGCCGCCAGCGCTCTTCGCCCCAACTCAGCGGGCACACCCTCCACCCTGCCCTCCTCCCCTCGAGGGAGGAGGGTTAGTGGGTCACGGCCCGCTCCGCTTCGACGAGGAAACCGGGGTGGCCGCTGACGTCGGCGTAGATGCGCGACAGCTTGCCGAAGACGGCGTCCCACGAATGGCGCTCCTCGGCGCGCTGGCGGGCCGCCTGGCCGAGCTCGGCGGCGCCGCGCTCGAACAGCGCCTCGATAGCCTCGGCCATGGCTTCCGGCGTCGAAACGGGCGCCAGCTGGCCTACGCTGTGATCGACGGACTCGGAAACACCACCGGTCGCCACGCCCACGACCGGCAGGCCGCACGCCATGGCCTCCAGCACGATCAGGCCGAAGGGCTCGGCGTCGTTGGCGTGGACGAAGGCGTCGCAGCTGGCCAGCACCCGCGCGAGGCCCGCGGGCTCCCGCTGATACGGCAGGCAGATGGCGCGGTCCGACTCCGGCGCACCCGCCCCCGCGCCCACGAACAGCAGCACGTAAGGGTCGCCCAGCCGCTCCACCGCCTCCACCAACACGTCCAGCCGCTTCTCGCGCGCCGGCCGCCCGGCGAACACCAGCAGCCGGTGCTTTGCGCTCAAACCCAGCTCCCGCCGCAGGCCCGCGGGGTCCGCGTAGCCCGGGTTGAAGGTGTTCACGTCCACGCCCAGCGGCACGGCGATGGGGTTTTCGACCCCCGCCTCCGCCAGCCGCCCAGCGATATAGCGGCTGGGCGCCAGCACCTGGTCGAACTCGCTGTAGATGGTGGCCCAGTGCTTGCGCACCGGCTTCTCCGCCCACTCGCCGATGTGCAGCGCCGCCAGGGCCCCGAGGTCGGTGTGGCAGAAGCCGATCACCGGCACGCCCAGCCGCTCGCCCGCCTTCAGGGCCGCCAGCCCTGGCGTATAGACGTCCCCCGCCTCGATCAGGGTCGGCCGCTGGCGGATAATCCGGTCCATCCACGCCTTCTTCGACAGCGGCCAGCGGTAGCCGTCGCCGAACGGCAGCGGCGCGGCATAGATCGACACCTTCCCGTGACCGTCGTAGGCATCCTTCGGCCCCGGCGTGATCAGCACGTTGCGCACGCGCGGGCGGTTGGCCCCGAACCACGCGCGCTTGGCGGTCAGATACCGCTTCACGCCTCCGGAGCGGGGCGCGTAGAGCATGGTGGTGTCGATCAGCCGTGCGGGCCGTCCGATCCGGTCCGCAACGGCGGGTTCGCGCCCGCTTTCGAGCTCAAGGCCAGCGGTGTCGATCAGCACTCTGGTTCGCCCACGTTCCCGACGGTCAGCGCCCCTTCTCTCAGCGCCCACCAATAAGCATCACAGCGCGGTTCAGGTTCCCCAATATATGGTGAAGCTTTCCGAGGTGAAGCCTTGATGGCGATCAAGAACCCGCAGGTCTTGGAAAGGTGGTGGGCGGCGAGGGGGACGATCTGAAACCAGTGTTGTCTCGGTGAGAAGGGTGCACTTTAGGGTTACCTGGTACACCCTCGGTGCACCCTTGTTAAGAAATTAATTCATCGCCGAGTCCTACTAAGCACACGTCGTCAAGCGTTGTTAAGAAATTACCTGACAGCCATAACCCGAGTGAACCATATACCACCATGACCGGCACGTCTGCTAACGCGTCACGCGCGAATACCGCCCGGTCCCGCTCACACTTCTTGACGGAAGAGCTGCGGAAGCGTATGGTTAACGCACGGTCAATCCCCTCCCATAGGACCTGACCCGCGCCCTTTGGCTACCCGCCGAAGGGCGCGCACCCCCTATTGCCACCCCAACGCGGCGGGTCTCACCGCCGATAGGATACCTCCTTGCCAACCGAATCGAAGCTGGACCTTGCGACCGAAGTCCGGGTCTTCATCGCCGAGCACGCCCATGGCCTCGGCGTGAACCGCGCCAGCCTGAACGACGTTCGCGCCCGCGCCCTCGCCGCCTTGCCGCGCCTCACCAGCACGGGCGAGATCGCCATGCCGGGCGGACGCAGCCTGGCCGAATGGATTGCCCTCGATCTGCGCCGCGACGCGCCGCACTTGTTCAATCCGAAGCGTCCGCCCTCCGAACCGGTCGCGGCCCCCACGCCTAATCCCCGAGACCTGAAGCCTGGCGACCGCCTGGCGCTCGCCAACGGCGACCGTCCCGCGAAGTTGTAGAACATGACCGACGACTACATGGACTACACGGCGCTGACCGCCTCGTTCCCCGGACTACCGTCCCGCCGCCGCCTGGAGGCCGCGTCGCGCGCTGGTCTGTTCCCGCCCTACGTCAGGCTGCGCCCGCACGGTGCCGCTCTTTGGAGGCGGAGTGACTGGACGGCGTTCTTGGAGCGCAAGTTCGGTGCCGCCCAGCCGGGGGCCGCGCAATGATTGCCTTGTCAGCACCTGGCGCCCTCACCCCGGCCACCGAACCAGCGCCAAAGCCGCAGCGTCTGACGCGGCGCACCTACGCCCGCCGCGCGGCGGATGTCCCGGCGGGTCTAGACCCCGGCGTTGTCGCCGAAGCCATTGTCGGCGCAGTCGCAAGCGGCTGGGATGTGGGGACCTGGGGTCAGTTTGATGCGGCCTGGCTCCCTTCGATCTACGGCCCGCCCGAGGCGAAGTTCGTCGCGTTGATCTCCGCCATTGATGCCGCCACGCACGGCGTCAAGCTCCAGCTGGACCGTCCGGCGAACCCGTCGACTCTGACGATCACCCGCCCCGGCCGGGCGCCCGTGGTCTACGGCGTCGAGATCGCCCGTAGGACGGTGCACGTCATGGGCATTCCGGCCTTCAGCATGGCTTCTCCCGGCGTCGCGCGGCGGCTGCTGGAGGCGCTGGCGGCGAAGCTGGCGGACATCACGGCGCAGGATGTGGGGACGGTGCATTGAGCGAACACGATCTCGATGACGACGCCGACGTGCCGCCCCGCCTGCGTCGCGGGTGCCGGGTCGCTCAAGACTCAGTCCCGCCAAGGACGCGAGCCCGCCACCAGCTGCTGGTCGGGCTTCGGCACTCGGCCGAGGCCTGGTGGGCGCCGGAGCAGTTCGGCGAGTGGGACGAACCGTGGCCCGGCGGCGAGGCGGCGCACCTCGCACGCCTCGGTTTCATCGTCGCCATGTTTTGCCGTCACCTACAGCTGGTCTCGGCGGGCGAGTGGGGGGTCTCCCTGCAAGCGCCGCACGACCCTACCGTCCTAGCGCTGCATGGTGACGGTGACGTTGGGATGGTGGCCGCGCACGTCCATGGCGATGTGCTGACGGTCGATAGCTGCAAGCTGACGTTGACCGAGTCCGGGGTGACCCTTCGAGTCGTCGATGCGCTGGCGCGTCAAGTCGCAGGCTTTTACGTTCGGAAGCGCCGCCGTGTGTCATGATTCCGTATACCGGCCGACGCGCTTCCCTGACCCCTCCAGGCGCTTCCCAAAGCGCCCAGGTGAAGATGACCCGGTAAAGCGTCCGGAGCCGCCACGCGCGCCCCTGCGGCCCCGCCTGACGCCGTTCTACGACGGCGAGGCTCCCGACCAGTGGCAAGCCCCTGAGGGCCGCCCATGAGCCCCGTAGACCCGCCCCGCGTCATCGCCGATCTGGACGGCCGCGACCGCCTAGCGGTGGCGCTCGGCGCGGCGCAGATCGGGCTCGCGGTGGTCCAGATGCACGGAGTCGTTAAGTCGCTCGGGCCAGGTGGGACGCGCCTGCGTTGCGGCTGCGCCATGCAGGGCGATGCCGTTTGCGAGGAGCCTGGTCTACACCCGGTGGGCGGAGACTGGCGGCGCCGGGCGACGCGGACGGCGGGAGACATCCGCGCGCGGAGTCGTCGGGCGCCAGGTCAGAACTGGGGCGCAGCGCTTGGCGATGCCTCGGGCGGCGTGATCGTGCTGGACGTGCAAGGCTGCGTCGGCGCGATGAACTTGGCGCAGATGCAGGCGACGCTAGGCCCGCTCCCCGCTACCGCCGAGTCATGGTGGAGCGACCGGCGCCAACGCTGGCTTCGCGTCCCTCCCGACGCCGCGATGCCGCATGGTCACCGCGCGATCCTAGCGCCTCGGCTTGCGGCTGGCGTCACGCTATTGGCGGATGCAGACGTTGCGCCGCTTCCAGCGTCGCTTGTCGGCGAGGGCGAACGGGTCAGCTGGCTATCGTCGCCGACGCTGACGCCCATCGCCACCCTTCCCTTCAGCTGGGCCGATCATCTCACGGTCGCGGGCGGGGTTCCGCGTCCGGCCGGGCTCGGCACGAAGCCCTCGGTCAAAGTGTTCGGTCCCCGCGCAGCATAAAAAATCCCGCCACGCGGTCAGGCGCGACGGGAAGTCACTTCAAGCAAGGAACAAGTTTATCATGCCGTCCGATAAGGGCAAGAATTCCCGCGATCCGGTCACTAAGACGATCACCGTCTCTTCCGATGAAGTCGCGCGCGAGCGCGATGCATTGCTAGAAGAGATGAATAGCTATCTCGCTCTAGTACGGATCAACGGCAAGGTTCGGTTCGTCTATAACCGCGACAAGCAACACACGTTTTATAGCAAGAGCGACATCGCCACGCTTCTGGAGAACGTGAAGGCGCCGACCGCTAAGGGCGGGCAGATGCCCGCGTTCGACTGGTGGCTTCAGCAGCCGGACCGGCGTGAATACAGCGGCATTATCTTTGAACCGGACCCCGAAAAGGCGAAGCGGGATAAGTATGCGCTAAATCTGTTCCGAGGCTTTGCCGTGAAGCCGGAAGCAAAGGAGCGCGGTTGCGATCTTTTCTACGATCATCTTTTGCACAACGTCTGCCAAGGCGACGTTCTGAACTATCACTACCTGCTGGACACTTTCGCGTCATGGTTCCAACGCCCCGGCGTCAAGGTTCCTGCCCCGGTCCTGGTGGGCGATCTGGGATCGGGCAAGTCGGTTGTGGGCTTCGTCATGTCGAAGCTGGTCGGCGCAGCGTATACGGTCACGGTCGATAAGACGGAACAGATGACCGGCCGGTTCAACAGCCTCTTTTCAAGGGCAATCCTGGTCCTGGCGGAAGAAGCGGTGTTCGCTCGGGACCTAAAGTCACAATCGACCATCAAGCATCTTCTCACGGGGGATCGACTCCGTATCGAGTTGAAGGGCCTTGAATCGTTTGAGATCGACTCCAAGTTCAACGTCATCTTCACCAGCAATTCCGCGAGCGTGGTGAATGCTAGTGGCGGCGAGCGTCGCTACTTTTGCCTTCAAGTCGGCAACGGGCAGCAGCAGAACGCCGACTACTTCATCGCCATGAAGGCGCAGCTCGAAAACGGCGGCTATGGGGCGTTGATGCACGACCTGATGACGCGCGACATCTCGGGGACGAACTTCGCAACCCCACCCGCCACGGCGCTGCTGTCGAAGCAGATCATCGCGTCAATGACCGGGCTCGAAAGGTGGTGGAGTGAGTGCCTGGCGGCTGGGGAGTTGACGTTCACCCGCCCGCCCGAGTTCGCGGACCGCGATCTGCGCTGGCCCGATGCCGAGGGCGACGGCTGGGAAGTTCCTAAGGCGGCGGTGGTCGCCAGCGCCGCTGACGGGGCGCGGGATCACACCGGGCGCCCGGCCTCCCCCGAGGCCGTTGGCAGGTTTCTCGTAACGGCCGTGCCTGGCTTGACCGCCAGCCGTCCCCGCACGGGCGAGGGGCGCGAACACCGCTACCACCTGCCGCCGCTGGCGGAGTGCCGCGAGGCATTCGTGAAGGCGCGGCCTGGTCTGCTGCTGGAGGACGTTATGCCGGGCGTGCGGCTGGACACCCCGGACGACGCCGACAACGCTGACGTGGCGAGTCCCCTCGCCCCGGCCAAGCGCCTCGACGCGTGGGACGTGCGGCTTCGGCGGCAGGGCAATGTCGTTCGCATGCAGCGCCGTTTCTTGACGCCGAGCCGTTCTGGTCAGGCCTGACCGGGGGGGCCTGGTCAGGCCAGATCGGCCGTTTGGGCAGGGCGCCGCACCGTCGATTCCCCTCGGGCGGTCAGGGTGGTCGGGCTGGTCGGGCTGAATCCGGGCAAATCGCTCTCACCGGCGAACACGCGCGCCGCCAGCCGCCAGCGGGCGGGGGTTTTCTTCATCTCTCTTACTACTAATCAAAAACATACCCTGACCACACTGACCCCGAGGGGAAGCGCGGCGCCCATAGCGGTGACCGGGCTCCCTTAGACGGTGACCGGCCCTCCTTAAGCCCGGACCGGGGGCGGCGTGTGCGAGCGCCGGGGAAGCGGCGAGCTTGAAGCGCCGCCATTCCGTGGCGAGCGCAACCGCCTCGCCGCCAAGGCATCGGATTAAACTACCTCGCCCTCGGCGGGGCGCCAGCGACGCACCGGCCGAAATCAGCGTCTAGCCCGACCTCTAGGAAGCGGTGGCAATCGTCAATGATGCCTTGCCAGTATCTTTCCGTCTTCGGCACGCTCCGCTCGCCGTAGCTGAAGCCTAGCAGGAAGAAGACGCCTGCCGTGACGAGAAGCGCGGCGACACCTTTGACCGTACCCATTGAGCCCCCCGCACCTAGCCGCCGTCCGCCGCGTCGTTTGCGACCGGCCAGATGCCCGCCTCTTTGAGCTGCTGTTCAATGTAAGGGTCTGGATCACGCCCGTTAAGAATCTGCTTCTCCCGCCAGCCCGCCTGAAGCGGAGTCAGCAGATGTAGCCAAGGCGGGTCCGTCGGTTCGTCCATTAGCCAAGCATAGCCGTTCCCGCCTAGCGACTCCAACTGGCGCGTGTGCATCTCGCCGCCCGCCTCGCCCCACCGTCCCACATGGGCAGGGCCGTGCGGGACAAGGGCGACCCCGGCGAAACTGTCCCACAAGAATGGTGTTGACTCCATGTGGGAAAAGTCCGACAACGTCTAAGACATCAACGGGACAGGAGGGACTTCCCATGGCTATCATCGGCTACGCGAGAACATCGACCGCCGAACAGGCGGCGGGCCTGGCTGACCAGATCGCCGAACTGAAGCAAGCGGGCGCCACTAAGATTTTTTCCGAACAGGTGAGCGGCGCCGACGCCGCCCGGCCCAAGCTGGGGGAGGCGCTAGCCTATGTCCGCGAGGATGAGGGCGACACCTTCATCGTTACGAAGCCCGACCGGCTGGCTCGTTCCACGGAAGACTTGCTGCGGATCGTGAGCGACCTGAAAGCCAAGGGCGTCACCGTCCGCATCCTGTCTATGGACATCGACACCAGCACCGCCACGGGCGAGCTTATGCTGACCATGCTGGCGGGCATCGCCAAGTTCGAGCGCGCTCTTATGCTGGAGCGCCAGCGGGCGGGCATCGCCGCCGCTAAAGCCGCAGGGCGCTACAAGGGTCGGGCGCCGACCGCGCGCGCCAAGGCCGCCGAGGTCCGCCGCCTTCATGCCGAGGGGGAGAAGCCCGCCGCCATAGCGGCAAAGCTCGGCGTCGGCAGATCATCGGTCTACCGCATCCTCGGCGACGCGGCATGACCCGCGTCCTGCCGCTGCTGCTGGCGCTGCTGGGGTAGCCATGGCCTGAATTTTCCGACCGGGCTGGGACCCGAGGTGGGGCACGGCCTTCCGCTACGGCGACGCCCGCCAAGCGCATACGGACTCAGTTGAGATTGACGGCGGGGGACCCGAGGCCCCCGCCTTTTTTGTGGGGAGGGGTTAGGGGACCCGAGGCCGCTATCCTCCAGTCTACCGCCATCACCAGCCATTGCCGCATGGCCCGTTCATCGCCAGCCTCGGCCGCGATCAATTCGCACTCCTCAGCCTTTCCCAAGCAAAACTCTGGTGTCACGGCACACATGGATCAAAGATCAAACGCACAGAGGTAGCATCAGTGGCTCGGCTAACTCACCTGACGCGGCGCAGAAACCACACGCGCCGTCAGGGGTTCGGGGAAACGCCCCAATAGTCGAGGACCGCCAGAACCTCGCGCCGAGGATAATGATCCCCGGCCTCCCGCAACTCGGCCCGTATCTTCTCCAGACGGTCACGGACGGATTTTTCAATCGCGGGGGTTAGGTCCACAACGCCCAGCGGTCGCCGCTCGCCGGGAGCGCGAGGCCAGCTCGCCGGATAGTCGGCGGGGTCGAATTGATCAGCGAGGGTTCGGTTAGATTCAGCAACGTCGGGATGATCGCACTCCCAGCCGTAGAGATTGCGGGCGCATACCCTAAGCATCGCCTTCACGTCGAACATCGTGTCGGTGAAGGCTTTGAGCGGCGTCGGCAGCAGGACCATGTTCCCAATGCACGAATAGAACCGGCGATCCTGGACGACGGCGTTCGCCCGCTGAAACTTCGGATCATCGACGCCCCATAGGTGGCAGCATGACCAGTTCGGCCGCGTCTGTTTGCGCCAGTCAAGCGCGAGAGTGAGTGCCTGGTTGGCGAATATGTTTCCCTCGACCTTGTGAGAGGACGCCCCGCTAGTCCGTTTCGTGTTCATCTGCGGTTCGGACCAGTTGCCTTTGTAAAACGGTTTGCCGCGCGCGTGTGCCGGAAACCACACCGGCAGCAGTCGAAACGTCTCGGGCGCAACCCATCGCGCCGTCCGCTCGATCAGTGATGCAATCTCCCGAACGCCGATCTCCGCGCGGAGCGTTTCTAAACCGTCGTACATGCCCACTCACCTAGCAGCGACCGATGGTCTCTTCCGCCTTATGACCCGGAAAGCGGCGGCTGAATTCTTGCATCATCGCCACGGTCGCCGTTTGACACACAGTTGTCGGTTCATCCCGTGCAATCAGTTGGACCGCCAGCACACTCATTTCGCACGTGCCGTTGGCGATCTGCGCGTCGCTGTACGTCCCCAGCTTACCGGCCGCCGCGACGCTATTCGCTGCGTCACAAAGATTGATCATCTTCGTGGTGCTGAAGCCGCTCGCTTGATCTGCCCAACTTTGCCCCGGCGGAATATCAGGTGCTGGGGGAAGGTCGCCGCTTGGTCCGCAGGCGCACAAGGTGAGCGCCGCAATTCCACCTGCGCTGAAGAGCTTAATGGTCGTCATGGTCCCCCGCCTCGTGGCCTCCCCCTCAGTCCTATCCGTCCGAGAAGGCTTTCATCTCGGCGCCCTCGCGTACCAAAATCGTCATGAGCTGCGCCAACCCGCTTAGCTGACCCGCCGTCGCCATTTCCTGTCGAGACTTCACGTCGCTGACCATCGACGGCTTCATGTTCCCGTCCGCGACTTTCGCCATCCCCTTGTAGGTGTAGGCCTTCATCGAATAGGCCTCCGACAGATCGTGGAGCGCCGCCTTCACGTCCTTCTTTCCTTGTTCGGACAGGTAAGCGGGCAGCGCCACGGACTCGACTTTGCCGGCCGCGTCATAACAGACGCCTTCCGCGTTCGTAGCGTTCTCATACGCTGTGAGCATGTCGTAGTTGCCGAACGCGTCGCCCACGGCCTTGCCAAACTTGTCGCAGGGATCGGTGACTGCCGACAGATCGGATATGAGCTGCTTCGCCTGCCGGTTTTTTGTGGCCTGATCCACAGGCGGAGGGGGCGCTTCCTTCGGCGCCTCGCTGACCACGGGCTTTCCTGAAGCGACCTGAGTCCCGGCTCCCTTCGCGCTCGGCTCGGCGCCGAGAAGTGTGCCCGCCACGGCGAACGCCACCACGCCAGCGATCCAGCGAACCCCCACCGGAACGTGCAGGTTCCGGTTTGCGAGAGCAGACCACGGTCCCGGCAATACACAGAGGCCGACTACCGCGAGTAAGAGAGCGGGAGCTATGTCACCGCTAACCAGGCCACTGAAGGCCGTTATCAAAAGCAAGACGCCGACGATCCATTGGAATATTCGCATGCCCCACCCCTTCCCCTGAGAGAACCGCCACTCTCGCTGAGCGAGTAACCCGGTACAACCCGCTAAAGGGTATGTCGTAGTGATCCCCTTGGGGCTTCCAAGGATGAGCTAAATGATTTGCAGGTGGGAGCGGAGCTACCGCGCCAGCGCCACGGCGAGATTAATAAGCGAACGTCGGCTCCCACCCGGCACCTTGCCGAAGGCCTCCGCCAACTCTAGCGCCCCGTCCTGCGCCAGAAAGCCGATCACGGCCGCTTTCGCCGTCGCCACGCCCGGACCCTTCACGCCGTTGGGAGCCGTCGCCCCGGCGTAGAGATCGGCGACGTTGCAGCCGAGGAAGGCGGCGATCCGCCATAGCGTCGAGCCCGAGACCCGGTTGCGGCCGGTTTCGTATTTCTGGACCTGCTGGAACGTAAGGCCCAAGGCATTCGCCAAGTCGCTTTGCGTGGCCCCGATCATCGTCCGCCGGAGCTTGATATTGGCGCCGATGAGCGCGTCAATCGCCGCGTCTTCCGCCTCCAGAGGGGTCCCGCTCGAATTCCGGTTAGAGGCCATCTGTAACCTTTCCTGTTACGTTTTCTGTGCGTCGGCCGAAAGCGACGCGGGCGCTCGGCGCCTCAATTCCGTGGGCGCCTCAAAGAACCGCCCCCCGTTTCCCGGCAATGGGCGGAGAGTCGACATTAGGCGGCCTCGGCGGTGGTGACCGGAGCCGGGCCGAAGGTGAAGCCGCCGAGCGTGATCTTCTCCAGGTGCGCCGCAAGCTGCGGAACCTTGGACGGACTGTTGCGGTCCCCATAGCGGGCGCCTTCGCCCTTCGGCGCCCAGCCCCCCAGCGCGTCAATGACTTCCTCGGATAGCCCCGCGTCGCGTCCAGCTTCCCGGAAGCCGTGGCGCAGCGAATGGAGGGTTAGGGAGGGGTCTGACAGCCCGGCGCGATCACACGTCCGGCCGAAGTGCTTGCTGATCTCGTGCGAGTATCGCCCGAACACCTGGCCCAACTCGGGGAACAGCCGGACCTCACCCGCCGTCCGCTGCGCCTCCACAAACGTCAGGAAGCCCGCGTCGATGATGTTCTTATGCAGCGGGACCGCACGGGGGCTCCGGCGCGTCTTCAGCTGCTTGTCGTCAACGCGGCGGCCGGTGGCGTCGAATAGCGTCAGGTCGATGTAGGGGACCCCTGCGACCTCCTTCACATCGGCGACCTGAAGCTGGGCGATCTCGTTAGCCCGCGCGCCGGTGAACGCCAGCACGGCAGGGACCCACCATTTCGCCGAGTTCAGGGCGCGCTCATCGTCCAGCGCGGCGAACACCTTCTCCAGTTCCTCGCGTGTAAAGGCGCGGCGGCGCACGGAGTCGTCCTTGGAGGGGACCTGACCGTCTACCGGGTTCAGCTCAATCCAGCCCTCGGCGCGGGCGAAGTTCATCATGGCCTTGAGGTTGACAACGTAGGACCGGACGGTGTTCGGCGCGAGCGTCGGGCGCCCTTCCTCGGCGCCGCGCTCCGCCGCTTCCGCTAGGCTCACGTCGGGATAGACCTTGCTCGCGTTCGTCGGGATCGTCCCGAGGAAGCGGCGGACCTCGCGCACGTCCTCACGGGTGATCGCCCGCACCGGCTTGTCACGGCCCAGCAGCTCGCCCAGCGCCCGGAACACGTGGCCGTATTGCTTCTCAGTGTCGGGCGCGTCCCGAGCCGCCTTGAACGCGTCGATAAGCTCCCCGACCGTCCGGTCTCCCTCGCGCGGGGCGAACGTCGGCGCCGACGCCACGCGGATCGCCGAGGCGGGCGCCGCCAAGGCGTCCAGCGCGGCCACGAATAGGGCGGCGCGGCGGCGTTCGGCCTCAATGTGCTGGACGACTTCCAGCCAGGCCCTAGCGAACCGCTGGCGGGCTTCCTGGCGAACGGCGGTGGTGATCCTCGGGACGCCGCCAGCAGCCGCTACAGCGGCTTCCAAGGCGGCGCCGGGCTCCGGTAGCCCGGACCAGCCAAACACCAGCACGGGCGGCTCTTGCAGGCCCAGAACAACGCCAGCGGCGAAGGCGGCGTCCAGCGCCTTGTCAAAGTCGGCGACGCCCGACCAGCCGCCCGGATCGCGGGCCGCGATCTGTAGACGGCCCAGCAGCAGCCCCACGGCGAACGGCAGCTCCGGCGACCGGGGAGCATCAGGCCGGGCGGCGAAGTAGCCTCGCGCCCATGCCTCGGCGTCTTTCCCAAAGCTCGGGACCGGGGACCCGCCCGCCTCCGCCACATCGACGGTGAACGGCCCCAAGATAGCGAACGCGCCTTGCGCCCGAACGTCCTTCACCAGCGCCTCGACCTCGGCGCGGCCGACCTCGCCGGGGTCTACGCCCGCTGCTTTCGCGCACGCCGCCGCCCGCCAGCGGTCCAGCCCGGCGATCACGGATTCCAGCGCGGCAACCGGGCCGGAGCCGACGGTGCGGGCTTCGTCAATGAGGGTGTCCCAGCGCTCCCAAATCACCCGCGCGGCGGTGATCGCGTCGGCTTTGCGGTGCTGACCCGTCGACTCGATGAACCAGGTCCGGCCCCGCCAGCGACCCTGAATACTGTGCCGAACGTCGTTAGGGACCTTGCGCCTAAGCATCCACACGCCGCCCGGCGTCTTCTGATATAGGCCGCGAACCTCGCCCACGGGGGCCTCCGGTATACCCTAAGTGCACCCTCTTTTGACACGAAAAGCCGTTGCCCTACAAGGGAGTTATTGGGATTCAACGGCTTAGGGTGAACTTGGTGGGCGGCGAGGGGTTCGAACCCCCGACCCCCTGGGTGTAAACCAGGTGCTCTGACCAGCTGAGCTAGCCGCCCTCACCGCGCCTTCTACGCGGGGTCGCCGCATACGAAAAGGGCGGGCCGCTCCGCAGAGCCCCCGCCCTTTTCATGTCTTGCCCGGCCCGTTTAGTTCAGCGAGCCCTTCAGCGCCTCGCCCACCTGGAAGCGGCAGGTCTTCGACGCCGGACGCTTCACCTTCTCGCCGGTGCGCGGGTTGCGCGCGGTGCCCGCCTTGCGAGCCACTGGCTTGAAGGCGCCAAAGCCCACCAGGCGCACCTCCTCGCCGGCGCGCAGCGTATCCGTTACGGAATGGATGAAGGCCTCCAGCGCTTCCTTCGCCTGAGCCCGGTTCAAGCCGGTCTTCTCGGCCATGGCGGCCACGAGTTCGGCCTTGGTCATGCGTTTCTCCCCTGCCCAATGAACCGCGACGCCGTTCCCCCGACCAGGCCGCGAAGGTTCGATTATGGCGGCTCTGTGACGGCCGTCAAACGAAGGCGGCGCGGGAATGACCCGCGCCGCCCAAGTTAACGACGATCACCTGCCTCAGTGGGTGATGACCGCGTCGCCGTCGATCGTCTCTTCCACCTTGGGCGCGGGCAGAGGTTCTTCTTCCTCGTTCCATTCCACCGGCGTCAGCGGACCGGCCAGCGCATGGGCCAGCACCTCGTCGGCGGTCCGGACCGGGATGATCTCCAGCGCCTCCTTCACGTTGGCCGGGATGTCCGCCAGGTCCTTCTCGTTCTCCTGCGGGATCAGCACCGTCTTGATGCCCGAGCGCAGCGCCGCCAGCAGCTTTTCCTTCAGGCCGCCGATGGCCAGCACCCGGCCGCGGAGCGTGATCTCGCCGGTCATGGCCACGTCCTTGCGGATGGGCACGCCGGTGAGCACGGAGACCATGGCCGTCACCATCGCCACGCCGGCCGAGGGACCGTCCTTCGGGGTCGCCCCTTCGGGGACGTGAACGTGCACGTCGGTCTTCTCGAAGATCGGCGGCTTGATGCCGAACCGCGTCGACCGCGCGCGTACGAAGGAGTGAGCGGCGGAGATGGACTCCTTCATCACGTCCTTCAGGTTGCCGGTGACCGTGGTGCGGCCCTTGCCCGGCATCTTGACCGCTTCGATGGTCAGGATGTCGCCGCCGAACTCGGTCCATGCCAGCCCCGTGACGATGCCGACCTGATCTTCCTCGTCGGTCTCGCCATAGTGGAACCGGCGCACGCCCGCGTACTTGGCGAGGCGCTCGTCGTCGATGGTGATCGAGGCGACGCCTTCGACGGCCATGTCCCGCACCGCCTTACGGGCGAGGTTGCCCAGCTCCCGCTCCAGCGAGCGGACGCCGGCTTCGCGCGTGTAGTAGCGGATCAGGTCGCGGATGGCCTTGTCGGGGACGACGAACTCTTCCTCGGTCAGGCCGTGGTCCTTCGTCAGCTTCGGCAGCACGTGGCGCTTGGCGATCTCGACCTTCTCATCCTCGGTGTAGCCGGGGATGCGGATGATCTCCATGCGGTCCAGCAGCGGCTGAGGCATGTTCAGGCTGTTGGCCGTCGTCACGAACAGCACCTGCGACAGGTCGTAGTCGACCTCCAGGTAGTGGTCGGCGAAGGTCGAGTTCTGCGCCGGGTCCAGCACCTCGAGCAGGGCCGAGGACGGGTCCCCGCGCCAGTCGGCGCCCATCTTGTCGATCTCGTCGAGCAGGAAGAACGGGTCGACGGTCTTGGCCTTCTTCATCGACTGAATGACCTTGCCGGGCATCGATCCGATGTAGGTGCGGCGGTGACCGCGGATTTCCGCTTCATCCCGCACGCCGCCCAGCGACAGGCGCACAAACTCGCGGTTCGTCGCCTTGGCGATCGAGCGGCCGAGCGAGGTCTTGCCGACGCCCGGAGGGCCCACGAGGCACAGGATCGGACCCTTCAGCGAGCCGGTCCGGGATTGCACCGCCAGGTACTCGATGATGCGTTCCTTGACCTTCTCCAGGCCGTAGTGGTCCTCGTCGAGGATGCGTTCGGCCTCTGCGATGTCGATCTTCTTCGGCTTGGCCTTGCCCCACGGAATGGACAGCAGCCAGTCGAGGTAGTTGCGCACTACCGTGCTCTCGGCCGACATCGGGCTCATGTTGCGGAGCTTCTTCAGCTCGGCTTCGGCCTTGGCGCGAGCCTCCTTGGAGAGCTTCGTCTTCTTGATGCGCTTTTCCAGCTCGAGCAGCTCGTCGCGAGCGTCGTCCTGCTCGCCCAGCTCGCGCTGGATCGCCTTCATCTGCTCGTTGAGGTAGTACTCGCGCTGGGTCTTCTCCATCTGGCGCTTCACGCGCGAGCGGATCTTCTTCTCGACCTGCAGGACGGAGATCTCGCCTTCCATGAGGGCGAAGACCTTCTCCAGCCGCTTGACGATGTTGAAGATCTCCAGGAGCTGCTGCTTGTCCTGGATCTTCACCGACAGGTGCGCGGCGATGGAGTCCGCCAGCTTCCCGGGCTCGGCGATCTGCGGGATCGAGGCGAGCGCTTCGGGCGGGATCTTCTTGTTCAGTTTGACGTAGTTCTCGAACTGCTCGACGACGGCGCGAGACAGGGCCTCGGCCTCATGGGCCTCGCCGCCTTCCTCTTCGATCGCCGCCACTTCGGCTTCATAGAAGATATCCTGGCGCGTGAACTTCAGCACGGCCGCGCGCGACTTGCCCTCGACCAGCACCTTCACGGTGCCGTCCGGCAGCTTGAGCAGCTGCAGCACGTTGGCCAGCACGCCGACGTCGTAGATGTCGCCCGGCGCGGGATCGTCGTCGGCAGAGTTCTTCTGGGTGACCAGAAGGATCTGCTTGTCCGTGCGCATCACCTCCTCGAGCGCCTTCACCGACTTGTCGCGACCGACGAAGAGCGGCACGACCATGTGGGGGAAGACCACGATGTCGCGGAGGGGAAGGACGGGGAGCGTTCTGATCTCGGACATGATGCGTAAACTCCTGACCGACGCGTTGGTCGCGCCCGGTCTATCGGACCGCGGTAAGTCAGACGATGCGCCTGAATCGGACGGTCCGTCCGCCCCAAACCGGGCGGTGACTTGCAATTTATGTGGATCATTTGTGGGCGGGTTCAAGACGCGGTGGAAAACCCGCGTTCTCCGAAGGTTAGGCGTAGAGGTTCGCGTATCGCTCTCGAAGCAGGGCCTTTTGGACCTTCCCCATGGCGTTTCGGGGAAGGTCTTGCACGAACAGAACCCGCTTTGGTTGTTTGAACCTCGCCAGCCGTTCCGACAGGGCGGAAAGCACCTCGGCTTCGGTTAATTTGGAACCCGGGTGGACGGCGACGACGGCCGTGACCGCCTCGCCGAGGTCCGGGTGCGACAAACCGACCACGGCGCTTTCGACCACACCCGGAAGCCCGTCGATCTCGGTTTCGACCTCCTTCGGATAGACGTTCAGGCCGCCGGAAATGATGAGGTCCTTGCCTCGGCCGACGATGTGGACATAGCCGCGCTCGTCGATCTTGCCGAGGTCGCCGGTGACGAAGAACCCGTCGGCGCGGAACTCGGCTGCGGTCTTCTGCGGCTGGCGCCAGTAGCCGGCGAACACGTTCGGCCCCTTCACCTCGATCACCCCGATCTCGCCCTGCGGCAGCACGCGGCCAGTTTCCGGGTCGGCGATGCGCAGCTGTACGTCCGGCAGCGGGAAGCCCACCGTCCCCGCCACCCGCTCGCCGTGGTAGGGGTTGGAGGTGTTCATCCCCGTCTCGGTCATGCCGTAGCGTTCCAGGATCGCCGTCCCGGTGCGCTCGGCCCACTCCCGGTGCGTGTCGGCCAGCAGCGGCGCGGAGCCGGAGATGAAGACGCGCATGTGGCTGACCGCCTCGCGCGTCAGCCCCGGCTGGGCGAGTAGGCGCGTGTAGAAGGTCGGCACGCCCATCAGCGCGGTCGCTCGCGGGAAGAGGCTTAAGCTCTCGGCGGCATCGAACTTCGGCCGGAAGATCATTGAGGCGCCGGCCGTCAGCACGATGTTGGTCGCCACGAACAGCCCGTGCACGTGATAGATCGGCAGCGCGTGGATCAGCACGTCGTCGGCCGTGAAGCGCCACAGCTGCGTCAGCGTCCGCGCGTTCGACACCAGGTTCGCATGCGTCAGCATCGCGCCCTTCGACCGCCCGGTCGTGCCTGACGTGTAGCAGATGGCCGCCAGGTCGTTCGGCTCACGCGCCACCGTCGCGAACTCCGCCGAAAGCCCCCTCGCCTCCTCCACCAGTTCGGCCAGCGTCTCGTCCCGCACCAGCAGCCGAGGCTCGGCGTCGGAGACGAAGTACTCGACCTCCGCCTCCGTGTAGGCCGTGTTCAACGGCAGAAAGACCGCGCCGGCCCGGATGGTCGCCAGGTACAGGTAGAGGTTCTCCGGCGTCTTCTCGAGCTGCGCCGCCACCCTGTCTCCCGGCCCTACGCCCCTCGCCGCCAGCGCCTGCGCCAGCCTCGCGGTGTGGGCCATCAGGTCTGCGTAGGTGTCCACCGTCCCGTCGGGGCGCTCAAGGAACGGCGCGGCTGGGTCGTGGCCGGCCGACAACGCATCCCAAAGCAGGTTCAAGCCAACGCCGCCTTGATGTCGGTCTTCGGAAAGTCGTTGCCCTTGAACAGCAGCCCGTCGCCCTCTTCGGCCGCCAGCGCATAAGCGAAGCAGTCGCCAAGGTTCAGGTCAGCCGGTGTCCGACGGCCGTAGCGCGCGAATGCGTCCGCTGCAGCCCGCGCATGTGCGGCGCTCGCCGCTACCACAGCGATGTTAAGGTCTGTGAGAATGGCTTCGACCTGTGGGCGGGCCAGTCTGGTTTCGACGGACTGGGCGCGAACCAGGACTTCCCAGAGGTTCACGGCTGAGATCACACCGCCGCCAGCCAAAGCTATACACTCGGCGAACGCTTCGCCTTCAGGCTCATCCAGAAGGATCGCCAGCAGGGCTGAAGCATCGACGGCGATCACCGAGGCAGGCCGTCCGGACCATAGAGGTCTTCATCCGTCAGCATCTCGCCCGTCTTCGGCAACGCCTTGAAGCGTTCCACGATCTCCCGCACAGCGGCGAGCTTACGTTGAACCTCGGCCTCCCGCGCCGCGTCCTGCCGCTCAAGCTCGGCGCGGGCCAACGCCTCGACCGCGTCCGTGATGGATTGGCCACGACGGGCCGCGACCTTGCGGATCAGCTCGACGGCCTGTGGCTTACGGATTTGAATGGGCGCGTTCATGACAGCGCAAATGCTATCATGACGGGCGCGTTCCTACAACGGCCGCAGCCCCTCAGCGGATGTAGCCGTAGCCTCCCATCAGGGCCGCGCCCAGCGCCACCGAGATGCCGACGATGACCCACCGGCGACGCGTGGAGATGCGCTCGTACGCTTCGTCCGACGATCCGATGCGCCATAGGATCAGCAGCCCGATGAAAAGCCCTCCCACAGCCCCCACGCTGACGTCGAACGCCGCCCCGGGCGACCGGACCAGGCCGTAGACCCACACCAGCACGGCGCCCAGCAGGGTGGAGAGGCCGACAATCCGCCACCGGCGAGGCATGGACACCCGCTCGGCGGCGGCATCCGACGGCTCGACCAGCCGATAGAGGATCAGGAGGGCGATCAGGAACCCTCCCACCGCGCCGACGCCGGCATCCTGGAGCGCAGTCGTATCCATCGCGTTCGTCCTCGATGCTGTTGCTTACATCACTGTAAGTTAGGCATGAGTCGCTGTGTCGGCGCACGAATAAGGGCGCGGCTTTCACCGCGCCCTTCGTAATTCCGAAGCTGGAGAGCCTTAAGCGCTCGCCCCGCCCGCCTTCTTCTCGGCGTAGATGAGGAGCGGCTGGGCGCGACCTTCGATGACTTCGCCGTTGACGACCACTTCCTCGACGCCGTCGAAGCTCGGCAGCTCGAACATGGTCTCCAGCAGGATGCCTTCCATGATCGAGCGCAGGCCGCGCGCGCCGGTCTTGCGGGCGATGGCCTTCTTGGCGATGGCGTGCAGGGCGTCGTCGGTGAACTGGAGGCCCACGTTCTCCATGTCGAAGAGCCGCTGGTACTGCTTGACCAGCGCGTTCTTCGGCTCGGTGAGGATCTTCACCAGCGCCTCTTCGTCGAGGTCTTCCAGCGTCGCGATCACCGGCAGGCGGCCGATGAACTCGGGGATCAGGCCAAAGCGCAGCAGGTCGTCCGGCTCCACGCCGCGCAGGATTTCGCCCGTGCGCCGCTCGTCCGGGTCCTGCACCTTGGCGCCGAAGCCGATCGAGGTGCCCTGGCCGCGGCCGGAGATGATCTTCTCCAGGCCCGCGAACGCGCCGCCGCAGATGAACAGGATGTTGGTGGTGTCGACCTGCAGGAACTCCTGCTGGGGATGCTTGCGCCCGCCCTGCGGCGGCACGGAGGCGACGGTGCCTTCCATGATCTTCAGCAGCGCCTGCTGGACGCCCTCGCCCGACACGTCGCGGGTGATGGAGGGGTTGTCCGACTTGCGGCTGATCTTGTCGACCTCGTCGATGTAGACGATGCCGCGCTGGGCCCGCTCGACGTTGTAGTCGGCCGACTGCAGCAGCTTGAGGATGATGTTCTCGACGTCCTCGCCCACGTAACCGGCCTCGGTCAGCGTCGTGGCGTCGGCCATCGTAAAGGGCACGTCGATGATGCGCGCCAGCGTCTGGGCCAGCAGCGTCTTGCCCGAGCCCGTCGGGCCGACGAGCAGGATGTTCGACTTGGCCAGCTCGACGTCGTTGTTCTTCTGGGCGTGGTTCAGCCGCTTGTAGTGGTTGTGGACCGCGACGGAGAGGACCTTCTTGGCGTGGTCCTGACCGATGACGTAGTCGTCGAGGACCTCCCGAATCTCCTTGGGGGTCGGGACGCCGTCCTTCGACTTCACGAACGCGATCTTGTGCTCCTCACGGATGATATCCATGCAGAGTTCGACGCACTCGTCGCAGATGAAGACGGTCGGGCCGGCGATGAGCTTACGGACCTCGTGCTGGCTCTTTCCGCAGAAGGAGCAGTACAGGGTGCTCTTGGTGTCGCCGCTGGCGGCCTTCGTCATGATCGCATTCTCACGCTACGGCGACGATTGGCTTGACTGGAGCCGCCTGCCGCCCCCTCGACTGGTGAAGCTGCCGATCGGAAAGGCAACCTAACCCCTCTCGGGTTCCCTAATCCTTGACAATCCCTGATCCGGGCTCCGATCACAACCCTTACAAGCCCTATGAGGCCAAAAGATGCTTTCCCGGTGCTAAATGCGCAGATGGGGAACGCATTTTCCGTGAACAAGCTGCGTTAAAGGGGCATTCACCGCCTTGATCCGGCGCAACAGGCGCTTGCGGGGCGGCGTTAGATGTCTCTTATCGGGACATAACGAGACGAATCGGCGGCCGTGAGTCGCCGGACGGTGGGACGATGGGACGCAGACCGCTGAAAGGCCGGGCCACCTCGGATTTCACGTCCGGAATCCCCGAGCGGCCGGACACCCCCGCCATCGTCGCCTTCGACTTCGACGGCACGCTGACGGTCCGCGACAGCTTCACCAGCTTCCTGAAATGGCGCGTCGGCGGGGCTCGCTACGCCGTGGGCATGGCCCGGCTGGCGGGCGCGGGGTTCAACTATGTGCTGAACCGCGACCGCGGGCGCATCAAGGCCGCCGCGGCGAAGGAGTTCCTCTACGGCGTCCCGCGCGAGCAGCTGGAGGAGGAGGCGCGCGAGTTCGCCAAGCAGTGCGCCCAGGACCTGATGCGCCACGACGCCGTGGCCACCTTCCGCTGGTGGCGGGAGCGGGAGGCGACGACGGTGATCGTAACCGCCTCCCCCGACATCGTCGTCGCTCCGTTTGCCCGAGCGCTGGGAGCCTCGCTGCTGATCGGCACGGAGCTCGCCTTCGACGACCGCGACCGCGTCACCGGCGCGTTCGCGACCCCGAACTGCCGCGGCGACGAGAAGGTGAAGCGGCTGAAGGAGCATTTCGGCGACGACCTGCGCCTCGCCGCCGCCTACGGCGACACCGCCGGCGACAAGCCCATGCTCGCCATCGCCGAGGAGAAGGGCTACCGCGTGTTCAAGAGCAAGCCGTAACTCCCTTCCCCCTCGAGGGGGGAAGGGTCGGGGATGGGGGTGTAAGCAGGGAGCGGAAAGGCTCGCGCCAGTCGGCTCAGAGTCCACCAGCGCTCGTCGCCCAGGCTCGGCGGGCACACCCTCCACCCTGCCCTCCTCCCCTCGAGGGAGGAGGGTTCTTAGGCCGCCTCAGGCCCTTCGCGCTGTTCGTAGACGTGGTCCACGATGCCCCAGGCCTTGGCTTCTTCGGCGCTCATGAAGTGGTCGCGGTCGAGGGTCTTCTCGACCTCTTCGTAGGTGCGGCCGGTGTGCTTGGCGTAGATTTCGTTCAGCCGGCGCTTGGTCTTGATAATGTCCTCGGCGTGGCGCTCGATGTCGGAGGCCTGGCCGCGGAAGCCGCCGGAGGGTTGGTGCACCATGATCCGGGCGTTCGGCAGCGAGATGCGCTGGCCCGCCTCGCCCGCCGTCAGGATCAGCGAGCCGGCCGAGGCCGCCATGCCCATGCACACCGTCGAGACCGGGCTCTTGATGTACTGCATGGTGTCGTAGATCGCCAAAGCCGAGGTCACCACCCCGCCCGGCGAGTTGATGTACATCGCGATCTCTTTCTTGGGGTTCTCGGACTCCAGGAAGAGAAGCTGGGCGCAGATCAGCGAGGCCATCGCATCCTCGAAGGGCCCGGTCAGGAAGATGATCCGCTCCTTCAGCAGGCGCGAGAAGATGTCGAACGCCCGCTCGCCCCGGCTGGTCTGCTCGACGACCATCGGCACGAGTTGCATCGCGGTTTGCACGTGATCGCGCATGAAAGGCCCTTTTTCGATTAGGCGCGCGACTCCCCTGCCGCACAGCCGGTCATGGGGATATTGCGTGCCCACCCTGAGCTTGCAAGCCGTGGTTCGAGACGCGGTCCTGACGGACCGCTCCTCACCATGACGATTCTGAGCTCGTCATCCTGAGGAGCGGCGGAGCCGCGTCTCGAAGGACGCAGTGAATCAATAGCCTTCCGGCAGGTCGTCCTCGGCCAGGATTTCTTCCTTGGAGACCTTCTTGTCGGTCACCTTGGCCTGATTGAAGATCAGCTCGACGACCTTGTCCTCGTAGAGCGGCGCGCGGATCTGGGCCTGGGCGTTCGGGTCCTTGCGCAGGAAGTCGAACACCTGCTGGGCCTGCGGGCCGTACTGCATGGCCTCACGCTGCATCGCCTGGGTCAGTTCCTGGTCGGAGACCTGGACGTTGTTGCGGCGGCCGATCTCGGCCAGCACCAGGCCCAGGCGCACGCGGCGCTCGGCGATCTTGCGGTACTCGTCCTTCAGCTGCTCGTCGGTCTTGTCGGCGTCTTCGGGCGGCAGGTTGCCCTGCGACTTGTCCTGCTCGACCTGACGCCAGATGCCGGCGAACTCGGCGTCCACCATGCGCGGCGGCAGCGGGAAGTCGTGGCCCTTGTCCAGCTCGTCCAGCAGGGCGCGCTTGAGCTTGAAGCGCGAGTTGTTGGCGTACTGGTCGGCGAGGTTCTTCTTCAGCACCTCGCGCAGCGCCGGCAGGTCGGAGAGGCCCAGCTTCTTGGCGAGCTCGTCGTCGATCTTGGTCTCTTCCGGCGCGCGAACTTCCTTCACCGTGACCTCGAACTCGACCTCTTTGCCGGCGAGGTGAGCGGCCTGGTAGTTCTCCGGGAACGTGACCTTGATGGTCTTGGTCTCGTCGGGCTTGGCGCCGACCAGCTGCTCTTCGAAGCCCGGGATGAACTGGCCCGAGCCCAGCACCAGCTCGTGGTTCTCGGCCGAGCCGCCCTGGAAGGCTTCCCCGTCGAGGCGGCCGACGAAGTCGATCAGAACCTGGTCGCCGTCCTTCGCCTTCACCGTCTTACCGGTGCGAGGCGCATAGCTGCGCGCCTGCTTGGCGAGGTCTTCCAGCGCCTCGTCGACTTCCTTGTCGGTCGGCTCATAGACAGGACGCTTCAGCTTGAGCTTCGAGACGTCGATCGGCTCGAAGTCCGGCATCACCTCGACCGCGAGTTCGTAGGCGAGGTCGGCCTTGCCCTCGAGCACCTTGTCCATGTCGGACTCGGGCTTCAGGTCCGGCTGGGTGGCGGGACGCAGCTTGTTGTCGTCCAGCACCTTCTGGCTGGTCTCGTTGAGCGTCTGCTCAATCACCTCGGCCATCAGCGCCTTGCCGTGCACGCGCTTGATGTGGGCCGGCGGCACCTTGCCCGGCCGGAAGCCCTTGATGTTCAGGCGCGGCGTGATCTCGGCGATACGCGCTTCGAGGCGCTTGGCGAGCTCGGCGGCCGGTACGGTCACGCCGTAAACCTTGCTCGCGCCTTCGCCTGACTTTTCAACAATCTGCATAGACATTCTGAAGTTCCGTATCCGCCGGCCACGCGCCCGGCGGCGCAAAAAGAGGCGGGTCTTATGTCACGCGCCCCCTGCTTCGCCAAGGCTTCGCAGGGCCTCGCCGGAGGGAGGCGAAGCAGGACCTGTTCTGCGAAGCCCGTAAGGGCGAAGCAGAATGGTGCGGATGAGAGGACTCGAACCTCCACGCCTCTCGGCGCTGGAACCTAAATCCAGTGCGTCTACCAGTTCCGCCACATCCGCGCCGGCCTTGGGCTTTAGAGAACGGCGGCGGCGGACGCAACGCCGCCGACGGCGCGTACACGTTGAGTCAGGAGCGGTTGCATGTGATCGTCGACGTCGTATGGGGGGAATCATGAGTGCTCAATTTGTCGAGGTGGCGCTCTGCCTGGACGCGCCTTACGCGCCGCACGCCGCGGTGCTGATGAAGTCGATCAACGCCAACACGACGCGGCCGGTGCGCTTTCACGTACTGGACTTGGACACGCCCGCCGACGCGCGCGACAAGATCACGGGCATGGTGCGCGCGCGGCGCGGCGAGTGCCTCTGGTATGACGTGGATCACAGCGTCCCCGACGAAGCGACGGCGCACGGCTGGAGTCCGTCAGCGTCCTATCGGTTGCTGCTGCCGCAGATGCTGCCGGCCGAGGTCAAGCGCGTCCTCTACATCGACATTGACACGGTCGTGTTCGACGACATCGGGGAGGTCTTCGACTTCGACCTCGCCGGCCACGCGCTGGCGGCCGTGCGCGACTGGCCCGGCTCGCAGGAGGACCTGGACCGTCGGATCGAGCAGCTGGGCTCGGCGGACTACTTCAACTCCGGCCTCCTGCTGATGGACCTCGACGCATGGCGGCGCGAGAAGCTGGCCGACCAGGTCTGGGACGCGATGGTCAAGGCGGCGGGGGCCTTCCGCTTCCCCGACCAGGATGCCCTCAACGCGGTGTTCGCCGGACGATGGCGGCGCCTGCCAGATCGCTGGAACATGCAGCGGCCGATCATGAAGGGTACGGCCAGCCAGCTCGGTTTCACCCCGGGCGAGTACATTGCACTCGCCCTGTCGCCGGGCATGGTGCACTTCACCGGCTCGCCCAAGCCGTGGGCCGGCAAGCAGCGCCACCCGTTCAACTGGGCTTACTGGCGGGCGGCCCGCAACACGCCGTTCTTCGAGAACATCAAGGAGTCGAGCCGGGGCGGCTATCGAAAGGTGACGAGCCGCGTCTCCGCCTATGCTCGCTTCCTGCTCCGCGTGGGCCTCAGGGCGCTAACCTAGATCCCCGACATCAGCGTACGGCGGGTTTGGCCAGCACGGGCGGCCGGTCAGGGGCTGATCAGAGGGCGTTGCGTCTGGGCTCGCTCCAGCGCCTCCCTGGTCTCCTGCCGGCGCAGCTTCGCGGCTGCCTGGCTTTCGCAGACCTTCTTGCCGAAGCGCGAGCCCGTCACCGTCTGCGTGCGGCAGGTCACGCGCTCTTCGGGAACCTTCCCGGTCGCCGTCGCGGCTGCGACGGTGGGCGGCGCTTCCATCGGGGCTGAAGCCGTTTGATCGACCGCCGTGGCGTCTAGCGCGAGGGCGGCTAAAGCGACTGCGACAAGAGACATGGGACCCCCAGGTTCACAACTGTTGCGACTGTAACAGTTCCGCTCCCTCCGGAAAGGGCGTTATCGCGCCGCATAGAGCTTCGACAGGACGCCAGGCGCGAGGCCGGGCAGGTCCTCGGCGATCAGCCCGGGGCCGTGGGCCGCGGCGCATTCGCTGTGAATCCAGGCCGCCGCGCAGGCGGCTTCAAAGCTGTCCATGTTCTGCGCAAGCAAGCCGGCGATGAACCCGGCCAGCACGTCGCCGGACCCTGCGGTCGCGAGCCAGGGGCAGCCGTTGACGTTCACCGCGGTGCGGCCGTCCGGCGAGGCGACCACCGTGTCGGGTCCCTTCAGCAGGACGATGGCGCCGACCTCCTTCGCGGCGGCCTGGGCCGCGGCGACGCGATGCGGGCTCTTCTTGAGCAGCCCGGGGAAGAGCCGCTCGAACTCGCCCGGGTGGGGCGTGAGCACGTCGTCGCGATCGAGCGCATTGAAGAGTTCGCCGGGCCGGTCCTGGAAGGCGGTGAGCGCATCCGCATCGACGACCAGCGCCGCGCCTGTCCGCACCAGCGCCAGCAGGTTGGCCCGGGTGGAAGCCCCTACCCCCGCGCCCGGGCCGATCACGGCCGCGTCGGCGTTGGCCGCGGCGGCCTCCAGTTCGAGGTCGATCTCGAATGGCCGCAGCATGATGGCTTCCAGCTGCGCCGCGTTCTCCGGCAAGGCCGCCGGGGGCGACAGCACCGTCACCAGCCCCGCGCCGATCCTTAAGCCCCCCCGCGCCGCCAACCGCGCCGCCCCGGTTTTCCAGACCTCGCCACTGACGACGACGAGCCGCCCCCGCGCATGCTTGTGCGTCTGCGGCCCGGGCCATGGAAACTTGTGCGCCCAGAGCTCGGGGCCATTCTCGTAGAGGTTCGTGTCCACCGGCCCGAGCCCGATATCGGCCACGACGATCTCGCCGCACATCGAGCGCCCCGGCTCCAGCGCGTGCGCGACCTTGCGGCGATGGAAGGTGACCGTGAGCGCCGCCTGGAAGCAATCACGCCCGAGCGGCTGGCCCGTATCGCCCGCAAGCCCGCTCGGCACGTCGATGGCGACGATCCGGGAAGCCGCCTCGGCCGAGCGCCGCGCCAGAGCCAACGCGGCGCCTTCCAGAGGCCGCGACAGCCCCGCGCCGAACAAGGCGTCGATGTAGAGGACTCCCGGCTTGAACTCCGCACCGATGGGATCGGTCTCGCCGGTCCACTTGCGCGCAGCGTCCTTCGCGTCATCGCTGGCAGGCGGCGCCAGCGCCTCGACCCTGACCGTCCAGCCGAGCTCGCGCAGCTCCTGCGCCGCCACGTAGCCGTCACCGCCGTTGTTGCCGGGCCCGCAGAGCACCACCACCGGCTGCCGTTCGAACCGCTCCGCGACCGCCCGCGCGACCGCCTTCCCCGCCCGCTCCATCAGCGCCGTTCCCGGCGTGCCCGCCTCGATGGCGGCGCGGTCGGCGGCGGCGGTTTCGGCGCAGGTCAGGATTTCGCGCGGCATCGTGACTCCGGATCAAAGAACCTTCGTCGCAGCTTCACGGCCTTTCTCGATCAGGATCAACCCACCGTCGCGCACTTCCAGCGCGGTGATGGAGCAGTGATCCGGCCGGAAGGCTGCCACGCGGTCGTCTCCGGTCGCCAGCGAGACGGCCGCGTTGATCGCGACGAAGTGGCTGAACACGGCGCACCCGGCATAGCCCGCGAGCGCTTGGGCCACTTCTGCACGCCAAGTGTCGTAGTCCAGATCGCCGTCGATCTCGCTCCAGCGTCCGGTGAACGCCTTCTGGAGCCAAGCCGCCCGCTCCTCGTGCGGCACGCTGGCGGGGGTTGGTATCTCTCCCACGGCGGGATCGATCTCGACCTCCATCCCCAGCGCCTGGGCCAACGGCTCGGCAGTCTCACGACAACGGCGCAGGGGCGATGAGATCACCCGCCTCGGCCGCTCCGACATCGCGAGCAACGCATCCGCCACCGCCCTCGCCTGCGCATGCCCGACCTCATCCAGCCCCGGATCGAGGTCATCGCCGCCCCAGGTGGAAGCGGGGCGGCCATGGCGGATTAGATAGACGCGCATTCCCACCTTACTCCGACTGCCCCGGCGAAGGCCGGGGTCCAGATGAAACCCACCAAGCTCTCCGGATGAATCTGGGCCCCGGATTTCGCCGGGGAAGCGGAGTTTGGGAGTTCAGGTCGGGACAAACAGATTCCGCTTCCCATCCGGATGCCGCCCCACCGTCCCTGTTCGGCCGACGCCCTCGCGCTCCTCCAGCGACCGGAGCGTCGCCTCATCCTCCGGCGTCACGGCCACGAACCTCCGCCCCTGAGCATCGCGCCCGATGACGATCCCCCCGCGGTAGCCTTCGCGCGCGTGCACCACCGTGTAGGTCTCGATGGTCGCCGGCCCCTCCGGCGCCTCGACGATTTCCGGATGCGGCAGGGCGTCGATCTCGCGCTGGATGACCTTCGGGTCCTCGCGCTGCCAGCGGCCCTCAACCCGGTTGGTCGAGTAGATTCCCGTCGACTGCTTCGTCAGGAACCAGCCGTTGGCGGTGCACAGCCCATATTCGCCCGGCCGCGCACGCAAGCGCTGCACCATCTCCGCAATCGAGTGCATGGCGTAGTTGTTGCCCGGCCCGCCGAAGTACGGGAGGCCGCCGGTCACCGTGAACCCGCGCGGATCGTCGAGCGACAGGCCCAGCTCGCGCGCCCCCACCTCCACGGCGACGGGAAAGCAGGAATAGAGGTCGATCAGCGACACATCGTCGAGATCGATGTCGGCCATCTCCAGCGCCCGCTTGCCGGTCAGCCGCATGGCCGGGCTGGAGTGGAAGTTCTGCCGCTCCAGCGGATACCAGAGGTCCGACGCGTCCGCGCAGCCGTGCAGGAAGACCCATTTGTCTTCGGGAACGCCCAGCTCCCGCGCCTTCTTCACCGAGGCGATCAGCACGCCGGCGGACTGGTCCACCTCCATGATGGCGTTGAGGTACTTCGGGTACGGGAAGCTGATCATCCGGTTGCGCTCGGTGACCGTAATCAGTTCCTCCGACGAACGCTCGACCGGAAACCAGGCCTCTGGGTTCTGCGCCGCGACCTTCGTGAACGGCGCGAACAGTTCGCCGAGCTTCCGCTGATGCTCCTCGATCGAGCGGCCCAGCTGAGCCCGCAGCGCATTCTCGAACAGCGGATAGGTGTTCACCGGGAAGTTCAGCCCGTGCGCGGCCTCCTGCGGCGTCACGCCGGGACGCGGGTCGCCGATGCGCTCGGGCGCCTCCGTCTCCGTATCCTCGCCCCAATCGGCGAAACCCACGCCGGTCTTCATCCGCTTCATCAGCGAGCCGAGGAACTCCGCCCCCACAGCCAGAGCCAGCTCGTTCTCACCGTTGGCGATCCGCTCGCAGAGCGTGTTGGTCACCTGCTGCGGGCTGTTGCCGCCCATGTGGGAGTAGACCGCCCAGCGCGGGTTCGCGCCCACGGCCTTCGCAAAGCTCGCCGGTGGGTTCTTCAGGCGCGGGAACGGCAGCTGCGACAGCGCGCCCGGCGCGTCTATCGTGAAGCCCACCACGGCCAGCGCGTCCAGTCCGCTCAGCGCCTCGGCGCCCAATCCCGCGTCGGCGGCCGCCCGTTCCGCCGCAATCTTCAGCAGATTCAGCGGCGACGGCGACTGGTCCGCCGAACCCCGATACGTGAATTGGCCCGCTCCGATGAGAACCGGCGTGTCGTCGCGCATCCCAAACGCCCCTTCAAACGATCGTTCGAGGGCATCTATGGCGGCAATCGGGCCGCTCACAAGCCGAAAACATCACTGCTTGAGAATTGGGCGCCGGGCGCCTAAACCGTGGGCGCCGAGCGGATTCCCGCCGGTCCGCGCGGGGGGCGCGGCTGGTCGCCGCTTGTGGCCCGCACGCCCGCATGTTCCTACGCGGCGACCGCGCCCGGCCCCCGTCGGACGCCAGTATCGAGTCGGGCCCATGAAAAAGATCGAAGCCGTCATCAAGCCGTTCAAGCTCGACGAGGTGAAGGAGGCCCTTCAGGAGATGGGCGTCCAGGGCATGACGGTCCTGGAGGCCAAGGGCTACGGCCGCCAGAAGGGCCACACCGAGCTTTACCGCGGCGCCGAGTACGTCGTGGACTTCCTTCCCAAGATCAAGATCGAGGTCGTGGTCGCCGACGACCAACTCGAAGGCGCGCTGGAGGCCATCCAGAACGCCGCCCGCACGGGCCGCATCGGCGACGGCAAGATCTTCGTCTCGGAAATCATCGACGTGGTGCGCATCCGCACCGGCGAAAGCGGAGCCCTGGCCATCTAGGGCCTCCGGACAATCACAGCATCACCAGCCTAGGGGATAAGGGCAAATGGCAAGCTCCAAAGACATCCTGAACATGATCAAGGAGAAGGACGTCAAATACGTCGACGTCCGCTTCACCGACGTGCGCGGGAAGATGCAGCACGTGACCTTCGACATCGACCTGGTCGACGAGGACTTCCTCGAAGACGGCACGATGTTCGACGGCTCCTCGATCGCGGGCTGGAAGGCGATCAACGAGTCCGACATGAAGCTGCGGCCGGACCTCGACACCGCCTACATCGATCCGTTCTACCAGCAGACGACGCTCTGCCTGTTCTGCGACGTCGTGAACCCGGACACCGGCACGCCCTACAACCGCGACCCCCGCTCGATCGCCAAGAACGCGCTGGCCTACGTGAAGGCGGCCGGCATCGGCGACACCGTCTTCTTCGGCCCGGAAGCCGAGTTCTTCATCTTCGACGACGTGCGCTGGAACACCGCCCCGCACGACACCGGCTACAGCTACGACTCCGAAGAGCTGCCGGTGAACACCTCGAAGGTCTACGAGGGCGGCAACATGGGCCACCGTCCGGGGCCGAAGGGCGGCTATTTCCCCGTGAACCCGGTCGACAGCTGCCAGGACCTGCGCGGCGAGATGCTGGCCGTCATGGGCGAGCTCGGCATGAAGCCGGAAAAGCACCACCACGAAGTGGCGCCCGCCCAGCACGAGCTTGGCCTGAAGTTCGACACCATGGTCACCATGGCCGACCGGCTGCAGCTCTATAAGTACGTCATCCACAACGTCGCCGCCGCCTACGGCAAGACGGCCACCTTCATGGCCAAGCCGATGTTCGGCGACAACGGCTCGGGCATGCACGTGCACCAGTCGATCTGGGCCAACGGCAAGCCGCTGTTCGCCGGCGACAAGTACGCGGGCCTGTCCGACATGTGCCTTTGGTACATCGGCGGCATCATCAAGCACGCCAAGGCCATCAACGCCTTCTCCAACTCGACCACCAACAGCTACAAGCGCCTGGTGCCGGGCTACGAAGCGCCGGTGAAGCTGGCCTACTCCTCGCGCAACCGCTCGGCCTCGATCCGCATCCCGCACGTGGATTCGCCGAAGGCCAAGCGCATCGAGTGCCGCTTCCCCGATCCGATGGGCAATCCGTACCTGACGTTCGTGGCCCTGCTGATGGCCGGCCTCGACGGCATCGAGAACAAGATCGATCCGGGCGCCGCCGCCGACAAGAACCTCTACGACCTGCCGCCCCGCGAGCAGAAGAAGATCCCCGAGGTCTGCGGCTCGCTGCGCGAAGCTCTGGAGAACCTCGACAAGGACCGCGGCTTCCTCAAGAAGGGCGGCGTCATGGATGACGACTTCATCGACAGCTACATCGAGCTGAAGATGGAAGAGGTCATGCGCCTGCAACTGCACCCGCACCCGGTCGAGTTTGACATGTATTACAAGTGCTAGTCAGATTCAGTTGAGCTAGCGTTCGAAGGCCGGAGAGCAATCTCCGGCCTTTTTTCTTGCCTTCTCCCCTTGCGGGAGAAGGTGGCCTGCGGAGCAGGTCGGATGAGGGGTCGAACGCCGCTTCAGCTTCGACTCAACACATCCGCTTCATCGAGGTTTGAGAAACCCCTCATCCGTCGGCCTTCGGCCGCCACCTTCTCCCGCAAGGGGAGAAGGATCAGGAGTGGCACTCACCCTTGTACTGCACACTCACCCCCGCCCCGGCGGCCTGGCAGTCGCTCGAGTATGTCTTCCCATCACACCCGCAGACCGGCGCGTAGATCATGGTGCAGACCTGCGGCTTCGGCGTGCAGGTCCCGCCCATGTCGGGCACGCGGCACTGGCCCTCCGGCATCTTGCAGTAGTCGCCGCTCGCCTTGCACTGGAAGCCCGCGATCCCGCCGCACAGGCCGCCGGTCTCGCCGTGCGACGGCATGGTCTGCGGCGGCGGCGAAGGCGGCGGGGCGCAGGCCGACACCGTCAGAACACCTGCGAGTATTGCTAAAAACCTGCGCATCGCTACCTCCTGCACCTCGGCCGTGCGTCCTTCGAGACGCGGCTGCGCCGCTCCTCAGGATGACGAAACAGTTCAGCTGCAACAAAGTTCGTCATGGTGAGGAGCGGGCCGTGAGGTCCGCGTCTCGAACCACGCACCGGCTGTGCTAACTACCAGCCAGAATCGTCCCAGATTACCCATCCCATGCCGCCCAAACCCGCCGCCGCTTCCCTGGACCTCTTTGGCGACCCCGCGCTGGCGCCCGCCCCTGCCTCGCCGCTGGCCGAAAGCCATGAGCCCAAGCCCGACCCGAAGATCGCCGCGACCGGCTACTCGGCCAAGGACATCGAGGTGCTGGAGGGGCTGGAGCCCGTCCGCAAGCGGCCCGGCATGTACATCGGCGGCACGGACGAACGCGCCCTGCACCACCTGTTCGCCGAGGTGCTGGACAACGCCATGGACGAGGCGGTCGCCGGCCACGCCAAGTCCATCGACGTGCGCCTCGACGCCGACGGCGCCCTGACCGTCATCGACAACGGGCGGGGGATCCCCGTCGACCCGCACCCGAAGCATCCGGGCAAGTCGGCGCTGGAGGTCATCATGACCGTCCTCCACTCGGGCGGTAAGTTCTCCGGCAAGGCCTACGAGACCTCCGGCGGCCTGCACGGCGTGGGCGTGTCGGTGGTCAACGCGCTTTCCGAGCGCGTCGAGGTGACCTCCTGGCGCGACGGCTTCGAGCACCGCCAGGTGTTCTCGCGCGGCAAGCCGGTGGGAAAGCTCGAAAAGATCGGGCCGTCGCGCAAGCGCGGCACCTCGGTGAAGTTCCTGCCCGACCCGGTGATCTTCGGCGAAGGCGCGGTCTTCAAGCCCGCCCGCCTGTACCGGATGGCCCGTTCCAAGGCCTACCTGTTCCGGGGCGTCCAGATCCGCTGGTCGTGCGACCCCTCGCGCATCCACGACCAGACGCCGCCGGAAGCCACCTTCCACTTCCCCAACGGCCTCGCCGACTTCCTGGCCGAGCGCACGCAGGGGCTGGCGACCGTCACGCCCGAGGCCTTTACCGGCCGCATCGAGCGCAAGGACGACGGCGGGGCGGTCGAGTGGGCGGTGACCTGGACCCCCGAAGGCTTCGGCGAGTCCGACAGCTTCATGCAGTCCTACTGCAACACCGTGCCCACGCCCGAAGGCGGCACGCACGAGTCCGGCCTGCGCGGGGCGCTGACCAAGGGGCTCAAGGCCTACGCCGAGCTGGTCGGCGAAAAGCGCGGCGGCCTGATCACCGCCGACGACGTAACCGCCAACGCCGGCTCGCTCATCAGCGTCTTCATCCGCAACCCGGAGTTCCAGGGCCAGACCAAGGAGCGCCTGTCGTCGGCCGAGGCCCAGCGGCTGGTCGAGAACGCGCTGCGCGACCCCTTCGACCACTGGCTGACCGGTTCGCCCAAGGCCGCCGCCCAGCTGCTCGAATTCGTGATCGAGCGGGCCGAGGAACGGCTGAAGAAGCGCAAGGACAAGGAGGTCGCCCGGGCCTCGGCGACCCGGAAGCTGCGCCTCCCGGGCAAGCTCGCCGACTGCTCCGGCCAGGCGACCGACGGAACCGAGCTCTTCATCGTCGAAGGCGACAGCGCCGGCGGCTCGGCCAAGCAGGCCCGCGACCGCCGCACCCAGGCCATCCTGCCCCTGCGCGGCAAGATCCTGAACGTGGCCTCCGCCACCGGCGAGAAGCTGACGGCCAACAAGGAGCTGTCGGACCTGCTGCTGGCGCTCGGCGTCGGGACGGGCTCGAAGTTCAAGGAAGAAGACCTGCGCTACGAGCGCATCATCATCATGACGGACGCCGACGTGGACGGCGCCCACATCGCCTCGCTGCTGATCACCTTCTTCTACCGGACGATGCCGGGCCTGATCCGGGCCGGGCGCCTCTACCTCGCGCTCCCCCCGCTCTACCGCATCAGCCACGGCGGCAAGACGATCTACGCCAAGGACGACGCCCACAAGGACGAGCTGCTGGCCACCGAGTTCAAAGGAAAGAAGCCCGAGATCGGCCGCTTCAAGGGCCTTGGCGAAATGATGCCGGCGCAGCTCAAGGAAACCACCATGAGCCCGCTGACCCGCACCATGGCCCGCGTCACCCTGCCCCGCGCCGAGGAAGCGGTGGAGGAGCTGGTCGAAAAGCTCATGGGCCGCAAACCCGAGGCCCGCTTCCAGTTCATCCAGGAAAACGCCGAGTTCGTCGCGGCGGAGCTGGATGTTTAGATGCTCCCCCTCTGGGGGAGCTGTCGGCGAAGCCGACTGAGGGGGCGAGTCAGCTGGCCCCCATCCCCGGCTTCGCCGGTACTTCCCCCAGAGGGGGAAGACCTATTTGATTGACTTTACAGCCGTTCTGCCTATCTAACCCCCTAGTTCGGGACAGGTCTGGCGAATCCGCGCCGCCCGCTCGCCCACGCACGGGCGGTTCCGACTCTAGCCAAGCGTGACATGACCGAATTTTCGAACTTGGGGCTGTCGCCCCTGACCCTTCAGGCCGTCGCCGACACCGGCTACACGACCGCCACTCCCATTCAAGAGCAGGCCATCCCGGTGGCGCTCGCCGGCCGCGACGTGCTGGGCATCGCCCAGACGGGCACCGGCAAGACCGCCGCCTTCACCCTGCCGATGATCGAGCGGCTGGCCGCCGGTCGGTCGAAGGCGCGGATGCCGCGAAGCCTGGTGCTCGCGCCGACCCGCGAACTGGCCGACCAGGTCGCCGCCTCCTTCGAGAAGTATTCCAAGGGCCGCAAGCTCACCTGGGCGCTGCTGATCGGCGGCGTGTCCTTCGGTGACCAGGAAGCCAAGCTGGACCGCGGCGTCGACGTGCTGATCGCCACGCCCGGCCGCCTGCTCGACCACTTCGAGCGCGGCAAGCTGCTCCTGACCGGCGTGCAGATCCTGGTGGTCGACGAGGCCGACCGGATGCTCGACATGGGCTTCATTCCGGACATCGAGCGCGTCTTCAAACTGACCCCGCCGGTGAAGCAGACGCTGTTCTTCTCGGCCACCATGCCGCCCGAGATCACGCGGCTGACCAAGCAGTTCCTCAAGGACCCGACCCGCATCGAGGTCGCCCGGCCCGCCACCACGGCCGAGACCATCAAGCAGCACATCGTCCGCATCCCGATCTCCGACCCCAAGGCCAAGCGCATGGCGCTCAGGGCCCTGATCGAGCGGGCGGACGTGAAGAACGGCATCGTCTTCTGCAACCGCAAGAGCGAAGTCGACATCGTCGCCAAGTCGCTGAAGAAGCACGGCCTTGACGCCGCCGCCATCCACGGGGACCTCGATCAGGCCACGCGGATGCGCACCCTGGCGGCCTTCCGCTCGGGCGAACTGCGCCTGCTCTGCGCCTCGGACGTCGCCGCGCGGGGGCTGGACATTCCCGACGTCAGCCACGTCTTCAACTACGACGTCCCGCACCACGCCGACGACTACGTCCACCGCATTGGCCGCACCGGCCGCGCGGGCAAGTCCGGCCAGACCTTCATGATCATCACCCCGGCCGACGTGAAAAACCTCGACAAGGTGCTGAAGCTGATCGGCCAGAACCCGGAAGAGATCACCCTCGACCTCGACTGGTCGGCGGCCAAGGACGACCGCCCGCGCGACGCCCGCGACCGCGAACGGGGCCGTGGCCGTGAACGCGGCGGCCGTGACCGCGATCGCGACCGCCCCCGCAAGGACCACGGCGAACGCGCCTCCATGGAACCAGCGCCGGCCGTCGAAGCCGCTCCGGTCGAAGAGGCCCCCGCGCCCCGGCCTGAACGGCCCCGCCGCGAGGAACGCAAGGTCGAGGCTGAAGCCCCGCGCCCCCGCCGCGAAGAACCCCCCATGCGCCCGGTCCGCGGCGTCTCCAAGGTCGAACCCCGCGAAGACGACGACCGCCGCGTCGTAGGCTTCGGCGGCGACACCCCGGCGTTCCTGATGCGCGCGACGCCGAAGGTTTCGGCCACGGCGGAAGACTGAATCCTTCTCCCCTTGCGGGAGAAGGTGGCCTGCGAAGCAGGTCGGATGAGGGGTTTCTCAGACGTCGATGAAGCGGATACGCTGACTCGCAGCGGATAAGGTGGTGCGACCCCTCATCCGGCCCTTCGGGCCACCTTCTCCCGCAAGGGGAGAAGGGGTGAGTTATCCACCCCGCCGAACTCACACCCATACTCACATCACCCCACCGCATGGGGAGGGCGCTCAGGATCCAGCCCGAAGCGGCGGTGTGGGTGCGGCCGAGCGGGGTTGCAGCGCGGGGGACGTAAGCCCGCGTAACAGGAAGAGCGCGGAATGCTCTCCTGCCCGTCCGGGGCCCTCGGTGGTGAAAGGCTGAACACGCCTGCGCGCCACCGGCTTCGGCATAACGGTTGCGCGGAGCGCCGGCGGCTAGCCCGCCAAACTCTCCTACTACCCACAGACACCGGTGTCAGGGCGACCTGGCCGGCGCTCCGCTCCCTCTCCATCACCTCACGGCGTGAGCCGCTGAGGCGCTTTACGTCGCCATCAGCTTCTCCACCTCGTCGATGGTGCGGCTGAACTTGCTGACCAGCGCGCGGTAGGGAGCCGGCGAAGTCATATCCAGCCCCGCCTTCGCCAGCGTGTCGGTCGGATAGTCCGAGCCGCCCGCGCGCAGGACGTTCAAGTAGTTGTCCCGCGCCTTCGCCCCGCCCGCCAGCACCTGCTCCGAGAAATAGGCAGAGGCCGCGATGGAGGTCGCGTACTGGTAGACGTAGAAGTTGTAGTAGAAGTGCGGAATGTAGGCCCACTCGGCGGCGTCCACCGGGTCGATAATTACAGCGTTACCGTGGTATTTCTTCAGCAGCGCCAGGTACATCTCGTTCAGGCCCTCTCCCGAAAGCGCGCCGCCCTTCTCCACCGTGTCGTGCATGGCCAGTTCGAACTCGGCGAACATGGCCTGGCGGAAGAAGGTGCCGCGGAAGAGCTCCATCAGCTGGTCTAGGTAGAACAGCTTTTCGGCCTTGGTCTTCGCGTTGGCCTGCATGTAGCGCGACAGCAGCTGCTCGTTCATGGTCGAGGCGATCTCGGCCAGGAAGATCGGGTAGTCGGCGGTCTCGTACGGCTGGGCCTTGTTGGCCAGCACGGTGTGCATGGCGTGGCCCCACTCGTGGGCGAAGGTCGAGACGCTGTTGTAGTCGTCGGTGTGGTTCAGCAGCAGGAACGGGTGCACGTCATAGGCGCCCGGGTTCATGTAGGCGCCCGACGCCTTGCCCTTGCGCGGATAGTAGTCGGCCCAGGGCGAGGCCGTCGCCTTGGCCAGGGTGTCGACGTACTCCTTGCCCAGCGGCGCGACGCCCGCCAGCGTCAGGGTCCGCGCCTCGTCCAGGGTGAACGCGCGATCGATCTTCGTGGCCGGCGGGTAGATGTCGTAATAGTGCATGTCCGGCAGGCCGAGCATCTTGCGCCGCACCTCGAAGTAGCGGTGCAGCACCGGCAGGCCCGCGTTCGTTTCGGCAATCAGCGTCTGGTAGACGGCCACGGGCACGTTGTTGCTCGAAAGCGCCGATTCCACCGCGCTGCCGTAGCGGCGGGCCTTGGCGGTGAAGATGTCGCTGTTGACCTTGGTCGCCAGCGTCTGCGCGAGCGAGCTTTTGTACTCCTGGAAGGTCCCGAAGTAGGTGTCCATCACGAGCTTGCGGTCGGCCCGCACCGGCGATTGCCTGGCCTTGCCGTAGCCCTGGGCGTCGAGGCGCACCTTCTCGCCGGTCGACAGCGTCACCTCCGGCCAGGGGATGTCGGAGCTCACCAGCTGGGTGCGGATCTGCTCGACGCCGCCCAGCGGGTTGCCCGCCTGCGCCAGCACGCGCTCGGCGTCTTCATTGAGCGTGTGCGGCGCGCGGCGCAGCACGTTCTCCAGGCCGAACCGGAATTTGCCGAGGCCAGGGTCGGCGGCGACGAAGCTCTCGATCTTGGCCTGGCCGACCGACAGCAGCTCCGGATCGACCCACGAGGTCGCCTCGTCCAGCTGCGAAGAGAGCGCGATCGACAGCTGCCGCCGCTCCTGGTTTGCCGCGACCTGCGTGTCCTCGTCGGCCTTCAGCGAGGCGTAGGTGTCCAGCCGCGCGGCGCGGCGGCCAAGGTCGGAGATGGTCTGCAGCGCCTCGCGCAGCGTGGCCGCGCTGTCGCCGAGGCGCCCCTTGTACTTCGTAATCGACGGAAGCGCGTCGAGCACCGCCTGCCGCTCGGCGGCCCAGGCCTCCGGCGTCGGATAAAGCTCGGTCAGGTTCCAGGTCTTGGGGGTCGTGGCGGTATCGGCCGCCCAGGCCGGCGCGGAAGCAGCGGCGGTCAGCACGGCGGAGGCGACAAGGACGTCGCGTCGGGAAAGCTCAGGCATCGGGGACTCCGGAGGGGGAATGGCTTGGCTTGCACTCCAGCATTCCCCACCGCGAGCCACAAGGTCAGCGTGGATTACAAGACGGTAACCTGGGTGCTCCCCCTCTGGGGGAGCTGCCCCGGACTTGATCCGGGGCTGAGGGGGCTCAAGCCCACAGGTCTGCGCCCTATGAGCCCCCATCCCCGGCTTCACCGGTACTTCCCCCAGAGGGGGAAGACCCTAGAACGGAATCTCGTCGTCCAGGTCGGCGGAGAAGTCCTCGCGCGGACCCGAGGGCTGCGTGCGCGGGCCGCTGGAGAAGCCGCCGCTGCCGCCACCGTAGTCGCCCTCGCCGGCATCGCCGCCGCGGCCGTCGAGCATGGTCAGCTCGCCGCGGAACTTCTGGAGGACCACCTCGGTGGAGTACTTCTCCTGCCCCGAGTTGTCGGTCCACTTGCGGGTCTGCAGCGCGCCTTCGATGTAGACCTTGGCGCCCTTGCGCAGATAGCTCTCCGCCACCTTCACCAGGTTGTCGTTGAAGATCACGACCCGGTGCCACTCCGTCTTCTCCTTGCGCTCGCCCGAGGCCCGGTCGCGCCAGGACTCGGAGGTGGCGACCCGAAGGTTGGCGACCCGGTCGCCGGAGTTGAGGGTGCGGATTTCGGGGTCGGCCCCAAGATTGCCGACCAGAATGACCTTGTTGACGCTGCCCGCCATGGCGTGAGCTCCCCTGAACGCCCGGCGACCTTCCCCGAAGGTCCGACCGCCGGACCCCCGGCGCGCCGGAATCTGCGCACGACCCTAGCGGGAGCTTTTTACGCCGTCTACAGGAATGTTCTCACTATGTTCACTGCGCCGGCGATTGATCCACAGGCATTGCGCCGGGAACCGCCAGCCGTCCGTCCCCGGTGCGCACGAGGGCCGGATACTGGATGCCCTCGTAGGACTGCGCCGTGAACACGCCCTCCGGTTTGATGAAGATGAAGGTCCCCTGGTAGGTCCCGGTCACATAGTCGTTCCGCAGGCCGAGCCGGGCGAAGCGCACCCGCATGCCTTCCAGCTGGGCGGCGCAGTTCTCCATGTTCGGCACGTTCTCGGCGACCGGGTTGAACTTCGCCTTGCCCTGCTTGTCGAACGCCAGGGCGTAGCAGACGCCGCGGTCGAACGGCGGCTCCAGCTTCTTGGCGCATCCGGAGACGACGAGGCTGGCCGCGACGGCCGAAAGGAGGAGCTTGTTCATGGCGCGAACCTAGCGCCCTGCCCCGCTTCAGTCGACAGGAGCGATCGAGCAGTTCGGACCCTGCGGCGCCAGAAGCTGGAAGCGGCGGTTGTCGCTGGAAATTTCGACGCGGCCGGTGACGAGCCGCAGGGTCTGCTCGCCCCAGCGGGCGTAAAGCGCCTGGCCGGCGCCCTCGCACTGTCCGGCGAAGACCATCTGAACGCAGGCGTTTCGGCTCATCTCGCCAATCGGCCGCCAGCCGCCGGGCGAGTGGCTCCAGCAGGTGTCGGTCGGGGCGACGTTGGGCGTGACGGGCGCGGCCGCCACGGGCTGCGTCGGCTGCGGCGGCAGGGGCGTCAGCACCGTCCCGGCGTTCTGCGTCGCCGCCAGGGCGCCCGTCTCGTCGAGACCGACATCCAGCGCCCCCGTGGCCACGCCGTTACGCTTGGCGCAGTCGGCCAGGGTCAGCTCGCCCACCATCTGCCCGTTCACGAAACAGCGCAGCGGCCGGTTCATGTCGAGCTTCTCGTCCTTTGGACGCGCCGTCTCCACGACCAGGCCGCCTTGCGAGGCCGGCGGCGGCTTCGTCGAGCCGTGGTCGTGGGACATGATGAAGAAGGCGACGCCAAGCCCAGCCGCCAGCGCGACGGCGCCGCCCGCGACCACCAGAACGGTGCGGTCGCTGGCGTCGAACTGCGGCTCGCGTGGCGGGCTCTCGGGCTCTTGCGTCATGGCTCGTCCGCTACCCTGCACGTGGCGCCCTTTCAAGCGAGCGTTCTGCATCCACAGGAACGAATGGTGGACAGGAGGGTTGATTCAGCACGCGAAAGCTACGCTTCGCTTAATGTGAGGAATTCGTCATGGACCCCCGCAGAGACACCGAAACCCTCAAGGCGACCGATGTCGACGACGATGACGAGCTGGAATTCGAGGACGAGAACGAACTCGACGATTACGAGGACGATGACGAGGTCGACGAGGACGAAGATCTGGACGACGAAGACGACGAGGAAGCGGAACTCTCACAGGCCGAACTCGACGATCGCGGCGGCCGCGACACCGAACGCGAGCTGGACCACGGGCTGAAGGAGACCTTCCCCGCCAGCGACCCGGTTTCGATCAACCCAGGCGCGGATTGACGCTCCGGCGAGCTTGCGTCTCGCCAACGGCCCATTAGGTTGCTATCCCTGAATTTGAACAACTGTTCGAACGCCGCCGCGCGTTCGCTTTCGGGGATAGAGCCTGCCCATGAGCTCCCGTTTCGAGGGTACGCGCGACTACGTCGCCACCGAGGACCTGAAGGTCGCCGTCAACGCCGCCATCGCGCTGGAGCGGCCCCTGCTCATCAAGGGCGAGCCCGGGACCGGCAAGACCGTGCTTGCCTATGAGGTGGCCAAGGCGCTCAACGCACCCCTGATCACCTGGCACATCAAGTCGACCACCAAGGCGCTGCAGGGCCTCTACGAGTACGATGCGGTCACTCGCCTGCGCGACAGCCAGCTCGGCGACGAGCGGGTGAAGGACGTCAAGAACTACATCAAGAAGGGCAAGCTCTGGGAGGCGTTCGAGAGCGAACAGCGCCCTGTCCTGCTCATCGACGAGATCGACAAGGCCGACATCGAATTCCCCAACGACCTCCTGCAGGAGCTCGATCGGATGGAGTTCTTTGTCTACGAGACCGGCGAGACCATCTCCGCCAAGGTGCGGCCGGTGGTGATCATCACCTCGAACAATGAAAAGGAGCTGCCGGACGCCTTCCTGCGCCGCTGCTTCTTCCACTACATCCGCTTCCCGGACGAAGAGACGATGAACGCCATCGTCGACGTCCACTTCCCGGGCATCAAGCAGAAGCTGGTCAGCGAGGCGCTGCGCATCTTCTACGACATGCGCAAGGTGCCTGGTCTGAAGAAGAAGCCGTCCACGTCGGAGCTGCTCGACTGGCTGAAGCTGCTGCTGGTCGAGGACATCGACGAGGCGGCGCTGCGGGAGAAGGACCCGACCAAGCTGATCCCGCCGCTGCACGGGGCCCTGCTGAAGAACGAGCAGGACGTGCACCTCTTCGAACGGCTGGCCTTCCTCGCCCGCCGCGAAGGCGCTCCAGCGCGGCCGGGGCAGTAACCCCTCTCCCTCAGCGAGAGGCGTGCCAAGCCTTACCGCGAATTCATTGGACCGCGCCCAGGGTCCGCAGCACCCTCCGCCTCATCGAGGAGGGACGACGATGAACCGTCTGATGCTGCTGGCCGCCGGGGTTGCGGCCCTGTCGCTCGGCGCCTGCCACCGCGAAGTTCACCGGGCCGAAGTGCACGGACCGCTGAAGACGGTAAGCCGGCTCGACTGTCCGGAGGCGCAAGGGCAGCTGAAGCGCGTCAGCGCCGCCCCCGACGGCCTGACCTGCGCCTACGAGGGCGACGACACCGAAGTCACCCTGCGGCTGGTCTCGCTAACCGACGGCGACGCCCAGGCCGCCCTCTCCCCCATCGAGGCCGACCTGAAGAGCCTCATGCCCGCGCCGAACCCGCCGACCGTTCCGACGCCGGCCGGCACGGAGTCGAAGACCGAGAACGTCGCCATCGACTTCCCCGGCCTGCAGGTGCACGCCAACGATGGCGGCGCTCAGGTGCGAGTGGGCGGCATCAACGTCGACGCCGACGACAACGGCGCCCAGGTGCGCATGGGCGGCAACACCGCCGTCAACGCCGACCAGCGTGGCGCCGAGATCCGTCAGGGCCGCAGCGACGAAGCGGGCTTCCGCTCGACCTTCATCCTGGCCAGCGACAAGATGACGAGCGGCTATCACGTCGTGGGCTACGAGGCGCGTGGTCCGAAAGCCGGGCCGTTGGTCGTGGCCGTCGTGAAGTCCCGCGCCGAGCACAACGACCGCAGTGTCTTCAACGACATGAAGGCGCTGGTGAAGAAGAACGTCGGCGGCTGAAACCCCCCAACCCGAGTGCCCCGGCGAAGGCCGGGGCCCAGCCCCAGACGTAGTGGCAGACTGGATCGGCGCTGAGCCGCTGGAATGCGACTCTGCTAGGCGACCGGCGCCACCTCCACCACCTTGTAGGTCAGCGGCCGGCCGTCCTCATCGGTAACGGTGACGTACTCGCCGACGGCGAAGCGGTGCTCGCCCAGGCGATGGACGGGCTCGTCGTCGACATCGACGGCGTCGTCGTAGTCGAAGAACCACCGCTGTCCGCGGCGCGCCAGGCGCCCGTCGGCCGGGTCCTCGTCAGGCGCAAAGCGGCGAACGACGCACTTGTCCCTCGAACCGGAGTAGGCCGCCTCGTCCAGGTGGCCATCCGGCGTCAGCGGCGCGGTCAGGGCATAGCCGCGGTGATCATCCCCGCCCGCGAACTCCGTGCCAGGATTGCGGGCTAGGCGCATGACGATACGCGAGAGGCTCATGGTCGTCCTTCCTGGTGACGCTAATGAGATAGAAACAGCGACGGGCCGTCGGAGTTCAACAGCGTCCGCGTGGCCCCCCCGAAAACGTACTCCTGCAGCCGCGCATGCCCAAAAGCGCCGGCCACCAGCACAGCCGCGCCGAGCTCACGAGCCTCGTTGAGAAGCAGGTGACCGGCGTCGCGTTCCCCCTGCACTTCCTCGACATCCGCCTCGACGCCGCGGGCTGACAGGAACTCCTGGATCCGCCGCAGGTCGAACTCGCGCGAGGACGCGGCAGGCGCGCCGAACACCACGACCCGCGAGGCCTTCTGCAGCATGGGAAGCGCGGTACGCACCGCGCGGGTCGCTTCCTTCCCGCCGTCCCAGGCGACCGCCATGATGCCGTGCAGGTTCAGGCCCTCCCGCGCGACGATCACCGGCCGTTGCTCGTCGGCGACGATCTGCTGGAAGGCTTCGGACAAAGGCCCGCGCCCGCAGGCCGGCTCCTGACCGAAGACAACGACGTCCGACAACCGGCTTTCCATGGCGAGCCCCTGCCAAACCGGAGACTGAAGGGTGGTGAACTGCGTCCTGGGATAGCCGGCGGCGAGACATGCGTCGCGCGCGGTTTTCGCGCCCTCGATGGCGGCTTCCTTGAGGCTCTCCATGGCCGAGATCTGCACCCCGCCCATGAACCCCTCGCCCATCCAGGGCATCAGGTCGGCGATGTCGGCCGGCGCATGTACCGCTGCGAGTTCGGCGCCGAACGGTTCGGCGACGAGTCGCGCGAGCGCAAGCACCTCGGCGTCGCCCTTCCCGCCCGCCAGCGGAACCATGATCCTTGCCCAACTCATTGTGGTCCTCCTCGCCACAACAAGCCTGACCGGCCCCGCTCCATCATTGATCTTTCTCAACCCGGGCGTAAGTGGTCAGATTCACAATGGGAACGGCTCAGATGGCTAAAGGGCTGCGCACTACGGCGAAGTCGGCGCCCAGGGCCTGGCAGCGGATGCTGTCGGGACGCAGGCTCGACCTGCTCGATCCCTCGCCCATGGACATCGAGATCGAGGACATCGCCCACGGGCTGGCGCGCGTCGCCCGCTGGAACGGCCAGACGACCGGCGAGCACGGCTTCTCGGTCGCCCAGCACTGCGTCGTAGTCGAGGAGATCGCGGTCCACATCCGCCCCGACCTCGAGCCGCGCTGGCGCCTCGCCGCCCTGCTCCACGACGCGCCCGAGTACGTGATCGGCGACATGATCAGCCCGTTCAAGGCCGCGCTTGGCGTCGATTACCGCAAGTTCGAGGACCGGCTGGAGGCGGCGATCCACGTCCGCTTCGGCCTGCCGGCCCACACGCCGCCTCTGGTGAAGAAGCTGATCAAGCAGGCTGACCGCGCCTGCGCCTTCTTCGAGGCGACGCAGCTGGCGGGCTTCACCGTCAGCGAGGCGCTGGAGTTCTTCGGCCGCCCGCCCCCCGGCTATACCCTGGCGCTGGAGCCGCTCTCGCCTACCCACGCTGAGCAGCGGTTCGTGCAGCGGTTCCATATCTTGTCGGAAGCAGCCGGCTACGAGCGCGTCGCCGCCGCCTTCGACACCGAGTGACCGCATGAAGATCATCGTCAGTTCGCTGCAGGACATGCCCGTCATCGTGAAGATGGCGCGCCCCTCGCACCTGATCAGCCTGCTCGACCCGGACTCGATGATCAAAACGCCGAAGGGGATCGCGGCGGAGCGGCACCTGAAGGTGGGCGTCAACGACATCTGGGAGCCTGCCGAGGGGCTGATCCATCCGACCGCAGAGACCGTGGAAGAGATTCTGAAATTCGGTCGCGGCTGGGAGCCGTTTCAGCCCCTGCTGGTCCACTGCTGGGCCGGCATCAGCCGATCCTCCGCCACCGCCTTCATCCTGGCGTGCGAGCGCGCGCCTGAAGCGTCCGAACGCGACATCGCCGAGCGCCTGCGTCGGGCGTCCGCGGCAGCGACGCCGAATCCCCTCATGGTGCAGCTTGCCGATGACATGCTGAGCCGCGGGGGGCGGATGGTGGACGCGGTGCGCGCAATCGGGCCCGGGACCTACAGCTGGCCGAACCCGCCCTACGAGCTGGGGGTGAAGTTCCGGTGACGCTCTCCGTCGTCATCGGCCTGTCGGTCGTGGTCGTCGCCATCCAGGACGGCGAAGCCGTGGTGCTGACGGTGCGGCCGCATGATCCGGCGACTGACACCCCCTCCACCGAGGCGGGCCTGCCGTTCGGCCCCTTCGACCCGCTGGGCCACCGCACCTTCGACCTCGCCGTGCGCGCCTTCGTGACCGAGCAGACCCGGTTCGAGCTGGGCTATGTCGAGCAGCTCTATACCTTCGGCGACAAGGGTCGCGATGCGCCGCGCGCCGAGGTGGGCGCCGGCCCCGCGCGCGTGGTGTCGGTCGGCTATCTCGCCCTGGCGCCCTACGCCCGCGACACCCACGCGCCGGACACCGCCTGGGCGCCCTGGTCGCGCTTCTTCCCCTGGGAAGACTGGCGCCACGGTCGCCCCCCCCTGATCGACGAGACCATCCGCCCCGCCCTGCTGAAATGGTCGGCGGGCGACCTTGAACGCCTGTCCCGGGGGCGGCTGCTGTTCGCCCTCGACAGCACGCCCTGGAATGAGGAGCGGGTGCTGGAGCGCTATGAGCTGCTCTATGAGGCCGGCCTCGTCACCGAGGCCGCGCGGGACCGGGGTGAGGCGCCCAAGGCCGTCGCGCTCGGCGAGCCGATGATCTCCGACCACCGCCGCATCCTTGCGACCGGCCTTTCCCGCCTGCGGGGCAAGATCAAATACCGGCCGGTGGTGTTCGAGTTGATGGGGCCGGAGTTCACCCTCTACGAACTGCAGCGCACCGTCGAAGCCATCGCCGGTATACCCCTGCACAAGCAGAACTTCCGCCGCGTGATCGACCGGACGCAGCTGGTCGAAGGGCTTGGGCGGTATCGCGTCGAAACCGGCGGTCGGCCGGCGGAGCTCTTCCGCTTCCGGCGCGAGGTGCTGAGCGAGAAGCCGGCGTACGGGCTGTCGCTGCCGTCGGTGCGGGATTGACTCCCTTCCCCCTCGAGGGGGGAAGGGTCGGGGATGGGGGTGAGCGCAGTGGGTCTGGCGGAAGAGCGCGAGAGGCTCTGAGCCCACCAGCACTCATCGCCAAACTCAGCGGTCACACCCTCCACCCTGCCCTCCTCCCCTCGAGGGAGGAGGGTCTCAGGCAGCGGCCTTTTCATCGGTCTCCGCGAGCCGCTCGCGCCACTTGGCCTTGATGGTCTCCGACGTCTCCCGCGAGCCGTCGGGGCTCCAGCCGGGAGGGCCGAAGAGCCAGCCGAGCGCGTGTCTCGGCGAGCGCGCGATGTCCTGGAAGATCGCCACCCACTCGTGGAACGCCACGCGCAGGATGTTGAAGCCGCCGAGGTTTTTCACGATGCCATAGCGGCACGGATCGTCCTCCCGTTCGGCGATGTAGGTGCCGAAGAGGCGGTCCCAGATGATCAGGATGCCGGCGTAATTGGCGTCGAGGTAGCGCGGGTTCCGAGCATGGTGCACGCGGTGGTGGGAGGGGGTGTTGAACACCGCCTCGAACCACGAAGGCATCTTCTTGATCGCCTCGGTGTGGATCCAGAACTGGTACACGAGGCTGATCCCGTTCTGCACGACGATCATCGCGGGAGGGAAACCCAGCCAGATCAGCACGAGCCACGGAACCCAGGTGCCAACGATCAGCCCGGTCCACGGCTGGCGCAGCGCCGTGGTCAGGTTGAAGTGCTGCGAGGAGTGGTGATTGACGTGGCTCGCCCACCACACACGCCGCTCGTGGCTGATCCGGTGGACCCAGTAGAAGATGAAATCGTCGGCGAAGAAGATCCC
>JBLNCT010000012.1:0-46982 GCA_050260915.1 Parcubacteria group bacterium
TGACGAAAGGCGGGCGCCGCACCCAGCTCGGGCACGGTCTTCAAGACCAATGATGACGCCGGTGCGACGCCCGCCAATCAGCCTAGCTTGCCAGGCCTGCCCACAGACAAGGATGACGGGGGGCGGTGGCTACACATCCTCCAGATAGGCCACGCCCGGCGCGGTCTTGAGCGCTCCTCGTAGCGAGGCGTCGAGGATGTAGGTTCCTGGGAGCCTGATCTCGGCCTCCCGCCCGCCGCCAAGCCCCGCGACGAGGATCACCTCCCCGCCGCGCTGGGAAGCCGCCTTCTCCAGCCGCGCCTTGAGGGCCTCAATTTCGGCCGATCGGGAGACGTGGACGCGCAGCGATGCGGCCGCCGACTCGACGGCGCTCTCGATGGGTTCGGCGTCGTCGCCGAAGAAGCGGACCTCGCCGTCGCGGGCCTTGGCGCGGACCTTGATGACCACGGCCTTGCCGGGCTCGAGGATGTCGCGGCACTTGCGCAGCGCTTCCGGCGGGAACAGCACCTCGTACTCGCCGGTGGGGTCGGAAAGCGAGACGAAGGCGAAGCGGTCGCCGCTCTGCGAAGCGCGCTCCTGGCGGCGGCGCACCATGCCGGCCATCCGAAACGCTTCCATTCCGGCCTCGGCCTGTACCAGCGCGTCGGTGAGCAGGGTCGTGCGCCGACGCCGCAGGAGCTCGACCATGTCCTCCAGCGGATGGCCGGTCAGGTAGAAGCCTACCGCCGCCAGCTCCTCGTCGAGCTGCTGCGTCTGGGCCCAGGGCTCGGTCTTGGGCAGACGCGGGCGGGCCGCGTCGCCCTGGTCGCCGAACAGCGCGCCCTGCGACGAGGCGCGCTCGGCGGCGATGCTCTGGCTGTGCGCGATCAGCGTGTCGGCGGCGGCGAGGATCTGCGCCCGGTTCGGGTGGATGGAGTCGAAGGCCCCTGCCCGCGCGAGGTTTTCCAGCGCGCGCTTGTTGACCTGCTTCGGGTCCACGCGCTCCACGAAGTCGAAGATGTCGCGGAACGGACCGCCTTCCTGGCGCACCTGCACGAGGTGCTCCATGGCGGCCAGGCCGACGTTACGCACGGCGCCGAGCGCATAGAGGATCTCACCGTCCTCGACCTCGAAGTCCGCCGCCGAGCGGTTCACGTCGGGCGGGCGCACCTTCACCCCGAAGCGCTTGGCGTCCTGGTAGAAGACCGCGAGCTTGTCGGTGTTGGAGAGGTCGAGGCTCATCGAGGCGGCCAGGAACTCGACCGGCGCGTTCGCCTTCAGCCAGGCCGTCTGGTAGGCGATGAGCGCGTAAGCGGCGGCGTGGCTCTTGTTGAAGCCGTAGCCCGCGAACTTGGCGACCAGCTCGAAGATGGCGTCGGCCTGGGCCGCGTCGACCCCGCGCTCGGTGGCGCCGGCGACGAACCGCGCCTTCTGCTGGTCCATCTCCTCCTTCTTCTTCTTGCCCATGGCGCGCCGCAGGAGGTCGGCTTCGCCCAGGCTGTAGCCAGCCAGGATCTGGGCGATCTGCATCACCTGTTCCTGGTAGACGATGACGCCGTAGGTCTCCTTCAGCACCTTCTCCAGCGAGGGGTGCAGCACATCGAGCGGGCGGCGCTCGAACTTGGTGTCGATGAAGGTGTCGATGTTCTCCATCGGGCCGGGCCGATAGAGGGAGATCAGCGCGGTGACCTCGTCGACGGTGCCGGGCCGCATCTTGCGCAGGGTGTCGCGCATGCCCTGGCTTTCCAGCTGGAACACCCCGACCGTCTGGCCCGACGCCATCAGCTCGTAACTGGCGGTGTCGTCGAGCGGCAGCTTGTCGAGCGAGATGTTGGCGCCGCGCTTGGCCATGTACTTCACGGCCCGGTCGAGCACGGTCAGGGTCTTCAGGCCCAGGAAGTCGAACTTCACGAGGCCGGCGCTCTCCACCCACTTCATGTTGAACTGCGTCGCGGGCAGCTCCGAACGCGGGTCCTGATAGAGCGGCACGAGCTCCGTCAGCGGCCGGTCGCCGATCACGACGCCCGCCGCGTGGGTCGAGGCGTTGCGGTAGAGGCCCTCCAGCCGCAGCGCCGTCTCCAGCAGCGCGGCAACGCTCTCGTCCTCACGCTTGGCCTGCTGCAGGCGCGGTTCGATGTCGATGGCCTGCTTCAGCGTCACCGGGTTCGCCGGGTTGTTCGGCACCATCTTGGCGAGCCGGTCGACCAGGCCCAGCGGCAGCTGCATCACCCGGCCGACATCGCGCAGGACAGCGCGCGCCTGCAGGGTGCCGAACGTGATGATCTGGGCGACGCGGTCGTCGCCATACTTGTCCTGGACGTAGCGGATCACCTCCTCCCGCCGCTCCTGGCAGAAGTCGATGTCGAAGTCGGGCATCGAGACCCGCTCGGGATTCAGGAAGCGCTCGAACAACAGGCCAAAGCGCAGCGGGTCGAGGTTGGTGATGGTCAGCGCCCAGGCGACCAGCGAGCCCGCGCCCGAGCCCCGGCCCGGCCCCACCGGAATGCCATGCGACTTCGCCCACTTGATGAAGTCCGACACGATCAGGAAGTAGCCGGAGAAGCCCATCTGCTGGATGACGCCGACCTCGCGGTCGAGCCGGTCCCAGTAGTCCTGCTCCGGCGCGGCCAGCGGCAGGGCCGCGAGCCTCGCCTTCAGCCCCTCACGCGCCTGGTGGGCCAGCTCCTCTTCCTCGGATCGGCCGGCGCCGGTCGGGAAGCTGGGCAGGATCGGGTCGCGCTTCTTGACCATGAAGGCGCAGCGCCGGGCGATATCGAGGGTGTTATCGCAGGCCTCCGGCAGGTCGGCGAAGAGGGTACGCATCTCCGCCGCCGGCTTGAACCAGTGCTGGTCGGTGACGCGCCTGCGCTCCTCCTGCCCCACGAAGGCGCCGTCGGAAATGCAGAGCAGCGCATCGTGCGCGGCCGCGAGGTCGGCCTTGCCGAAATAGACGTCGTTGGTGGCGACCAGCGGAACGTCGTTTTCGTAGGCCCAGTGCACCAGCCCAGGCTCGGCGGTCGCCTCCTGCGGCATCCCGTGCCGCTGCAGCTCGACGTAAAAGCGGTCGCCGAACACGCGGTGCATTTCCGCGAGCGCCGCGTTCCCCTCCGCCGTCTTTCCGCCCGCGAACAGCGGATCGACCGGCCCGTCCGGGCCGCCGGACAGCAGGATCAGGCCGTCGGAATGGTCGACCACCTTCTGCCAGGTCACATGCGGCTCGTCGACGGCGTCGATATCGAGGTATGCGGCGGAAGAAAGGACGCTGAGGTTCCTGTAGCCCGTCTCGCTCTGCGCCAGCAGCACGACGGTCGGCACCCGCGCCCAGCGCTCGGGCGGGCCCTCGCCGATGCCCTTCACGGGCAATGCGCAGCCGATGATCGGCTGGACGCCTGCGTCCTTGGTTGCGACGGAGAATTCGAGCGCGCCGAACAGGTTGGCCCGGTCCGCGATGGCGACGGCAGGCATGTGCTCGGCGCCGGCCAACGGGCCGATCGCATCGGCCTTGATCGCGCCCTCGAGCAACGAATAGGCTGAACGCACCCGCAGGTGAACGAACCCAACCTGCGCGCCCTCAGCCATCTGCCCCTCCCGGTCGGCGGCCTTCCGACTCAGGCCACCAGATACGCCACTGAACAAACCATCCAGACGAATCCGGCGACAGATGCAAGCGCCAGCGATTCACGAGCGATACGAGCAGCCATTTCAGCCTCCACAGCGAAGTTCCTGAAATGTTCTTATTCGCGTTTTGTTCCGGTCGTCAAGGGGGCGCGGACCCGAAGGTAAAATCAGCTTCCAACATGCCTTGTGGAACCTGTCCTTTAGGGCGGCCCACAACAATCAAAAAACTGGGCGACGGTTGGTGAGCAAACAGGCGCAGATACACGACATACAGCGTCTCTTCGACGTACCCGGCCCCAGCCCAGCGACGCGCGCGGGTGAGTTGAATATCCAGATAATGCAGGCAGTCCATCTGGTCGTGACTGGAATACGAACCGAGATGGTAACCGTCGAAAGGGGGCTCTTTGGCTCGGATGTACTCGGTCAGGAAAGGGGTGAACGTGTCAGCGCCCAGCTTGGCGCACGCATAGGCATGCGCAATCTTTGCCAGAGCTTGGCCTACAATGCCTGCATGGAGCCGGTGCGCCCACCGAAATGTCCCATTCGCTCCCAACCACTGCTGGCCTGTGAGATTCCAGTCTTTAGCTCCAAAGAGTGACAGGCGGAGTCTGGGTTCCTCGGTGGGAAATCCGCCGCGCAAGATGCCAGGTAGCGCGTCCGTTGTTATGAAGGGCAGAATGAACGGTGCCTGGCCGTCGATCGGCAATTCACGGTCAGAAGGCTCTGGGCCGTCATTCAACGTCACTCGAATTGTGCGTCGCGCGGATTTTCTCTTGCGTGATTGAACGCCGACTACGGCGCGGGCGAACTGGAGAACCTCTCTCAGAAAGTGCGTCTCAATGCTGCACGTTTTTGATGCGCATTCGTCACAGCTGGATAACCGCAACACCAAATCCCCGGCGAGGCCGTCGGGGATAATATGCTCGTCGGACAGCACAACACTTGGCGACCGCTTAAAGCAATAAATACAATGCCCTACCGGTCCGAGACTTTGCCTTGCCCCCCTAACGAGAGGAGCTCGGAAACACATCGGCGACATGGGTGTCTTCCCGCGGAGCTGTGTCCTCTAAGCAGCACCTCATGCGCCAAGCTCGATCAGGTCAAGCCGGGACTATCCCCCTGCCCTTCCGACATGCGGGGCTCGGGCTCGGGGTTCATCGGGGGACGGTGTTCCGCGATGATGTCTTCCATCTCGGCGCGGCGGACGGCGCCGGTAATGTTGAGGCGCAGGTAGATGTCGGTGGCGCCGTGCTGGTCGTGGGCTTCGTCCCAGCGGGTGCGGTAGCCGCGGAAGAGGCTCTCCGTCTCGCCGGCGAAGACGACCTTCGGGCCGGTCTTGGCCTGCTTCACGTAGAGGAAGTTGCCGCCGCTCGGCCAGATCGTCTGGCCGTCCAGCAGGGTATAGCGGTAGCGCTGACCGGACTTGCCGGTGAAGTCGAAGGTGCGGGCCATGGGGGGCGAACTCTCGGCCGTTGGAAACTGAACAGCGGCGCTGGGGTGCGCCGGGTTCGACTGGAACGGCCAGTTTTGTTCAAAAGGAGGCGGCGCGCGCCTTCGTCCACAGGTCAGGCGGAGGACTTCGCCATATCGCGCAGTTCGAGGTGGCCGTCGCGCAAGGCGAACACCCGGTCCATGTAGCGGGCGAGCTCCATGTTGTGGGTGGCGATTAGCGCGGCGACCCCCTGCTCGCGGACCACGGTCTTCAGCTGCTGGAAGACGGCCTCGGCGGTGTCGGGGTCGAGGTTGCCGGTCGGCTCGTCGGCGAGCAGCAGGCGCGGCTTGTTGGCGAGCGCTCGGGCGATGGCGACCCGCTGGGCCTCTCCGCCGGAGAGCTGCGCCGGCTGGTGGTTGACGCGGGCGGCCAAGCCGACCTCAGCCAGCAGCTCTTTCGCCCGGGCGATCGCGGCCTTCTTCGAGGCGCCCGTGATGCGGCCGGGCATGGCGACGTTGTCCAGCGCCGTGAACTCCGGCAGCAGGTGGTGGAACTGGTAGACGAAGCCGATCTGATGCAGGCGGGTCCGCGTGCGGGCCCCCTCCCCCAGCGCCGAACAGTCGGCGCCGCAGACACTGATCGCGCCCGCGTCCGGGTGCTCCAGCAGGCCGGCGGCGTGGAGCAGGCTCGACTTGCCCGAGCCTGACGGCCCGATCAGGCCGACGATCTCGCCCGGGAAGACGTCGATGTCGACGCCCTTCAGCACCTCCAGCGTCGTCTCGCCGGTGACGTAGGAGCGCCGAAGGCCGCGGATGGAGAGGACCGGCTCACTCAAAGCGAAGCGCCTCCACCGGATCCAGACGCGAGGCCCACCAGGCGGGCAGCACGCTCCAGAAGAAGCTCATGCCGAGCGAGAAGACGATGATCCCGGCGACCTCGATGGGGTCCACCTTCGCGGGCAGGTGGGAGAGGAAATAGACGTCTGCGTTGAACACGTGCGCGCCGGTCACGAACTCCACGAACCGCTGGATCGGCTGGATGAAAACGCAGAACAGGATGCCGAGCAGCAGGCCGGCGCCCGTCCCCAGCGCCCCGATGGACGCCCCGGCCATGAAGAACACCCGCAGGATCGAGCCGCGCGTCGCGCCGATGGTGCGCAGGATGGCGATGTCGCGGCTCTTGTTCTTCACCAGCATGACGAGGCCGCTGATGATGTTCAGCGCCACGACGGCCACGACGACCATCAGGATCAGCCGCATGGCCGTGCGCTCCACCTGCAGGGCCTCGAAGAAGCTGGAGTTCTTCTCCGTCCAGTCCTCCACGATGGAGCCCGGGCCAGCCGCGCGCATCAGCGTGGGCTTCATCTCCTTGGTGCGGTCCGGATCGGTGACCTTCACCTCAATCACGTCGATGGCCTGGTCGCGGCCGAAGAAGAGCTGCGCCTGCTCCAGCGGCATGTAGGCGAAGGCCGCGTCGTATTCGCTCATGCCCACGGAGAAGATGGCGCCGACCACGTAGTCCTTCTGGCGGGGCGTAGAGCCGAAGGCGGTGGCGTCGCCGGTCGGCGAAACAATGCTGATCACATCGCCGACGCGCACGCCCAGCTGTTCGGCCAGACGCTGGCCGATGACCAGCTCGTCGCCCCCGTACTCGCCCTGGCCGAAGGTCGCCAGCGAGCCGGCCTTGATGTTGTGAGCGACGATGTCGATGTGGCGCAGGTCGTCCGGGCTGACGCCGCGCACGATGACGCCGGTGATCTGGCCCTGCCCGATGGCCATGGCCTGGGCCTCGATCATCGGGATGGCCTGGGTGACGTTCGGAGTCGCGCGCAGGCGCTGGGTGGCGAGTTCGTACTGCGGGCTCGTCAGCACCGAGCCGGTCACATAGGCGTGGCCATTGAAGCCCAGGATGCGGCTGAGCAGCTCGGCGCGGAAGCCGTTCATCACGCTCATCACGATGATCAGCGCGGCGACCGCCAGCGTGATGCCAGCGAAGCTGATGATGGAGATCAGCGCGACCCCGCCCTGGTTCCGCTTGGCGCGGAGGTAGCGGGCCGCGACCGAGCGCTCCCAAGCGCTGAACGGCGCAGCGATGGAGCCGTTCTTGCTCATGCGTGGCTGCTCCCCCTCTGGGGGAGCTGTCCGCGAAGCGGACTGAGGGGGCGAGTCAGGAGGGCCCCTTCGGCCCTTCGGGCCACTTCCCCCAGAGGGGGAAGACCTGACGCCGCGACGACGTTCACTGGGTGATCCTCGCGATGGCTGATTCCAGCGAGACCGACTCCCGCTCGCCGGTCGCGCGGCGCTTCAGCTCGACCGTGCCTTCGGCGAGGCCCTTGGGCCCGACGATGATCTGCCACGGCAGGCCGATCAGGTCGGCGGTGGCGAACTTTGCGCCCGGCCGGTCGTCGGTGTCGTCCCAGAGCGGGTCCTTACCGGCGTTCGACAGCGCCTCGTAGGCCGTGCGGCAGGCCGTATCGACCGCCTCGTCGCCGGCGCGGAGCGACAGGATACCTGCCCCGAACGGCGCCACGCTATCCGGCCAGATTATGCCGCCGTCGTCGTGGCTCGCCTCGATGATGGCGCCCAGCAGCCGCGAGACGCCGACGCCGTAGGAGCCCATCTGGACGAAGACGTCCTTGCCATCGGGCCCGGTCACCTTGGCGTTCATCGGGCGGCTGTACTTCTCGCCGAAGTAGAAGATGTGGCCGACCTCGATGCCGCGGGCGGACAACCGCTTTTCCTCGGGAACGTCGGCGAACTTCGCCTCGTCGTGCATCTCGTCCGTCGCAGCGTAGAGAGCGGTGCGGCGGTCGACGTGGGGTTGCAGGTCGCCGTCCCAGTCCACGTCCGGCCCCGGCGCGCCCATGTCGACCAGGTCGCTGTGGCAGAAGACCTGGCTCTCGCCCGTCTCCGCCAGGATGATGAACTCATGGGAAAGGTCGCCGCCAATGGGCCCCGTATCGGCGCGCATCGGCACAGCTTTCAGGCCCATGCGGCTGAAAAGGTTGAGATAAGCCACGAACATGCGGTTGTACGACCGCCGCGCCGCCGCCTCGTCGATGTCGAACGAATAGGCGTCCTTCATCAGGAACTCGCGCCCGCGCATGACGCCGAAGCGCGGCCGGCGCTCATCCCGGAACTTCCACTGCTGGTGATAGAGATTGAGCGGCAGGTCCTTGTAGCTCTTCACATAGGCCCGGAAGATCTCGGTGATCATCTCTTCGTTCGTGGGCCCGTAGAGGAGTTCGCGTTCGTGCCGGTCGGTGATGCGCAGCATCTCCGGCCCGTAGGCGTCATAACGCCCGGACTCGCGCCAAAGCTCCGCTAGTTGCAGCGTCGGCATCAATAATTCGATGGCGCCGGCCCGGTTCATCTCCTCGCGCACGATCTGCTCGATCTTCTTGAGCACGCGAAAGCCCAGCGGCAGCCAGGCGTAGATGCCGGCCGCCTCCTGCCGGATCATGCCGGCGCGCAGCATCAGCTGGTGCGAAACGATCTGGGCGTCGGCCGGCGCTTCCTTCAGCACCGGCAGGAAATAGCGCGACAGGCGCATGGGGCTCCTCGAAGTGACAGGCGCTTCGAATAGCCCGCCGAGCTTGGCGATGAAAGGCTTAGTAGCCCGACGGAAGGGGCGGCAGCTCGACCAGGTGGAAGCGGATCACAGTCCAGATCACCGCGAAAATGATCACCGACACCCAGGTGGTGGTGAAGAACTTGCGCTTCAGGTTCGGATTGACCGGCGCGGCGGGATCGCCGCCGCCCGGCACGGGCTCGCCCGTCTCCGCATAGGTCTTCACGCCTAGCGGCAGGATGGCGAACAGCGCCGTCCACCAGATGGTGAGGAAGACCGCTACGGAGGTGGCGGGACCCATCAGTGATGCGCCTCCTTCGGCGTTTCCATCAGCTCGACCAACACGCCGCCCATGTCCTTCGGGTGGACGAAGATCACCGGCGTACCGTGCGCCCCGATGCGCGGCTCGCCAAGTACGGTCGCGCCCTTGGCCTTCATTTCATCGCGAGCGGCGATGATGTCCTCGACTTCGAAGCAGACGTGGTGCTGGCCGCCCTTGGGGTTCTTCTCGAGGAAGGCGCGGATCGGCGACTTCTCGCCGTAGGGCTCGATCAGCTCGATCTGGCTGTTGGGCAGGTTCACGAAGCACACCCACACGCCCTGCTCGGGCATGGCCCATTTGTCCGTGATCGACGTCGCGCCGAGCACGTCGCGGTACATCTTCACGGAGTCGTCGATGGAGGGCGTCGCGACGCCGACGTGGTTGAGCTTGCCGATCATGCGTGTCTCCTGAATTCCGGCGCGTCCTAACACCCTTCTCCCTGAGGGAGAAGGAGGGGCCCGCGAGCCGTTAGGCGAGTGGGAGGTTGAGGGTTTAGGGACCTTTCCGGAGAGGCCGTAAACCCTCACCCTCCCACCCGCTGCGCGGGCGGGCCCCTCCCTCTCCCTCAGGGAGAGGTGTGGTGGTCAGACTCGCAGCACCGTCGTCTCCACGACGGGACGGCGTTCCCATATCCGATAGGCCGCCTTTTTCACAGCCCGCGAGAGCGCCGTTTCGACGGTTTCATCGAGGTCGCGCTCCTCTGCGGGCAACCGCTTGAGGGCCTGTTCGGCTTCCTCCGAAAGGTCGTCCAGTGCGTCTTCCAACGGGTAGTCGGCGTCGCCCGGCAGGCCGATGGCGCGGACCTGCGGGCCGGATGCGATACGGCCCTTGCGGTCCAGCACGATGGCGACCTGGATGACGCCGTTGAACGAGGCGTGGCGGCGTTCGCGCAGCGCCTGGCCGTTCTCCGGCGTGACGACGCCAGCGTCCACGTAGAGTCGGCCGGACGGAACCTCGTCGATGACCTCGGCGCGGCCGGGGGCGAGGCGGACCATGTCGCCGTTGCGAGGCGCTATGGACTGCGGGACCTGCAGGTCCTTGGCGAAGGCGCAGTGTTCGAGCAGGTGGCGGCGTTCGCCGTGTGTCGGCACGGCGATCTGCGGCCGCGCCCACTGGTACATCTGGGCGAGCTCATCGCGGCAGGGGTGGCCGGAGACGTGGATGCCGGGATGGTCGCGCTCGGTGTAGAGGCGCACGCCACGGTCGGCGAGCTTGTTCTGGAGGTTGCGGATCGGGATCTCGTTCCCCGGGATCACGCGCGAGGAGAAGATGCAGTGGTCGCCCTGCCCCAGCGTGATGTGCGGGTGCGTGCCCTCGGCGATGCGCGCCAGCGCCGCGCGGGGTTCGCCCTGGCTGCCGGTGCAGAGGTAGAGGATCTTGTCCTCCGGGAAATAGCCGGCGTCGCTCTCGCTGACGAAGTCCTGCACGTCGGCCATCAGGCCCACGGACTTCGCCGCCGCCGTCATCCGGTGCATCGAGCGGCCGACCAGGCACACGCGCCGGCCCGCCGCCTCCGCTGCCCGGACGACACTGTCCATGCGCGCGACGTTGGAGGCGAAGCAGCCGACGGCGACCTTGCCCTTCAGGCCGGAGATCAGCTTGCCCAGCGCTTCGCGGACCTCGGCTTCCGACCCGGCGGTTCCGTCGACGAAGACGTTGGTGCTGTCGCACACCATCGCCAGCACGCCCTCGTCGCCCAGCCGGCGCAGCGCATCCACATCGGTCAGGCCGCCGAGCACGGGGTCGGGGTCGATCTTCCAATCGCCGGTGTGGAGGATCACCCCCAGCGGCGTCCGGATCGCCAGGCCGTTCGGCTCTGGGATCGAATGGGTCAGCGTGATCAGGTCGAGTTCGAACGGGCCCAGCCTGATCGAGCCGCCCAGCGGGACTTCGGTGATGTCCACCTCGCCCAGGATGCCGGCGTCGCGCAACTTCTCGCGCAGCAGGAAGGCGGTGAAGGGCGTCGCATAGACCGGCGCCTTAAGCCTCGGCCACAGCCAGGCGACGGCGCCGATGTGGTCCTCGTGCGCGTGGGTCAGGACGATGCCGAGGATGTCGTCGGCGTGTTCCTCGATGAACTCGGGATCGGGCAGGATCACTTCGACGCCCGGCGTCGTCTGGTCGCCGAAGGTCACGCCGAGGTCCACGACGATCCACTTACGAGCGTCGGGCGGGCCGTAGCCATACAGGTTGAAGTTCATGCCGATCTCGTTCGACCCGCCGAGCGGCAGGAAGACGAGCTCGTCGTTCCGTTGGGAAGTCATCGCGTCCCCAGATGGGGATTGCGGCGAGCGATTTCGAGCAGGCCGCGAATGGTCAGGTCTGGGTCGAAGTGGTCGATGGCGTCAGTGGCGCCTTCGAACAGCGACACGACCCCGCCGGTCGCGACAACGGTCAGGTGCTCGCCCCGCTCGGCCTTGATGCGGGCGATGAGGCCTTCGATCAGCGCGATATAGCCCCAGAAGACGCCGGACTGCATGGCCGTGACGGTATCGGTGCCGACCACGCGGTTGCGCTCCGGCCGCTGGATCGCGATGCGCGGCAGCTTGGCGGCGGCGTCGTGAAGGGCCTGCATGGAAAGGTTGATGCCCGGCGCGATGATGCCGCCCTCGAACCCACCGTCCGCGCCCACGATGTCGAAGGTCGTGGCCGTGCCGCTATCGATGACGATCAGCGGGCCGGGATAGCGCACATGCGCCCCGATGGCGTTGACCAGCCGGTCGGCGCCGGCCTCCGACGGCTTGTCGATGCGGACGGGCACGCCGAGCTCGGCGTTCTCGCCGATCACCAGCGGCTCGACGTGCAGGTAGCGGCGCGCGAGGTTGCGCAGGTTGAAGATCGACTGCGGCACGACGGACGAGATGATGCAGCCGTCGAGGTCGCCGAGCTTCAGCCCGTTCATCTCCAGGAGCTGCGACAGCCACACCGCATATTCGTCGGCCGTGCGGGTGCTTTCGGTGGCCGAGCGCCATTGGGCGATCCAGGTCTTCCCGTCATGGACGGCAAAGAGGGTGTTGGTGTTGCCCTGTTCGATCGCCAGAAGCATTCGTTCCTACGCTCCGAAGAACACGTCGCCGGCGGTGATCCGGCGCAACCGCCCGTCCGCCAGCCGAAGCCTGAGCGCCCCGTCGGGATCGAGCCCCTCGGCAACGCCCTCGACCGTTTCACTGCCGAGCCGCACGGTGCAGGCCTCCCCCAACCCATGCGCCCGCGCTGTCCAAGCGTCCGCAATAGCCGGAAAGCCCGCCGAGTCCCAGAGCGAGCGCCACCGTTCGAAGGCTTCGGCCAGTTGGGTGAGCGCCTCCAGCGGTTTCGGCGGCGGCGCGGTCATGTGCGCGGCGAAGGTGGTGGCGGGGCGCTCGGCGGCGGTCGGCGCGCTGGCGAGGTTCACGCCGATGCCGACGGCGATCCACAAGCCGCCATTTGGGCTCGGCCCGGACTCGACAAGGATGCCGCTGGCCTTCTTGCCGGCGATGAGCGGGTCGTTGGGCCACTTAAGGCTGACCAGCGAGGCCGGCACGTAGGCGCTCGCCAGATCGGCGACGGCCAGCGCGGCGACGAACGACACCTGCGCGGCTTCCGCGGGCGGTTTGCTCGTGGTGAAGAGCAGTGTCGCGGCGAGGTTGCCCTCCCCCGTCTCCCACGCCCTGCCCCGGCGGCCACGGCCCGCGGTCTGGCGGGCTGCGGTGATCCAGAGCGGACCGGGCGCGCCTGCTTCGGCGCGACGGCGGGCCTCGGCGTTGGTGGAATCGATCTCGTCCAGCGCCTCGATAGGCGGAAGGCTCATCCGAAAATGTTCGCCGCGGCCCGGGCCAGCGGGTCGAGCCAGGTCAGCGCGATCATCACCGCCGGGAAGGAGAACAGCGCCGCCACGACCGCCACGGCCCAGGCCTCCAGCGGCGGCCGGTCAACCGGGCCCGTCGCGGCGTCGAACCAGATCACCTTGACCAGCCGCAGGTAGTAGAAGGCCGCCACGACCGAGCCGACCAGGCCCGCGACCGCCACCCAGCCGAGCCCCGCATCGATGGCCGCCTTGAAGACGTAGAACTTGGCCCAGAAGCCCGACAGCGGTGGCAGGCCGAGCGCCGAGAAGGCGAAGACGGTCATGGCCAAGCCAAGCGCGGGCTTCTCGCGCACCAGGCCCGCCATGTCGTCCATGGTCTCCATGGCCCGACCCTCGCGGTTCAGCGCCACGAGGCAGGCGAAGAAGCCGGTCACGTCGATCATGTAGAGGACCATGAACAGCAGCATCGACTGCAAGCCCTCGGGCGTCCCGGCCGCCAGACCGATCAGCGCGTAGCCGACGTTGGCGATGGAGCTGTAGGCCCACAGCCGCTTCAGGTTCCGCTGCACGAGGCCAGCGAAAGCGCCGACGAAGACGCTGAGCAGCGCGATGACGATCAGCACCTGGCGCCACTGCTCGGCGGCGCCGATGAAGCCGCTGCCGAGCGCGCGGGCGAACAGCACCATCGCGGCCAGCTTCGGCGCGCCGGTGAAGAAGCCCACGACCGGCGTCGGCGCACCCTCATAGACGTCCGGCGTCCACATGTGGAACGGCGCGGCGGAGACCTTGAAGGCCAGCCCGCACATCAGGAAGACGAGGCCAAACAGCACGCCGGTGTCCGCGTGCATCTGCACGACGGCGGCGATGTCGACGAACTTGGTCGAGCCCGCAAAGCCGTAGATCAGCGACGCGCCATAGAGCAGCAGGCCGGACGACAGCGCGCCCAGCACGAAATACTTCAGGCCGGCTTCGGATGCGCGCGGGTCGTCGCGGCGGAAGGCGGCCAGCACGTAGAGCGCCAGCGAGTGCAGCTCCACGCCCACATAGAGCGAGATCAGGTCCCCCGCCGAGGCCATCATCCCCATGCCCAGCGAGGTGAGGATGATCAGCACCGGGAACTCGAACCGCGCCTCCCCCTTGCGCGCGAACCAGCGGTCGCCGAGCGGAATGGCGATGGCGCTGCCGGCGTAGAGGAAGACCTTGGCGAAGGCGGCGAGGTTATCGGCGATGAAGCCGCCGTTGAAGGCCGCGCCTAACGGGCCGTACGCCGCGGCAACCGCCGCGCCGATCAGGGCCGCCATGCTGAGAACGGTGAACAGCGGCCCGCCCTTGCCGGCGAACGCGCCCCAGACCAGCAGGACGAGCGCCGATCCGGCGAGGATCAGCTCAGGCAGGGCCAGCGAGAGTTCGGTCGAAAACATCGGCTCACCCGCCCGCGACAGCTTGATAGGCGTCGACCAGCGCCTGGGTCGACGCGCCGGTGACATGGAAGACGACGTCCGGGTTCACGCCAAGCCACAGCGTCCCCAGGATCAGCGGCGTGAAGATCACCGCCTCGCGCATGCCGAGGTCACTGATCGTCGCCAGCGCCGGGTTGGTCATCTCCCCGAAGATCACCCGCCGGTATAGCGTCAGCGCATAGACGGCCGACAGGATCACGCCGCTCGCGGCGATCACGGCCGTCCAGGTCGAAGCGCCATACGTCCCGGTCATGGTCAGGATCTCACCCACGAACCCGCTGGTGCCCGGCAGGCCGACGTTGCCCATGGTGAAGAGCATGAAGACGAAGGCGTACCAGGGCATGCGGTTCACCAGCCCGCCGTAGAAGGCGATCTCGCGGGTGTGCATGCGGTCATAGACGACGCCGACGCAGAGGAAGAGCGCCCCCGAGATCAGCCCGTGGGAGATCATCAGGAAGATCGCCCCCTGCTCGCCCTGCAGGTTGCCGGAGAAGATGCCCAGCGTGACGAAGCCCATGTGGGCGACGGACGAATAGGCGATCAGCTTCTTGATGTCGGTCTGCCTGAACGCGACCAGCGAGGTGTAGACGATCGCGATCACCGACAGGGCGAAGACCAGCGGCGTGAACAGCTCCGACGCCTGCGGGAACATCGGCAGGCTGAAGCGCATGAAGCCGTACCCGCCCATCTTCAGCAGGATGCCGGCCAGGATGACGGAGCCCGCCGTCGGCGCCTCCACGTGGGCGTCGGGAAGCCAGGTGTGAACCGGCCACATCGGCATCTTCACCGCGAACGAGGCGAAGAAGGCCAGCCACAGCCAGGTCTGGACGCCCGCGGTGAAGTGGTAATGCATCAGTTCGGGGATCGAGCTCGTGCCCGAGATCCCGATCATGGCCAGCACCGCCGCCAGCATCAGCACCGAGCCCAGCAGGGTGTAGAGGAAGAACTTGTAGGCCGCGTAGAGCCGCCGCTTGCCGCCCCAGATGCCGATGATCAGGAACATCGGGACCAGGCCGAACTCGAAGAAGATGTAGAACAGCACCAGGTCCAGCGCCGAGAAGACGCCGAGCACCAGCGTCTCCAGCGCCAGGAAGGCGATCATGTACTCGGTGACACGGTGCTCGATGGCTTCCCACGAGGCCGCGATGCAGAGCGGCATCAGGAAGGCCGTCAGCAGCACGAACAGCACCGAGATGCCGTCGACGCCCATCCGGTAGTGCAGGCCCGCGAACCAGGGCGCGTCTTCCACGAACTGGAAGCCCGCCAGGTTAGGGTCGAACTGCGCGACCATCAGGATCGACAAAGCCAGCGTCGCCAGCGTGGTCGCCAGCGCGATCCAGCGCGCCGCGCCAGCCGCGCCTTCGTCGTCCTTCGCGATCGCGCGAACGATCAGGATCGCGGCGATGCCGATCAGCGGCGAGAAGGTGATGAGGGAGAGGATACCGGTCATCGGTCAGCTCCCCGACCAGGCGTAGAGGGCGAAGGCCAGCAGGCTCGCGACCCCCAGCAGCATCACGAAGGCGTAGTGGTAGACGTAGCCGGTCTGTAGACGCCCCGTCCGCTTGCCGACCACGACCGACAGCGCCGAGACGCCGTCCGGGCCGAGCCCGTCGATGATCTTCTGGTCGCCGCCCTTCCAGAACAGGTCGCCCAAGGCCCGGGCGCCGCGAACGAAGACGGCGTCGTAGATCTCGTCGAAGAACCACTTGTTGTAGAAGAACGTCCACAGCGGCCCGCCCCGCGCCGCGATCCGCGCGCCCATGCCTTCGCGCATGACGTAGACGTAGAAGGCGCCGACCAGTCCGAGCAGCGACAGCACCAGCGGGGCGAGCTTGGCCCATTCCGGAATGTGTTCGGCGGCGGTCAGCACGTTGTTGGTCGGCAGGGTGTAGATCGCGCCCCGCCAGAACTCCGCCCTAGCCTCGCCCACGAACGCGCTGAAGAAGTACCAGCCGGCGAAGATCGCGCCGACCGACAGCAGCAGCAGCGGCAGGACCATCACCCACGGGCTCTCGTGCGGCTTGTGGTCGTGGCCGTGGTCGTCGTGACCTTCCAGCGGCTCGTCGTGTGTCTCGATCTGGGCAGCGCTGGCGTGGTCGTCGGCGTGATGAACGCCGACGCCGCCGTGCGCGTCATGCCCCCACTTCGGCGTTCCGTGGAAGGTCATGAACGCAAGACGCCAGCTGTAGAAGGCCGTCAGCCCCGCAACAATCACCCCGATCACGAAGGCGAAGTAGGCGACGGAATTGTGCTGGCCCGCCGCGTAGGCGCTCTCGATGATGGTGTCCTTCGAGTAGAAGCCCGCAAAGCCGAACAGGCCCGGGATGCCGATGCCGGTGATGGCGATGTTGCCGATCAGCATGACGGCGTAGGTGATCGGCAGGTACTTCCACAGCCCGCCCATGCGCCGCATGTCCTGCTCGTGGTGCATGCCGTGGATCACCGAGCCCGCGCCCAGAAACAGCAGCGCCTTGAAGAAGGCGTGGGTGAACAGGTGGAACATGGCGCCCTGGTAGGCGCCCACGCCCGCGGCGAAGAACATGTAGCCGAGCTGCGAGCAGGTCGAATAGGCGATCACCCGCTTGATATCGTTCTGGGCGAGGCCGACCGTCGCCGCGAACAGCGCCGTCACGGCGCCGATAACGGTGACGATGTTCTTCGCCACCGGCGCGTACTCGAACATCGGCGAGAGCAGGCAGACCATATAGACGCCGGCCGTCACCATGGTCGCGGCATGGATCAGGGCCGACACCGGCGTCGGGCCCTCCATCGCATCCGGCAGCCAGGTGTGCAGGAAGAACTGGGCGCTCTTGCCCATGGCGCCGACGAACAGCAGCACGCAGGCCAGGTCCATCGCGTGCCACCACGACCCGGCGAACCACCAGCTCTGGGCGGCATGGGCGGCGACCTGCGGGAAGACCTCGGCGAAGCGGATCGAGCCGAACATCCAGAACACGGTCATGATGCCCAGCGCGAAGCCGAAGTCGCCGACCCGGTTGACCACGAAGGCCTTGATCGAGGCCGCGTTGGCGGTGGGCTTGTGGTACCAGAAGCCGATCAGCAGGTAGCTCGCCAGGCCCACGCCTTCCCAGCCGAAGAATAGCTGCATGAAGTCGGCCGCCGTCACCAGCGCCAGCATCGCGAAGGAGAACAGCGACAGGTAGGCGAAGAACCGCGGCCGATGCGGGTCCTCGGCCATGTAGCCCCAGCTGTAGATGTGCACGAGGGCCGAGACCGTCGTGACGACCACCAGCATCACGGCCGACAGCGCGTCGATCCGCACCGACCAGAAGCTCTGGAACTTGCCCACGTTGATGAAGGGCGCGAGCTGGACCGTGAAGGCCTCCAGCTGGCCCGAGCTCCACTGGGTGAAGACGTACCAGCTGAGCAGGCAGCAGACGACGAGCGTGCCGGTGGTGACGGCTTGCGACACGACAGTCGGCAGCCAGCGGCCGGCCAGACCCGCGATGGCGGCGGCGATCAGCGGCGCCAGGACGATGGCGGTTACGATGGTCTCCACGCCTAACCCCGCATCATCGAAGCGTCATCAACCGCGATGTCGCCGCGGTTACGGAAGAAGGTGACGAGGATGGCCAGCCCGACCGCCGCTTCGGCCGCGGCGACGGTCAGCACGAACAGGGCGAAGATCTGCCCGACCACGTCATGCAGGAAGACCGAGAAGGCGACCAGGTTGATGTTCACCGCCAGCAGGATCAGCTCGATCGACATCAGGATGACGATGACGTTCTTGCGGTTCACGAAGATGCCGAACACCCCGATGGTGAACAGGATCGCCGCGACGGTCAGGTAGTGCGAGAGCCCGATCATGCCTCGATCCCCTCGCCCGGCTTGATGTCGACGACGCGCATGCCCGTCCTGGGCGTGCGGGCGACCTGATCGCCGATGTTCTGGCGACGCACGCCCGGCTTGTGGCGCAGCGTCAGCACGATGGCGCCGATCATGGCGATGAGCAGCACGATCCCGGCCGCCTGGAAGAAGTAGACGTAGTCGGTGTAGAGCACCCGCCCGATCGCCTCGGCGTTGGTCACGTCGGTGGCCACGAACGGCGCTGCGTTATGCGAGGCCGCGCCCCGCGTGCCGACGCTCAGCGAGACCATGATCATCTCGACGACCAGCACGCCGGCCACCACCAGCGCCACCGGCAGGTAGCGCGCGAAGCCCTGCCGAAGCTCGGCGAAATCGACGTCGAGCATCATCACCACGAACAGGAACAGTACCGCGACGGCGCCGACATAGACGACCACCAGCAGCATGGCCAAAAACTCCGCGCCCATGAGCACGAAGAGGCCCGCCGCCGAGAAGAAGGCGGTGATCAGGAACAGCACCGAGTGGACGGGATTCTTCGCTGAAACCACAGCGATCCCGGCCAGCAGCGTTACTGCCGCGAGCAGATAAAATGCGATCGCCGTCAAGGCCATCGGCGGCTCCCAGCCCCTCTCAAAATCGCGCCCGCCCTCTTATCGGTAGGGTGCGTCCAGTTCCAGATTCTTCGCGATCTGCCGCTCCCAACGGTCGCCGTTATCGAGCAGCCTTTCCTTGTCGTAGTAGAGTTCTTCCCGCGTCTCGACGGCGAACTCCAGGTTCGGGCCCTCGACGATAGCGTCCACCGGGCAGGCCTCCTGGCACAGGCCGCAGTAGATGCACTTGACCATGTCGATGTCGTAGCGGGTCGTCCGCCGCGAGCCGTCGGCGCGGGGCTCGGCCTCGATGGTGATGGCCTGGGCCGGGCAGATGGCCTCGCAGAGCTTGCAGGCGATGCAGCGTTCTTCGCCGTTCGGATAGCGGCGCAGCGCGTGTTCGCCGCGGAAGCGCGGGCTCTGCGGGTTGCGCTCGTGCGGGTACTGCACCGTCTTCTTCGGCGCGATCATCTGCTTCATGCCGAGCGCGAAGGCGCCCGCGAAATCCAGCAGGAGCGCGCCTTTCAGAGCCTGGCCGATACGTTGCATCATGGCGCGTCAGTTACCCTTGCCGATCACGCAGGTGTAGTTGGAAAGCTCGGCCGGATCGCCGCCGTCGTTCTTCGGCTCAATGTGGCCGCCGCGCGTGTTGCACTGTTCGGTGGCGCGGCGCAGGTCGTCGTAGGACGCGATGCCGCTGCCCAGAGAATAGCTCGCGCCCGGCAGCGCCTCGGAGCAGGCGCCCAGCGTCAGCATCACGGCCAAGGGGGCGAGTAGCCGGATCATGCGACCGGCCCGAACACGCGCCAGGCGGCGACCACGGCGACCGCCACGAGCGACATCGGCAGGAACACCTTCCAGCCCAGTCGCATCAACTGATCATAGCGGTAGCGGGGCACGATGGCTTTCGCCATGGCGACCATGAAGAACCAGAACACGATCTTCACGATGAACCAGAGCAGGTACCAGAGGTTGGCCACGAACGTCGGCCAGGTCTGGACGAACCCGTCCGGGAACGGCGGATGCCATCCGCCGAAGAAGAGGATGGTGATCATCGCGCACATCAGCACGATGTTCGAATACTCGCCGATCTGGAACAGCAGGTAGGGGGTGGAGGAGTACTCCACCGCATAGCCGGCCACGAGCTCCGACTCCGCTTCGGGCAGGTCGAACGGCGGCCGGTTCGTCTCCGCCAGGAAGCTTATGAAGAAGATCACCGACATCGGGATCATGATCAGCGCCAGCGGCAGGCCCATCAGTCCTTTGCCGCCCAGCACGTTCCAGTGCCAGAAGCCGCCCGCTTGCGCGTTGACGATGGTCTGCAGGTTCATCGAGCCAGCCAGCAGCACGACGGTGATGATCACGAAGCCGAGGCTCACCTCGTAGCTGACCATCTGCGCGGCCGACCGCAGCGAACCCAGGAACGGATACTTCGAGTTCGACGCCCAGCCGCCCATGATGATGCCGTAGACGCCGAGCGAGCTGATCGCGAACAGGTAGAGGATGCCGACGTTGATGTTCGACACCACCCAGCCCGGCGCGAACGGGATCACCGCCCAGGCGCCGAAGGCCAGGATGAAGGTCACGATTGGCGCCATCAGGAAGACCGTCTTGTCGGCCCCGGCCGGGATGACGATCTCCTTCAGCACGAACTTGCCGAAGTCGGCGAAGGACTGAAGCAGGCCGAAGGGGCCCACGACGTTGGGGCCTTTGCGCATCTGCACGCCGGCCCAGATCTTCCGGTCCGCCAGCAGCAGGAAGGCCAGCGACACCAGCACGCCGACCATGACGAGGGCGATCCCGACGACGGTCATCACCGTCCAGCCGACCGGAGTGCTCATGAAGTCCGCCATGACCTACTCCGCCGCCATCTTGGAGGCGCCGGACGCCAGCGCCGCGCACTCGGCCATGGTCACGCTGGCGCGTGCGATCGGGTTGGTCAGGTGGAAGGCCTTCACCGGCGAGAGGAACGGCACGTCGATCAGCTCGCCCTCCCCGCCCAGCCCGCTGAGGTCGAACATCGCCGGCGGGGCGACGTAGTCGATGCGGCCAAACGTCGGATGGTCGGCGAACAGCTTGGCCCGCAGCTGGTCGAGGCTGTCGTAGGGCAGCGTGGCGCCCAGCTTCTCCGACAGCGCCCGCAGGATCGACCAGTCCTCGCGGCCCTCGCCCTTCGGGAAGACGGCGCGTTCGCCTATCTGCACCCGGCCTTCCATGTTCACATAGAGGCCGTTCTTCTCGGTATAGGCCGCGCCCGGCAGGATCACGTCGGCGCGGTGGGCGCCGTTGTCGCCGTGCGTGCCGAGATAGACGGTGAAGGCCTTGGTGTCCTTCAGCGGAACCTCGTCGGCGCCCAGGAGGAACAGCAGGTCCGCCCCGCCCTTTCCGGTCAGCTCGGCGGCGGTTTTCGCCCCCGTGAAGCCCATGTCGAGCCCGCCGACCCGCGCCGCGCTGGTGTGCAGCACGTTCCAGCCGTTCCAGCCTTCGCGCACCACATTGAACTGCGCCGCCAGGTCGGCTGCGGCCTTCAGCACCGCCGCGCCGTCGGGCCGTCCGAGCGCGCCCATGCCGACGATGATCGCGGGACGCTGCGCGCCCTTCAGCGCCTTCACGAAGTCGGACTTCGCCTTGCCGAGGCCACTCAGCGTCGTCGGCCCGGCGCCCAGGTAATCGTAGTCGTAGGTCAGGTCCGCCTGCTCGCCGATCAGGCCGATCCGCATCTGCCCCGCCAGCCAGCGCTTGCGCAGCCGCGCGTTCAGCACCGGCGCTTCGAGACGCGGGTTGGTCCCGACCAGCAGCACCACGTCGGCGTCTTCGATCCCGGCGATGGTGGAGTTGAACAGCCAGCTTTCGCGCGGCCCGGCGCCCAGCGGCGCACCGTCCTGGTTGCAGGTCAGGCGCGCGCCCATCGGCTTGAACAGGTCGAGCGCGGCCTTCATCGACTCCGCATCCTGCAGATCGCCCGCGATCACGCCGATCCGGTCGCCGGAGGTCGCCTTGATCTTCGCGGCCACGACATCCAGGGCCTCCGCCCAGGTCGCGGGCCGCAGCTTGCCGCCTTCGCGCACATAGGGCCGGTCCAACCGCTGGCGGGCGAGGCCATCGACGGCGTAGCGGCTCTTGTCGGAGAGCCACTCTTCGTTGATCTCGTCGTTGACGCGCGGCAGCACCCGCAGCACGGCGGGCCCGCGGCTGTCGACGCGGATCGCCGCGCCCATGGCGTCGTGAACGTCGATGCTCTGGGTCTTCTTCAGCTCCCAGGGGCGGTATTCGTACTGCCAGGGCCGGTGCGTCAGCGCGCCGACGGGGCAGAGATCGTTGACGTTGCCGGACAGCTCGCTGGTGACAGCGCTTTCCAGATACGTCGTAATTTCAACGTCTTCGCCGCGAGAGATGAGACCGATCTCGGGCACGCCGGCGACTTCCGTGATGAACCTGACGCACCGCGTGCACTGGATGCAGCGGGTCATGAAGGTCTTGATCAGCGGACCCATGTACTTGTTTTCGACCGCCCGCTTGTTCTCGGCGTAGCGGCTGTCGTCGCGGCCGTAGCCGATGGCCTGGTCCTGCAGGTCGCACTCGCCGCCCAGGTCGCAGATCGGGCAATCCAGCGGGTGGTTGATGAGCAGGAACTCCATCACCCCCTGGCGCGCCTTCTTCACCATCGGCGTGTTGGTGAAGATCTCCTGCCCCTCCGCGGCCGGCAGCGCGCACGACGCCTGCGGCTTCGGCGGCCCAGGCTTCACCTCGACCAGGCACATGCGGCAGTTGCCGGCGATCGACAGACGCTCGTGGTAGCAGAAGCGCGGGATCTCCTCCCCGGCCAGCTCCGCCACCTGCAGGACGTTCATCCCGGGCTCGAACTCGACCTCGACGCCGTTGACCTTGGCTTTAGGCATACTTCAGCTCAGTGCGACGTATCGACGAGTTCGAGACGCTTCTCGATGCGGTCGAGGCGAATGTCGGAGCGGTCCTGCCCGCGATGCACGCCGGCCAGGTTCTCTTCGACGTGCGCAAGGCGGGTGCTCACGTCACGAAGAGCCTCGGTCTGCCGGTCGAGCTTTTCCTCCATCCTGGTGAGGCGCTCTTCGACGCGCCGCAGGATTGCGAGGACCAGGTTTTCAGGTTCGTTCGCCATGGTTCCTATTCCGCCGCGACGAGTGTTGCGCCCTGCACGTGAGGCTTGTTCGCACGGTAGCTGCTTATGCGCTCCTCCACCTCGTGGCGGAAGTGGCGGAAGAGTCCCTGGATCGGCCAGGCGGCCGCGTCGCCGAGCGCGCAGATGGTGTGGCCTTCGACCTGTGTGGTGACGTCGAGGAGGGTGTCGATCTCTTTCGGGTCCGCCTCGCCGGCCGCCATCCGCTCCATCACCCGCCACATCCAGCCGGTGCCTTCGCGGCACGGCGTGCACTGGCCGCAGCTCTCGTGCTTGTAGAAGTAGGAGATGCGCGCGATGGCCCGCACGAGGTCCGTGCTCTTGTCCATCACGATGACCGCCGCCGTGCCGAGCCCCGACTTCAGATCGCGCAGCGCGTCGAAGTCCATCGGCAGGTTTTCGCACTGTTCCGCCGGGATCATCGGCACCGACGAGCCGCCCGGGATCACCGCCTTCAGGTTGCCCCAGCCGCCCCGGATGCCGCCGCAGTGATCCTCGATCAACTGGCGGAAGGGGATGCTCATCGCCTCTTCCACGTTGCAGGGCAGGTTCACGTGCCCGCTGACGCAGAAGAGCTTGGTGCCCGTGTTGTTCGGCCGCCCGAAGGACGAGAACCAGTCCGCCCCGCGCCGCAGGATCGTGCCGACGACCGCGATGCTCTCGACGTTGTTCACGGTGGTCGGGCAGCCGTAGAGGCCCGCGCCCGCGGGGAACGGGGGCTTCAGTCGCGGCTGGCCCTTCTTGCCCTCGAGGCTCTCCAGCAGCGCGGTTTCCTCGCCGCAGATGTAGGCCCCGCCGCCGTGGTGGACGTAGAGGTCGAAGTCCCAGCCGTGGACATTGTTCTTGCCGATCAGCTTGGCCTTGTAGGCCTGCGCGATCGCTTCCTCGAGGATCTCGCGCTCACGCACGTATTCCCCGCGGATGTAGATGTAGCAGGCGTGCGCCTGCATGGCGTACGAGGCGATCAGGCAGCCCTCGATCAGCAGGTGCGGATCGTGGCGCATGATCTCCCGGTCCTTGCAGGTCCCGGGTTCGGACTCGTCGGCGTTGACGACCAGGTAGTGCGGGCGGCCTTCCTTCACTTCCTTGGGCATGAAGGACCACTTCAGCCCCGTGCCGAAACCGGCGCCGCCGCGGCCGCGCAGGCCCGACGCCTTCATTTGGTCGATGATCCAGGCCGGACCGAGGTCCAGCATGTCCTTGGTTGCGTTCCAGCAGCCGCGCTGCTTCGCGCCCTCCAGCCCCCAGTCGTGCAGGCCGTAGAGGTTGGTGAAGATGCGGTCCTTGTCCTCGAGGATGCCGACCATCAGGCGGGCTCCTTCGCGGGCTGGTTCGGCAGCTTGATCGGCTTGGCGGCCGAGCCGTCGTAGAGCTTGGGGTCCGTCAGCGTCTGGATGGCGCCGGCCGGTTCGGAGGCCTTGCGGCCCGCGTAGGAGCCCGGCTTGGGCTTCTTGCCGGCGGCGAAGTCGGCCAGGATTGCGCCGAGCGTCTCCGGCGTCAGGTCCTCGTAGTAGTAGTCGTTGATCGCGGCCATCGGCGCGTTGCAGCAGGCGCCCAGGCACTCGACCTCTTCCCAGGAGAAGCGGCCGTCGGCGGAGCGGTGGTTCACCGGCCCGATCTTTTCCTTCAGCACCGCCTTCAGGTCGTTGGCCCCGCGCAGCATGCAGGGCGTGGTGCCGCAGAGCTGAACGTGGGCGGCCGTGCCCACCGGCTCCAGCTGGAACATCGTGTAAAAGGTCGCGACCTCCAGCACCCGGATCACCGGCATCTCCAGCATGGCCGCGATGGCGCGAATGGCGGGCTCGGAGACCCAGCCTTCCTGCTTCTGCACCAGCCACAGGATCGGGATCACCGCCGACTGCTTGCGGTGCGAGGGGTACTTGGAAATCCACCACTGCGCCTTCTTCAGCGTGTCCTTGCTGAACTCGAAGGTCGCGGGCTGGTCCTTGGCCAGACGACGGACGCTCATTTGACGAAATCCACGCGGGAGATCTTCCCGTCTCTGAAGCTGTAGATGGCCGCCACCTCGAACACCGGACCCTCCGGGCCGCGCGAGACGCGCTCGTGGTCGATGACGGTGTCGCCGACCACGATCCGATTCAGCAGCTCGGCCTTGTTCTGCGGGAACTGGGCGAAGGCGTTCTCATAGCGGTCACGATAGGCCGCCCCGCCCTCGCTGGTCACGGCCCCGTTCAGGTCGGCGACCACGACGTCGTCGGTGAAGAAGCCGCAATAGGCGTCCAGGTCCTGGGCGTTGTAGGCGTCCAGCTGCGCCTGCGCGATCTCGACGGGGCTCAACGGTCGATCTCCCCGAACACGATGTCGAGCGAGCCCAGGATGGCGGAGACGTCCGCCAGCATGTGGCCGCGGTTCATCCAGTCCATCGCCTGCAGGTGCGGAAAGCCCGGCGCGCGGATGTGGCAGCGGTACGGGCGATTGGTTCCGTCGCTGACCAGATAGACGCCGAACTCGCCCTTCGGCGCCTCGACGGCCGCATAGACCTCGCCCTCCGGCGGGCGGTAGCCCTCGGTGTAGAGCTTGAAGTGGTGGATCAGCGCTTCCATCGAGCGCTTCATCTCGCCCCGGCGCGGCGGCGCGATCTTGTGGTCGTCGGAGAGCACCAGCCCCGGCGTGCCGCGCAGCCGCGCGCAGGCCTGCTTCATGATCTTCGTCGACTCCCGCATCTCCTGCATGCGGCAGAGGTAGCGGTCGTAGCAGTCGCCGTTGACACCGAGCGGAATGTCGAACTCGAAGTCGTTGTAGCACTCGTAGGGTTGGTTGCGCCGCAGGTCCCAGGCAACGCCCGAGCCCCGCAGCATCACGCCCGTGAAGCCCCACTCGAACGCCTGCTCCTTCTTCACCACGCCGATGTCGACGTTGCGCTGCTTGAAGATGCGGTTGCCGGTGATCAGGCCCTCAATGTCGTCGAGCACCTTGGGGAAGTTGTCACACCAGCGGTCGATGTCCTCGACCAGCTCCGGTGGCAGGTCCTGGCGAACGCCGCCGACGCGGAAGTAGTTGGCGTGCATCCGGGCGCCCGAGGCGCGCTCGTAGAACACCATCAGCTTCTCGCGCTCCTCGAACCCCCACAGCGGCGGGGTCAGCGCGCCCACGTCCATCGCCTGAGTGGTCACGTTGAGGAGGTGGTTCAGGATGCGGCCGATCTCGGAATAGAGCACCCGGATCAGCTGGCCCCGCAGCGGGACCTCGACGCCCATGAGCTTTTCCAGCGCCATGACATAGGCGTGCTCCTGGTTCATCGGAGCGACGTAGTCGAGGCGGTCGAAGTAAGGGATCGTCTGCGCGTAGGGCCGCGCTTCCATCAGCTTTTCGGTGCCGCGGTGAAGCAGGCCGATGTGCGGATCGACCCGCTCGACGATCTCGCCGTCGAGTTCCAGCACCAGGCGCAGCACGCCGTGCGCAGCCGGGTGCTGCGGGCCGAAATTGATGTTGAACTTGCGGACCGGCGTTTCCGGAACGCTGCCCGCCGGGACTTCGGGGATGGTTTCGAAGACACTCATGGCTGCGACGCCTTCTCGTCGCCCGGCAGGCTGTAGGCCTGCACGTCGCCTTCCCACGGGGAGAGGAATTCCCAGTTGCGGTACTCGGTGATCTTCACCGGCTCATAGACGACGCGCTTGAGCTCATCGTCGTAGCGCACCTCGACATAGCCGCTCATCGGGAAGTCCTTGCGGAGCGGATAGCCGTGGAAGCCGTAGTCGGTGAGGATGCGGCGCAGGTCGGGATGGCCCTCGAAGAAGATGCCGTACATGTCGAACGCCTCGCGCTCGTACCAGTCGGCGCAGGGGTGGACGGACGTCACCGACGGCACCGGCGTGTCCTCGTCCGTCGAGACCTTCAGGCGGACGCGGCGGTTCTTGGCGTAGCTCAGCAGCTGGTAGACCACCTCGAACGGCTGCTCGCGCTGCGGATAGTGGACGCCGGCCAGGTCGGTCAGCTGGATGAAGCGCCAGTCGGGATGGTCGCGCAGCTGCATCAGCGCATCGACCACCCTGCCCGCCGGTCCGGTCAGGGTCAGTTCTTCGAACCGCACTTCCCAGCTGCTCACCGCGCCCGCGGTATTGGCGACGATCGCCTCGCCAAGCGCGCGCAGGTCGTCGGGGTCGTTAGCCCAGATGTGGCCGGGGAGGCTCATCGCTCGATGGTCCCCGTGCGGCGGATCTTCTTCTGCAGCTGCAGCACGCCATAGACCAGCGCCTCGGCCGTCGGCGGGCAGCCGGGCACATAGACGTCCACCGGCACGATCCGGTCGCAGCCGCGCACGACGCTATAGGAGAAGTAGTAGTAGCCGCCGCCGTTGGCGCAGCTGCCCATGGAGATGACGTATCTGGGCTCCGGCATCTGGTCGTAGACCTTGCGGAGCGCCGGAGCCATCTTGTTGCAGAGCGTGCCGGCCACGATCATCACGTCCGACTGGCGCGGGCTGGCCCGCGGCGCGAAGCCATAGCGCTCCAGGTCGTAGCGCGGCATCGAGGCCTGCATCATCTCGACCGCGCAGCAGGCCAGACCGAACGTCATCCACATCAGCGAGCCCGTCCGGGCCCAGGTGATCAGGTCGTCGAGGCCCGCGGTGACGAATCCCTTGTCCGCCAGCTGGTCGTTGACGTGGTCGAAGTAGGGGTCGTGAGCCTTGGGATCATAGCCCTCAACCGCCGTGCGGCCGCCGGCGCCGGCGGGAACGATCACTCCCATTCCAGCGCCCCCTTCTTCCACTCGTAGATGAAGCCGACCGTCAGCACGCCTAGAAAGGTCATCATCGACCAGAAGGCGAACTGCCCCGCCGCCTGCGGCAGCTTCATCAGCGTCACCGCCCATGGGAACAGGAAGGCGACTTCGAGGTCAAAGATGATGAAGAGGATCGACACCAGGTAGAACCGCACGTCGAACTTCATCCGCGCGTCGTCAAAGGCGTTGAAGCCGCATTCGTAAGCGGAAAGCTTCTCGGGATCGGGCGCCGTCGGGGCCATCAGGGCCGCCGCCAGGATGAATCCGACACCCAGCACGGCCGCGATCCCAAGGAAGATCACGATCGGCAGGTACTGCAGGAGAAACGCGCTCATGGGGTCCCCGGGGAGGAGTCGCGGCGGGTTGTAGTCCAAACCATCGGGGGGTTCAAACGGTCCCTGCGGCGGTTTTGAGGCATATTTCACCGCCGGGTGAAAACGCGGCTTCGAGCGCTGCAACAGCGTCGCGCCGGTCGGCCGTTGACAGGGCACGGACCCGGACCTATCAGACGCGCCTCGCGCAAATGCGGGTGTAGCTCAGTTGGTTAGAGCGCCGGCCTGTCACGCCGGAGGTCGCGGGTTCGAGTCCCGTCACTCGCGCCACCGCAAGGTGGCCACTCTCCCGGAAAATCGAGAGCTTGTAGCGTCAGGTGCTACGTTTTGCTTGACACTGTAGCGCGTTACGCTACATTGGCGTGCAAGGGGGAGCGATGATCCAAAGCTGGAAATCCCGCGAGGCGCGCCTCGTGTTTGAGGGACACGTCCCGAAGGGCTTTCCGGGCGATCTCGCGAAAGCGACTCGCCGTCGCCTGGCTCAGCTCCATGCCGCCGCGCGTGTTGAGGATCTTCGCACCCCGCCGGGGAACCGGCTGCACAAACTCACGGACGACCGCGAGGGCCAGTGGTCCATCAGCGTCAATGATCAGTTCCGCATCTGCTTCGTCTGGGGCCCGGAAGGCCCCGAAGAGGTCGAGTTCGTCGATTACCACTAGGAAACAGCCATGGCCGCCATCGACTACACCCACCTCGCCTCTCCGCTGCCGCACCCCGGCGAACTGTTGCGCGAAGACTACCTGCCGGAGTTCGGGCTCAGTGCGGGAGCCCTTGCCCGCGTTATGGGACTGAAGGATCGCACCCGGATCGAGCGCCTTGTTCGGGAGCAGCAGCCGGTGACTGCCGACACCGCGCTGCGGCTTGGCCGCGTCTTCGACACGACGCCGGACTATTGGATCAATCTTCAGACCGCCCACGACCTTTCCGCAGCGGCCATCCGGGCACGAGACGAACTTTCGGCGATCCAGCCGATCGAACCGGCGCAGGCGCGCGCCTAGCCGTCGCCCTCCTCCTGCATCAGCTCCTCCAGCACCGTCTCCGGCGCCACCTCGCGTTCGAGTTCGGAGAGTTCGGGGTCTTCGCCTTCCTCTATTCCCATCTCCTGCGCCATGGCCCGGACGAGAGAGATCAGGCGGGTGATCTCGTGTTCGGCGAGCAGGTTGATCTGGAGGTCCAGCCGCGCCCGACGGTCGGCCATGGCCGAGGTGCGATTCTGGCTGATCAGGACGAAGGTGGTGAGGAAGATCGCTTCGACGGAGGCCGCCGTCGCCAGAATGACGAAGCTGGGGTCGAAGGGTCTTACGCCTGATATCCAGCCGACGTTCACGACGACCCAGCCTGCGATCAGCACCAGGTGGACGTAGACGAAGCCCATCGTGCCGGCGAAGTCGGTGATGCGGTGGGCCAGCCGCTCCTGCGCGGTCGCCTGGCTGCGCTCGCGCCGCGCGTGCTCCTCCAGCGCCTCGATGTTTCGGCGCAGGATGGTGGCCAGGGTCTTCGGCGATCTCCGGGCCATCGGCCCTCCTCAGGGCTATGCCGAGAGAAGAGCGCCGGTCTCCTGAGTTGGTTGCGGGCGCCGTTCCGCGCCTTCGGCTTCGAACCACTCGATCGTTGCGCGCAGCCCCATCTCGATCGAGGTGGTGGGCTGCCAGTCCAGCACCGCCTTGGCCTTTGAAATGTCGGGCCGCCGCCGCTTCGGATCGTCCATTGGCAGCGGCTCGTAGACCACTTCCGATGACGAGCCGGTCAGCTCCATGATCCGGTCAACGAGCTCGCACATGGTGAGCTCCGTTGGGTTGCCAAGGTTCACCGGACCGGGCTGATGGCCCTCGTGGCGGATCAGCCGCGCCAGCCCGTCCACCAGGTCATCGACGTAGCAGAACGACCGTGTCTGCGAGCCGTCGCCGTAGACGGTGATGTCGTCGCCGGTCAGCGCCTGGCTGACGAAGTTCGAGACCACCCGCCCGTCGTCTGCGTTCAGCCGCGGGCCGTAGGTGTTGAAGATTCGCGCCACCCGCACCAGCGCCTTGCCCGCCCGGTCGTAATCCCAGGTCAGCGTCTCGGCCGCCCGCTTACCCTCGTCGTAGCAGGCGCGCGGGCCCGTGCAGTTCACATGGCCCCAGTAGGTCTCCGGTTGGGGGTGCATGTGGGGGTCGCCATAGACCTCGCTGGTGGAGGCGAGCAGGAAACGCGCGCCGGTCGTTTCCGCCAGGTGCAGCAGGTGGCGCGCACCCAACACGCTGGTCATCAGGGTGTGTTCGGGATCGAGCTGATAGAGCGGCGGAGAAGCGGCGCAGGCCAGGTTGAAGATCAGGTCAAACGTCCCCTTCTCGACCGAGTTGGGGAGCGGCTCGGACACGTCCGCCTCGACCAGGTCGAAGCGCGCATTTCGCTCCAGGCGCCGCAGGTTCTCGTGCGCGCCCGTCTGGAAGTTGTCGAGGCACACCACCTCGGCGCCGTCGGCGATCAGCAGCTCGCAAAGGTGCGAGCCCAGAAAGCCAGCTCCGCCCGCCACCAAAGCGCGGGCGCGTCGTCCGTTCTTCATTACTCAAGCCTCGTTGCTCTTCCCGTCGTGTGTCGTGTTCAGGCGTTCTCCAGGGCGCGTGCGCCGACCGGGCGCGCCGCGGCTTCGGCGATGTAGGATTCGAGCTCTTCCGCCCGGTGAGCGGCGGTGTGCTCGGCGAGGATACGGGTGCGTCCGGCCTCGCCCATGGCGCGGCGGTCTTCGCGCAGGGTGCGCAGAACCGTGTCGCCGTCGTCGGCCAGGACGATCTCCCGACCGGGCTCGAACAGGCTGTCGAGCCCATCCCAGCGATCGGAGATGATCGGCGTGGCGCAGGCAGCCGCCTCGAACAGGCGAACGCTGGGCGACCAGCCGGCCGCGATCATGTCGGCGCGGGTGACGTTCAGCGTGAAGCGGCTCTGCGCGTAGAAGACCGGGTGCTCGGCGGGTGGTACGTGCTCCAGCCGCTCGACGTTGGCGGGCCAGTGGATGTCGGCCGGGTACTGCGGACCGGCGACGCAGAACTTCCGCTCCGGCGCGTGACGGGCGGGCTCCAACAGGAGCTTCTCCAGCGTCGGCTGCCGGTCGGGGCTGTAGGTGCCGAGGTAGGACAGGTCCCACTTCTTCTCGCGCGCCAGTGGCCGGTAAGCGTCGGCGTCGACCGAGCAGTAGAGCGCCCGCGCGGCCCGGGAGCCGTAGCGGCGCATGATCGTCTCCAGCGTCGGACCGCCGGTGAAGGAGAGGTAGAGGTCGTAGTGGGGGATCAGCTCGGGGGCGAGATACTCCCGGTCGCCCTTGGCCAGCCTGGCCAGCGTGACGGGCGTGTCGATGTCGTAGAAGGCGGTGACGCCTTCCGCCGCCTCCTGCACCCAAAGGCCGACCTCGACGCCTTCCGGCACATAGGAGCCGACGATCACCGCATCGGCGTCGCGGACCTGCGCCCGCCAGCCGGCCAGATCGCGAAGGCTGCCGTAGAAGGCCAGCTCGCAGAAGTCCGGGTTCGGCAGGTCGCGGTGCGCGCCGCCGTACCAGGGCACATCGCGTTCGAGGAAGAGCACCTCGTGACCGCGCGCCGCGAAGGACTTCAACAGCGCCCGATAGGTCGTGGCGTGCCCGTTGCCCCAGGACGACGACAGTGAAAGACCAAGCACGACCAGCTTCATGCCGCGCTCCTTTCGCGCTTGCGGGCGGCCTCGCGGCGGAGCAGCGCGTCGGCCTCGGCGGCGCGGAGGGCGTAGGTGTGCTCGGCTGTGATCCGCTGGCGGGCGGCCTCGCCGACGTGGCGGGCCCGTTCGGGCGTGAGCGCCTTCAGGTGTTCGACCACGTCCTGACCGTCGCGGGCGACCAGCACCTCCTCGTCGGGGGCAAGGAAGAGTTCGATGCCCTCCCATGCGTCGGTGATCAGGCAGGCGCCCGCCCCCGCCGCCTCGAACACCCGCGTCGCGGGGGAGAAGCCGACATCCGCCATCGAGTCTCGCGCGACGTTCAACACCGCCAGCGGCGAGGTGTTGAAGGCGTTGTGGTCGTTCGTGCCGACGTGGCCGATCCGGCGCACGTTGCCCGGCATCGGCTTGTCGTCCCACCCGTTGCCGCCCAGCAGGAAGCGGCGCTGCGGTAGTCGGGCGGCGGGTTCGAGGAAGAACTGCTCCACCCGCCGCTCACGGTCAGGCAGCCGGTTGGCGAGGAAGTTCAGGTCGCCCTCGAACCGCGCCTGCGCCGGGACCGGGTGGTGCGTGGTAGGATCGAGCGCATTGTAGATCGGTCGGCAGATGCGCGCGCCGAAGTCTTCGTAGGCCTTCACCACAGGCGGCCCGCCGCCGTAAGTCAGCACCAGGTCGAGGCTGGGCAGCATCCGGCGTAGCGGATGGTCGGCCTGGCCCCGCATTTCCGCGAGCGTCACCGGCGCATCCACATCCCAGAAGATTTTCGCCGCGTGCGGCGCGGCGGCCGCCATGACGCCTTCCAGCAGCAGGTCGTCGAAGACCCCGACGCCGGAAGCCTTCACCACCACGTCGGCCTCACAAGCCCTGGCGATCACCGCGCGGGCGGCCTCTTCGGTGGCGCCGTAGACGACGACCTCGGCCCACTCCGGCGGATCGATGTCGCGGTGCTGTTGCCGGTCGAAGGCGTCGGGCTCGTAGAAGACGACCTCGTAGCCGCGTTTCGCCAGCTCCGAGAGCATGCCCCGGTAATAGGTCGCCGCCCCGTTCCAGTAGGACGACAGAAGGCTGGAGCCATAGAAGGCGATCTTCATCTCAGGCGATCTCCCGGTGCGTGGTTCGACACGCCGGCTTCGCCGGCTGCTCACCATGACGACCACTGAGCGCGTCATCCTGAGCAGCAGCCGCAGGTCGCGTGTCGAAGGACGCAACAATGTTCAGAAGCTCGGTGACCCGGTGCGCGCAGGTGTGGCGGGCGCGGATGGTTTCCAGGCCGCTGGCCACCAGCGACCGGCGGAGCGCGGGATCGTTCTGGATCGCGGTCAGATGCCGCTCCATCTCCGCGCCGTCGCGCGCGACGAGGTAGTCGCGGCCCGGCCGGAACAGACCCTCGGCGTCGTTCCAGGGCGCGCAGACCAGCGGGATGCCGCAGGCGAGCGCCTCGAACACGCGGATGGTCGGAATGCCGGGCAGCTGCTCGACGTAGAAGCGGCGCGGTACGTGAACGGTCGCCAGATGCCGCGCGAAGACCTCCGGGGCTCGGGCGTTCGGCAGCCAGCCTCGGTACTTCGCCCCGTAGCGCTCCAGCATTGCCAAGGCCTCGGGTGGGTATCGCACACCGAAGATGTCGAGCGGCAGGCCGACGCGCTCTGCCGGCGCGATCAGGAATTCCTCCAGCTCGGCGGTGCGCTCTCCGTCGCCCCAGTTGCCGATCCAGACGAGGCCCGGGCGCTCGCCCTCCAGAGCAGGGGGTCTGAACAGGGTCGTGTCCGCCGCCTCGTGCCAGACGAAGACGCGGTCGCCCCAGCCCCAGCGGCGATAGACCTCAGCCAGCGTCTCTCCGAACGCCAGCACGCCGTCATAACCGGAGAGGTCGAAGGCCTTGATCGCCTCCGGATCGCTGACCGCGCGGTGGTGGGTGTCGTGGAAGAGCAGCGTGAACCGCCCTCCCCGTTTGCGCGCCTGACCGATGTCGGCGACCAGCGCCGGGTCGCTCCACTCGTGGACGATGACGAGGTCGGCGCCGTCCAACGCCTCGGCCACATCGAACCCCGCCCCGTAGGGCGTGGAGCTCAGCTCCGGATACGCATGGGCGTAGGCGTCCAGCCCGGCCGCGTCATGGTCGGCCACAAGGTTCTTCAGGCTCCAGGCGCCTTTCGGCTCATAGACCTGCACGTCGTGACCGCGCGCGATCAGGTCGCGCATGACGCCCCGCAGGAAGTGTGCGTTGCCGTGGTTCCAGCAGGAGGCCAGCGAGTGGGTGAAGTAGACGACCCTCATGCCGCCGCCTCCGCGGGCATGAGCGAACGATAGAGGTCCAGCACCCCCCGCCCCATCGCCTCGACCGTGTAGCGTTTGGCCCGCTCCCGAGCCGCTCGACCCAGCATGGCCGCCCGCGCGGGACGGTTCAGCAGCGCTCCCAGTGTGGCGGTGAGCGCCTCCACATCGTTGGGCGCGACGAATAGAGCCGCATCGTCCCAGAGCTCCCGGAAGGTCGGGATGTCCGACAGCACCAGAGCGCACCCGGCCTGCGCTGCCTCCAGCACCGACAGACCGAACGGCTCGTAGAGCGCCGTCGAGACGAAGATCTGTGCGTGGGCCATCCAGTCGGCGACGTCCTGCTCGCCGAGACGACCCAGCAGGCGCAGGTTGGGTAGCGTCACCCGCCCTCCGGTCGGGCTCTCTAGCGGGCCTGCCGCATAGACCGGAGCGTCCAGGTGAGCGGCGGCCGCGTCCAGCATCGCGACGTTCTTCCCCGCGTCCCACAACCGCCCGGCCGTGAAGATGACGCTATCGGACTTGGGCTGATCGGTGGGGATCGGACGGCGGCCGTTGTGCACGGCGGCTACCGACTTCACGCCGTAGGTCGCAGCGGTGGCGCTCGCGAACGCGCGGCTCGGCGCGACCAGAGCGTCGCAGCGAGCGTAGGCACGGGCGAGCGCCTCCGTGCGCCAGCGGAAGTCTTGCGGCAGGTCGCCTTGCCTCACCGCGCCCCACCAGGTGCCGACGCAGGAGTGGCAGGCCCCCACGACCGGCGCGTGGAAGCGCACATAGGCTGCCAGCGTCGGGCTGTTCAGGTGGATGACCTCGGCTCGCTGCCCACGGGCAAGCGCCGCAATCTCGTCCGCCGCGACCTTCAGCTCTTCAGGAGACGCCGCCGTCCAGTCGAGCGGCAGGCCCGTCTCGATCAGAGCCAGCCCATCGACGGCCTTCGCCGCGCGCAATTGGTCCGCCTTCGCGCTCGGGCCCATGATCGCGAGAGTCGTCTGCACGCCTGACGTCGCCAGCTCGCCGGCCAAGTCCAGCGCGTAGGTCCAGACGCCACCCACCGCATCCGTGGTCATGAAGAGGCGCTGCGGCCCCGCCCCCGTCAAAGCACCGCCTCCGCGGCTGGCGCTTGAGGTTGCCGGGCGCGGTCGCCGCGTTCGGACTGGAGCCAGCGCATCAAGCCCGCGACGCCCGTCCGCCAGTCGACAGGCTCACCCAGGCCGAGCGCACCGCGCACCGCGCGGGTGTCGGAGACGTAGTAGCGCTGGTCGCCCGCGCGCCAGTCGCCGTACTCCACCGCGACGGACCGCCCGGTGAGGTCCTCGATGTGCTGGATCAGCTGCCGCAGGCTGATGGCGTTGTTCGGCCCGCCGCCGAGGTTGAAGGCGCGGCCTTTCACCCGCTCGATCCGGTTCCAGGCAGAGACGTAAGCCTGCACCGCGTCGGCCACATGCAGCACGTCCCGCACCTGGCGCCCGTCGCCGTAGATGCTGATCGGCTCGCCGGCCAGCGCCCTGATAAGAAAGTGCGCGACCCAGCCCTGGTCCTCGGTCCCCATCTGGCGCGGGCCGTAGATGCAGCTCATCCGGAGCACCGCCGTCGGCAGGTCGAAGCTGCGGGCGTAGTCCAGCACGTACTGGTCCGCCGCGCCCTTGGAGCAGCCGTAGGGCGTGTGGAAGTCCAGCGGCCGCGCCTCGCCGATGCCGGTAGTCCGCACGCGCGGGTCGGCGGGCGCGTAGGCGTCGTCCACCAACTCCAGCGGAATATCGGCGAGGTCGCCGTAGACCTTGTTGGTGCTGGCGAAGACGAGCGGCGTTCGCTGACTTCGCCTCCGCAACGTCTCCAGCAACAGCAGCGTGCCGCGGATGTTGGTCTCGAAGTCGTCGACGGGATCGACCAGGCTTGTCGTCACGGCGACCTGCGCCGCCAGGTGGAAGACAGCCTTGGCGTCCCTGGCGGCTTCAGTGACCGCCTGCTCGTCGCGGATGTCGGCGATGACTGTGCTGATCTTCTGCGGATGGCGCGACTTCAGCCAGGCGAGGTTGCGCTCCACACCCGCCCGGGCCAGCGCATCGAACACCAGTACGTCATGGCCTTCGCTCGCCAGCCGGTCGGCGAGGTTGGAGCCGATGAAGCCCGCGCCGCCGGTGATCAGGACAGGGGCTGTCTTGCTCATGCCACCAGCCCCCGCATCTCGAGTTCCTTGCGAGCCTCGATGACCCGGTCCTCGGCCTCCTGCTTCGCCACCCATTCGGCAAGTTCGGCGAGACCTTCGGAGAAGTCCTGCCTGGCCTCGTAACCCAGCACCTCGCGGGCGCGGGTCAGGTCGGGGACGCAGTGGCGGATGTCGCCGATGCGGGCCTTGTTGGTAATCTCTGCCTTGAGGTCCGGGCGGCCCATGGAGGCGGCCTGGAGGTCGGCGACCTGCTCGACCGTCCGTTCCTCGCCGCTGCCGATGTTGAAGACCTGGCCGACCGCCGCCGGACTATCCAGCGCCAGCAGGAAGGCGCGCGCCACGTCGGTCACGTGCACGAAGTCGCGGCGCTGCTGCCCGTCCTCGAAGATCATCGGCGGCTGGCCGTTCAGCAGCCGCGAGGCGAAGATCGCCAGCACCCCGGTATAGGGGTTCGAAAGCGCCTGCCCCGGCCCGTACACGTTCCACAGCCGGAGCGCCGAGCCCTCCATCCCGTACGCCGGGGCCAGCGTGAGCGTCAGCCGCTCCTGCACGTACTTGCCGATGGCATAGACCGACGCGAGCGCCGGGCGCTTGGACTCCGGGGTCGGCGCCGGGATCATCGGCCGGCCCCGCGCGTCCAGCGGGTCCCACGAGCCGTCGGCGTTCCGCGGCCCGCGGACCACGTCTTCCATCAGCTCGCCGTCGGCGGTGCGATAGAGCCCCTCGCCGTAGATGCTCATCGACGAGGCGGTCACCACCCGGCGCACCGGATTGTCGATCAGCTGCTGGAACAGCACCGCCGTGCCGTAGTCGTTGACCGAGGTGTAGCGGTCGACCGCGTACATGCTCTGGCCGACGCCGACCTCGGCCGCCAGGTGGATGACGCTGTCGATACCCTTCAGCGCCCGCAGCACCATCGCCTCGTCGCGAACGTCGCCGACCAGCAGCTCGACGTCTGCGTCCAGTTCGGCCGGGCGCGTCCGCGCGGGGTGCACTTGCTCGATAAGATCGTCGAGAATCCTGACCTTGTCGCCGCGCTCGAGCAGAGCCTTGGCGACGTGCCGGCCGATGAATCCCGCGCCGCCCGTGATGAGCACCGTTTCCGCCATGGGCGCCGCTCCCTCAGCTCAAGGACGTTTCAGGAGAGTTCGCTAGGCGCCTGTGATCCGTGGGGTTCTGTCGCGGCATCGTCCCTCTCCTCCGTGGCGCCGCGCTCAACTGTTCATCTTCATGTAAGTTCCATTTTTTCTTGTACAGCTCCATTTCGAGTAATGGCTGTTCTTAATAACAACCAATCTTTGTTGTTATTCGCGGCAACTGCGAAGCTTTTTGGAACAAAAGGAAGGCCACGTTTATTCCTCGCGGGTACAAAGCTGGCGCGCGTACATCGCGGGCCGTTCGCACGCAGGGGCGAGATGAGCCGCAACAAACTTCGTGTCGGGATCGTAGGCGTCGGGAACTGCGCCTCGTCCTTCGTCCAGGGCCTGAGCTACTACGCCGAAGCCCAGACCAACGAGCCGCCCCCGGGCCTGATGAACGTGGAGCTGGGCGGCTACCACATCGGCGATATCGAGATCGCCTCCGCCTTCGACATTCATGCCGGAAAGGTGGGCCGCGACGTGGGCGAGGCCATCTTCTGCCCGCCCAACAACACCTGCCAGTTCGCCGGACCGAAGCGCACGGGGGTCAAGGTCGAGCGCGGCCCCACCCTCGACGGCATCGGCCGCTACATGGCCGGCGAGATCGAGGAATCGTCCGAGCCCCCTGCCCCCACGTCGGAGATTCTAAAGAGAACCGGCACGGATGTGCTCGTCTCCTACCTGCCGGTAGGATCGCAGCAGGCCACCGAATACTACGCCGAGCAGGCGCTTGAGGCCGGCTGCGCGTTCGTAAATTGTATTCCGGTATTTATTGCATCCAACCCCAACTGGGCTCGACGGTTCGCCGACCGGAAAATCCCGATTGTGGGCGACGATATAAAGAGCCAGGTGGGCGCCACCATCGTGCACCGCGTGCTCGCCAACCTGTTCCGCGAGCGGGGCGTACGTCTCGACCGCACCTACCAGCTGAACTTCGGCGGCAACGCCGACTTCCGCAACATGCTGGAGCGCGAGCGGCTGGAGTCGAAGAAGATCTCCAAGACGCAGTCGGTCACCAGCCAGCTCGACGTGCCGCTGGACGCCGACGACATCCACATCGGACCGTCCGACTTCGTGCCCTGGCTGACGGACCGCAAGTGGGCCCACATTCGGCTGGAGGGCACCACCTTCGGCGGCGTGCCGCTGAATGTGGAGCTGAAGCTGGAGGTCTGGGACAGTCCCAACTCCGCCGGCATCGTCATCGACGCGGTGCGCTGCGCCAAGCTCGGCATGGACCGCGGGATGGGCGGCCCGCTGCTGGCGCCCTCCTCCTACTTCATGAAGTCCCCGCCGGAGCAGTACACCGACAACGAAGCCCGGGAGCGGACGCTGAGATTCATCGCCGGCGAGGGCCAGGCGGCGCCGCATCTGAACTCGTGACCACGACCGTCTTCCTCGTGCGCCACGCCACCTACGACCGGCTCGGCAAGGTGCTGGCCGGACGGACGCCGGGCGTGAACCTGAGCGACAAGGGGCATGCGGAGGCCGCGTGCCTGGCCGAGCGGCTGAAGGACGAGAACCTCGCGGCCGTTTATACGAGCCCGCTGGAACGCGCGCGCCAGACCGCCGAGCCGATTGCCGAAGCCACAGGCGCAGAGCTGCGCGTCGATGAAGGCATCCAGGAGCTCGGCTTCGGCGACTGGGAGGGCGCCGAAATCGACCAGCTTGAGGACGACCCCCGCTGGAAACTCTGGAACCGCGACCGCACCCACGTCCGCGCCCCCGGTGGCGAGACCATCTGGGAAGCCCAGCACCGCGCCGTCCGCTGGCTGGAAGGCGTCGCCCGCGAGCATCCGGGTGAAGCCATCGCCGCCGTCAGTCACGCCGACATCATCAAGGCGCTGATCGCGCATGGGCTCGGGCTGCCGCTCGACCTCACCTACCGGTTCGAAGTCAGTCCCGCCTCTCTGAGCGTCATCGTCGCCGGTGACTGGGGTCTGAAGGTTCACAGCATCAACGAGGTCTGCCGATGAAGACCTGGACGACCGAACAGATCAGGGAGCGGGCCGCCGAGCTTGGCGACTGGTTCCACAACATCGACCTCGGCGGCGCCCGAACCGCGCCGAACCACTTCCTCGGCGACTACCCGAACATCAAGTGGAACCAGTTCAAGCATGCGCTGCCGCAGGACCTGACCGGCAAGACGGTGCTCGATATCGGCTGCAACGGCGGCTTCTATTCCATCGAGATGAAGAAGCGCGGCGCGGACCGGGTGGTCGGCATAGATTTCGACGACCGCTACCTCGACCAGGCCCGCTTCGCCGCCGAGGTGACCGGCCAAGACATCGAGTTCCGCAAGCTCAGCGTCTATGACGTGGCCCGACTCGGTGAGCGGTTCGACATCGTGCTGTTCATGGGCGTGCTCTACCACCTGCGCCACCCCCTGCTGGCGCTGGACCTGATCCACGACCACGTCGCCCGCGACCTGCTGATCTTCCAGTCGATGCAGCGGGGGGCGAAGGAGGTCGACGAGGTCCGCGGGAATTACGACTTCTTCGAGCAGGACCACTTCGACGGCCCCGGCTACCCCAAGCTCCATTTCATCGAGCACGAGTACGCCAACGACTGGACCAACTGGTGGGCGCCGAACGCGGCTTGTTCCGAGGCCATGCTGCGTTCGGCCGGCTTCCGCATCCTCGAGCACCCGGAGGACGAGGTCTACGTCTGCCGCCGGGTCGAACGGCCGACGGCCGCCGGCGCCGTCTATCCCGCCAAGCCGAAACCAAATGGGGGAAGCCGCCCATGATCGAAGCCGCCAAGATCTGGAACGAGCCGAACAACAAGAGCCACTGGGACCCGAACCTCGACCCCGAATGGGACCTTTTCGCGCAGATGACCAGGCTCGCAGGCCAGGCGATCCGGGCCGAGAACAGCCGCGTGCCGCGCGTGCTGGGCGGGATGAGTCCCATCGACCCCTTCTTCCTGCAGCGGCTCGAAAAGAAGGGCGCGCTCGACGAAATCGACGTCGTCGCCATCCACGGCTTCCCACTCGACTGGAATCTATGGGCCATCGACGAGTGGCCGGCCAAGGTCGACGAAATCCGCGCGGTCACCGACAAGCCGATCTGGATAACCGAGGTCGGCGTCTCCTCCTTCGGCTCGGAAGAGGTGCAGGCCTGGGGCGTGAAGAAGACCGCCGACCTGCTGATCGGCAAGGTCCCGCGCCTCCACTGGTACAGCCTCTACGACCTCCCCAAGACCTGGGAGGCCACGACCCGGCACAAGGAGGCGGAGGGCTCCTCCTACTACCGCCACTTCCACATGGGTTTGCTGCGCGAGGACGGGACGCCGAAGCCGGGGCTGGCGGTCTATGGCGACTACGCCGCGCAGATGGGGTTGTGTCAGTGGTTCCACTTCGAGGATCACCGGCTGGACGACGCGGTCGCCTGGATGAAGCGGTTGGGCGTTCGCCACCTGCGCACGGGCCTCTCCTGGGCCGACAGCTTCCGGCCGAACGCCGACGCCTGGTTCGACCGGCAGATGGAGGCGTTGGCCGACTTCGACGTGACCGTCACCTTCTGCTTCACCCCAGAACATCGCGGAATTGAGCCACACCACACGAGCCCGCCGCAGATCGCCGAAGAGTTCGCCGAGTTCTGTGCAAAGATGATCCGCCGCTACGCACCGGGCGTGGCGGCTGCTGGAGAGCGGCGGTTCATCGCCGCTGAATGAGATGGGCGACTGGCAGCCCAACTTCAGCTGGGTCACCGAGACCATAGCGGTCGGCGGTAGCTTCCCGCGCGCCGCGGCCGGAGAACTTGCCTGGAAGCACGGCATCGGCGCGGTCGTGGACCTGCGCGAGGAGGCCTGCGACGACGTCCGCGCGCTGCGGGCGGCAGGCATCGCCTTCCTGCACCTGCCGACGCGCGACCACTTCCCCATCGAACCGCCGAAGCTCGAACGCGGGGTCAGCTTTGTGCAGAGGACCATCCGGGGCGGATCCCGCGCGCTGATCCACTGCGAACACGGGATCGGCCGCTCGGCGACGCTGGCGCTGTGCGTGATGGTGGCGGAAGGGTGGACGCCGCTGGAGGCGCTGAGCCACGCCAAGGACCAGCGGGCGCTGGTTTCGCCCAGCCCGGCCCAGTACCGCTGCTGGACGGAGTGGCTGGCGCGCTGGAAGGCCCGCCATGGGGCCGAGTGGGAGATTCCCGACTTCGTACGCTTCGGCTCCGTCGCCTACCGCCACCTCGCACGGGCCTGAGCCATGCTGGTCTATGGCGACCGCAAGCGCACGGAAGACCCGCGCGCGATGCTGGCCCGGATCGAGGCGCGGCTCGACGGACTGGAGCACGTCTTCCTTGGGATCGTGCGGCACGGCGCGCTGAGCGCCGCGCTCATAGAGGCTGGCGAGCTGGCGCAGGGCCTCGCCGACGAGGCGTTTGCCGACGGCGCCGCCATCATTCTGGTGATGCGCCTTGCCCGAGCGGTCTCCGCCTCCTGGACCAGCGACTTCACCGCCCTGCCGCCGGACTGCCGGGCCGAACTCGACGCTGTCGCCGCCCAGCCGCTGCCCGAGACGGTCACCGTCACGACCCCGGAGGGCTACGCCTTCTACGCCGTCTATCCGGAGCTCTACCTCGAAGCCGCATGGGAGGTCCCCGAACCCCCGCGGGTGATCGGCATCCGCAGCATCGGCACGAGCCTCGCCTGCATGGCCGCCGTCGGGTCGGGCGCCGATACCCCTGTTACGGTGCGCCCGACGGGCCACCCCTTTGCCCGCGAAGTGAAGCTGGAGGCGATAGACCCCGCCGCCAGCTACGCCATTGTCGACGAAGGCCCGGGCCTTTCGGGCAGCTCTTTCGGCGCGGTTGCGGATGCGCTGGAGGCGGCAGGTGTTGGGCCGAACCGGATCACCTTCTTTCCAAGCCACCACAACGGCCCCGGCCCCGAAGCCAGCGACCGCCACCGCGCCCGCTGGCGAACCGCCCGCATCCTGGTGAAGGACTTCGACGAGGTCATCCTCCCTCGCCTGCCCGCCTGGTTCGCCGATCTGGTCGGAGAGCCGGTCGCGCCGCCGGAAGCCCTATGTGTTGGCGAGCGGCGCAAATACCTCCTGCGCACCGGCTCAGGCCTATATCTCCTGAAGTTCGCGGGCCTCGGCGACATTGGCGAGGAGAAGCTCGCCCGCGCTCACGCCCTTCATGCGGCAGGCTTCACCCCCGAACCCCTCGGCGTCCGATACGGCTTCCTGCTGGAGCGCTGGATGGAGGACGCCCAGCCGCTCACGGAGGAAGACCGCCCCGCGCTGCTCGAAACGCTGAGCCGTTACCTCCGCTTTCGCGCTCAGCAATTCCCCGGCGGCAAAGGCGCTTCGCTCGACGAGCTTACCGCGATGGTCGCCCGCAACGCCGGCCTGCACCTCACCCCGCCAGACCGCCCGGTCCGCCGCGTCCGCACCGATAACCGCCTGCACGCCTGGAAATGGCTGAAGCTGCACGACAGCCGCATGCTGAAGACCGACGCGCTCGACCACGACAACGCCCACGACCTGATCGGTTGCCAGGACATCGCCTGGGACGTGGCGGGCGCGCAGGTGGAGTTCGATCTCTCGCCCGCCGAAACCGCGCGTCTCGCGCAGGCCGCAGGCGCGGACCCGGAACTCGTCGCCTTCTACCGCCCCTGCTACGCCGCGTTTCAGCTGGGTCTTTGGACCTATGCGGGCGCGGACGAGCAAGTCGCGCGTTACCGGCGAGCGCTCGCGAACGCGAATTGAATGCGAGCAACTATTCGCATTATTTTCCCGCTACCGAATTGGGGAGAGTAGGCGATGAGCATGACCGCAGAGACGCCGGGCTTCGTGACCCGGCAGCCGATCCGGCCGCTGGAGGCGCTTCGCGCCTACAACCGTCTGCTCAAGGACAAGGAAGACACCAAGCAGGTCTTCCAGATCATCCGCGCGCTCACCGGCGATTCCCTGCGTCGCGTCTACCAGAAGATGCTCCTGGACGAGGAAGGCGGCCGGCAAGCCTACCTTGGCCTCGAACTTCGCCACCGCCTCGACGACGCTGAGTGGATGGCGCGGTTTCCCGAGGGTTCGGTGGGCGCCGAGTTCCGGAAGTTCCTCGCCCTGCGCGGTTTCACCGTCGAGGGGCTGGCGATGGACGCCGAGGCCGTCGATGACCGCGTCAACGCGGAACACCCCGTCGCCTGGCTCGCCCGCCGGATCAGCGACACCCACGACATCTGGCACGTGATCACCGGCTACGGCACCGATGCGCTGGGCGAGGCCAGCATTCTCGCCTTCACCTACGCGCAGGTCCCGAACCCCGGCGTGGCCTTCATCGCATTCGGCGCCTCGCGGGAATTCCCGAAGCGCAACCCCGGCCCTCCGTACGGCAAGGCGATCTGGGAAGGCTACCGGCGCGGCAAGGCGGCGAAGTCGCTGATCTGTCAGGACTACGAAAAGCTGCTCGGCGAGCCGCTCGAACAGGTGCGCAGGCGGCTGAACATCACGCCGAAGCCGATCTACGACTCCATCCCCTACGAAGCCCGAGAGACCTACCTGCTGCCTCCGTCGAAACGGGCTGCTTAGCGCCGTGGAATGCGAGTAACTGCTCGCAGATGAAGAAAACGCCCTCCCAAGGCCGCTCGAGGCAGATGGTCGACGCCCTGGTCGAGGCGACCGCCCGCACCATCGCCGAGCGCGGCTGGCAGGGCACGACCACCAACCACATAGCCGCGCGGGCGGGCGTGTCGGTGGGCTCCCTGTATCAGTATTTCGAAAGCCGCGAGGACCTGCTGGCCGCGCTCATGGAGCGGGAGCGCAGCCGCCTGCTCCGCCGTCTCGACGAAGCCATCCCCGGCCTGCTTGGGGTCGGCCCGCGCACCGGCATCCGCACCCTGCTGGAGATCGCCTTCGAGGAGGGCGACCGCGACGAGGCCCTGTTCGCGGCGCTCTCCACCGACTGGCACGCGCTCGGCGCATCCGAGTTCGCCGACGAGCTGCAGGCCTACATGCTCGATGCGCTGCGGCTGTTCCTGTCGAAGTTGTATGACGTCTACAAGCCCATCGACGCGCCGACCGTCTCGTTCATGCTGACGAACGGCGCGGTGATGATCATCTCGCGCTTCTTCACGACCAAGCCGATGGGCGTGACGAAGGAGAAGCTGCTCGACGAGATGACCGACCTCTACGCCGGCTACTTCGAGAGCAAGCTGCGCGAACCTACCACCAGCGCTCGGGCTTAGCCCGGAAGTTCGCGGCTTTCTCGATGGCCGCGGCGACCGAGAAGACCGTCCCCTCGTCCAGCGGCCGGCCGATGACCTGAAGGCCGAGCGGCAGGCCTTGGGAGTCCAGCCCCGCCGGCACGCTGATCCCCGGCAGGCCCGCCAGGTTGGTCGTCACCGTGAAGACGTCATTCAGGTACATCGCGATGGGATCGGCCGACCGCTCGCCCAGCGCGAACGCGGCCGACGGCGCGGTCGGCGTCAGCAGCGCGTCGCACTTGGTCCACGCCTGCTCGAAGTCCTCGGCGATCCGGCGCCGCACCTTCTGGGCCTTCAGGTAATAGGCGTCGTAGTAGCCGGCGCTCAGCACATAGGTGCCGATCAGGATCCGCCTTTTCACTTCCTCGCCAAAGCCTTGCGCCCGAGTGTTCTCATAAACCTCGGTCAGGTTCGCGCCCTCGGCGCGCAGGCCGTAGCGCATGCCGTCGTAGCGGGCGAGGTTTGACGAGGCCTCGGCGGGCGCCACGATGTAGTAGGCCGGCAGCGCGTACTTGGTATGCGGCAGCGACACCTCGACAATCTCGCAGCCGGCGTCCTTCAGCCAGTCGACGCCCTGCTGCCACAGCGCCTCGATTTCCGCCGGCATGCCATCGACGCGGTATTCCTTCGGCACCCCAATCCGCAGCCCTTTCAGTGACTTGCCGACGAAAGTTGCAAAGTCCGGCGTCTCGACCGGCAGGCTGGTGGAGTCCTTCGGATCGTGGCCGGCCATGGAGGTCAGCAGGATCGCCGCATCTTGGACCGTCTTTGCGATCGGCCCCGCCTGGTCCAGCGACGACGCGAACGCCACGATCCCCCACCGGGAGCAGCGGCCATAGGTCGGCTTGATCCCCACGGTGCCGGTGAAGGCCGCCGGCTGGCGAATCGAGCCACCGGTGTCGGTCGCCGTCGCGCCAAGGCAGATGTCCGCCGCCACCGCCGCCGCCGAGCCGCCCGACGAGCCGCCGGGAGTGAGCGACTGGTTGCCGCCCTTCACCCGCCAGGGGTTCGCCACGGGCCCGAATGCCGAGGTTTCGTTGGACGAGCCCATGGCGAACTCGTCCATGTTCAGCTTGCCCAGCATCACCGCGCCGTCGCGGAACAGGTTGGCGGTGACGGTGGACTCGTAGGTCGGGACGAAGGGCTTGAGGATGTTCGAGCAGGCGGTCGAGCGCACGCCCTCGGTGCAGAACAGGTCCTTGATCCCGAGCGGCACGCCTTCCAGCGGTCCGGCGTTCCCGGATGCGATCTTCGCGTCGGACGCCTTGGCCATCGCCAGCGCCTTGTCCGGCGTCTCCAGCACGAAGGCGTTCAGGGGCCGCGCGGCCTCGACCGCCTCCACATGCGCCTGCGTCAGCTCCACCGAGGTGAAAGCCTTCGAGCGCAGGCCGTCGATGGCGCCCTTCAGGGTGAGCGAGGTCAGCTCGGACATTACTCGACCACCTTCGGCACGATGTAGAAGCCGTCGGCCGACTTCGGCGCGTTCGACAGCACGCGCATCGCGTCGCCGCCCTCGGTCACCACGTCGTCGCGCATCGGCAGCTTCGTCTCCACGGCCGAGGTCATCGGCTCGACGCCATCGGTGTCGACCTCGCCCAGCTGCTCGATCCATTGCAGGATGCCCGACAGCTCCTTCGCCATCGGGTCCAGCCGCTCCTCGGGAACGGCGATGCGGGCGAGCCTGGCGACCTTGCGCACGGTCGCCGCGTCGATGGCCATACGGGCCTCCTTGATACGTCGCGGCAGGGGTTAGCCGCGCAGCCGCGCCGATTCAAGGTAAGAGGAGGCCATGCCGGTTCTCGACCTTACCGATTTGCCCGCCGCGATGGCGCCGATGACGCCGCTGGTCGGGCTCGATCTGGGGGAGAAGACCATCGGCGTTGCGGTCTCGGACGCCACCCGCACGGTGGCGAGCCCGCTGCAGCTCATCCGCAAGACTAAATTCACCGACGACGCCAACGCCCTCTTCAAGCTGATGGAAGGCCGCGGCGCGACGGGAATCGTAATCGGCCTGCCGGTGAACATGGACGGCACCGAAGGCCCGCGCTGCCAGTCCTCCCGCGCGTTTGCCCGCAACATCCTGCGCCTGCGCGACATCCCCATCGCCTTCTGGGACGAGCGGCTTTCCAGCGCCGCCGTGAACCGCATGCTGATCGACGAGCACGACGTGAACCGCAAGCAGCGCGGCGAGGTCGTGGACAAGCTCGCGGCGACCTGGATCCTGCAAGGCGCGCTGGAGCGGTTGAGGAACAGCTGACCAAGATGCTCCCCCTCTGGGGGAGCGGTCGGCGAAGCCGACTGAGGGGGCGAGTCAGCAAGCCCCCATCCCCGGCTTCGCCGGTACTTCCCCCAAGGGGGGAAGACCTCTATAGCGGCGAGTCATGACGGCAATCGCCCCCGGACTGGATGAGGTTCGAAGCCGGACCTTCCCGTTCCCGCGCCGCCATTTCCTTTCCGTCACCGACCTGACCGCGCCCGACGTCGAGCGTCTGCTCGACTTGGCCGACAGCTTCGTGGCGCTGAACCGCCAGACCTCGAAGAAGCTCGACCTGCTGAAGGGCAGGACGATGATGAACCTGTTTTTCGAGAACTCGACGCGGACCCAGAGCTCCTTCGAACTCGCCGGCAAGCGGCTGGGCGCGGACGTGGTCAACATGAGCCCCCGATCCTCCTCCATGTCGAAGGGCGAAACGCTGATCGACACGGCGGT
>JBLNCT010000013.1:0-11730 GCA_050260915.1 Parcubacteria group bacterium
GGCGGGCGTCGCACCGGCGTCATCATTGGTCTTGAAGACCGTGCCCGAGCTGGGTGCGGCGCCCGCCTTTCGTCAACCACCCCGAACAGTTGCCTGGGCGGCGTTGGGCGCCAGCCCGCAGGACAAGGATGGGACAATGACCTTACCTCAAAGCACGCTGGGGATCGACGTCTCCGGCAAGCGGCTGGATGCGCATGCGCATCCAGCCGGCCGCGCCCGCAGCTTCGCCAACGACCGGGAAGGGATCGCCCGCCTGGTCGCCTGGGCGGGCGAGTTGGAGGCCTTCGTGGTGCTGGAGGCCACCGCGCCCTGGGACCAGCCCCTGGTGCGGGCGCTGGAGGCCTCGGGGCTGCGCTTCCACCGGGCCAACCCCGGGCGGGCGCGCGACTTCGCCCGTGCGGCCGGGCTGCTGGCCAAGACCGATGCGCTCGACGCCCGCATGCTGGCTCTCTACGGCGCCGGCCTGCCGCTCGAGCCCACCGCCCCCGTGGAGCCAGAGCGGCTGGCGCTGCAACGGCTCAACGCCCGCCGCGACCAGCTGGTGGAGATGCGCAAGGGCGAGCGCACCCGCGCCAGGGCCGAGCTCGATCCCCTGGTCGCCGACAGCGTCCGCGCCGTGACGGCCCTGCTCGACCAGCAGATCCGCCGCATCGAGCAGCACATCCAGGCCCTGCTTGCAGAGCCGGCCCTGCGGGGCGACCACGACATCCTGCGCTCGGCTCCGGGCGTCGGCCCCGTCGCCGCAGGCGTCCTGCTGGCCCACCTGCCCGAGCTCGGCCGCGTCAACCGCCGCCAGGTCGCCGCGCTCGCGGGCCTGGCGCCCGTCGCACGCGACTCCGGCCTCATGCGCGGCCGACGCCACGTCCGCGGCGGACGAAAACGCGTCCGCGACGCCCTCTACATGGCCGCCCTCGCCGCCATCCGAACCGCCCCATGGAAAGCCGCCTTCCAGGCCATGACCTCAGCCGGAAAACCCGCAAAGCTCGCCATCATCGCCATCGCCCGCAGACTCCTCGTCGCCCTCAACGCCGCAATCCGTCAGCAACAGCCCTTCCACACCCATCCCGCTTGACACCCAACAACACAGTTGCACGGGCTTGTCCCGAGGACCCAGAAACGCCGCCGTTTCAGGATGAAGCTGGGCAGTCGATGACGCCCCTCTCGCGCTTGCGTTTCTGGGTCATGGGCACAAAGGCCCAGGATGACGGGGCTTGTTTCGCTACTCCGCCGCCTTCTCCTCCACCGGCCCCATCTGGGCGGCGAAGCGGATGTGCAGGCGGCGCACGATCCAGGCGCGGACGTCGTCGACCATGGTGAAGACCACGGGCACATAGAGCAGACTCAGCAGGGTCGAGGTGATCAGGCCGCCGATGACCGCCACGGCCATGGGCTGGCGGAACTCGGAGTCGGCGCCGAAGCCGGCCGCGACCGGCAGCATGCCCGCGCCCATGGCCACCGTGGTCATCACGATCGGCCGGGCGCGCTTGTGAGCGGCGTCGATCAGGGCGTCGTATCGGGTGAGGCCCCGCTTCATGGCCTCCATCGCGTACTCGACCAGCAGGATCGAGTTCTTCGCCGCGATCCCCATCAGCATCAGGATTCCGATCAGCGCGGGCATCGACAGGTTCAGCCCCACGATCAGCAGCATGCCGAATGCCCCGCCGATGGCGAGCGGCAGGGCCGCCTGGATGGTGATCGGGTGGGCGAAGCTGCGGAAGAGCAGCACCAGCACCGCGTACATCAGGAGCACGCCTGTGAAGAGCGCGCCCACGAAGCCGCCGACCAGCTGCTGCAGCGCCTCGACGTCGCCGGCCGGCTTTTCGGTGACGCCGCGCGGCAGATCCTTCATCGCCGGCAGCGCGTGGATCTTCTTGTTGGCGGCGCCCAGCGCCAAGCCGTTCAGCTCGGCGGTGATGGTAACGCTGCGGCTGCGGTCGAGCCGGTCGATCTGCGAGGGCCCGGCGCCGAACCGGATATCGGCCACGGCGCTCAGCGGCACGGAGCCGCCCGCCTGCGTCGGCACCTGCAGGTTCTGGATGGTGGCCAGGTTCTGGCGCCCCTGCTCGGTCAGGCGCAGGCGGATCGGGATCTGCCGGTCGCCCAGGTTGAACTTGGGCAGCAGCTGGTCGATGTCGCCCAGCGTCGCGACCCGCACCGCCTGCGAGATCGCCGCCGGCGAAACGCCCGCCCGCGCCGCCTGGTCGGGCAGCGGAGTGACCTCGAGCTCCGGCCGCGCGATATCGGCGCTGGAGACGACGTTGGCCAGGCCGGCGATGCCGCGCATCTGCGTCTCCACCGCCCGCGCGGCGGCCGACAGGGCGGCGGCGTCATCGCTGACCAGCGCCACCTGGATCACGCTGTTGGAGTTGTCGACGCCGAAGCGGATGCGCGCGCCCGGGATCGACTGGAACTCCTCGCCGAAGACGCGCTCCAAGTCCTGCTGCGAGAGGCTGCGCTTGCTCTTGGGGGTATAGTTGGCGACCAGGGACGCCCGCCGCGGCTCGCCCGGCGCGCCGCCCGAAGCGCCGGGGCCCGAGGCGTTCAGCCCGGCGCCGACCTCGGCATAGACGCTCACCACCTCCGGATGCTTGCGCATGATGGCGGTCATGCGCTGGACCACCGCGTCGGTGTCTTCCAGCTTCGCCCCCGGCGGCAGCTCGACGGAGATGGAGGAGTAGCCCTCGTCGCCCGCGGGGATGAACTCGCCCGGCAGCAGCGGGATCAGCGCGAGCGAGCCGATGAAGACCGCCAGGCCGATGGCCAGCGTCACCCGCCGGTGGGCCAGCGACCAGCGCAGCGCCCGCTGGTAAGGCGCCATCCACGCCGGATCGCCGCGCGGGTTCTTCTCGGTGCGCAGCAGGTAGGCGCTCATCAGCGGGGTGAGCATCCGCGCCACCAGCAGCGAGAACAGCACCGACACGCACGCGGCCAGCGCGAACGACTTGAAGAACTGCCCCACCACGCCCGGCATGAAGCCCACGGGCGCAAAGACGGCCACGATGGTGAAGGTCGTCGCCACCACCGCCAGCCCGATCTCGTCGGCGGCCTCCAGCGCTGCGGGATAGGGCGCCTTGCCGTCGCGCATGTGGCGGACGATGTTCTCGATCTCGACGATGGCGTCGTCGACCAGGATGCCGATGGTCAGCGACAGCGCCAGCAGCGTCACCACGTTGAACGACTGGTTCAGCGGCGCCAGCACGGCGAATGTCGGGATCAGCGACAGCGGCATGGCGATGGCCGTCACGAAGGTGGCCCGCCAGTCGCGCAGGAACAGATAGACCACCGCCACGGCCAGCAGGGCGCCCAGCAGCAGCGCCTCCATCGAGGCGTTGTAGCTCTCCTTCACGAACTTCACCGTGGAGAAGACCTCCTCGATGGTCAGGTCGGGCCGGGCCGCGTCGACCTGCTTAACCACCTGGCGGACCTTTTCGGCCACCTTCACCTCGCTGGCGGCGCGGGTGCGGGTCATGTTGAAGCCCACCACCTCCTGGCCGTTGAAGCGGGCAAGGCCGCGCATCTCCGACCAGGCGTCGCGCACCTCGCCGAGGTCTCCCAGCCGGACGGTCCGCCCGCCGCCCAGGTCGACCCGGGTGTCGGCGAGTTGCTGGACGGTGTTGGCGGCGCCGAGCGTGCGGACCGACTGCTCCTCGCCCCCGATCTCGGCGCGCCCGCCCGGCAGGTTGGCGTTGAAGTTGCGGAGCGCGTTGGAGACCTGGCCCGCCGTCACCCCCTGCCCGGCCATGCGGTCGGGGTCGAGGTCGACGCGGATCTCGCGCGTCACCCCGCCCAGCCGGTTGACCTTGGCGATGCCCTGGATGGCGAGCAGGGCCTTGGAGACGTCGTTGTCGATGAACCACGACAGCTGCTCCGGGTTCATGCCGGGCGCGCGGACGACGTAGTAGATCATCGGGTTGCCGGTGGCGTCGATGCGCTGGACCTGCGGCTCGGGGATGTCGCCGGGCAGGTCGGAGCGGGAGCGGGCCACCGCGTTGCGCACGTCGTTCGTCGCGCGCTCCAGGTTCGTGCCGACCTCGAACTCGATGTAGGTGACCGACACCCCTTCCACGACCGTGGAGCGGATGTGGCGGATGCCCTGCAGGCCGGTCACCGCATCTTCCAGGATGCGGGTGACCTGCGTCTCCACTTCGGACGGCGCCGCGCCGGGGTCCGACGCGCTGACCACCACCATCGGGAAGTCGACGTCAGGGAAGTTGTTCACCCGCATCGAGGCGAACCCGGCCAGCCCCGCGATCGTCAGCACGACGAAGAGCAGGATCGTGGGGACGGGGTTTCGGATCGCCCAGGATGAGATGTTGCGCAGCATCAGCGCGACACGCGGACCAGGTCGCCGTCGGACAGGAAGCCGGCGCCTTGCCCGACCACCCGCTCACCGGCGTTCACCCCCGCCAGCACTTCCACCTTATCAGCCACGCGCTGGCCGGTCTTCACCGGACGGAAGTGGACGTGGCTCGTGGGGTCGAGCACGTAAACCCCGCTCTGGTCGCTCCGGTAGATGATCGACTGCGCCGGCACGGTCAGCGACGGCGCCGCGCCGCCCGCAATCGAGGCGGTGGCGAACATCCCGGGCTTCAGGCCCGAGCCCGGCGAGAGCGAAATCCGGGCCAGCCCAACCCGGCTTTGCGGGTCCACCTGGGGCGTCACGATCCGCACCGTCCCGGTCGTGGAGACGCCGTTGCCCATTACTGTCGCAGGCATCCCGGCCCGCACGGCCGCCAGGTCCTGCGCCGGAATCTGGGCGTTCAGCTCCAGCCGTCCGTCGCGCACGAGGCGGAAGAGCTCCGTCCCCGCCGCCACGATCTGGCCCTTCACCACCGAGCGTGAGGTGATGAGTCCCGAGACCGGCGCGCGCACATCCGTCTGGCCCCGCCGCGTCGAGGTCTCCGCCAGCGCCGCCTGCGCCGCCTGCACATTGGCCGCTGCCGTCCGCTGCTGCGCCAGCGCCTGATCCAGCGAGGCCTGCGAGAGGAACCCCTTGCCCTTCAACTCCTGCGCCCGCGACAGCGCCGCCGAGGCCTGCGCCAGCTGCGCCTTGGCCGAGGCCAGCGCGGCGGCCTGCTGGCGCTCCTGGCTGACCAGCACGGCGTCGTTCATCTTCACCAGCACCTGGCCCTGCCGCACGTAGGAGCCCTCGTCGGCATAGACGTCCACCGCGCGCAGGCCGCCCGTCTCGGCGCCCACGGGCACTTCCTGCCAGGCGGTGATGGTGCCGGAGGCCTCGACCGTGCGGGTCAGCGGCTCGGGCGTGACGGTCACGGCCGTCACGGTCAGCGCGGGTTTCGCCGCGGGATCGGTCTTCTTGCCCCCACAGCCGGCGGCGAGCACCAGGGCCGCAGCCAACGCCAATCCGGCCCTTATCGTCCTACTCAACGCTACGCTCCCGCTTGCGGCGCGCACGCCCCCTCATCTTCGCGCCTTAACTATGCGGTGAAACTGGTTTCGCAAGCCAAAACGCCGCGTCTTGTCGCCGCCCCTCGCCGTCCGACGCGAATATGCTACAGGGGCGGCCGCATGACGCCGCTCGACAAAATCCGCAACTTCTCAATCGTCGCACACATCGACCATGGGAAGAGCACCCTCTCCGACCGCCTGATCCAGGAGACGGGGGGCCTGACCGCGCGCGAGATGAAGGAGCAGGTGCTCGACTCCATGGAGATCGAGCGCGAGCGCGGCATCACCATCAAGGCCCAGACGGTCCGCCTCGACTATCACGCCAAGGACGGGAACACCTACGTCCTGAACCTAATGGACACGCCGGGCCACGTGGACTTCGCCTACGAGGTCTCCCGCAGCCTCGCCGCCTGCGAGGGCTCCATCCTGGTCGTCGACTCCAGCCAGGGCGTCGAGGCCCAGACGCTGGCCAACGTCTACCAGGCCATCGACAACGACCACGAGATCGTCCCCGTCCTCAACAAGATCGACCTGCCCGCCGCCGACCCGGACCGGGTGCGCCAGCAGATCGAGGACGTGATCGGCATCGACGCCTCCGACGCCGTCCTCTGCAGCGCCAAGACCGGCGTCGGCATCGCCGAGGTGCTGGAGGCCATCGTCACCCGCCTGCCCGCGCCCAAGGGCGACCCGAACGCGCCGCTGAAGGCCCTGCTGGTCGACGCCTGGTACGACGCCTACCTGGGCGTCGTGGTGCTGGTCCGCGTCTTCGACGGCACGCTGCGCGTCGGCCAGAAGGTCAAGATGATGCAGACCGGCGCCGAGTATCAGCTCGACCGCGTCGGCGTCTTCAAGCCGAAGAACACCCCCATCGACGTGCTGGGCCCGGGCGAGGTCGGCTACATCACCGCCTCCATCAAGGAAGTCGCCCACGCCGCCGTCGGCGACACCATCACCGACGTGCGCCGCCCGACCGACGCCCCGCTGCCGGGCTTCCGTGAAGTCCAGCCGGTCGTCTTCTGCGGCCTCTTCCCGGTGGACGCCGCCGACTTCGAGGACCTGCGCGCCGCCATCGGCCGCCTGCGCCTGAACGACGCCTCCTTCACCTATGAGATGGAGACGAGCGCCGCACTGGGCTTCGGCTTCCGCTGCGGATTCCTGGGCCTGCTGCACCTGGAGATCATCCAGGAGCGCCTGAGCCGCGAGTTCGACCTCGACCTGATCGCGACGGCCCCCTCGGTCGTCTACAAGATCACGCTGACCAACGGCGACCAGATCGACCTCCACAACCCGGCCGACATGCCGGACCCGGTGAAGATCGACACAATCGCCGAGCCCTGGATCAAGGCCACCATCCTGACCCCCGACGAATACCTGGGCGCAGTCATCAAGCTCTGCCAGGACCGCCGCGGCGAACAGCGCGAGCTCTCCTACGTCGGGTCACGGGCGATGGTTGTCTACGACCTGCCGCTGAACGAGGTGGTGTTCGACTTCTACGACCGCCTGAAGAGCGTCTCGAAGGGGTATGCCAGCTTCGACTACCAGATCGAAGGCTACCGCGAAGGCGACCTCGTCAAGATGAGCGTCCTCGTCAACGCCGAACCGGTCGATGCCCTCTCCATGCTCGTCCACCGCGCGCGGGCCGAGACGAGAGGCCGCATGATGGTCGAAAAAATGAAGGAACTCATCCCGCCCCACATGTTCCAAATCCCCATCCAGGCGGCGATTGGCGGCCGGATCATCGCGCGGGAGACGGTGAGGGCGCTGAGGAAGGACGTGACGGCGAAGTGCTACGGCGGCGACGCCACCCGCAAACGCAAGCTCCTCGACAAACAGAAAGAAGGCAAGAAGCGCATGCGGCAGTTCGGCAAGGTCGAGATCCCGCAGGAGGCGTTCATCGCGGCGTTGAAGATGGATGCGGATTAGCCTATTTTGGAGAGTTAGCAAAGATGACAGGTTATGCCGCCTCACTATTTCTTTTGAATTAGCGGCAACCTTGCTGATATTCAGCTAACGATGGAAATATCTCTTCGTCAAATTCCGTCGCCAAATTAATCACCGAGCGCACATCTCCATCTACAAACGCCGCCGCATGAGCCAACCTGAAAAGGCCGCAGAGACAACAATCGGAAATTATTCTAGCTGCGTGACCGCAGTTAAAGACCCAAGCCTCGAGCATTGATCGCTGCGCGCGCTCCCTCCAAGCTGCTACAGCCGCATATTCCATGTGAGCTATGGAGCTGGTGTTGGTGTATTGATATAAGAAGTCGGTGATAGAAATAGGGCAGACATCTCCCTGCAATTCATCCTGAATTTTCATGAAAGTCCATTTTTCCGAAAGTTTTTTTCGGCCCCCCCCTCGGATACCGACTCCTTAGGTCGGAGAGGGCGGCCACCGGAAGAACTACACGCCGTATCGAAGATACGTGCTCAGCATTCTCGGGAACCTTGGCGATCGATTTTGCGGCCCGCTCCGACGTTCTAATCCAGCCAAAGTCAACACTAGTTTGACTGTATTCCTCAAAACGTCCCACTAAACCCTCGCTCTTATGAACGAGGTAGGCAAACTTCGAAGTGCCCTCAATGACCGAGCGTAATATTATGTCCCCATCGAATGGGTTGCCGTACTTAGTGACAAGAATGGCACTTTCGGAAGCCCTGTTGCACGCCGCAAAAAGTCCAAGTAGCACACCTTTTTGTTGAAGGGATAGAGGCGCGCGAACTACTACCTCGCGATTGAGCTGTGTGCAGCTATCCAGAAATTTCTCGCCTCTAACGGCAACGTCGAGAAGTTTTTCAGGGAGAGAGGAACGTGGCATTCATCTGCACTTAATATCAAACGAACGCCGCCCGCCAGTTCTCGGGCTCCAACTGGACGGCCACCTCAAGTGGCGGCTTCAGGGAGAAGAAACGCGGATCGGCGTTTAGATTATAAAGTCGATAGAGCTGCCAGTGGTCGGCCGCTTCGCGGCTGACCTCCAACTCGGTTCGGGAAAGGAAGAACGGCGTAGTGCTCGAGCCGCGCGTGGCCTTCACCTCTATCAGGCGATCCTTGCCGTCCAATTCGAATGATCGGATGTCGTACCCGGCGCCGTCGCCGCGTTCTTGCGACGTCCATTCGACCTTGCGGGCCAGGTCGGGGCGGCCGGCCTTCATCAGCCGCCGCCACTCGAAGTCGAAGACGTGCGCCTCCCCCGCGTAGCCGAGCTGGCGGTTGCGGGCGTCGCGAGCCGCCGGGTCGAATTTACGCACCAGCCGCTCGAGTCCTTCAGGGCGACGGACCTGTGATCCTAGCGCTGGCGGCTCCTCGAATTTGATAACCGGACGCTCGGCGGCAGGCGCATCCAGCCTGAAGGCCCTGTCGCGATCGCTCATTCCGGGCAGAAGCACTCCCGCTGCGGCGTCATGCGTGCGCGCCGCCACAGCATGAGCTCTCGCAAGCACCTCGGGCGGAAGCCAGTCGTCGTTTGCGAACTCGGGGTGCGCTGAGAGAAACCGGCCGATCGCTGGGAAGATGGCGTTCTGATAGTTTTCCTTGGCCTTGTAGCCTCGGATAGTGGGAAGCCCGAGCTCCCGCAGCACGGCCGAGATGTTCATGTGCTTGAACTCGACGGATCGGTGTGTACGGCCGATCCGGCCCATGAGCGCTTCAGCGTGTCTCGCTTTGACATATGGGCGGCCTTGCTGCTCGGCAGCGAGCATCGTGAAGTAGTCCTCCACGATGGCGTCCAGCTCGTCCGCCGCCCAGTCCGTCCCGATCTTAGCTTGGTCCGCCACCCGGCAAGAGTCTCCCCCGAGCGCTCAAGCTAGCGCATTGAGCGCTGACTCGCAGCCGTGCATCTTTAGGCCTGTGAGTCGCCGCGCTTACTCCTCATCGAAGGATGACCATTTGGGTAACGACCACTTCACCGTTTGGAAGCAAGAAGCTGACACGGAGCTGAGGCTCCGGTGGGCGATCGGATTGAATGACGCTGGGATATCTGACGAAGAACTGCGCAAGCACTTTCAGGATGGCGTTCATGCCCTCGACTTCGTTGAGTGGTTCGCTCGAAAGTACGACCTGACCGACTTCTCTGAATTTTCAGCGGGTTAAACCTAGGACCTCGTTATGCGCAAACTTCTCCTCCTCCCCCTGCTCGCCGCCACGCTGCTGGTGAGCGCTTGCAACACCGTGTCGGGGATCGGCAAGGACCTGGAAGCCGCCGGGCAGGCGGTGAAGAGCACGGCGGACGACGCGAGGCGCTGACCCAACCCTTCTCCCCTTGCGGGAGAAGGTGGCGCCCGGAGGGCGTCGGATGAGGGGTCGCACCACCCTCTCCACCGCGAAAGACGAACCGCTGCTCGGAAGCTGAGAGTTCTGAGAACCCCCTCATCCGGCCCTTCGGGCCACCTTCTCCCGCAAGGGGAGAAGGGGTAGAAGGCCGCGATGGGGGAAACGGAACTTGCCTTCGCTCGCCGGTTGCGGCGGGAGATGTCGGCGACCGAGCGGCTGCTGTGGAAAATCCTGCGGGACCGGCGGCTTGAGGGGCTGAAGTTCAGGCGGCAGACGCCCATCGGGCGCTACGTGGCTGACTTCATCTGCCTGCGGCATCGGCTGATCGTCGAGGCGGATGGCCCGCACCATAATCCCGACCGCGATGCGCGCCGCGATCACTGGCTGCGCTCGCAGGGTTTTCGGGTCATGCGCTTCACGAACGAGCAGATCGAGCGCGGGCCGCAGCGGGTTCTGGAGACTATCTCCGCAGCCGTCTCGGCGCCGCTCGCAGACTCCGATCAGGACCCGCTCTAACCCTCCTTTTCGCCCCGCGGGAGAGCGACTACAAACAGGCTCCACCGTGGTTGGAGCCTCCCTGTGCGCAAACTTCTCCTCCTCCCCCTGCTCGCCGCCACGCTGCTGGTGAGCGCTTGCAACACCGTGTCGGGGATCGGCAAGGACCTCGAGGCCGCCGGGCAGGCGGTGAAGAGCACGGCGGACGACGCGAGGCATTAGGGACACCTCTCCCTGAGGGAGAGGGAGGGGCCCGCCCGCGTTAGCGGTGCGGGAGGGTGAGGGTTTACGCCCTCTCCGAACCTGGCGCGGTCCCTAGACCCTCAACCCCCCACCTTGCTTCGCAAGGCGGGCCCCTCCTTCTCCCTCAGGCAGAAGGGACAAAGCGGGACTCTGGAGACATACAAAGGCGAGACAGACCGCCCCTCTCGCCCCTCCCCCAGTCATCCTCGGGCTTGTCCCGAGGACCCAGACGCGCCGTCGTTTCAGAACGAAGCTGGGCGGGCGATGACGCGCCGGCCGGCGCTTGCGTTTATGGGTCCTGGGCACAAGGCCCAGGAGGACGGGTTTTGGTGACGAAGCCCACACAATCCCCTCCGCGCCGGCCACGGTTACACTACCGGCATGGTCCTGCTCTTCGCCCTCATCGCCCTTGCCGTTGCCGCGCGCGCGTCCGTGCATCCGGCCGTGCATGCGCATACGCGATACACACGCCCCTGCGCCTGCCTCCGGCCGCGTGCGGCGCCTTGCTCAGAAACGAAAGCGGCCGCCATCCCGAGGGGCGGGGGATGGCGGCCTTCTTTTCAGGGAGCTGGTGAGGGCAGCTCCGATATGCGCGCACCGAGAAAACGCCGCCCGCTCCGGCCCGTTCCTACGGCCAAGCCCCTTTCCGTGACAGCATGCCGCATGTGCAGGGGGGAACGGAGCCTACGGAGGGGGGTTCAACCCGCTTCCCCGAGAGGCTAGACCCCTGAAGCTTCACAATTCCGACGTCACCCAAATGCGGCTGCGACCCCGCGCCGCCCTTATGCAACGCTCCGACCCGGGGCATATGGCCGCCATGACCGACAGTGCACTGAGTCCCGCGCCCGCCGTGGCGCATCATCCCCGCCCGTTCGGGCTAGGCATCAAGCGCGGGCTTGCGCACAAGTGCCCGGCCTGCGGCCAGGGGCGGCTCTATCGCGGCTACCTGAAGGTGGAGCCCACCTGCGACGCCTGCGGCCATCCGCTTGGCGAATACCGGGCTGACGACGGGCCGGCGTATCTGACCATCCTGCTGATCGGCCACCTGGTCGTGGCGCCGCTGCTGTTCTTCCCGTTCATCTGGGAGTGGCCGGTGCAGTACGTCCTGCCGATGACGCTCATCCCGCTGGCGGCGCTGATCCTGCTGGTGCTGCCGAGGATCAAGGGCGCGTTCATCGGGGCGCTGTGGGCGACCAGGGCGAAGGACCCGGGGCTGGAAGAAGCCGTCTAGGGGCTAGGGATTAGGGGCTAGGGGCTAGGGGCTAGGGGCTAGGGGCTAGGGGGCGGTGCGAACCGCTACCGCAGAGCATCTA
>JBLNCT010000014.1:0-18342 GCA_050260915.1 Parcubacteria group bacterium
CCGGCGTTTATTGAAGCTGCCTTGAACTAGCACCCCACTCCGTCTCCCCGGCGACGGCCGGGCCCAGATTCAGCCTGGGAGGTCGGCGGGATTCATCTGGACCCCGGCCTTCGCCGGGGCAGTCGGAATCAATGCCCAAAGAAAAAGCCCGCCGGAGTTTCCCCCGGCGGGCTCATTCTCTCGATGTTGTCGGCCTAGCTGCGCCGGTTCGTCGGCAGGCGGCAGCCGCCGCCGATGTTGGCGGCTTGCAGGCAGCTCAGGACTTCCTTCGGCGTGTCGCTGCCGGCGGGGAAGCCGAGCACCCAGCCCGGCAGGCCGTCGGAGCAGGCCAGTTCCACGAAGCCTTCGTCGGCGGTCTTGCCGATGACGCGGGCGTCGGAAACCGTGCAGCTTCCCTTGCCGAGCGCCTTCAGCTGCTGGGTCAGCTTCGGATAGACGGCATCCTTCTTGGAGAAGGAGCAGCGATAGCCTTCCAGCTCGGCCAGCACGCAGTTGTAGACCTTGCCGCCAGCGGCCGTGAAAATGCCGATGCCGCCGTCGGGACGGTCCGTGCACTGCAGCTCGATGACTTCCTTGGCGCCGGTGGTCGGCAGCGGGGCGTACTTGCCCACGTTGCAGGGGTAGCCGGCCTTGGCCGCGAGCTTGGTGTAGAGGCCCGCCTGTTCGGTCTGGGCCGCGCGGGCGTCGGTCATGGTGCAGCCGCCGCCGATGAAGTCCGCCGCGCCGCAATCGAGGATGCGGGCCAGCTCGCCCTTGGCGTTCTCCTGCACCATGTAGCCCGAGCCGCTGGTGCAGGCGACTTCGTAGTAGTTGTCGCCGTTCTTGGTCGACAGCACGTAGCGGCGGTCCTTGACGGTGCAGGACTTGCCGGACTTGGCGACCAGCGCGTCGACCGGAGCCAGCTGGGCGGCGCGGTCGGTCAGCTCGCAGTTCAGGTTGCCGCCGGGCTCATAGGCCAGGCAGGTGTTCAGCTGCACGTCGGCCGTGGGATCGGGCGGCGAGGAGGTGACCAGGATGTAGCCGGCGCCGCTCTTGCAGGCGACTTCGAAGTAGCTGTTCTTCTGGCCCTGGCCGATGGCCCGGGCCTTGTCGATCTCGCAGGGCGAGCCGACCTTCTGGATGAAGGCCTTCAGCCCCTGCTCGGGGTTGGCGTTTTCCGGCAGCATGCAGGCCAGCGAGCTCGGCTTGCCGTCCGGCTGGGGCTTGTTGGCTTCCAGGCAGGTGAAGGTCTGGGGCTTGGGCTCGTCCTTCTTCGAGATGAAGACGTAGCCGAGGCCCTCCTTGCAGGCGACCTCGTAGAAGTTCATGCCGGACTTCTTGTCCTCGCCGATCCAGCGGGCGTTGGACAGGGTGCACTTGGCGCCGCTGGCCTGGACGAGGGGCGGCGCGTCGGCCATGCCTTTCTCGCGGGCCTTGGCCAGCATCAATGCTTCCATGGGGTCCTTGCTCGCCGCGAAGGCGCTCGCGGGAACGAAGGCGGCGACCGCCAGCAGGGCGGCCAAGCCAAGCCTGATGAACCTCATCAACTGATCTCCTGGGAGTGTTTCCTCTTTGGCGCGGACATAAGCCCACGCTTTTGCAGGGGGTCAAGATGATGAACGACCGGGGCTGAATTGCGGCGCGGCCCAGAACGGTGGATGATGCGTCAAACAGTTGTTCGGGAGAGTGCGCGGTGCGTGACGGGTTTGAAGATGCCGAGGAGCCGCGCCGCCCCAAGCTAACCTACCCGTTCGAGGTCACGCCGGAGCCCGGATCGGGCGAGGCCGTGGAGGTCGCGCCGGGTGTGCTGTGGCTGCGCATGCCGCTGTTCGGACCGCTAGGCTTCATCAATGTGTGGGCGCTGGCCGATGGCGAGGGCTGGGCCGTGGTCGACACGGGCTTGCAGACCCACGACACGGCGCAGGCCTGGCGCAAGGCGTTCGCGGGCGCCCTGGGCGGCAAGCCGATCACGCGGGTGATCTGCACCCACCTGCATCCCGACCACGTGGGCCTGGCCGGCTGGATGACGCGGAAGTTCGGCTGCCGGCTGTGGATGACCCGGCTGGAGTACTTCCAGTGCCGCATGCTGGTCGCCGACACGGGCCGCGAGGCGCCGGAGGACGGCGTGCGCTTCTTCCGCGCCGCAGGCTGGGATGATGAAGCGATCGACAACTACAAGGCCAAGTTCGGCGGCTTCGGCAAGGCGATCTACCAGCTGCCCGACAGCTACCGGCGTCTCAGCGATGGCGATGTGTTCGACATCGGCGGGCGCGAGTGGCGGGTGGTGACGGGCAACGGCCACTCGCCGGAGCACGCCTGCCTGTGGTCGCCGGAGCTGAACCTGCTGATCAGCGGCGACCAGGTGCTGCCGCGGATATCATCGAACGTGTCGGTGTTTCCGACCGAGCCGGACGCCGATCCGCTGTCGGACTGGCTGGCGTCGCTCGCCAAGCTGAAGGCGGCGATCCCGGACGAGGTGCTGGTGCTGCCGGCGCACAACGACCCGTTTTACGGGCTTCATGCGAGGCTGGATCACCTGACCGCCGGGCACGAGCGCTCGCTGCAGCGCCTGGAGATGCTGCTGGCCGAGCCCAAACGGGCGGTGGACGTGTTTGGCGCCCTCTTCGCGCGCAAGATCGTGCCGGAGCTGGCGGGCATGGCCACCGGTGAGAGCCTGGCGCACATCAACTGCCTGATCCGCCGAGGGCGCGCGACCCGCGAGGTCGATAACGAGGGCGTGGCGTGGTACCGCGCAGCTCAGATTGGGGCTAGAACGGCCGCGGAATAAGGGGAGAGCGCACAGGATGACGCCGGCCACCGCCTATCGTCTCGCGGGCTTCTGCGCCGTGCTGGGCGGCCTGCTGCGGCTGATCGGGCCGCTGGCGCCCGGCGTGCTGCATGGCCAGGCGCTGCAGATCAACTGGCTGGTGACCGACGTCCTGCTGATGCTGGGGCTGGTCGGAATCTACGGCTATTCGCGGCGGTCGCTGGGCTTCACTGGGATGTTGGGCTTCGTGCTGGCGGTCACGGGGCTAATCATCGTGCGCAGCGGCGGGGACATGACTTTCGGGCCCGGCACCTATCGCTACGGCGCGGTGGTCTGGACGATCGGCATGGCGGTGATGGCGTTCCCGATGCTGCTGCGCGGCGTCGGCCACATGATCGCGGCGGGGCTTTGGACGCTGGCGCTCGTCATCGGCCTCTTCTCCGTCATGCGCCCGGGCGAGAGCTGGGGCGTGCTGCTGGCCGAGATCGCCTTCAGCGCCGGCTACATCGCGGCGGGCCTGCCGCTGATCGCAAGACCCGACAAGGGAGAGACGCAGTGAGCCTTCATGGCAAGACGCTTTTCATCACCGGCGCGAGCCGCGGCATCGGCCTGGCCATCGCGCTTCGGGCCGCGAAAGACGGCGCCAACATCGCCATCGCCGCCAAGACCGCCGAGCCGCACAAGCACCTTCCGGGCACCATCTATTCCGCCGCCGAGGAGATCGAGAAGGCGGGCGGCAAGGCTCTGCCGCTGATCGTCGACGTGCGGGAGGAAGCCTCCGTCACGGAGGCTGTCGAGCAGACGGCGGCGAAGTTTGGCGGGATCGACATCTGCGTGAACAATGCGTCCGCGATCCAGCTGACCGGGACCGAAGCCACCGAGATGAAGCGCTACGACCTGATGCACCAGGTCAACGCGCGCGGGACCTTCCTGACCTCGAAGGCCTGCATCCCGTGGCTGAAGAAGGCGGCCAACCCGCACGTGCTGGCCCTGTCGCCGCCGCTGGACATGAGCCCGCAGTGGTTTGGCCGCCACGTCGCCTACACCATGGCCAAGTACGGCATGAGCATGTGCATGCTGGGCATGGCCGAGGAGTTCAAGGACGACGGGATCGCCTTCAATGCGCTCTGGCCGCGCACCGGGATCGCGACGGCCGCCATCAAGTTCGCGCTGGCGGGCGATGAGGGCATGCGCCACTGCCGCACGCCGGAGATCATGGCCGATGCGGCCTATGCGATCTTCAACAAGCCGTCGCGCGAGTTCACCGGCCAGTTCGTGATCGACGACACCTTCCTGTACGGCGAGGGCGTGAGGGACTTCGAGCACTACCGCGTCGATCCGACTGCCTCCCTGATGCCCGACTTCTTCGTCCCCGCCGACATCCCCGCGCCGCCCGGCGTGAAGGTGGGGTAGGCGCTGCGCCGCCCTGCGTCCTTCGACACGCGCCTGACGGCGCTGCTCAGGATGACGAACTCTGAGCTAGTCATGGTGAGCAGGGCCGAAGGCCCGTGTCGAACCACGCAGTGAGCCCATGCCCGTCACCGTCCGCCCCGCCGAACCCAACGACGCCGCGCTGATCTACGGCTTCATCCGCGACCTGGCCGAATATGAGAAGCTGCTCGAGGAGGTGACCGCGACGGAGGACGGGATCGCCCGCGACCTGTTCGGCGATAACCCACGCGTCTTCTGCGACATCGCCGAGGTCGACGGCGAGCCCGTCGGCTTCGCGGTGTGGTTCTACAACTACTCCACCTTCTGGGGCCGCCACGGCATCTACCTGGAAGACCTGTTCGTCCGGCCGCAAGCGCGCGGCAAGGGCGCGGGCAAGGCGCTGCTGGCGAGGCTTGCGCGCCGGTGCGTGGAAGAGGGCCTGCCGCGCCTCGACTGGGCCGTCCTCGACTGGAACGCGCCCTCCATCGCGTTCTACGACAGCATCGGCGCGGAGGCGCTGGACGACTGGATCATCCGGCGGTTGGGCGGCGAGGCGCTGCGGAAGCTTGCGGCGAGTATCTAACCGGTTATATTACCGGTCATGACAAAATCCTCCCAGCGCCGCGCCGTCGAAAGTCATCGTCAGCGCATGCGTCAAACCGGTATGGACCGGTTTGAGGTTAGAGGTCTCGCGGCAGACAAGATGTTGATTCGCGAAGTGGCGAGGCGACTTGCGACGGGAGATGTCGAACTGCGGCGGGATATCGAGCGGGACCTTGCCCCTGCCGAACCGACCAAAGGCGGCATTCTGCGAGCATTCAGGAACTCGCCGCTTGTGGGTTCAGGCATCGATCTCGAACGGAAACCGTTCCCGCCGCGCGACATCGATCTGTGACGCGCTACCTGCTCGACACGAACATCGTCAGCAACCTTATCAAGCCGGCGCCATCGCCAGCCTTGTTGCGGTGGCTTGGCGAGCAGGTGGACACCAATCTTCATATCGCCTCATGGACGCTCGGCGAGGTTCGCCGTGGGATTCTCCAACTACCCGCTGGACGTAAACGCGACTCATTGGATACGTGGTTTTGGGGGCCGGATGGCCCACCCGCTCAGTTTGATGGGCGAATCCTGCCTTACGATGAGCGAGCGGCCGAGGTGTGGGCGGAACTTGTGGCCGACGGGTATCGGAGCGGACGACCTCGCAGCGAGCCCGACATGATCGTGGCCGCTGTGGCGGTGGCGAACGATTGCACGGTAGTCACCGACAACGAGCGCCACTTCAAGGGCATCGTACCGCTCCTAAACCCGGTACGTTAGGCCCGCTCGAACACCGCCGCGATGCCTTGGCCGCCGCCGATGCACATGGTCTCGAGACCGTAGCGGGCCTTTCGGCGCTGCATCTCGTGCATGAGGGTGGCGAGGATGCGTACGCCCGTCGCGCCGATGGGGTGGCCGAGGCTGATGCCCGAGCCGTTGACGTTGAGGCGCGAGCGGTCGTCCCAGCCCCAGCCTTTCAACACCGCCAGCACCTGGGCGGCGAAGGCTTCGTTGAGTTCGACGAGGTCGATGTCGTCCCACGACAGGCCGGTGCGGGCGAACAGCCGCTCGACGGCGGGCACGGGGCCAAAGCCCATGGTGGCCGGGTGGCAGCCGGCGGCGGCCCAGCCGACCATGTAGCCCATCGGCTCGAGGTTCAGTTCAGCGAGCTTGTCCTCGGCGACGATCAGGCAGGCGGCGGCCGCGTCATTCTGCTGGCTGGAGTTGCCGGCGGTGACGACGCCGTCCTTCATGATTGGGCGGAGCGCGGCCATCGATTCAGCCGTGGCGTCGGCGCGGATGCCTTCGTCCTTGGCAAACAGGACGGGCTCGCCCTTCTTCTGCGGCACGGCGACGGGGACGACCTCGTCGGCGAACTTGCCGCTGGCCCAGGCCTCGGCCGCGCGGCGATGGCTTTCGGCGGAGAACTCGTCGGCGGCTTCGCGGCTGATGTTGTGCTCGCGCGCGAGGTTCTCGGCCGTCTCGATCATGCCGCTGATGTAGCCGAAGCGCTCCACGGGCTGGCTGCGCTCGCGGCCGCGTTCGAGCCGGTCGTGCAGCTTCACCGAGCCCGCCCGCGCGCCGGTGCGCATGTCGGTGGTGTAGTACTCGACGCGGCTCATGCTCTCGACGCCGCCGGCGATCACCACGTCCGCCGCGCCCGATTGCACCATCATCGCCGCCGTCGCGATGGCCTGCAGCCCCCCTCCACAGCGGCGGTCGAGCTGCATCCCCGGCACCTCGATCGGCAAGCCCGCCTGCAACGCGGCCCAGCGGCCGGTGCAAGGGGTCTCGCCGTTCAGGTATGACTGCGCGAAGACCACGTCGTCGATCCGCGCGGGGTCGACCCCGGCGCGCTCGATGGTCGCCTTCACGACGGTCGCGGCGAGTTCCTCGACCGGGACGGATTGCAAGGAGCCGAGGAACTTGGCGACCGGCGTGCGGACGGGCGCAACGATTGCAGCTCTACGCATCATTTCACTCCGATTGCCCCGGCGAAGGCCGGGGTCCAGGTGAAACCCACCAGACTCTCAGGCTGAATCTGGGCCCCGGCCTTCGCCGGGGTAATCGGGTTTGAGAGAAGGTCAGACCGGATCGTACGGGAACACGGCCGCGGTCGCGCCGAGGTCGGTGAAGTCGGGCTTCATGGCGGGGAAGCACTGGCTGATGATCGAGGAGGGGTCCCAGCCCTCGATCCGCGCCAGCGACTTCACCGGGCGCGGCTGGTTGAACAGCACGACCTCGTTGCCGCGTACGGCGAAGATCTGGCCGCTGACGTCCTTGGCGGCTTCGGCGCACAGGGCCACCGCAAGTTGGGCGACCTGGTCGGCGCGCATGGCCTTGCGCATCCGCTCGACCCGTTGGGCGGAGGCCTCGTCCTTCACCGGGATGGTGGCGATCATCCGCGTCCAGGCAAACGGCGCGATGATGTTGGAGCGGACGTTCTTCAGCGCCCCTTCCATCGCCACGATCCGCGACAGGCCCATGACGCCGAGCTTGGCGGCGGCGTAGTTGGCCTGGCCGATGTTGCCGATCAGGCCGGATGTCGAAGTGAAGTGGACGTAGGACCCGTCCTGCTGGTCGCGGAAATGCTCCACGGTGGCGCGGGTGACGTTGTAGGCGCCTCGCAGGTGGACATCGATGACCTTGTCCCAGTCCTCGTCGGGCATCTTGTGGAACATGCCGTCGCGCAGGATGCCGGCCGGGTTGATCACCGCGTGCAGGCCCCCGAACGTGTCCATGGCCTGCTGGAACATGCCCTTGACCGAGGCCATGGAGGTCACGCTCTCGGAGTTGGCGACGGCCTCGCCGCCGGCGGCCTTGATCTCATTGGCCGTCTGCTGGGCGGGCCCCGCGTCGCCTTCATCCCCTCCAGCAACGGAGCCGCCGAGGTCGTTGACGACCACCTTGGCGCCTTCGCGCGCCGCCAGCAGCGCGCATTCCTTGCCGATGCCGCCGGCGGCGCCGGTGACCAGTACGACCTTGCCCTCAAGAACGCCCATCTTCCCTCTCCAACAGTTGTTTGAGAGAGGTCTTAAGCGAGCCGGTCCGCCTTGCGCAAGGCGGGGAAGAGCTTGGCCCAGATGGCGGTGACCGTCAGCGCGCCAACGCCGCCGAACACCGCCGCCCCCACCGGACCCAGGAACCGGGCCACGACGCCGCTCTCGAACTCGCCGAGTTCGTTGGAGGCGCCGATGAAGAGGGAGGACACCGTCGCCACGCGCCCGCGCATGTGGTCGGGGGTGACCAGCTGCACCAGCGTCTGGCGGATGTAGACGCTGACCATGTCGGCCGCGCCGAGGATCGCGAGCGCGAGCAGGGACAGCCACAGGAGCTTGGACAGCCCGAACACCACCGTAGCCGCCCCGAAGATGGCCACGCCGCTGAACATCCACAGGCCGGCCTTGTGGTGGATCGGGCGGCTGGCGAGCAGGAGGGCGACGATGGCCGCACCCACGGCGGGCGCGGCGCGCAGCAGGCCGAAGCCTTGCGGGCCGATGTGCAGGACGTCCTTGGCGAAGACGGGGAGGAGGGCGGTGGCGCCGCCGAGGATCACGGCCGCCAGATCCAGCGAGATCGAGCCGAAGACGATCTTGTTGCGCCAGACGTAGGCCAGCCCCTCCTTCATCAGCGCCCAGCGCGAGCCGGGCTGGACCGTCGGCTGGGTCGGTGTGCGGATGGCGAGCACGCAAGCGGCGGCCACGGCGTAGAGGACCAGCGCCGCGCCGTAGGAATGGGCTGGCGAGATGGCGACCAGCAGGCCGCCGATGGCCGGACCCAGGACGGACGCCGACTGCCAGGCCAGCGAACTCCATGCGATGGCGCGGGGCAGCAGCTCACGCGGCACCAGCATCGGGCCAACGGCGGTGCTCGCCGGCGAGAAATAGGCGCGGGCCGAGCCGAACAGCAGGGCGATCCCGAGCAGCAGGGGGATGGAGGCGAAGTGGAGGGCAGCCGCCGCCGTCAGCACCGCGACCGAAGCGATCTCGCCCGCGTAGCAGAAGAGCAGGATGGTCTTGCGGTCGTGCCGGTCGGCGGTCTCACCGGCCGGAAGCGCCAGGAACAGCACGGGGATGAAGGAGACCAGCCCGATCAGGCTGACCATGAAGGCGGCCGGCTTCACGTCCATGGTGCGGCGGGCGATCTCGTAGATTTGCCAGCCCAGCGCTACGCTCTCGATCTGCACCGCCAGCACCGCGGTCCAGCGCGAGAACCAGAAGCGCACGAAGTCGCGCTGCTTCACGAGGGCTCGGAAGGAGCTGGGGGAGGGCTCATCAGGCATGGGCGCCGCAACATACTGTGCATTGGGCGTCCGGCAATGCGTCCTTCGTCCTTCGACACGCCCGCTTCGCGGGCTGCTCAGGATGACGCGCTCGGAGTTCGTCATGGTGAGCAGGCCCGAAGGGCCGTGTCGAACCACGCATTGACGTGCAACGACGCGGGCCCTATTGGCGCCCCTCCCATGACCTCCCCCTTGATCCGCAACGAAGAGCCCAAGGACGCGCCGGAGATCGCCGCGCTGGTGGAGCGCGCGTTCGGTCCGGGCCGCTATGCCAAGGCGGCGGAGCGGCTGCGGGAGGGGAATACGCCCCAGACCCAGCTGTCATTCGTGGCGGAGGCTGATGGGCAGCTGGTGGGGTCCGTTCGGCTGTGGCCTATCCACGTGGGTGGGCAGGCCGTGACCTTCCTCGGGCCCATCGCCGTGGACGAAAGCCAGCGCGGCAACGGGCTCGGCCAGCAGCTTGTGGAACGGGCTTGCGAAGCGGCGCGGGACGCGGGCTGCGAGGCGGTGCTGCTGGTCGGCGATCTGCCCTGGTTCGAGCGCACGGGGTTCCAGCGCGCGCCCAAGGTCGTCATGCCGGGGCCGGTCGATCAGCGGCGGGTGCTGGTGAAGGAACTCGTTCCTGGCGCGGCCGACCGGCTGGAAGGGCTGGCAACGCTCTGAGCCCGCACTAGGTTAGGGCCATGGCAGAGTCGAAGCCCGGACTGGAAGGCGTGATCGCAGCCGCGAACGAGGCGCCGAAGAAGCGCGGGCTGCCGCCGGTGCATCTGTGGAATCCGCCCAACTGCGGTGACATCGACATCCGCATCCGAAAGGACGGCGTCTGGTTTCACGAGGGCACGCCCATCGGGCGCGAGGCGCTGGTGCGGCTGTTCTCCACGGTGCTGCGCAAGGACGACGACGGCATCTATCTCGTCACCCCGGTGGAGAAGCTGCGTATCCAGGTGGAGGACGCGCCCTTCGTCGCCACCCGTGTCGACAGGGATGGCGATGTGCTCCGCTTCACCACCAACGCCGGTGACGAGGTCGAGGCGGGGCCCGAGAACGCGATCCGCGTCGAGATGGACCCGCAGACCGGCGAGCCCCGGCCATACCTGCACGTCCGTCGTGGTCTTGAGGCTCTGATCGCCCGGCCGGTGTTCTACGAGCTGGTCGAGATGGCGCAGGCGCGGGACGGCGTGATGGCGGTCTCCTCGCACGGCCAGTGGTTCACCGTGGGGCCGCTCGCGTGAGGCCGGACGCCCATCCGGATGAGGTCCGCGACTGGGTGCGGCGGCGCCTCGATCCGCTGGAAAGCTACGAGACCGACCGCCCGCACCGCTCCGACTTCGACCTGAACCCGGAGATGGCGCCGACGGGTGACGCCGAGCTCACGCCGGCCGCCGTGCTGGTGCCGCTCGTTGAGCGGGACGACGGCCTGGCGGTGCTGCTGACGCGGCGTGCGGACACGCTGCGCAAGCACACGGGGCAGGTGGCCTTGCCCGGCGGCCGGATTGATCCCGGCGAGACGCCCTGGGAAGCGGCCCTTCGCGAGGCGGAGGAGGAGATCGGGCTCGCCCGCGACCGGGTGGAGCTGGCGGGGCTGTCGACGCGCTACCGCACCGGCACCGGCTACCTGATCACGCCGGTGGTGGGATTCGTCACCCCGCCCATCGAACTCTCCCCCAATCCGCAGGAGGTGGCAGAGATCTTCGAGACGCCGTTCCGCTTCCTGATGGACCCGGCCAACCACGAACGCCGCTACTACGACCAGCCGACGGGCGAGCGGCGCTACTTCTACGCCATGACGCACGAGGAGCGGGTGATCTGGGGCGCGACGGCCGGGATGCTGCGAGCCCTGTACGACCGGCTCTATGGGGTCTAACGGCAAATCCATGAGCGAGACGATCGGCGTCCAGCCCTGGATGAAGCTGCCGGCCACGCAGGCGGTCATGGCCGCGCTGGCGGCGAAGGGGGGGCCGGACTGCGCCCGCTTTGTCGGCGGCTGCGTCCGCAACACCCTGATGAAGCGGCCCATCGACGACGTGGACATCGCCACGACCCTGACGCCGGATGAGGTGACGGAGGCGCTCGAAGCGGCGGGCATCCGCGCCGTGCCGACGGGCGTGGACCACGGCACAGTCACGGCCATCTCGAACCACCGCCCCTACGAGATCACCACCCTGCGCCGAGACGTCGCCACCGACGGCCGCCGGGCGGTGGTGGCCTTCACGACCGACTGGGCGGAGGACGCCCAGCGCCGCGATTTCCGCCTCAACGCCCTCTACTGCGACGCCGAGGGCACGGTGCATGACCCGGTCGGCGGGATCGAGGATGCGCGGGCGGGCCGGATCGTCTTCGTCGGCGACCCCGACACCCGCATCCGCGAGGACCACCTGCGCATCCTGCGCTTCTTCCGCTTCCTGGCCTGGTACGGGCGCGGGGAGCCTGACCGCGCGGCGCTGGAGGCCTGCGAGCGGCTGCGCGACCTGCTCACCGACCTCGCAGCTGAGCGGGTGCAGAAGGAACTGCTGAAGCTCCTCGCCGCCGACGACCCACGCCCGGCCGTGCGGCTGATGGCGGCGACGGGCGTGCTGCAGACCTTGCTCCCGCAGGCCGGAAGCCTCGCGCGCTTCGAGCAGCTGGTGGACATCGAGACCGACCAGCTGTTCGAGACCGACGCCGAACTGCGGCTGGCCACCCTGCTGCCGCAGGACCCCTTCGCGGTGGGCGAGACGGCCGAAGCCCTGCGCCTGTCCAACGCCCAAAGGGAAAGGCTCATGGCCGCCGCCGGCGACGAGCCGAAGCTGGTGAGCTGGATGAGCCCTCGCGAGGCGCGCCGCGCGGTCTACCGGCTGGGCCCCCAGACCTTCCGCGACCGGGTCAAGCTCGCCTGGGCCGCCTCGCCGAAAGCCTCCGCCACCTCCCAATGGCGCGCCCTGCTGGCCGTCGGCCAGACCTGGACCGCGCCCACCCTGCCGCTCACCGGGGAGGAGGTCATCGCGGCCGGCGTGCCCAAGGGCCCGCTCGTCGGCGAGGTTCTGCGTGAGGTGGAGAGCTGGTGGGTCGAGAACGACTTCATCGACGACAAGCTCTCTATCGTCGAGCGGCTAAAGGCCGTGGCGCAGGGGATGGCCTACTAGGCGAACGGATTGCGGATCGTCAGCTGGCCTTCGATCAGCTGGCCGTTGTGGAGGTCTTCCGACCAGAAGGTCGTGCAGCCTGACTCCAGCGCGGCGGCGAGCAGCATCGAGTCGTAGACGCTTATCCGGTAGCGCTCGGCAATATCGAGTCCCAGCTCGTGGGTGGACAAGTCCGTGGGTGCGACCTCCAGGCTTTCCCTTACGACCGCCAGGAAGCGACGGATAATGGGCCACCCCAGGCCGATCTTTCGGAAGCTGACTGACGCCACCTCGTCCAGCACCTGCACGCTGATAACGCCCCCCTGCTCGACAAGTCGACGTGCGCGCTCGGCTTTCTCCGTCTCCGCGGAAGGTATGTAGAGGAGGACGTTCGTGTCGAAGAACGCCTCAGTCTTCATCGTATCCGCGCTCGTGAGCCTCTTCGCGATTGAACTTGAAGCCGGCGGGGATCAGGCCGCGGAACTTCTTCAGCTCCTCCAGCGCCTCCTCTCGCGTCATCTGCCTTTTGACTTCGAAGGTCCGGCCCTTCTCGGCGACGTGCATCTGCACCTCGTCGCCTTCCTTCAAGCCGACGGCATCGGCGACGTTGGCAGGGATGCGGACGGCGAGGCTGTTGCCCCACTTGGCGACCTTCATGACAGCCTCCGGATATACACTTGGCCCAATGTATATCCAAACGCATCAAATGTCTATCACGGCCACTTCACCACGGGGGGCATGGAGCTGAGGATCGAGTCGACGTTGCCGCCGGTCTTCAGGCCGAAGGTGGTGCCGCGGTCGTAGAGGAGGTTGAACTCCACGTAGCGGCCCCGGCGGATCAGCTGCTCCTCGCGCTCTTCGTCGGTCCAGGGCTCGTGCATGCGCCCGGCCGCGATCTTCGGGTAGATGCCGAGGAAGGCCTCGCCCACGTCCTTCGTGAAGGCGAAGTCGCGGTTCCAGTCGCCGCTGTTGTGGTGGTCGTAGAAGATGCCGCCGATGCCGCGCGGCTCGTTCCGGTGCGGCAGGAAGAAGTACTCGTCACACCACTGCTTGTACTTGGCGTGCCAGTCGGGGTCATGGGCGTCGCAGGCGGCCTTCATCGCCCCGTGGAAGGCGATGGCGTCGGGGAAGTCCTGCTCGCGCTGGTAAGCCAGCAGGGGCGTCAGGTCCGCGCCGCCGCCGAACCAGGTCTTCGTCGTCACGATGAAGCGGGTGTTCATGTGCACCGCCGGCACGCGCGGCGAGCGCATGTGGGCGATCAGCGAGATGCCGGTGGCGAAGAAGCGCGGGTCCTCATCGGCGCCGGGGATCGCCTTGGCCATCTCCGGCGTGAAGGTCCCGAACACCGACGAGGTGTGCACGCCGACCTTCTCGAAGAAGCGGCCGTGCATCAGGCTCATCACGCCGCCGCCGCCGCCGTCGCGCTGCCAGGGCGTGCGCACGAACCGGCCGGGCTCGCCTTCGTAGAGGGAGGCGGGCGCCTCGTCCTCCAGCCGCTCGAACGCCGCGCAGATCCGGTCGCGCAGCGATTCGAACCAGAGACGCGCCGTTTCCTTCTGGGCTTCGATGGCAGGGGCTTGCGGCATATCCAACACGGCGCTTCTCCGGACGCAAAGAGGGATGAATGGGCCGCCTGATCGCGCCCGCCCGTCCGGCGCGCCTTGATTACGATCAAGCCGCCTGTCATGGAAAGCCCGCCTGCCGCGGCTGTTTTGTCCAAAGGCCGGTTGAAAAAGGACGAGACGCATTTTAAGGCGACCGCCACGGGGTGGCGCAGCCTTTAAAGGGGACGCGATGTCCCGCGCCTATCCGCTCGTTTGAGGCCGCGTCCGATCAAGGACGCTGCTCTTTATGAAGGGGTGATCTCAAGGTGGCCGACACCGCCGTGGACGCAACGACCCACACCGGCGCGGGGGATGACCCCAGCCGCCGCGATTTCATCCATATCGCCGCCGTCGCCGGCGCGGCGGGCGCGGGTCTGGTGACCCTGTGGCCGCTGATCGGCCAGTTCGCGCCTTCCGCGGACACGCTGGCCTTGGCCTCCGTCGAGTTCGACCTGACCAAGGTCGCCGCCGGGCAGCAGGTGACGATCAACTGGCGGGGCAAGCCGCTGTTCATCCGCAACCGCACGCCCTCGGAAATCGAGAAGGCGGTGAAGGACGACAACGCGCCGATGAAGGACCCGCAGCCCGACGAGGCGCGCCACAAGCCGGGCAAGGCCGAGTGGCTGATCCTGGTCGGCTCCTGCACGCACCTCGGCTGCGTGCCGACCTTCGGCGGCGGCGAGTACGGCGGCTGGTTCTGCCCCTGCCACGGTTCGGTCTACGACACCTCGGGACGTATCCGTAAGGGTCCGGCGCCGAAGAACCTCGTCGTGCCCGACTACAACTTCCTCTCCGACACCAAGGTCAAGATCGGCTGATCATGAGCGGACATTCGACCTACGAACCGAAGAACGCCTTCACCCGCTGGCTGGACACCCGCCTGCCGATCCTGCGTCTGGGCCACGACACCTTCGTGGACTATCCGACGCCCCGGAACCTGAACTACTGGTGGACCTTCGGCGGCATCCTGTCGCTGATGCTGGGCGTGCAGATCGTCACCGGCATCGTGCTGGCGATGCACTACACGCCCAACGCCAAGGAAGCCTTCGCCTCCGTCGAGCACATCATGCGCGACGTGAACTACGGCTGGCTGCTGCGCTACACCCACGCCAACGGGGCCTCGATGTTCTTCATCGCGGTCTACATCCACATGCTGCGCAGCCTCTACTACGGCTCCTACAAGGCGCCGCGCGAGGTGCTGTGGCTGCTGGGCTGCGTGATCTACCTGCTGATGATGGCCACCGCCTTCATGGGCTACGTGCTGCCCTGGGGGCAGATGAGCTTCCACGGCGCGGTCGTGATCACCAACCTGCTGGGCGCCTTCCCCATCGTCGGCCAGACGATCACCACGCTGCTGTGGGGCGGCTTCGCGGTCGATAACCCGACGCTGAACCGCTTCTTCTCGCTGCACTACCTGCTGCCGTTCATGATCGCGGGCGTCGTCGTCCTGCACGTCTGGGCGCTGCACGTGACCGGCCAGAACAACCCGACCGGCGTCGATCCGAAGTCCAAGGCCGACACGCTGCCCTTCACCCCGTACGCGACGGTGAAGGACGGGTTCGCCATGGTCCTCTTCCTGATCATGTACGCGGTCTTCGTCTTCTTCATGCCGGACGCGCTGGGTCACGCCGACAACTACATCCCGGCGAACCCGCTGGTGACGCCGGCGCACATCGTGCCCGAGTGGTACTTCCTGCCCTTCTACGCGATCCTGCGGGCCATCCCGGACAAGCTGATGGGCGTGCTGGCCATGTTCGGCTCGATCGCCTGCTTCTTCGCCCTGCCCTGGCTGGACACCTCGAAGGTGCGCTCGATGCGCTACCGTCCGATGGCCAAGCTCTACTTCGTCATCTTCGTGGTGGCCTGCGTCATCCTGGGCTTCTGCGGCGCCAAGCTGCCGGACGATCAGGTGATCCCCGGCCTGACGACGGTGAAGGTGTTCGAGAGCGACCTGAACAGCTTCGTGTGGCTCTCGCGCGTGGCGGCTCTGTACTACTTCGCCTTCTTCCTGGTGATCCTGCCGATGCTCGGCCTCATCGAGAAGCCGCTGCCCGTGCCCGACACCATCGCCACGCCCGCCTTGTCCCATCCCGCCGCGGTTCCGGCCGAAGCGGTCGCCGCTCCCGAAAAGAAGGGTTGAGCCACATGCTCCGCAAAGTCTCCGTTCTCGCGGCGGCGCTGATGCTGGTGGCCGCCCCCGCCTTCGCTTCCGGCGGCGCCGAGCACCCGAAGGAGATCGAGTTCTCCTTCGCCGGTCCGTTCGGCAAGTACGACCAGGAACAGCTGCAGCGCGGCTACAAGGTCTATCGGGAGGTCTGCTCGGCCTGCCACTCGATGAACCTGGTCAGCTTCCGCAACCTCGGCCAGAAGGGCGGGCCGTTCTACGATCCGAAGTACCCGAACCCGAACGACAACCCGGTCGTGAAGACGATCGCCGCGGACTACCAAATCCCGGACATCGACTCCGAGACCGGCGACGCCATCCAGCGTCCGGGGACCTCGGCCGATCGCTTCCCGTCGCCGTTCCCGAACGAGGCCGCGGCGCGGGCCAGCAACGGCGGCGCGCTGCCGCCAGACCTGTCGGTCATCGCCAAGGCGCGTCACGGCGGGCCGAGCTACATCTACTCGATCCTGACCGGCTTCGTGACTCCGCCGGCGGGCCTGAACGTGCCGGCTGGCCGCTACTACAACCCGTACATGGCGGGCGACGTGTCGTCGGCCTGGACGGGCGATCCGCACCATGTGCCGCCGGGCGGCTTCATCGCCATGCCGCCGCCGCTGGCTGACGGCAAGGTCACCTTCGACGACGGCGCGCCCTCGACCGTGCCGCAGCAGGCCAAGGACGTGTCCGCCTTCCTGATGTGGGCCGCCGAGCCGAAGATGGAGGACCGCAAGCAGATGGGCTTTGCGGTGCTGATCTACCTCGTGCTGTTCGGGGGCCTGCTCTACGCCAGCTACCGTCGGGTCTGGCGTAACGAGAGCCACTGAGGCCGTCATGGCCGGCTGGACCCTCGGCGTAATCGGCGGGTCCGGCCTCTATGACATCGAGGACCTGGAGGACCGCCGCCGCATCCGGGTGGACAGCCCCTTCGGCGAACCTTCCGACGAACTTCTGACGGGCCGCATCGGCAAGGTGCGGCTCGTTTTCCTTCCAAGGCATGGCCGAGGCCACCGCATCCCGCCGAGCGCGGTGAACGCGCGGGCCAACATCGATGCGCTCAAGCGCGCCGGCTGCACCGACGTCATCTCGCTGTCGGCCGTCGGCTCGCTGCGGGAAGACCTGCCGCCCGGGACCTTCGTCGTCGTCGACCAGTTCATCGACCGCACCTTCGCCCGTGAGAAGAGCTTCTTCGGCCCCGGCTTCGTGGCGCACGTGTCCATGGCGCGGCCGGTCTGTGAGCGGCTGTCGGGCTTCGCCGCCGAGGCCGCCCGCGCCGCCGGTGCGCCCGTGGTGGAGGGCGGGACCTACCTCGCCATGGAGGGCCCGCAGTTCTCGAGCCTCGCGGAAAGCCGGCTCTACCGCGCGTGGGGCTGCTCGGTGATCGGCATGACCGCCATGCCGGAGGCCAAGCTCGCGCGGGAGGCGGAGCTGCCCTACGCCTCCATCGGCATGGTCACCGACTACGACTGCTGGCACGAGGAAGAGCCGGACGTCGATGTGCCGAATGCGCTCGCCGTCCTGATGGCCAACGCCGACAAGGCCCGCGAACTGGTCCGCCGCCTGGCCCACTCGCTGCCCGAAGAGCGCGACCCCTCGCCCATCGACACCTGCCTCGACTTCGCGGTCGCCACGGCGCCGGAGGCGCGCGATCCGGCGATGGTGGCCAGGCTGGACGCCGTGGCGGGGCGGGTGCTGCGCAACACCCCTTCTCCCTGAGGGAGAAGGAGGGGCCCGCGAGCCGAAGGCGAGTGGGAGGATGAGGGTTGAGGGACCTCTCCGGAGAAGCCGTAAACCCTCACCCTCCCGCTTCGCGGGCCCCTCCCTCTCCCTCAGGGAGAGGTGTTACGACCGCCCTTTATCCGCCACGCGCGGCGCCTATCTTGGCGCGATGGCGCACACCGCCTCCTGGCGAAACTTCCGTCGCATGCAGATTTCGACGTTTGCGGCGGCGAGCCTGATCTACGCGGGCGCGGTGGCCTATGCCTGGCGCACGCTGCCGGGCGCTGCGGACCTGAAGCTGCAGCGCACGATCTTCTTCCCGACGAGCTTCCTGCTGCTGTCGTGGCTGCTGCCGCTGTTGATCCCGGCTGTGCGCCGGCTGCTGTCGCGCCATGTCTGGCTCAGCTACATGTCCGGCTTCGGCCAGAGCGTGATCTCGGTGCTGACGGGCATCGGCGTGCTGCTGGCGCTGGCCGCATTCATCTACTGGCAGGTGCACGACGTGGCGAACGGCGGGCGCTATCCGGCCGGGGTCTTCTCAGGCTACGCGGCCGGCATCGGCATCCTGGTCGCGCAGGTCCTGCTCGGCTGGCGGATGGAGCGGGACCCGGCGATCCGGCCCCTGATCGAGCTGCCCTAGGTGTCGTTTCCAAGAAGGTTGTTCACTCTGAGCCAGGGTGAGGCGCCGCCGATGCCTGCGTGGGGTCGGGTGAGGTTGTAGCTGTCTGTCCAGGGGCCGATGGCGGCGTTGCGCTGGTCCG
>JBLNCT010000015.1:0-3452 GCA_050260915.1 Parcubacteria group bacterium
TCGGACCAGCGCAACGCCGCCATCGGCCCCTGGACAGACAGCTACAACCTCATCCGACCCCACGCAGGCATCGGCGGCGCTTCACCCTGGCTCAGAGTGAACAACCTTCTTGGAAACGACAGCTAGGCCGCGCGGGCCTCGGTTTCCGCCATGCGCTGGATGGCGACGTAGTCGGTCTTGCCGGTGCCGAGCACAGGGACCTCGGTGACCCTCAGGATCTTGCGCGGCACAGCGAGCTCCGGCGCCCCGACCGTCTGGGCGTGAGCCACCAGCGGGGCGATGTTGGCCTCGCGGCAGTCGGTGACCAGCACCAGCTTCTCGCCCTTCTTCGGGTCGGGCAGGGAGATGACCGCGTGCCGGCCCTCCGGCCAGACCGCCGATGCCAAATCCTCCGCCGCCGTCAGCGACACCATCTCGCCGCCGATCTTCGCGAAGCGCTTCACGCGGCCCTTGATGGTGATCCAGTTGTCGTCGGTGATGTCCACGACGTCGCCGGTGTCGTGCCAGCCGTCAGCGGGCGGCTCCAGCTCGCCGCGATCGTTCAGGTAGCCGCTCATCACGTTCGGACCGCGAACGTAGAGCTTGCCGCCGCCCTCGATGCCTTCGACCGGCTCGATCTTCGTCTCGATGCCGGGCAAGAGGCCGCCCACGGTGCCGGGGCGGTTGTCGGTCGGCTTGTTGACCGCGATCACGGGCGAGGCCTCGGTCGCGCCATAGCCTTCCAGCAGCGGGATCGGACCGAAGCGGTCCCTGATCAGCGCGTGGGTCTCGTCGCGCACCTTCTCGGCGCCGCAGACGACGAACTCCAGTCCGCAGAGGTCGCCGGGGTCGGCGGCGCGGGCGTACTGGTTCACGAAGGTGTCGGTCGCCAGCAGGATCGAGGCCTTGGTGTCTTTCACCAGGTTCGGGATCTGCTTGGTGTGCAGCGGCGAGGGGTACTCGAACGCCTTCATCCCGGTCAGGATCGGCAGCAGCACCCCGCCGGTCAGGCCGAAGCAGTGGAAGGTCGGCAGCGGGTTGAACATGACCCAGTTCGGGTCGAGTTCGATGTGCGCGGCCACCTGCATCACGTTGGCGACCAGGTTGCGCTGGCTCAGCACCACGCCCCTCGGCGCACCGAAGCTGCCGGAGGTGAACAGCACCACGCCCGGATCATCCGGACTGGTCGCCACCCGGAACTGCCTGGGCAGGGCGCCCGCCGCGGCCGCATAGAGCTTGTCGGCCAGCCCGATCTTTTCCCGGACGTCTTCCAGGTAGGTCAGCTTGCAGCCGGTTTCCTCCAGCGCATCGACCACGTCGTGCAGCTTCGCCTGCTCGATGAAGCGGTGCGCGGTCAGCACCTGCTTCACGCCCGCCACGCGGCAGGCAGCCCGCAGGTTCCGCAGGCCGGACGTGAAGTTCAGCATGGTCGGCACGCGGCCGAACGCATGCAGCGCGAAATAGGTCACCACCACGCCCGCGCTCGACGGCAGCAGAACGCCCACGCGCTCGCCCTTCTCCGTAAAGGCGGCGATCTTCCGGCCAAGCGCAAAGCTCGCCCGGATCAGGTCGGTGTAGGTGAGAGGGTTACGCTCCTGGTCTTCCAGGATGGGCTTTTTGGCCCCGTAACGATCACGGGCGTCGAGCAGCGCGTCAAAAACCGACCGCTCTCCGTCCCGCGCATCGAAAGCACGCGGCATACCGGTGGAACTCCCCGAAAGTTTCCCCGCCGTCTTATCGTGAACGAATCCTATAGGCTCCGTTACCGATTGAAAAGATGTGTCACATTCGGTGAGCGCGCCGTCCATATCAGGTCTGTAAACTCCCCAGAGCCGGGGCCGGTTCTTCTCGAACCGGGTTGATCGGGGGCATGGAAAGGCCGATCTAGACCACTGCATGGCCACAGTGATCGACACGACGAGGGCGCGTCCTCGCCACCCGGAAAAGGCGGGGCGGCCGGACAGCCCGATTCTGCGCAAGCCCGAGTGGCTGCGCGTGAGGGCGCCGGGCTCGCCCGGCTACAACGAGACGCGCGGCATCGTCCGCGAACACGGCCTCGTCACCGTCTGCGAAGAGGCGGCCTGCCCGAACATCGGCGAGTGCTGGAGCCAGAAGCACGCGACCATGATGATCATGGGCGAGATCTGCACCCGGGCCTGCGCCTTCTGCAACGTGACGACCGGCCTGCCGCTGGCGCTCGACCCGACCGAGCCCGCGCGTGTCGCCGATGCGGTGGCGAAGATGGGCCTGAAGCACGTGGTCATCACCTCGGTGGACCGCGACGACCTGCCGGACGGCGGGGCGGCTCACTTCGCGGCGGTCGTGCATGCGATCCGCGCCGCCGCGCCCGGGACCACCATCGAAATCCTGACGCCGGACTTCCTGAGGAAGGGCGCGGCCGCGGACGTGGTGATCGACTCCCGGCCCGACGTCTTCAACCACAACCTCGAGACCGTGCCCCGGCTCTATCTGAAGATCCGCCCCGGCGCCCGCTATTACGCGTCGCTTCGCCTGCTGGAGCGGGTGAAGGAGCGCGACCCCTCCCAGTTCACCAAGTCCGGCCTGATGGTCGGCCTGGGCGAGACGAAGGAGGAGGTGATGCAGGTCATGGACGACATGCGCACGGCCGGCGTCGACTTCCTCACCATCGGCCAATACCTGCAGCCGACCCGCAAGCACGCGCCCATCGACCGCTTCGTCACGCCCGACGAGTTCGCGGCCTACGAGACCATCGCGCGGTCCAAGGGCTTCCTGATGGTGTCGGCGAGCCCGCTCACGCGTTCATCCCACCACGCCGGCGAAGACTTCGCCCGTCTGAAGGCGGCGCGGCTGGCGCTGGATGGAGCCGCCTAGAGTTGCGGCACCAGCTGACGAGAGTTCTGCCCTATACGCCCGAGCAGCTGTTCGGGCTGGTTGGCGACGTGGGGAGCTACCCGCAGTTCGTGCCGTGGATGACGTCCCTGCGCACCTGGAACAAGCGCGACGTCTCGCCCGGAGTCACCTCGCTGGATGCCGAGGCCGCCGTCGGCTTCGCCTTCCTGAAGGAGAAGTTCGCCACCCGCGTCACCCGCGACGCCAATACGCGCCACATCAAGATCGAGCTGCTCTACGGCCCCTTCAAGCACCTGGTCAGCAACTGGCGCTTCGAGCCCTGCGCGGGCGGCACAAAGCTCCTCTTCGACATCGACTTCGCGTTCAAGTCGCGCCTGCTGGAGACCCTGCTGACCGCCAACTTCTCGCTGGCCGTGAACCGGCTGATCGAGTGCTTTGAGGCGAGGGCGAAGGCGCTTTATGGCGTCGCTCAAGTGATCCCGGACGGCCCGTAAGCAAAACCCTTCTCCCCTTGCGGGAGAAGGTGGCAGCCGAAGGCTGACGGATGAGGGGTCGAAAGTCGCTTCAGCTGCGACTCAGCGGTCGGACTTCATCAAGGTTTGAGAGACCCCTCATCCGGCCCTTCGGGCCACCTTCTCCCG
>JBLNCT010000016.1:0-14807 GCA_050260915.1 Parcubacteria group bacterium
CTTGAGTCGCAGCGCATCGAAGGGCGCCGCGCTTTTCACGTCGTTGTCGAAGTAGGCGTAGACGTCGAGGCCGTCCGCCTGCCACAGCCCGATCTGGGCGGCGAGCTTGCGCAGTTCCTCATCCGGATAGCGCCCGTAGTAGCGGCCGCCGGGCCCATGCCCCCGCCAATAGGCCCAGTCAGCGGTGACCACGGTCGGCGCGGGCGCGGCGTGGTGGTCGGAGATCACGAACGCACAGTTGTGCCGGCGCAGGATTTCGTAGACGCCCTCGTCGTACCAGCTGTCGTGGCGGAACTCGAAGGCGATGCGCTGCCCTTTCGGGAGCCAGCCGATGAAGGCTTCGAGCCGCTCGTCGTTGCGCCGAAGCTGCGGCGGCAGCTGCACCAGCGCAGGGCCTAGCTTGTCGCCAAGGGGCGCCATGCGGCCGAAGACAAGGTCGACGCTGTCCGAACAGTCCTTCAGCTTCTTGTTGTGGGTGATGAAGCGGCTGACCTTCCAGGCGAACACGAAGCCCTCCGGAGCGGTCCGCGCCCAGCTGGCCACCGCGTTCTCGGTCGGCAGGCGGTAGAAGCTGTTGTTGATCTCGGCGGTGTCGAACCGCGTCGCGTACCAGGCCAGCCGATCCGCATCCTTCAGGCCCGCCGGATAGAACGGCCCCTTCCAGTCCTTGTAGACCCACCCGGAACAGCCGATGCGAAGCTGGGGCATTTTCGAAGAACGCGAGCGCCGCAACCGCGCTCCCTTCTTCATTTTTTCCATCGTCATCCCACGGTCGCCGAAGGCGATCCGGGGGACCCAAGCGGAGGTGAGACCCTTGCAACGGCGCTTGGGTCACCCGGACTTCGCCGGGTGATGACGATTAAAAAGAAAGCTTATGCGGTCAGCACCACCTTCCCCACGTGCGACCCGCTCTCCAGGAACGCATGCGCGGCAGCCGCCTCGCCAAGCGGAAAGGTCCGGTCCACCACCGCCTTGACCTTGCCGGCCTCGACCCACGGCCAGACGACCCGCTCCACTTCCGCCGCCAGCCGCGCCTTCTCGTCGGCCGGCCGCCCGCGCAGCGTGGACCCCGTGATCACCGCGCGCTTCTGCATGATCTTGAAGACCGGGACCTCAAGCGTATTGCCGCCCAGCGAGGCGATGTAGACGATCCGCCCGCCGGTCTTCAGCGCCTCAAGGTTCTTTGCGAAGTAGCTGGCGCCCACCATGTCGAGCACCACGTCCACGCCGCCCTCCGCCTTGGCGACCGCCTCGAATTCCTCGGCCGTCACATCGATCGCCACGTCCGCCCCAAGCGCCTTCGCCTGGGCAGCCTTGTCCGCGCCGCGTCCGGTGGCGATCACCTTGGCGCCCGCCGCCTTGGCCATCTGGATCGCCGTGACCCCGATGCCCGACGTCGCGCCGTGGACCATGAAGGTCTCGCCGGCCTTCAGGCCGCCGCTCTCGAAGACGTTGGTGAAGACGGTGAAGACCGTCTCCGGTAGGCCCGCCGCCTGCGTCAGCGTAAGCCCCTTGGGCACGGGCAGCGCGTGCCGCGCATCGACGACCGCATATTCCGCATAGCCCCCGCCGCCGAGCAGCGCGCAGACCTGGTCGCCTTCCTTCCAGCGGCCGGCCGCCTTCACGACCTCGCCGGCGACCTCCAGCCCCAGCGTCTGCGGCGCTCCGGGCGGGGGCGGATAGAAGCCTTGGCGCTGTAACAGATCGGGACGGTTCACCCCGGCCGCCGCCACCTTGATCAGGATCTCGCCATCACCCGCCTCCGGAACCGCGATCTCCACCGGATGCAGCGCCTGCGCCGGGCCCTTTCCGCCTTCGACGGCGATGGCGGTCATCGTGGCTGGGGGCATGGCTAAGCTCCTTAATCTTGCGCCCGGCGGCGCGAGGGGCCCAAATAGCGCCAACCAGGATACGGGCGGAAGGGAGCTCGCTGATGCTGGACGAACCGGCCGAACCGCGGGGCTTGCGCGGACAGGCGTTGAAGGAGGCGCTGAAGGAGGACCTGGAGGTCTATTCCGTCGGCGATCTCGAGGAACGCATCACGGAATTGGAGCGCGAGATCGCGCGCACCAAGGCCCAGCTCGACAAGAAACGAGCCGGCCGATCCGCCGCCGACGCCCTGTTTAACTTTGGGAATGGATCAGGGTGATACACTCCGGCCGGTGGCACGCTTGTTGCAGCGCCACGGGCAAAGCGCCGCGAGTGTGCCGCGGTGGATCGCTTTGACGACAAGGGGTGGGCGTTGATGAACGTTGCAGCCAACGAAGCCGCGCCCTGGCGCGCCTCGGTGATCCGCGATTTCGCGGCCTCCGAGATGTTCGCCCGCACCTTCGAGGAAGGCATGGACCTCGTCGAGGAGACGGCCGCCTACCTCGACGGCGGCGGCCGGCAAGATTCCAAGCTTCTCTCCCGCTCCGCCGCGCTGGCCTATGCCAGCGAGAGCATGCGGCTCACCACCCGCCTGATGCAGATCGCCTCCTGGCTCCTCGTCCAGCGCGCCGTGCGTGAGGGCGAGATGAGCGCGGAAGCGGCGTGCGAGGAGCGTTATCGTCTGGGCGCGGAGACCGTGTGCCTCGCCGAACCCACCGTCGATTTCGGCGAACTACCCGTGGCGCTCGTCGAACTCCTCGACCGCTCGGCCCGGCTCTATGAGCGGGTCCGCCACCTCGACAAGCGCATGTACATCGAGGCCGCCAACGAGGAGCAGCCGGTCTCCCCGGCCCTGGCGCAGTACGACCGCCTCAAGAGCGCGTTCGGGGGTTAGGGTCTTCCCCCACGCATGTGGGGGAAGTGGCCCGAAGCCGTAGGCGAGGGTCGATGGGGGAGTTGTCCCTCATAAAATCCCCTCACCTCGGCGCTTCCGCTTTTTTTACTCCCCCAACGAGCCTCCAGCTATCGCTGTCGGCCCACTTCCCCCAGACGAGCTGGGGGCAGAGCAGAAAAGCGAAAGGCCGGGCTGCATCTCTGCGCCCGGCCTCCAGCCCAAAAGCCCTTGCGGGCCCTATTTCTTCGTGAAGGCGCCGAACTTGGCGTTGAAGCGCGACACGCGGCCGCCGCGGTCGAGCAGCTGCTGGTTGCCGCCGGTCCAGGCCGGGTGCGTCTTCGGGTCGATGTCGAGGTTCAGCGTCGCGCCTTCCTTCCCGTAGGTGGAGCGCGTCTGATAGGTCGTGCCGTCCGTCATCACCACGGTGATGAAGTGATAGTCGGGGTGGGTTTCTTGTTTCATCGCAATGTCCGACCGACTTTAAGCGGCATGAAAGTTGGGTGCATGGACCGCCCAAGGGTGGCCCGAGAAGACGCGCGGCTATACAGAAGCGGCGCGAGTTAGGCAAGGGGCGCTCCCCATGACGGACGTGAGTGAGACAGGCGGCGCGGACGGCCGCCCCGGCGCGGGCGCGGAGCTTGCCCAGTCCCTCGCCGAGGCCGCCCAGCGCCGTCCCAAACAGCGCGACGTCCGTCCGCTCGGTCACCTCGTCCCCTTCATTCGGGCTCACTGGCAGTACGCCCTGCTGGCGACCTTCTTCCTGCTGCTGTCGACCAGCGCGACGCTCGGGATCACCGGCGCGGCGCGGGTGGTGGTCGACCACGGCTTCCACGGCGGCTCGCCTGCGGCGCTGAACCGCACCTTCCTGCTGCTGGGTGCGGTCGCCGTCGGCCTGGCGCTCGCGACCGCCTGTCGGTTCTACTTCGTCTCGCGGCTGGGCGAGCGGGTCGTCGCGGACCTCCGCCGCGCGCTCTATGGCAACATCCTCAAGCTCGATCCCGCCTATTTCGCGAGCGTCCGCACCGGCGAGGTGCTGTCGCGGATGACCACTGACGTGACCATCATCGAGAACATGGTCGGCTCCTCGGCTTCGGTGGCGCTGCGCAACCTGCTGACCATGATCGGCGGGATCGCGATGCTGGCGGTGGTGAGCCCCCGGCTGACCGGCTTTGTGTTGCTGCTTGTGCCGCTGGTGCTGCTGCCGCTGTTCGTCATCGGCCGTCAGGTTCGCCGCCTTTCCGCCGGAGCCCAGGATCGCTTCGCCGAGGCCGTCGCCTATGCGGGCGAAAGCCTCGATGCGCTGGACACGGTGCAGGCCTTCGGCCGCGAGGCGAGCGCCGAGCGCCGCTTCGGCGAGGCGGTGGAGGCGGCCTTCAACGCCTCGATGGCGCGGGTGAGGGCGCGGGCCTGGATGACGGCCGTCGTCATCACCGTCGTCTTCGGCGGAGTCGCCGCCGTCCTCTGGGCGGGCGCGCACGACGTCATCACCGGCAAGATGAGCGGCGGGGCGCTGGTGCAGTTCGTCTTCCTGTCGGTTCTGGCCGCGGGCTCGGTCGGCGCGTTGGGCGAGGTCTGGGGCGAGGTCCAGAAGGCCGCCGGCGCCATGCAGCGCATCGCCGAGCTCCTGAAGGCGAAACCGCTGATCGCCGCGCCCGCGCAGCCGAAGGCGTTGCCGACGCCGGCGCGGGGCGAGGTAGCGCTCGAACACGTCAGCTTCGCCTATCCCGGCCGCCCGGACCTGCCGGCCCTGCACGACTTCAGCCTGCACGTTTCGCCGGGTGAGCGAGTGGCGCTGGTCGGCCCCTCGGGCGCGGGCAAGTCCACCGTTTTCCGCCTGCTGCTGCGCTTCTACGACCCGCAGGAGGGCCGGGTGCTGATCGACGGCGTCGACCTGCGTGACGCCGATCCCGCCGAGGTCCGCGCCCGCATGGCGCTGGTGGCCCAGGACACGCCGCTCTTCTCCGGCTCGGCAGCCGACAACATCCGCTTCGGCCGTGAGGACGCGAGCCCCGAGGAGGTCATCATGGCCGCCGAAGCCGCCCAGGCGGCGGGCTTCCTCGCGTCTCTGCCGCAGGGCATCGAGACGACGGTGGGCGAACGCGCCAAGACGCTCTCAGGCGGCCAGCGCCAGCGACTCGCCATCGCCCGGGCGCTGATCCGCAACGCCCCCATCCTGCTGCTCGACGAGGCCACCAGCGCGCTCGACGCCGAGAACGAGCGGCTGGTCCAGAAGGCGCTCGACGAGGCCATGACCGGCCGCACGACCTTGGTGATCGCCCACCGGCTGGCAACCGTCCTGAAGGCCGACCGCATCATCGTCATGGACGAAGGCCGCGTCGCCGAGCAGGGCACGCACGCGGAGCTCTCGGCGCGCGGCGGGCTGTATGCGAAGCTGGCGAAACTGCAGTTCGGGGGTGAGGCGGCGTAGCTATTCCTTCTCCCCTTGCGGGAGAAGGTGGCAGCCGAAGGCTGACGGATGAGGGGTGGAAGACCGCTTCAGCTGCGAGTCAGCGCATCCGTTTCATCGACATCTGAGAAACCCCTCATCCGACCTGCTTCGCAGGCCACCTTCTCCCGCAAGGGGAGAAGGGTCAGGAAGCCGCCCGCAACCGCTCCAGCACCAGCGGGTGGATGTCGAGGTTCCCCGCGACGACGCTGCCCTTGGCGAGCATCTCCTCGCCGCCGTCCGCGTCGGTGACCTTACCGCCGGCCTCGGCCACCAGAAGCAGCCCCGCCGCCATGTCCCACGGCTTCAGGTCGCGTTCCCAGAACCCGTCCAGCCGCCCGGCCGCCACCCATGCCAGGTCCAGCGCCGCCGAGCCATAACGGCGCACTCCGGCGACCCGCTGGGTCATCTGGTGCAGCTCTTTGAGGAACTTCGCGTGCTGGCCATGGCCGAGGAAGGGGATTCCGCAGCCGATCAGCGCCTCGTCCAGCCTGGTCCTCGCCGCCACCCGCAGGCGCTTGTCGGAGACGTAGGCGCCCTTGCCCTTCTCGGCCCAGAACATCTCGGCCGTGATCGGGTTGTAGGTGACCGCCGCCACGACGCCGGCCCCCTCACGCTCCAGCGCGATGTTGATCGCGAAGTGCGGGATGGCGTGCAGGAAGTTGGTGGTGCCGTCGAGCGGGTCGACGATCCAGCGGTGGCTCTTGTCGGTGCCCTCGACCTCGCCGCGCTCTTCCATCAGGAAGCCGTAGCCCGGGCGGGCCTTCGACAGCATTTCGAACAGCGTCTGTTCGGCCTTCAGGTCGGCGGCGCTGACGAAATCCGCCGCGCCCTTCTTCGAGACCTGCAGCTCGGTCACCTCGCCGAAGTCGCGCGCGAGCCCCCGCGCGGCCTTGCGCGCGGCGTCGATCATTACGTTTAGCAGGGCAGAGGGGGTGGCCACGCGGTCCCTAACTAGTCAGCGCGCCGCAGGTATTCACCCGTCTCGGTCGACACCAGCACCCGCTCTCCGGCCTCCATGTACGGCGGGATCATCACCCGCATGCCGTTGTCGGCCTTGGCCGGCTTGTAGGACGAAGACGCGGTCTGGCCCTTCACGGTCGGCTCCGCCTCGACGATGGTCAGCACCACATGCTCGGGCAGCTCGATGCCGATCGGGCGGTCCTCGTGGAACTCCACCACCACCGTCATGCCGTCCTGCAGGAACTGGGCGCGTTCCTCGCCGACGAAGTCCTTGTGCAGGTGGATCTGCTCGTAGGAGTTTGTGTCCATGAACACCAGCATGTCGCCCTCGGCGTAGAGGAACTGGTGGTCCTTCTGCTCAAGCGTGACCCGCTCGACGGTGTCGGAGGAGCGGAAGCGTTCGTTCAGCTTGCGGCCGTCGAGGACGTTCTTCAGCTCGACCTGGGCAAACGCGCCGCCCTTGCCGGGCTTCACGTGGGCGGTCTTGACCGCGACCCAAAGGGAGCCGTCGTGCTGCAGCACATGGCCGGGCTTGATCGTATTGGCGGTGATCTTCATGCGTCTCGAGCGGGCTGGAAAATGGCGGCGGAACCTAGCCGCCGCCCCCGCTCAAGGCAAGGCGGGCAGGCTCGCCTTCTTTTCGCAGGCGATCTTGCCCGCGTGGCCGACGCCCAGGTCGATGTCGTCCTGCTTCTGCCCGTCGCGCCAGTCCTTGGGCAGCGGCGTCGATCCGGTCATGTCGATGCCGAGATCGATGAAGCTGTCGCCGGTGCAGTCGAGCGCATAGACCAGGATCGGCGACTTGCCGGCGCCCCAGTCCTTGTAGCTCGCCCCGTGCGGCTTGCCGGTGGCCTCGCGCATGACCACCAGGCCGGACGTGGCGTCCACCTTCATGAAGTCAGCGTCGTAATAGGTGCCGTTCTCGCCTGGCACCGGCTGCCAATTCTCAGCGAACGCGGGGCTCGCCGCGGTCAGCAGGGCCAAACTCAGGACGAGACGTAGGCGCATGGCGGTCTCCCTGTTTCGTTTGTTTTCTTGAAGGCTACGCCCCAAAGTGGGTTCTGCCAAGGATCGCGGGGGGGCGCGGGATGCGACATGTAATCCGTTGGATCATTCCTGTTGTGCTGGCTGGCAACGGCCTCTTCATGCTTCTCGCGCCGACCGCCTGGTACCCGCTCGTGCCGGGAGTCACCGAGACGGGGCCGCTGAATGTCCATTTCGTCCGGGACATCGGCGCCGCCTATCTGGCCGCCGCCGCGGGAATGGGCTGGTGGGCCGTCGAGCCGCGCCGCGGCGTGGTGGGCGCCTATGCAGCGGCCGTGTTCCTGGGGCTCCACATGGTGGTCCACGTGGCCGACTCTTTCACGTCTGGGCACGGGTTAGCCGACGTGGTCCGCGATTTCGTGGGCGTATATCTGCTGGCGCTGATCCCCATCTGGATCGTCTGGCGCGAGCTTTCACGGAAGGAGGCGTGAGATGCTGAAGGCGATCCTGAACGCGGTCGTGGGCCGCTTCGAGAAGCGCTACGACTACGACGTCAGCTACATGCGCGACCTGATCGAAACCGATACGGCCGCCTTCTTCGCGTTCACGGGCGTTCAGAAGCTGCAGAGCTATCGCAAGGCTCCGACGGCGGCGTTGGCCGCCGCCAAGCTGGTCGCCACGCTGCAGGAAGACTGCGGCCCCTGCACGCAGATCGTCGTCAGCATGGCCGAGGAACAGGGCGTGGCGCCCGCTGTGCTCAAGGGCGTCCTGACCGGCGACGAGACCGCCATGGGAGCCGACGCGGCGCTCGCCTGGAAGTTCGCGCGCGCCTCGCTGGCCCGCGACATGGAAGCCGCCGACCCGCTGCGGGACGAGATCGTCCGCCGCTGGGGCAGGAAGGGACTGGCCGCGATTGCGCTGGCCATCGCCTCAGCCCGGGTGTTCCCGACCGTGAAGTACGCCTTGGGCCACGGTAAGACCTGCTCGCGCGTGACGGTGAAGGGAGAGGCGGTCGCCCCTATGGCTGCCTGATCGCCGCGTTGATGGCCTTTACCGCCGCCGCAGGACCCTCCGGGTCGTTCCAGACGGCGGAGCAGACGGCGACGAAGTCGGCGCCGGCCTTCGCCAGCTCGCCGGCGTTGTCGGCCGTGATCCCGCCGATGGCGACGCAGGGGATCTCCATGGTTTCCTGCCAGATGGTCAGGATGTCGGGGTCGGGGCGGTGGGCCGTTTCCTTCGTCGAGGTCGGGAAGAAGGCGCCGAAGGCGACGTAATCGGCGCTCCCTTCCGCCGCTTCCATGGCGAGGTGGCGGCTGTCGTGGCAGGTCACCCCGATCATCGCCTTGGCGCCCATGACCTTCCGCGCCTCGGCGAGCGGCATGTCGCTCTGGCCGATGTGGACGCCGTCGCAGCCGAGGCGGGCGGCGAGCCTTGGGTCGTCGTTGAGGATCACGGCGACGTTTCGGGCGTGGCAGATGGGGGTCAGGACGTCGACGGCGGCGGCGACCACCTCGTCGGGCGCGTCCTTCAACCGGATCTGCAGCGCGGCCACGTCGCCGGCGTCCAGCGCCTGCGCCAGCTCGCGTCCGAAGGCGGCGAGGTCGTCGATGGCGGGCGGGGTGATCAGGTAGAGGCGGCAGGTCATGGCGCTCTTTAGCGCAGCAGGGCCTTGAGGGAAACGGCGACGGCGGCCGACCCCGCCGAACTCGCCATCGCGATCCCGAAGAACCAGGCGAGGCGCCGCCACAGGGGCCCGGGCTCAGGCGTGGTAGCCGGCATCGGCGCTGACCTTGCCCCGGAAGATGTAATAGACCCAGACCGTGTAGCCGAGGATCACCGGCAGCAGGATCGCGATCCCCACCAGCATCAGCCCGAGCGCATTGGGCGCGCTCGCCGCCTGCCGATAGGTGACGCCGTAGGGCACGGCGAAGGGGAAGAAGCTGTAGGCAAGCCCTATGTAGCCCGACAGGAAGACCGTGAAGCCGCCCGCGAACGGCAGCCGGTGTCCGTTGGTCCAGATGCCCCAGGCCACCATCGCGAGCCCGATGGCGCCCAGGAACGGGATCAGCAGCAGGGGCGCGAGCCTTGCGAAGTCGAACGCGTGTCCCGTCCAGCCCCACCGCGTGGCGATGAACGGGTGCAGGAACAGGGTCAGCACGCTGATCGCCGCGAGGAACAGGGCCACCGCGACCGCCGCCACGGCCGCCCACCGGCGAGCGTCCTCGTGCAGGTCGCCCTCGGTCTTCACCATCAGCCACCCCGCGCCCAGCAGGGTGTAGCCCGCCGCAACGCCCAGCGCCGTGACGATGCTGTATCCGGTGAACCAGTCGAACGGCCCGCCCGCGAAGTCGAGCCCGTGCATCCGCACGCCCTGGACGAAGCCGCCGAGGATCAGGCCCTGCGCCAGGGCGCCGACCAGCGATCCTCCGGCGAAGGCGGCCGTCCAGAACCTCTTGCCGCGCCGCCGCCCGCGCAGCCGGAACTCGAACGCCACCCCTCGAAGGATCAGCGCCAGCAGCATCAGGTACACGGGGATGTAGAGGGCCGGCATCAGGATCGAATAGGCGAGCGGGAAGGCCGCCAGCAGCCCGCCGCCGCCCAGCACCAGCCAGGTCTCGTTGCCGTCCCAGATGGGCGCGATGGAGTCCATCATGGCGTCGCGGTGCTGCGGGTCCCTCGCCAGCGGAAAGAGGATGCCGATCCCGAGGTCGAAGCCGTCCAGCAGCACGTACATCAGCACGGCCACGGCGATCAGCCCGGCCCAGATCAGCGGCAGGTCCAGACTCATGTAGCGGCCTCCGGATCGGCATCTTCAGGCGTCTTGGCGAGCGGCGTGCCCGGCGCGCGCGGGACGGCCGGTCCCGGTTCCGCAGCGCCGGGCTCCGGGCCTTCGCCGAACAGGCGCAGGATGTACAGCGCGCCGGCCGCGAAGACGATGGCGTAAATGACCAGGAAGCCCAGCAGCGAACTCGACACCGGCCCCGGCTGCACGGGGGAAACGGCCTCGGCCGTGCGCATCAGGCCGTAGATCACCCACGGCTGACGGCCGACCTCCGCCACCACCCAGCCCGCGATCACGGCGATAAACCCGGTGGGGCCCATGACGACGCAGGCGCGCAGGTAGGGCCGCGAGTTCTCCGGCCCCTTCCGCCGCCACGCCAGCCACGCGCCCCACAGGCCGAGCGCGATCATCAGCAGCCCGAGGCCGACCATGATGCGGAAGGCCCAGAAGACCACGGCGACCGGCGGCCACTCGTCGCGTGGGAAGTCGCGCAAGCCCGTCACCCGCTTCGAGGTCGCTCCGGCGGTGATCCAGCTGCCGATCTTCGGGACGGAGATCTCGAAGTGGTTGGTCGCCTGCGCCCGGTCCGGCCAGGCGACGAGGTGGAAGGGCTGCTCGGTGCGGCTCTCCCAGAATGCCTCGATGGCGGCGAGCTTGGTCGGCTGCAGCGTCAGCACCTGCTTGCCCTGATAGTCGCCGACGAACAGCTGGATCGGCGCCACGATCGCGTACATCAGGACAGCCATCCGCAGCGCCACCTTCGACGCTTCGACGCTTCTGCCTTTAAGCAGCGCCCAGGCGCTCGCTGCGCCGACCACGAGGGAGGTCGTGAGGTAGGCCGCGATCACCATGTGGAAGAAGCGCGGCGGGAAGGTCGGGGAAAAGATCACCTTCGCCCAGTCGAGCGCGCGGAGCTCCCCGTTCGGGCCCGGCCCGTAGGCGACCGGATACTGCATCCAGCTGTTGGCCGAGATGATCCAGAAGGCCGAGACCACCGTGCCCAGCGCCACCAGCACGGTGGCGGTGAAGTGCAGCCCGCGCCCGACACGCTTTTCGCCGAACAGCATCACGCCCAGGAAGCTCGCCTCGAGAAAGAAGGCAGTCAGGACCTCGAAGGCCAGCAGCGGCCCGATGACCGGCGAGGCGACGCGGGAGAAGACGCTCCAGTTCGCGCCGAACTGGTAGCTCATCACCACCCCCGACACGACGCCCATGCCGAACGAGATGGCGAAGACCTTCAGCCAGAAGCGGTAGAGGGTGTGGAAGACCTCGCGCCCGGTCCCCAGCCACAGGCCCTCCAGCACGGCGAGGAAGCTCGCCAGGCCGATGGAGAAGGCCGGAAAGATGATGTGCCAGGCGATGGTGAACGCAAACTGCAGGCGCGACAGCAGCAGTGCGTCGAAGTCCATCGAATGAACCCTCCGTCCCCGCGCAAACTATCGGAGCAGCAGGATGGGTCCAATCCCACCCCCTCGAGGGGGGAGGGGCAGGGGTGGGGGTGTAGCCGCGGAGTTGGGGTGATGAGCGCTGGTTGGCTCAGAGCCGGACGGCGCTAGCCCTTCAACTCACTGCACTCACCCCCATCCCCGACCCTTCCCCCCTCGAGGGGGAAGGGAGATCAGGCCGCCTTCTCCAGAGACCCTTCCCACTGGCCGAGGCTCGCCAGCCCGTTCATCTTCGCGCGGTGGAGGAACGCCCGCTGGGCGGCCGCCACGTTCTCGCTCTTGCCCGACCAGGCCTTCTGCGGCGCCGCCTGGAGGGCGCGGCCGTAGGAGAAGGTCATCTTCCAGGGGAAGCCGCCGATCTTGTTCATGGCGTCGAGGTGGGCGGTGGCCTCCTCGTCGGACTGGCCGCCGGAGAGGTAGGCGATGCCCGGCACCGCGGACGGCACGGTGGCCTTCAGGGCGGCGATGGTGCGGTGCGCCACCTCGTCCACGCCGGAGCGCTTGGAGCAGCCCTTGCCGCAGATGACCATGTTGGGTTTGAGCACGATGCCTTCGAGCGCCACGCGCTGTTCGAAGAGCTCGGCGAACACCGTCTGCAGCGTCCAGCGCGTGACCTGGTCGCAGCGGTCGATGTCGTGAGCGCCGTCCATCAGGATCTCGGGCTCGACGATCGGCACGATCTGGTTCGCCTGGCAGAGCGCGGCATAGCGGGCCAGCGCGTGCGCGTTGGCCTTGATCGCGCCCCAGGTCGGCACGCCGTCGGCGATGTCGATCACCGCCCGCCACTTCGCGAACCGCGCGCCGCGTTCGTAGTACTTGGCCAGCCGCTCGCCCAGGCCGTCGAGCCCTTCCGTGATGGTCTCGCCCGGGAAGCCCGGCATCGGGTGGGCGCCCTTGTCGACCTTGATGCCGGGGATGGAGCCGGCGTCCTCGATCAGCTTGACCAGCGGGGTGCCGTCGGCGGCGTTCTGCCAGATGGTCTCGTCGTAGAGGATGACGCCGGAGATGTGCTTCATCGCCTCGGTCGCGCGGAACATCAGCTCGCGGTAGTCGCGGCGGTTCTCCTCGGTGTTCTCGACCCCGATGGCGTCGAAGCGCTTCTTGATGGTGCCGGTGGATTCGTCCGCAGCGAGAATGCCGCGACCCGGCGCGACCATCTTCTCGGCGACTTCGTTGAGAGCCTGAAGGTTCATTTCACTACCCCGATCAATCCTGTTCCAGCGCCGCCACGCCGGGCAGCTCCTTGCCTTCCATCCATTCCAGGAAGGCGCCTCCCGCCGTCGAGACGAAGGTGAATTCGCCCGCGACGCCCGCATGATTTAGAGCGGCGACAGTATCGCCCCCACCCGCGACCGCGACAATGCGGCCGTGCTTGGCCCGTTCCCCGGCGTGCTTCGCGGCCGCCACGGTGCCCGCATCGAACGGCGGGATTTCGAACACGCCAAGCGGCCCGTTCCAGACCAGCGTCGCCGACTGGTCCATGGCGGCGAGCAGCCGCTCCACCGTCTTCGGCCCCGCGTCGAGGATGCGGTCGTTCTCCTGCACCTCATCGAGCGTGCGCACGCTCGAGGCGGCGCCCGCCTTCACCTCTTCGGCGGTCACCACGTCGACGGGCAGCAGCAGCTCGCAGCCGGCCTTCTTCGCGTTGGCCATGATCTCGCGCGCGGTGTCGGCGAGGTCGTGTTCGCAGAGCGACGCGCCGACCTTGTGCCCTTGGGCCGCCAGGAAGGTGTTGGCCATGCCGCCGCCGATCGCGAGCTTGTCCAGCTTGGCGACGAGGTTGTTGAGCAGGTCGAGCTTGGTCGAGACCTTCGACCCGCCGACGATCCCCAGCACCGGCCGCTTCGGATTGCCGAGCGCTGCGTCCAGCATCTCCAGCTCGCGCTGCATGGAAAGGCCCGCATAGGCCGGCAGCAGGCGCGCCAGCCCCTCCGTCGAGGCGTTCGCCCGGTGGGCCACCGAGAAGGCGTCGTTCACATAGAGGTCGCCCAGCTTCGCCAGTTCGGCGGCGAAGGCGGGATCGTTCTCCTCCTCGCCCTTGTGGAAGCGGGTGTTCTCCAGCAGCGCGACGCCGCCGTTCTCCAGCCCGTTCACCACCTTCGCGGCATCCGGCCCGATGCAATCGTCGGCGAAGGCGACCGGCTGTTCGAGCAGCGCCGACAGCGGTTCGACGATGGGCTTCAGGCTCATCTCCGGCACGCGCTTGCCCTTCGGCCGGTCGAAGTGGGCCAGCAGGACCACCTTGGCGCCCCGCACGCTCAGCGCATGGATGGTCGGCAGCGCCGCGCGCAGGCGGGTGTCGTCGGCGACCCGGCCGCCCTCCATGGGGACGTTGAAGTCGACCCGGACCAGGGCCCGACGGCCCGCCAGATCCGCATCCTCGAGCCGTCTAAACGCCATGTGATTACAGGAACTTCGCCATCGCCAGAGCGGTGTCGCTCATGCGCGTGGCGAAGCCCCATTCGTTGTCGTACCAGCTGAGCACCCGGCCGAGCTGGCCTTCGATGACCTGGGTCTGGGGCAGGGCGGCCGTGGACGAGGCGGCGATGTGGTTGATGTCGCAGGAGACCAGCGGGTCGTTCGACACCGCCAGGATGCCCTTCAGCGGCCCGTCGTTGGCGGCGGCTTCCAGCGCGCCGTTGATCTCGTCCTTGGTGATCGCCCGACCCGGCACGAACTTCAGGTCGACGACCGAGACGTTCGGCGTCGGGACCCGGATCGACGAGCCGTCCAGCTTGCCCTTCAGCTCCGGCAGCACCAGGCCCACCGCCTTGGCCGCGCCGGTCGAGGTCGGGATCATCGACAGGGCCGCCGCGCGCGCCCGGTAGAGGTCCTTGTGCATCGTATCCAGCGTCGGCTGGTCGCCGGTGTAGCTGTGTATCGTCGTCATGTAGCCACGCTCGATCCCGCAGAGGTCCTGGATGACCTTGGCGATCGGCGCGAGGCAGTTGGTGGTGCAGGAGGCGTTCGACACCACCAGGTCTTCGGCGGTGATCGAGTCGTGGTTCACGCCGAAGACGATGGTCTTGTCGGCGGCGTCGCACGGCGCGCTGACCAGCACGCGCTTGGCGCCCGCGTCCAGGTGCGCGGCGGCCTTGTCCTTGGCGGTGAACAGGCCGGTGCATTCCATGGCGATATCGACGCCGAGGTCCTTATGCGGCAGCTCGGCCGGGTTGCGGATCGCGGTGACCTTGATCTTGCCAAGCCCGACGTCGATCCAGTCCTCGCCGGTCGTGACCACGCCCGGGAAGCGGCCGTGGACGCTGTCGTAGCGCAGCAGGTGGGCGTTGGTCTCGACGGGCCCGAGGTCGTTGATCGCCACCACCTCGATGTCGCGGCGCGCATGCTCGACGATCGAGCGCAGAACGAGCCGGCCGATGCGGCCGAAACCGTTGATGGCGACGCGAAGGGTCATTGAGGCGT
>JBLNCT010000017.1:0-7647 GCA_050260915.1 Parcubacteria group bacterium
CTGCGGGCTGGCGCCCAACGCCGCCCAGGCAACTGTTCGGGGTGGTTGACGAAAGGCGGGCGCCGCACCCAGCTCGGGCACGGTCTTCAAGACCAATGATGACGCCGGTGCGACGCCCGCCGATCAGCCTAGCTTGCCAGGCCTGCCCACAGACAAGGATGACGGAGGTGGATGACGGGATGGGGCAGGTGGGGTAGCAACCTTCCCATGCCGCAGCAGATCGTTCGCATCGGAACCCGCGCCTCGAAGCTGGCGCTCGCGCAATCGGGGATGATGCAACGGCGCATCGCCGCCTCGCTCGGGGCGCCCGACCGACCGGAGGAGGTCGCGCCGCTGGTCCACATCACCACCACCGGCGACCGGATCCAGGACCGCCGCCTGCTGGAGATCGGCGGCAAGGCGCTCTTCACCAAGGAGATCGAAGAGGCGCTGCTCGATGGCCGCATCGACGCCGCTGTGCACTCGATGAAGGACGTCCCCGCCGAGCTGCCGCCGGGCCTCGTCATCGCCGCGATCCCCGAGCGGGAGGACGTCCGCGACGCCTTCCTGTCGCGGAAGGCGACGACGCTGGACGACCTGCCCGCCGGCGCGGTCCTCGGCACCGCCTCCATGCGGCGGCAGGCCCAGGCGCTGCACCGGCGTCCGGACATCCAGGTGATGGTTCTGCGCGGCAACGTCGACACGCGGCTGGCCAAGCTCGAAGCCGGAGAGGCTGACGCCATCCTGCTCGCCGCCTCCGGCCTGAACCGGCTGGGCCTGGGCGACCGGCCATGCTCGTGGCTCGACCCCGTCCAAGCGCCGCCCGCGCCGGGGCAGGGCGCGCTCGCCATCGAGGTCCGCGAGGAGGACGCCGACGCACCGTGGCTCGCCGCCCTGCGTCACGAGCCGACGATGCTGGCCGTCGCCGCCGAGCGTGGCGCGCTCTTCGCGCTGGAAGGGTCCTGCCGCACGGCCATCGGGGCCCATGCGCGATTGGAAGGCCAGACGCTGTCGCTCATCGTCGAGGCGCTCACGCCCGACGGACGCCGTCGCTTCCGCCGCGAAGGCAGTGCGGAAGTCACCGACGAAGCCTCCGCCCGCGCGCTTGGCCTCAAGCTCGGCGCCGAGGTCCGCGCCGAGGGTGGCGACGCGCTTGTGCTAAACGATTGATCGAACGCGCCAAACAGCCCAGTTTGGGCATCATGGCGCGAAAGCCCCTCACCGTCTGGATCACGCGGGCCGAACCCGCGGCTTCCGAAACCGCCGAGCGCGTGGCCGCGCATGGGCACAAACCCGTCGTCCAGCCGCTGCTGACACTGGAGCGCCTGCCCCATACGCAGATCGACCTGCACGACGTCCGCGCCCTGGCCTTCACCAGCGCCAACGGCGTGCGCGCCTTCGCCGCGGCCTCGCCGGAGCGGGACTTCCGCGTCTTCGCCGTGGGCGCCGCCACCGCCGAAGCCGCCAAGGCCGCCGGCTTCCGCTCGGTGCTGGCGGGCGACGGCGACGTGGCCGCGCTGGCGACCCGCATCGCCACCCGCCAGCTGGAGCTGCGGGGCGGGGTGGTGCTGAACCCCGGCGCGGTCGAGCCCGCCGGCGATCTGGTCGGCGCGCTGCAGAAGGCCGGCGTTGAGGCCCGCGCCCTGCCGCTCTACGACACTGTCCCGGTGACGCTGGATGGGGGCTTCCTCGACGCCCTGCCGCAGATCGACGTCGTCCTGCTCCACTCGCCCAAGGCGGCCAAGGCGCTGGCGAAGGTTCTGCGCAAGACCCCGGCGCCCCGGCTGCGCGCGCTTTGCCTGTCGAAGGCCGTCGCACGGCCCCTGGCCAAAATTGAAATGGCCGAGCTCGCCGCCTGCCCTATTCCGGTCGAAGCGGCTTTGCTTAATCTGCTAGACAGGAAGGCGTGAGATAATCGCCTGTTCGTTTGGCCTTGAGCGTGCATGACCCTCGCGCCTGACCCGACCGAGATTTCCCCGCCGGATTTTCCGGACGTCTATGCGCGGCCGCGCCGCAAGGGCCTGGGCGGCGGCTGGATCGTGACGCTTTGCCTCGTCAGCGTGATGCTGGGGGCAGGCGTCGGGGCCTACGTCTGGAGCATCCGGCCGTTCAGGCACGTGGCGGCGAGTCCCGCACCGGCCCAGGCGAATCGTACGCTGGCCGAAGCGACAACAGCCGCCCCGCCGGAGACCGCCATCCCCCCCGCGCCGCCGGCCCCCGACGTGAGCAGCCTCGAGTCCCGCGTCCAGGCGCTGGAAACCTCCCAGAACCGCACCGTCGACGCAGCCGCCGCGGCGCTCGCCTCCGCCTTGCTCGCGGAAGCGGCCGACAGCTCGCGCCCCTTCGATCGGGAGCTTGCCGCCATGGAGCGGGTGATGCCGCTCTCGCCGGACGCCATGGCGCTGCGCCGCCTCGCCCAGACCGGCGCGCCGACCAAGGCCGCGCTCGCCGCCGGGTTCGACGACGCCGCGGCCCGCGCCTCCGTCGCGGCGCGCGATCCGGGAGAGCGGGCGGGATTCCTCGACCGCCTGGGCTTTGCGCTCGCCAACATCGTGACCGTCCGCCGCGTCGGTTCGCTTAAGGGCGACACGCCCGACGCCGTGCTCGCGCGGGCCGAGCGCCAGGTTAACGACGGCGACGTCGACGGCGCGCTCGTGACCCTGAACGCCCTGCCGCCCGGCGCCGCGGCCGCCATGGCCGACTGGCGGCTGGGAGCGGAACGGCGCGCCACCATCGACCGCCGCGTGGCCTCCATCCGCGCCACCGCGCTCGCCAACCTCGCCGCCGTGTCGAGGCCCTCGGCATGATCCGCACCACCGTCGTCATCGTGTTCGTTGCAGCCGTCGCCATCGCGGTGTTGGCGATGACGGGGGACGCCGGCAGCGCGACCCTGACCTGGCTCGGCTGGCGGGTGGATATGACCGCCGCCACCGCCGCGCTGCTGGTCCTGTTCGCCGCCCTCTTCGCGACCATCTTCTGGCGCGGCCTGATGTGGCTGCTCGACGCCCCGCAGCGCGCCGCGCGCGCCCGCGAGGCCAACCGACGCAAGCAGGCAGGCGAAGTGCTGGCGCGTGGCTTCCTGGCCGTGGCGGCCGGGGACGGCTCGGAGGTGCGGCGGCTCGCGCAAAAGGCGACGGTGCTGGCCGAAGACTCACCCGCCCTGGTCCGCGTCCTCGCCGCCCAGGCCGCCGAGGCAGCCGGCGACACCGCCGCCGCCAAGGCCGCCTACACCGCCATGCTCGGCTTCCCCGAAATGCGGCTGGCCGGCCACAAGGGCATGATGGAAGTCGCGCTCGCCGAAGGCGACAAGGCGGCCGCCCTGCGCCACGCCCAGGCCGCCTACGACCTGACCCGCACCGCCCGCTGGGCCTGGCGCGCGATGCTCGAGTCCAGGCTGGAAACCGCCGATTGGCCCGCGGCCCTCGACTTGGTCAAAGGCGCGCTGGACCGCAAGATCGTCACCCCCATCGTGGCCGAACGCGCCCGCGCGGCCCTCCTCGCCGCCTCCGCGGCCGACCTGGAGGGCGCAGACGACGACCGCACCCGCGGCCAGGCGCTCGACTACGCCATCCAGGCCGCTCGGCTGCAGCCCGGCTTTGCGCCGGGGGTGGTGATGGCCGCGCGCCTGCTCGCCGCCGACGGCAAGGTGGGGCGTGCATCCTCCATCATCGAGCAGGCGTGGAAGGAAGCGCCCCACCCGGCGCTGTGGCTCGCCTACCGCGACCTGCGCGTCGACGAAACGCCGCGCGAGCGCGCCGCAAGGCTTGCGGGGCTGGCCTCGCTAAGCCCCGAGGCCCGCGAAAGCCGCATCCTGCAGGTCGAACAGGCCCTGATCGCGAGCGATCCCGCCGCCGCGCGGGCCGCCGCCCGCCCGCTGCTCGACGAAACGCCGACCGCCCGCATCGCCGGCCTGATGGCCCGCGTCGCCTTCGCCGACGGCAAGCCCGACGAGGCGCGCGCCTGGATCGCCCGCGGCGCCGGCGCGCCGCAGGAACCCGACTGGTCCGACCTGGATCCCGAAGGCCGCGCCTTCGCCTACACCCGCGAGGATTGGGCGCGGCTGGTGGCCACCTACGCCGAGAGCGGCGAACTCATCCATCCGCGGCTGGAGCGGCACGAGCGGGGGCTTTCCGAACTCCCCGAACTGCCGGTCTCCTACGTGGAGTCCACCCCCTTCGTCCGCGCCGCCGAGACCGGCGCCCCGGTTATGCCCATCCCGGACGATCCGGGCCTCGGCGAACTCCTGCAGCCGAGCGCCGGCGAGCCTGCGCCACGTCGTCTAGGCCTTCGCCGCCGCTTGGCAACCGGCCCCCGCACGTCTAAATAGCGCCCTCTCCAAGGCAGGCCGCCATAGCTCAGCCGGTAGAGCGGCGCATTCGTAATGCGTAGGTCGGGTGTTCGAGTCACCCTGGCGGCACCACCCTTCCGGACATTTCCACCGCACCTTCCCGCCTGGCGGTCGCTTGCAGCCAGGCCATGACGGCCAGGCCGGTCAGCAGGAGGCCGCCGCCGAGGACCAGCACCGTGTGTGCGTCCTGTTCGCTGACGAGCCGGTAGGCCATGAGGGGGCCCGCGGCGCCGCCGAGCAGCTGGGCCGCGCCGGTTTGCATGGCGGCGCGGCGGGACGGATCGGCCTCGATGGCGAGCGGCACGTAGAAGGGGCTGACGAAGAGCGCGACCAGACCGGACAGGGCGTTTGCGGCGATGAAGACTTCCGCGGGCACCCGAAGCGACAAGCAGGTCCAGACCGCGAGCCAGACCACCGTCCCGAGCGCGAACACCGGCAACCACCGGACCTTGCCCGCCAGCGCGGTCGCGGCCGCGCTGCCGCAGACCTGGGCGGCCAGCGCGACCCAGACCGCCGTCCTCGCCACATCGGCGGAAAGACCGGCCTGCAGGGCGAAGCGCTGGAGGTAGACCGCGACGGCGCCGTTTGCGCTCGTGAAGATCAGGGTGGCGGCGAGCGCAATCCAGCCCCGCCGGGGCGGCAGCCCGCCGCGCCCACCGGCGAGCGGCAGCGGTTCGTATCGGCTCGGCAGCGCGAGCGCCGGGGCCATGCCCGCCAGCGCGCAGAGCGCCAACACGCCGTAGCCGCCGCTCGCGCCAAATCGCGGAATGACGAACACGGCATAGGCGAAGGCGACCGCGAGCTGGATGGCGGTGACGCCGGTGAACAGCACCGCCGCCCACCGCTCGGGCGTCTTTGTCCGCGCGATCATGCCGATGACGATCCACAGCAGGAGGCCTTCGGCTGCGCCCGCGACCGCGCGAACGGCCAGCACCTGGACACCGGCGGCGGCGCTCATAGCCAGATCGGCCGCCGCCAGCGCCAGCGAAGCCGCGACCCCGATCGTCCTCAGCCGCCTTGGCGGCAGCCGAGCGCCCGCCAGGCCGGCGGCGATAGCCATCGCCAGGAGCTCGACGGTGGCTGCGAGCCCGATCTGCGGCGCGCTCAGCCGATGCTCATCCGCCAGTGCGCCGAGCAAAGGCGCGAACAGGCCGATGATCAGGAGCGCGTTGAGGCCTACGGCTATCGCCGCGGCGCCGCGTAATGTCTGGACCCGTTCAGGTTTGCCGCGCCAGCTCAATACAGCGCCCGCTCCTCGGCGAGGTCAGGCTCGTGGATATGGCCGAGAATCTCCTCGCGCGCCGCTTCCTTCAGCGCGACGGCGGCGTCGAAGTCGCGGCCGGAGGGCTGGATGGGCTGGCCGATGTGGACCTCGATCTCGCCCCGGCGCGGGAACCAGCGGTGGTCGTGGCGCAGGATGTTGCGGGTCCCGCGCATGGCGATCGGCACGACCGCCGCGCCCGCCTGGGCGGCGCTGACGAAGGCGCCCATGTGGAACTCCAGCAGCCCCGGCATGCGCATGATGGTGGCTTCGGGGAAGATGACGAGCGGCCGCCCGCCCTCCAGCGTCTTCACCACCCGGTTTGCGTCGGCGACCGCGCCGGTCGGCTCGAAGCGCTCGACGAACAGGACGCCGAGGCGCCGCAGGAACGGGCCTTCCAGCCAGTTGTCGGCCAGCTCCTTGTACCCGGCGAACGCCAGGTCTCCCTGCAGGACCGCGGATAGAACGAGACTGTCCAGGTAGCTGGAGTGGTTGGCGACATAGACGACCGGCCCGGCCGGCGGAGCTCCGGTTACCGTCACCTTGTGTCTCAGCAGGCGCAGGCAAAGGCGGCTCGCGCCATGCACCACCTGCCATCGCCGGTGCAGCCCCGGCAGGATCAGCGCCAGCGGCCAGACCGCCAGGCCCACGGCCGCCAGCGTCGCCCACCACCGCCAGGCGTAGAGCTGCTCCGAAGCCTTGCGCAGCCACCGCCGGCCCTGGCCGGCCAGGGCGGTCGCTTCCAGCCGCAGCAACTGGCGCCTGGGGGCCATCGCCTCCCCACTGGCGCGGCCCTTCAGGTAGGCTTCGCGCAGGGCGGGGCGCCGGATCTTGCCGCTCTCCGTACGGGGGATCGCTCCGACGGGCATGAGCACGATGTCGTCGAGCGCCATCTCCAGGTGGTCGGCGGCGAGTTCCTGAATGGACTGCACGAGCTTCCGGCGGTCGGGCTCGTCGTCGAGAGCCGTCTCCACGGCCATCACCAGCCGCTCGATGTCGCGAGCGGGGTCGGAGACGCTGAACAGCACCGCCCCGTTCGGCGCGACGCCGGGCAGGCCGCAGACCGCGGCCTCGATGTCGCCGGGGTGGATGTTGCGGCCGGCGCGCTTGACGATGTCCTTGGTGCGGCCGGTGACGAACACCTCGCCATCGGCGATGTAGGCGAGGTCGCCGCTGTCGAGCCAGCCATCCGCCCGGATCAGCTCGGCCGTCTTCTGCGGCGCGTTGTAATAGCCCGAGGTCGCCGAGGGTCCGCGAAACTGCAGTCGCCCCTCGCGACGTTCGGGCGCCTCGCGCTCGTCGTCGCCGAGGATCCTGATTTCGTGCCCGATCAGGGGCGCGCCGCAGGAGACGAAGGCCTGCGCGTCCGGCGCCTCTGCAGCGGCCGGCTCGGCTTCTCCGCGGGTGGCGAGGACCCGCCGGTTCACGCGATCGACCCTGGGGCCGCGTCCCAGCGGCGGCGCGGTCAGGGCGGCGGCGGATTCGGCCAGCCCATAGACCGGCAGCCAGGCTTCGTTGCGGAATCCGTAAGCGCCGAACTTGCGCGTGAAATCCTCGACGGTGCGCTCGGAGACCGGCTCGGCCCCGCAGCCGGCGACCCGCCACGAACTCAGGTCGAGCCCCTTCAGCCGCTCGTCCGGGATCGAGAGGCAGAGCTCGAAGGCGAAGTTGGGTGCGGCCGAAATGGTCGCGCGGTTGCGGTGGATGGTCCAAAGCCAGCGCTCCGGCCGGGCCATGAAGGCCAGCGGACTCATGGCCACGAACGGCGTCGCCTGATCCAGCGCCGCGAGCCACGCCGCGATCAGCCCCATGTCGTGATAGAGCGGCAGCCAGCTGACGAACACATCGCTGGGCGATGCTTCCACGGCGCCTCCCATCCCCCGCAGGTTGGCGAGAAGGTTCGCATGCGAGAGCACGACGCCTTTCGGATTTCCCGTGCTGCCCGAGGTGTATTGGATGAAGGCGGTGGCCTCGGGCGGCACTGGCATCGGCGCCGCCGGCGATCCCTGGAGAAGGTCCCCGGCGATGGCGACGTCGCGAAGCGCCGGCGTTTTGGCGC
>JBLNCT010000018.1:0-8189 GCA_050260915.1 Parcubacteria group bacterium
CTGCTGGCCGACGACCGGGGCGCGGGTGGGGGGGGGGGGCGCGGGGTGGGGGGCTTGGGTTTCGCGCGGCTCCCCTGCGCCGCGGGGTGTCTTGGGCCCACGTTCGCCCTTCCCCCGGGTGGGGGGACGGGCCGGGGATGGGGGTGGAGACGCTTCAACTCGTGCTGCTTAGGGGAGTGATTGCGGAGAGGGTCCCACCCCCATCCCAACCCTTCCCCCCTCCAGGGGGAAGGGCTCATCTTCCATGCTCCTGAAGCGCGGCCTTCACCAGCGCTCCGACCTCAGCATCGTCACCCAGCCGGATCAGCGCCTGGTCCACCGTGCGGCGGGCGGCGGGTTCGGCGATGCCTAGCGCCATCAGGGCGGCGACGGCTTCTCCGGCGTTGGAGGGCTTCGGCGCGGCGGCGGGGATCGAGGCGTGGAAGGCGGCGACGGGGCCGTCGCTGATCGGCTTGTCCTTCAGCTCGACGGCGATGCGGAGCGCCAGCTTCGGCCCGACGCCGTTAGCGCGGGCGATCGCGGCCTTGTCCTCGCGGGCGACGGCGGCGGCGAGTTCGGGGGGCGGCAGGACGTCGAGGACGGAGAGCGCCGCCTTCGGTCCGACGCCCTGGATCGAGAGCAGCACCACGAAGGCGCGGCGTTCCTCGCGGGTGGGGAAGCCGTAGAGGCGGGGCCCCTGCTCCTGCGACCACTGGGTCTCGACGTGGAGCAGCACCTCGTCGCCGACGGCCGGCATCCGCGCCAGCGTGCGCGCGCCGCAGCGGACGACGTAGCCGACGCCCGCGCAGTCGACGAGCGCCTCCTCATCACCGACCTCGGCCAGCACCCCCATCACCCGCCCGATCATGCGACGCGCCTCTGCAGCGTGCGCGCGTGGGCGTGGGTGATGGCGACGGCGAGCGCGTCGGCGGCGTCCTGGGTCGGGCCGCCGGCGGCGGGCAGCAGGCGCGCGACCATGAAGGCGACCTGGTCCTTGTCGGCGCCGCCCGTGCCGACCACCGCCTTCTTGACCTCCTTGGCCGCATACTCGGCGACGGTGAGGCCGGCCTTGGCAGGCGCGATCAGGCTGGCGGCGCGGGCGTGGCCGAGCTTCAGCGTCGACGAGCCGTTGGCGGTCATGAAGGTCTCTTCGACCGCGGCTTCGTGCGGGGCGTGGCGGGCGATGATCTCGGTGACGCCCTCGAACAGCGCCAGCAGGCGGTCGGCGAAGGCGAGCTTCTCCGACGGCGCGATGACGCCGTGCGCCACCCACGACAGGCGCGCGCCCTCGCAGGCCACCACCCCCCAGCCCGTGCGGCGCAGGCCCGGATCGAGCCCCAGTATCCGAATCGCGTTCGCCATCTGTTTCGCCAGCATGGCGAAGCCGAGTCGCAAGTGCAAAGGCCTTAGGCCTTGCGGGGGTAGAGCTCGAATTCCTTCACCCGCGCATCGTCGCGCAGGACCTCCAGCAGCCGGTCCATCGTGGCGCGGTTTCGGCCCCGGACGGCGGCGGAAATCTCGATCAGCGCGCCGTGCTCGGTCATCTTGTGGGTGAAGATGGAGCTCCTCAGGCCAAGCTCGCCGAGTTCGGTCCGGAACTCATGGGTGGTCGGCGCCGTCGGCCGGTCGAAGCGCACGACGAGCTGGCTCAGCACCTCCTGCGGGATCAGGTCGTCGAAGAAGCGGAGCGCGCTCAGCACGATCACGACCAGGACCGTCGCGCCCAGCGCCAGCCAGTAGAGCTGCACCCCGAACATCATCCCAAGCGCCGAGGTGATCCACAGCGACGCCGCCGTGGTGAGGCCGTGCACGCTAGTCGTGGTGCGGAAAATGACGCCGCCGCAGAGGAAGCCGACGCCGGTCAGGATGCCGTGGGCCATGCGAACTGGGTCGATGCGCAGGGTGTCGTGGGGAATAGCCGCCGCCCACAGCTCCTGGCGCACGGCCATCAGCATCAGGAAACAGGCCGCGAGGCTGACCAGGATGTGCGTCCGAAGACCCGCCGGCTGGCCGCGCAGCTCGCGCTCCAGCCCCACCGCCGCGCCGGCGCCGAGCGCGCCCAGCACGGGAAACACCACGTCGGGACGCCACCATTCCATAGTCGCCTCCAGATCTTCCCCCTCTGGGGGAAGTACCGGCGAAGCCGGGGATGGGGGCCTGCTGACTCGCCCCCTCACCCGCTTCGCGGGAGCTCCCCCAGAGGGGGAGCACCTATCAACTCGCCAGCTTCGCCATCTCCTCGTCTGAAATGTCGAAGTTGGCGTAGACGTTCTGAACGTCGTCGTCGTCTTCCAGCGCGTCCATGAGCTTCATCAAGGTCCCGGCCGCATCGCCGCTGACGGGGACGGTGCTCTTCGGCCGCCAGACGATGTTGACCGTCTGCGGCTCGCCGAGCTTGGCAGTCAGGGCTTCGGCCACCTCGGAGGTGGTCTCGAAGGGCGTGTAGATGGTGTGGGCGTCGGCATCGGATTCCACGTCGTCGGCGCCCGCCTCGATGGCGGCTTCCATGGCCGCCTCCTCGGTCGCGGCGTGCGCGCGGTAGGTGATCTGGCCCACCCGGTCGAACATGAAGGAGACCGACCCCGTCTCGCCCAGCGCGCCGCCGTTCTTGCCGAAGATGGAGCGGACGTTGGCCGCGGCGCGGTTCTTGTTGTCCGTCAGCACCTCGACGATCACCCCGACGCCGCCGGGGCCGAAGCCCTCGTAGCGGATCTCGGTGTAGTCGGCCGCGTCGCCCATCTGCGACTTCTTGATCGCGCGCTCGATGACGTCCTTGGGCACGCTCTCGGCCTTGGCGTTGGCGACGGCGAGCCTAAGGCGCGGGTTCATGTTCGGGTCGGGCAGGCCCATCTTGGCCGCGACCGTGATCTCGCGCGAGAGCTTGGAGAACAGCTTGGACCGCAACGCGTCGGCGCGGCCCTTCTTGTGCATGATGTTCTTGAATTTTGAGTGGCCGGCCATCGGGCGTCCGCAAGCGTAGGTGAGGCGCCGCTTCTAGCGTCCGCGTGGCCAAAGGCGCAACCTGCCCATGCGCCCCGCCGTTCTGGCGTGGAGGGACCACCACAGGAGCCGACCATGACGGACTTCGACGAGCTCTCCGACATCGAGGAACTGCCCGAGGACATCGTGGAGTGGTCCCCCCAGCGCGGGCCGCTGATCGGCGAAGGCCGCTGGGGCGAGGCGCCGGTGGTCATCGCCGCCACGGTGGGCGCCCTGGCCGCCATGGGCCTGGTGGCAGGGGCGTTCTTTGCGGGACGGGCGAGCGCTCGGCGATTCAGCTAGCGCTCACCGTCTCAACCCCGGGAACGGTTTCCTTCAGCCGCCCCCCAACCCGGATCGGCTCGATACGCCGCGCGAGGCCCGTACGGTCATCCGTCTCCACGAACACGCCGCACACCGTGGCCGGCCCTTCGGCCGGCTTGTACCGCCCACCGCTGATGCGGGTGGTGAAGCGGCGGAGCGGTTCTTCCTTCTGGTTGCCGATGACGCTGTCGTAGTCGGCGCAGGCGCCGGCGTCGGTCTGGTAGGCCGTGCCGCCGTTGAGAATCTGGGCGTCGGCGGTGGGCACGTGGCTGTGGGTGCCGACAACGAGGCTGGCGCGGCCGTCGCAGAAGTGGCCCATGGCCATCTTCTCGCTCGTCGCCTCGCAGTGGATGTCGACGATCACGGCGTCGCAGACCATGCCGAGCGGCGATTGCTCCAGCACCCGGTCGACGGCTGCGAAGGGATCGTCCAGCGAGTCCATGAAGACGCGGCCAAGCAGGTTGACCACCAGCACGCGTCGCCCGCCCACGTCGAACATCTGAGATCCCCGGCCCGGCGCGTCGGCCAGCACGGGGTAATTGAGCGGCCGGATCAGGCGGGGTTCGCGGACGATGTAGGTCAGCGCCTCCTTCTGGTCCCAGCTGTGGTTGCCGAGCGTGATGGCGTCGGCGCCGGCCTCGAACAGCTCGCGGGCGGTGTTCTCGGTGATGCCGAAACCGGCCGCGGCGTTCTCGCCGTTGACGATGACGAATTCGAGCCCAAGACGGCGGCGAAGGTCGGGCAGGTGGTCGGCGAGGCCCTCACGGCCCGCGCGGCCCACCACGTCCCCGAAGAAAGCGATACGCATCGATTAGTCCTTTCGGACCTCGATATAGCCGGTTTCGGTCAGAATGGCGTCCAGCCGCTCGTCGTGAGGTTCGGACGGCACGCGGGCGACCTCCTGCCCGGCATAGGCGAGGCCCAGGACGAAAACGGCTCCGTCCCTCTTCAGGTTCTGGATTGTACGGTCGTAATGGCCGCCGCCTTGGCCCAGCCGCCCGCCCCTGCGGTCGAAAGCGACCAGCGGGGCGATGACCAAGTCGGGGCGGAGTTCCTCGGCTTCGGGACCAGGCGAAGGGATGCCGAAGGCGTCGGGGACGAGCTTCGCCGTTGGATCGTACGCGCGGAAGATCAGCGGGGTGTCGCGGCTGGGCGCGACCGGAAGGGCGAGCCGTGCGCCCTTCTCCTGCAGAAGGCGCATGACGGGGCCGGGGTCCATCTCCGAACCCTGCGGGCGATAGCCGCTGACGACCGTGAAAGGGGGCAGCTTCTCCAGCGGCAGCAACGGCGCGGCCCGGCGGCAGGCCTCGGGGTGCTCTTCGGCGAGCGAACGGCGGCGCGCGCGCATTTCGGTGCGCAGCAGCGTCTTGGCGGAGGTGGGGTCGGCTTGGACCAAAGGGGGTGCGTCCTTCGACACGCCCGCTCATGCGGGCCGCTCAGGATGACGAACTTTCTTACAGCCCCACACATAAGTCATCCTGAGCAGCGCCGTAAGGCGCGTGTCGAAGGACGCACTGGGCAGGGAAAGGGTGGCGGCGCCGCGAAGAGCCGTGAAGGCGTTTCAATCCCCTCGGACCTGGCATGCCAGGTGGGCGCCGTGTGCCCAAACCCACGGGTAAGGACAGGGACAGCTCCCAAAGAGGTGAATTAAGGTCCCCGGGATTAGATGCCTTCGACGAGAGCCGCAGCAGACCCGCCGTCTCCAAGGTAGTGATCTTCCCCCCTTGGGGGAAGTACCGGCGAAGCCGGGGATGGGGGCCTGCTGACTCGCCCCCTCAGTCGGCTTCGCGGACAGCTCCCCCAGAGGGGGAGCACCTGGCGCTAGTGTTCGGCGCCGCTCGTCGCCAGCTTCTCGATGCGCTTTGCCGCGCCTTCGAGGGCGGAAACGGCCTTCACCTCCAGGCGGGTGTGTTCGGCCTGGGCCTTGGCGACCGCGTCCTGGGCCGCTTCGAGGCGCTGTTTGGTGTCGGCGAGTTCGTCGGCGAGCAGCAGGGCGCCCATCAGGAACAGGCGCGTCTCGCCGAGCTGGCCCACGTCCTGGCTGACCTGGCGGACCTGGTTGTCGAACAGGCTGGCGAGATGGGCAAGGTGGCGTTCCTGCCCGTCCTCGCAGCCGACCGCGTAGGGCTTGCCGTTGATGTGGATGGTGACCTGCGCCATCGGATCAGCCCTCCCGGCCGAGCGCTGAGCGGATTTCCTCGATCGCCTTGCCGAGTGCGGCGGACGCGGCGGCGCCGGCATCCTCCAGCGCCCGCTCACGGGCCCGGGCGGCGTCCAGCTCGGCGGCGAGGTTCGAGCGGTCCTGATCGAACAAGCCGCCGGCTTCCGCGCTGACCTGCGCCAGCCGCTCGCTCATGCGGCTTTCCAGGATCGAGATGGCCCGTTCCAGCCGCCGTGCGGCCAGGTCGAGGGCGCTGTCGCCCGCCTCTACCGTCATCAGGTCGCTCCGGTTTGCACCGGCCTTCTATAGCCTGCGTCGCTTCGCGGCAGGAAGGCGGGTTGCGTCGCAGGCTGTCACATGCGAACGGGCGCCCGACTCCCCGTGCCCGAGACTCAAGGTACAAGCCCCAGCATGCCTGCCAAGCCCGCCGTCATGGCCGACGCCATCCGTGTCCTCTCCATGGACGCCGTCCACCACGCCAAGTCCGGCCACCAGGGCGCGCCGATGGGCCTGGCCGACGTGGCGACCGTGCTGTGGACGAAGTTCCTGAAGTACGACGCCTCAAAGCCCGATTGGGCCGACCGCGACCGCTTCGTGCTGTCGGCGGGGCATGCGTCGATGCTGATCTATTCGCTGCTGCAGCTGACCGGCTTCAAGGCCGTGACGATGGATCAGATCCGCAACTTCCGTCAGTGGGGCTCGGCCACGCCGGGTCACCCCGAGTATGGCCACACGCCAGGGGTCGAGACGACCACCGGGCCGCTCGGCCAGGGGATCGCCACCGCCGTCGGCATGGCGATGGCCGAGCGGCATCTGAACGCGCGCTTCGGCGACGATCTGGTCGACCACCGCACCTGGGTGATCGCGGGCGACGGCTGCCTGATGGAGGGGGTCAGCCACGAGGCGATCTCGATGGCGGGCCGCTTCAAGCTGAACAAGCTGACGGTGCTGTTCGACGACAACAACACCACGATCGATGGCGCGGCCACGATCTCCGAAACCGGCGACCAGATGGCCCGCTTCAAGGCGGCCGGTTGGGCGGTGAAGGCGGTCGACGGCCACGACCACGCGAAGATCGCGGCGGCCTTGCGCTGGGCGACCAAGCAGGACCGGCCGACGATGATCGCGTGTCGCACCCGCATCCTGAAGGGCGCGGGGCCGCTGGAGGGCGACATCCACGGTCACGGCTATTCGCTGTTCGACGAGGAGGCGACGGTCGCGCGCAAGGCCATGGGCTGGAGCGCCGAGCCGTTCATCGTGCCGGACGACATCCTGAAGAGCTGGCGTCGCGCCGGACGGAAGGGCGCCAAGGCCCGCAAAGCCTGGGAAAAGCGGCTGGAGGCCGCCGAGGCCGGCGCCGACTTCACCCGCGCCATGAAGGGCGACATTCCGAAGAGCGCCTTCAAGGGGCTGGAAGCCCACATCGCCAAGCTGATCGAGGAGCCGGTTTCCAACGCCACGCGGGTCCATTCCGGCGCGGCTCTGGCGGCCCTGATCCCGGCGATCCCGGAGATGGTCGGCGGCTCGGCCGACCTGACGGGCTCGAACAACACCTACGTCAAGGGCATGGTGCCGTTCGACGCGCCGGACTACGCGGGCCGCTACGTCCACTATGGCGTGCGCGAGCACGGCATGGCGGCGGCGATGAACGGGATGGCGCTGCATGGCGGCGTGATCCCCTACTCCGGCACCTTCCTGGCGTTCGCCGACTACAGCCGCGCGGCGATTAGGCTCGGGGCGCTGATGGGCGTGCGGGTGATCCACGTGATGACCCACGACTCCATCGGTCTTGGCGAAGATGGGCCGACGCACCAGCCGGTCGAGCACCTGGCGTCGCTGCGGGCGATGCCGAACCTGCTGGTGTTCCGCCCGGCCGACGCGGTCGAGGCCGCGGAGTGCTGGCAGGCGGCGCTGGAGCACAAGACGACGCCGTCGGTCATGGCGCTCTCGCGGCAGAAGGTGCCGGTGGCGCGGAAGGTTGCCGCGGCTGAGAACCTGTCGGCGCGAGGGGCTTATGAGCTGGCGCCTGCCGTGGGTGAGGCCAAGGTGACCATCTTCTCGTCCGGCTCTGAAGTCGGCGTCGCGCTGGCAGCGCGCGATCAGCTGCAGGCCGAGGGGATCGGCACGCGGGTCGTCTCGACGCCGTGCTGGGAGCTGTTCGACCGGCAGGACGCCGCCTATCAGGCTCAGGTTATCGGCGACGCTCCGGTTCGCGTGGCGGTGGAGGCCGCAGTCCGCTTCGGCTGGGACCGCTTCATCGGCGAGACCGGGGCCTTCGTCGGCATGACCGGGTTTGGCGCTTCGGCGCCGTTCGAGCGGCTCTACAAGGAGTTCGGCATCACGGCTGAGGCGGTCGCGGCGGCTGCGCGGGGCAAGCTCTAACCGCCCTTCTCCCCTTGCGGGAGAAGGTGGCCTGCGAAGCAGGTCGGATGAGGGGTCGATAATCCCATCCGCTCCGAAAGCCGTATGGCTGCACGAAGCTGACCGTTCTGAGAAACCCCTCATCCGTCGGCCTTCGGCCGCCACCTTCTCCCACAAGGGGAGAAGGATTGGTTCCGCGCTCTTGACTTCGCGCGTCTCACCCGCAAAACCCGCGCCAATTCAATGACACGGCTGAGCAGGAGCACGCCTCAATGACCCTTCGCGTCGCCATCAACGGTTTCGGCCGCATCGGCCGGCTCGTTCTGCGCTCGATCGTCGAGCATGCGCGCCGCGACATCGAGGTGGTGGCGATCAACGACCTCGG
>JBLNCT010000019.1:0-15522 GCA_050260915.1 Parcubacteria group bacterium
AGCTCCCCCAGAGGGGGAGCACCTTTAGGCCGAGCAACTCGCCCCGCCCAGCACGCAGAACTTGGCGCAATGCGGGTGGTTCAGCGGCACCTCCCCCAGCGCCTCCGCCAGCGTGGCTCCAAGTTCGAACTGCGGGTCGTACGGCGTCAGTGTGCAGGCGATCACCGCTGGCCGCTCGGCGCCGCGGTGCTTCACCACCATGCGGCTCGACGCGCACATCACATCGTCCGGCGACTTGTGCAGGATGCCCCAGCAGGCGGTGGTGATCTCGGGCACGTCCTGGCCGGCGTCCATCTCCGGGAAGAGCACCAGCCGGCCATGGTCGAAGGCGTCCAGCGCCACGCCGAGCTTCTCAAACAAGGCCGCGTAGCCTGTCCGCGCCTCCGCCTCGGTTTCCTGCGTCAGACGCCGCCCCGCGACCGCCAGCGAGAACCCCTCGTGCGCGAGCCATAGCAGGCCCTCGACGGTCTTCTCCCAGGTCCCGATCCCCCGCTCCGCCTCGTGCACAGCGGCCGTGTGGTGGTCGAGGCTGACGCGGATGGTCAGGCGCTCGCTCTTCAGCTTCAGCAGCCCGGCGCGCCGGTGCTCCATCGGCTTCATGGCGTTGGTCAGCACCAGCACCTCGAAGCCGCGATCGAGGGCGTCGCCGATCATCTCCAGGATGTCCGGGTTCATGAACGGCTCGCCGCCGGTGAATCCGATCTCCCGCACTGGCAACCCAAGCGCCGCGATCTCGTCGAGGTAGGTCCGCGCCTCGCCCGCGCTCAGATAGACGAGCGCGTCGTTGGTCGGGCTGCTCTCGATGTAGCAGTTGAGGCAGGTGAGGTTGCAGAGCGTGCCGGTGTTGAACCACAGCGTCGTCAGCGCCTTCAGCCCCACCCGCGCCCGGGGCTCGCCCTTGGCCGTCACCAGCGGATCGCGGAACTTCGCCGGATCGAGGCGCGGGGCCTCCGGCATGACGAAGGGCGATGGCCGGACCGGCTGGTTCATCGCGTAAACGAATACGCGGCAAATCTGACGAAGGCGAGGTTTTCGCCTATATAGCCCCCCGCCATGAGCCGTCCGTTCCTGAAGATGAACGGGCTCGGCAACGACTTTGTCGTGGTCGAGGCCCGCGAGACGCCGTTCCACCCGGACCGGACGCAGGCGCGCGCCATCGCCGACCGCACGAACGGCATCGGCTGCGACCAGCTCATCGCCATCGAGCCTTCGCAAAAGGCCGACGCCTTCATGCGCATCTGGAACGCCGACGGCGGCGAGGTCGACGCCTGTGGCAACGCCACCCGCTGCGTCGGCTGGCTGCTGATGGAGGCCTCTGGCAAGGATGAGGCCCTCATCGAGACCGAAGCCGGCCTGCTCACCGCCCGCCGCGCGGGCGAGCGCGCCGTCAGCGTGGACATGGGCGAGCCGCGCCTGGCCTGGAACGAGATCCCGCTGGCCCGCGAAATGGACACGGTCACCCTCGACTACGGCTTCGACGGGGTCCGCGAGCCGGGCGCCGTCAGCATGGGCAACCCCCACGTCGTCTTCTTCGTCGACAATGTGGACGCCGTGCCGATCCCCGAGATCGGCCCGGCCATCGAGCACGACCCGCTGTTTCCCGAACAGGTCAACGTCGGCTTCGCCCAGGTGAAGGCCGAGGACCGTATCCGGCTTCGAGTGTGGGAACGCGGCGCGGGCCTCACCAAGGCCTGCGGCACCGGCGCCTGCGCGGCGCTGGTCGCGGCCGCGCGCCGAGGCCTGACCGGCCGCACGGCGACGCTGGAGCTGGACGGCGGGGAACTCACCATCGAGTGGCGCGACGACAACCACGTCATCATGACCGGCCCCGTCGCGGTCGAGTTCGAAGGGACGCTGCCGTGAACGCGCCGGTGAAGTCTCCCGTCGATGTGGTGACGTTCGGCTGCCGGCTGAACGCCTACGAGTCCGAGGCCATCCGCGCCCAGGCGGCGGCGGACGGGGTGACGAACGCGGTCGTCTTCAACACCTGCGCGGTGACAGGCGAAGCCGTGCGGCAGGCGCGGCAGGCGATCCGCAAGGCGCGGCGCGAGCGGCCGGGCGCGCGGCTGATCGTCACCGGTTGCGCCGCCCAGATCGACCCGCAGGCGTTCGCGGCCATGCCCGAGGTCGACCTCGTGCTCGGCAACGCGGAGAAGGCCGCGCCCGGCGCGCTGACCGAGACGGCGCGGGTGCGCGTCAACGACATCATGAGCGTGCGCGAGACGGCCGGGCATCTGGTCGACGGGCTGAAGGACCGCGCGCGGGCCTATGTCGAGGTCCAGAACGGCTGCGACCATCGCTGCACCTTCTGCGTCATCCCCTATGGGCGCGGGAATTCGCGATCCGCGCCCGCGGGCGAGGTGGTCGAGCAGGTGCGGCGCCTGGCGGCCGAGGGGTACCGCGAGGTGGTGCTGACCGGCGTCGATATCACCAGCTGGGGCGCCGACCTGCCTGCCGCGCCGACCCTGGGCCAGCTGGTCGCGCGCATTCTGAAGCTCGTGCCCGAACTGCCCCGTCTGCGCCTCTCCTCCATCGACGCCGCCGAGATCGACCCGGACCTGATGCGGTGCCTCGCGGAGGAGCCTCGGCTTGCGCCCTACCTGCACCTGTCGCTGCAGCACGGCGACGACCTGATCCTCAAGCGCATGAAGCGCCGCCACCTGCGTGCCGACGCCCTGAAGCTGGTCGGCGAGGTGCGCGCGGTGCGGCCGGACACCGCATTCGGGGCCGACCTGATCGCGGGCTTCCCGACTGAGACCGAAGAGGCGTTCGAGAACACGCTGCGGCTGGTCGAGGAGGCCGACCTGGCCTTCCTGCACGTCTTCCCCTTCAGCCCCCGCCCCGGCACGCCCGCCGCCCGGATGCCGCAGCTGCCGCGCGGGGTGATCAAGGACCGAGCCCGGCGCCTGCGCGAGGCCGGTGAGGCGGCGCTGGTCCGGCATCTGGATCGTCAGCTCGGGCGCACCCTCTCGGCGCTAGTGGAGCGCGATGGCGTCGCGCGTGCCGAGGACTTCACCGAGGTCGCCTTCGAGGGCTCCGCGCCCGTCGGCGAGATCGCGGCCTTCACCGTGACCGGCCACGACGGCAAGCGGGCCCTCGCGCGCGTCGCGGCGGTGGGCTAGACGCACCCCATGGCCGAACAGAAGAAAGGCTGGTTCCAGCGGCTGACCGAGGGTCTGTCGCGCTCGTCCCAGCAGATGACCGAGCAGGTCACGGCGGTTCTGACCAAGAAGCCGCTCGACCAGGAACAGCTCGACGCGCTCGAGGAGATGCTGATCGAGGCCGACCTCGGCCCGACCGCCGCCGCGCGCATCACTGAACGGTTCCGGGAGCTGCGCTTCGGCAAGGCCTCCGACGAAACCGAGGTGAAGGAGGCGCTGGCCGAGGCTGTCGCCAGCGAGCTGACCCCGCGCGAAGGGACCTTCGATCCACTCTCCGGCCCCAAGCCCTACGTCGTGCTGTTCATCGGCGTGAACGGATCGGGCAAGACGACGACGCTCGGCAAGATCGCCGCCGACCTGACCTCGCGCGGCGCCAAGGTGCTGATCGCCGCGGGCGACACCTTCCGCGCCGCCGCCGTCGAGCAGCTGAAGGTCTGGGCCGACCGCGCAAAAGCCGAGTTCATGTCCGCGCCGACCGGCTCGGATTCCGCAAGCCTCGCATACGACGCGGTCGAGCGGGCGAAGGCCGAAGGCTTCGACGTGGTGCTCATCGACACCGCCGGCCGCCTGCAGAACAAGCAGGACCTGATGAACGAGCTTCTGAAGGTCATCCGGGTGGTGAAGAAGGTCGACCCCGACGCGCCGCACGAAACGCTGCTTGTGCTCGACGCCACGGTCGGCCGCAACGCGCTGGCGCAGGAGAAGATCTTCGGCAACCAGATCGGCGTGACCGGCATCGTGATGACCAAGCTCGACGGCACCGCGCGCGGCGGGGTGCTGGTGCCCGTGGCGCAGGCCTCCGACAGCCCGATCAAGCTGATCGGCGTCGGCGAAGGGATCGAGGATCTGCAGCCGTTCGACGCGCGGGCCTTCTCCCGTTCCCTTGTCGGCCTGGAGGCCTGAATGAGCTCACGCACGCACCAGACGGTCCGGATGGTCGTCGACTACGGCGGTCTGGCGGTCTTTGCGGCCGGGTTCCTGCTGACGCACGACCTGATCAAGGCGACCTGGTGGCTGGTGATCGGCTCGGCGGCGGCGCTGGCGGTCGGGTTCGCGGTGGAACGGCGGGTCGCGCCCATGCCGCTGATCGCGGGCGGTGCGGCGCTGGTGTTCGGCGCCCTGACGCTGGTCTTCCACAACCCGGCCTTCATCAAGGCCAAGCCGACGGTCGTGAACTTCCTGTTCGCGGCGGGGCTGCTGGGCGGGCTCGCCATGCGAAAGAACCCGTTGAAGATGCTGCTGGGCGAAAGCCTGACGCTGCCGGATTCGGCGTGGAAGTCGCTCAGCGTCCGCTACGCCCTGTTCTTCGCGGCGATGGCGGTCCTGAACCTGGTGGTCTGGAAGACGATGTCGGACGCGGCCTGGGTCGCCTTCCGCTTCCCCGGGCTGCTCATCCTGGCGGTGCTCTTCTCGCTCACGCAGGTCCCTTTCATGATGAAGAACATGAAGGAAGCCGAGGCGCCGCCGCCTCCGGTGGACTAGCGGCGAGCTCATCTATCCACCGATTGTCCCGGCGAAGGCCGGGACCCAGGCCCAGCGCAGATGCTGATCGGATAGATGCTGCGCTCCTGGAACCCGCCACAGCGCCCTTCCATCTGGACCCCGGCATTCGCCGGGGCAATCGGAGTAAGGATGAACTATCCCCGCGCCTTGGCCAGCAACGCCTCGGCCGAGGCCGCATCCAGCGGGCCGGAGTGCTTGGCGATGATCTTGCCGTCGGGGGCGACGAGGTAGGTCTCCGGCACGCCGGTCGTGCCGAACTCGACGCCCGCGCGGCCGTCACGGTCGATCAGCTTCACGGCGAAGGGATCGCCCAGCCGGCCGATGAAGGCGCGGCTGTTCTCGGGCGCGTCCTTGTAGGCGACGCCGACGATGCGGACGCCCTCGTCCTTCAGCGCCATCAGCTGCGGGTGCTCCAGCTCGCAGGGCACGCACCAGGAGGCGAAGAAGTTGACCAGCGTCGGACCCTTCAGCGTCGAGCGGATGGGCGTGGGCTCGCCGGATTCCAGCGCGGGGAGCGTCAGGTCCGGCGCGGGCTTGCCGACCAGCGCCTGCGGCTCGATGTGGGGGTTGCGGTGGAGCGCGTAGCCCGCGAACAGCACCGCCAGCGCCGCGATGGCGACCAGCGGCAGGAAGGCGAGCCAGCGCTTCACTTGTCCTCGGCCTTGCGCTTCCAGCGGCGGGCTCGGGCGAGGCTGTCGGCGATCATCCAGGCGAACACCACCGCGACCGCAGCGTAGGCAGGCCAGACGTAGGCGGCGTACTTGCCCATGTCGAAATCCACGCTCAGCCCTCCGCCCGCTTGAGCGCCAGCACGTTGGCGCGCCTGCGCCAGACTTCCGAGCGGATACGGACCAGCCAGAGCGATCCGAACAGCGCCATGTAGCCCAGCCCCATCAGCAGCAGCGGCTGGAGATAGACGGCCGGCAGCGCGTTCTCGGGCCTCGCGCCGAACACCGAAGAGCCCTGGTGCAGGCTGTTCCACCACTGCACCGAGAAGTGGACCACCGGCAGGTTGATGACGCCCACCAGCGCCAGGATCGCCGCCGCGCGGCCGCCCTTCGTCTCGTCATCAATGGCAGCCCTCAGCGCCATGTAGCCGAGGTAGAAGAGGAACAGGACCAGCACCGACGTCAGCCGAGCGTCCCACACCCACCACGTCCCCCACATCGGCCGGCCCCACAGCGAGCCGGTGACCAGCGCCAGCCCCGTAAAGGCCGCGCCCAGCGGAGCCGCCGACTTCGCCGCCGCATCGGCCAGCGCATGGCGGAACACCAAGGCGAGGAAGCTCGCGATGCCGAGGCACAGGTAGGCGAACATGCCGAGCCACGCGGCCGGCACGTGGATGAACATGATCCGGACCGTGTCGCCTTGCTGGTAGTCCTCAGGCGCGGCGAACCCGAGCGCCAGACCGGCCAGCAGCAAAAGGGCCGCGACGACCCCAAGGATCGGCGCGGCCCATCTGGAAAAGGCCATGAAGCGGTCGGGGTTGGCCAGGAAGGCGAACATGCCGCTTCTTAAGTGTCCGCGGCCACGGCGGGCAAGCGCCGTGGCCTGTAAGCGCGGTTACTGACCCGAAGGCGGCGCCGGCGGGGCCATCATGCCGGGACCATGGCCGTCCCTGTCCTTGCCGCCCCACATATGGCCGCCACGTTTGCCGTGATCGGCGAAGCCCATGCCCTGATGCATGGCGTCGAAGGCCTTCTGCTGGGCGGGCGTCAGGGCGGCGTAGAAGCGGCGCACCGCGTCGGCGTGTTGGGCGAACTGGGCCTGATGCTGGGACATCATCGCCTGCATGCGGTCGAGGCGCTGCGGCGTGGTCAGGTTCTTCCAGTCGCCGTGCTGCGCCTGCATCTGTTCGCGCATCTGGCCGCTGGGCCGCATGGCTGTGACGAAGGCCTGCAGGGCAGGCTCTTGGGCAGGGGTCAGCTGCAGGGTGGCGCGCAGACGCTGGGCCATCTGGGCCGGGTCGTGCTGCTGGTGATGCATCCAGCCGGCGCGAGGCGCCTGGGGCGCACCCGGAGCCGGCGACTGAGCAAACGTCGCGGTGGCCGCGACCAGCGACAGCGCGGCGCCCGCGATCAGCCCGGTGCGGATAAGGGGGGATGTCATAAACAAAGTCTCCATGGGTGGTCCCGAGCGGGCACCCTGACTGGTTACGGTTGCGACGGTATTGCAGCCCGATGGCGGAATGTTGCCGCCCTGAAAGCTCAGTCGAGTGCGTTGCGGCAGGCCGCCGCCATGGCGATAGGCGACAAGGCCACGGCCCCCGCCGCATAGGCGCAGAGCAGCAGCAGGCCGGACTTCGGATCGAGCCCTCCCGCGAGCGATGACAGCGCGCCGCCGCCGAAGATCACCGGCGGGGCGAACAGCGGCAGCACGATCACCGCGATCAACAGCCCCCCTCGCCGGGAGCCCAGCGCCAGCGCCGCGCCCAGGCCGCCCACGAACGCGAAGGCGAGCGCTCCGACCAGCGCGACGACAAACAGCAACGGCGCCAGAGCAGGCGAGGCGCCGAGCGCGATGGCGGCGATCGGCGCGGCGAAGGCCAGCGGCGCTCCGGTTGCCAGCCACAGCGCCAGACACTTCACCGCCGCCACGGCCTCCAGCGGCGCGGGACCGAGCGCCAGCAGGTCGAGGGCGCCGTCCTCGAAGTCGCGCTCGAAGAGGCGCTCCAGCGAAAGCAGGCTGGAAAGCGCCAGCGACAGCCAGGCGACGCCGACGGCCAAGGCCGACAGCACCTTCGGATCGGGGCTGGAGGCGAGCGGCAACAGGCTCGTCACGCAGGCGTAGAAGGCGAGCGCCAGCAGCACACCGCCGCCGCGCCCCCAGGCCAGCGACAGCTCACGCCGGAAGAGGACGGCCAGCGCCTTCATTGGCCGATCTCCACGGCGCGCGCGGGGATCGGCAGCGGGTCGTGCACAGCGGCGATGATCATGCCGCCGCCCGTCAGGTGTTCAGCCATGAACTCGCCGAACGCGGCGCGGTGGGCGGCGTCCAGCGGCGCCATCGGTTCGTCGAGCAGCCAAAGCGGTCGGGGGCTCGCCGCCAGCCGCGCCAGCGCCACGCGCCGACGCTGGCCGGCCGAGAGCCGCCGCACCTCAAGATCGAGCAGCCGCTCCAGATCGAAAGCCTCTGCCGCCGCCCGCGCGCTGGCTTCCGTGCCGCCGGTCCAGAGCGCTTGGAACCGCAGCTCCTCCCATGCGGTGCGGCCGGGCTTCAGGCCGTCGGAGTGGCCGATCAGGTGCAGCGCCTCATCCGCATCCAGCCCGTCAAACCGCACCTTCCCCGCTTCGGGCCGCAGTAGGCCGGCGATGGCGCGGAGCAGGCTCGTCTTGCCCGCGCCGTTGCGCCCGGTCAGCGCCACGGCCTCACCGGCCGAAACCCTCAGGTCCAGCCCGGAAAACAGCAGCCGCTCGCCGCGCCGGATGGCCAGCCCCTCGACGCTCACCGAGCCGATCACGCGCTCGCCCTCAACGCATGGACGTGCGCGGCGCAGGGGACTAAGAAGCTGCCCGCCGACCCCCTCCTTGAGTACAGGGGCTTACGCGGCGCTGGGCGGAACGCTGTGTGTCCCGCCCGACAAGCGCGCGATCCCGGGAGCGGTTTGTGGACGGCCGAGAGCAGAGAAAGGATCCCCCAAAATGGCGTCGATCGACAGCCTTGGCGCCCGCCGGACCCTCGCGGTCGGCGGTGACTCGTACGTGTACTACAGCCTGCGCGCGGCGGAAGAAGCGGGCTTGAAGGGCATTTCGCGCCTGCCGGTCTCGATGAAGGTGCTGCTGGAGAACCTGCTGCGCAATGAGGACGGCCAGGAAACCGACCGCGCCGACCTCGATGCGGTCGCGGCCTGGGTGGAAAACAAGGGTTCCGTCGAGCACGAGATCAGCTTCCGCCCGGCCCGCGTGCTGATGCAGGACTTCACCGGCGTCCCCGCCGTCGTGGACCTCGCCGCCATGCGCGACGCGATGGCCAAGCTCGGCGCCAATCCGCAGAAGATCAATCCGCTGGTGCCCGTCGACCTGGTCATCGACCACTCGGTGATGGTCGACCACTTCGGCACGCCCAAGTCCTACGGCGAGAACGTGGACCGCGAGTACGAGCGCAACATCGAGCGCTACCGCTTCCTGCGCTGGGGCTCGTCGGCCTTCAACAACTTCCGCGTCGTGCCGCCCGGCACCGGCATCTGCCACCAGGTGAACCTGGAATACCTCGCCCAGACCGTCTGGACCGCCGAGGACAAGGACGTGGCGCACGGGATTGTCGCGTATCCGGACACGGTGGTCGGCACCGACAGCCACACGACCATGGTCAACGGCCTGTCGGTTCTGGGCTGGGGTGTGGGCGGCATCGAGGCCGAGGCAGCGATGCTGGGCCAGGCAATCCCGATGCTGATCCCGGAAGTGATCGGCTTTCGCCTCACCGGCGCGCTGCCGGAAGGCGCCACGGCCACCGACCTGGTGCTGACCGTGACCCAGATGCTCCGCAAGAAGGGCGTCGTCGGCAAATTCGTCGAGTACTTCGGCCCGGGCCTTGCGAACCTGACCATCGAGGACCAGGCCACCATCGCCAACATGGCGCCCGAGTACGGCGCGACCTGCGGCTTCTTCCCTGTCTCTGCCGCGACCATCGCCTACCTGCGCGAAACCGGCCGCGATCCCAAGCGCGTCAACCTCGTCGAGGCCTACGCCAAGGAGCAGGGCCTGTGGTTCGACGCCGACGCGCCCGAGCCCGTGTTCACGGACGTGCTCGAGCTCGACCTCTCGACCGTGCTGCCGTCGCTGGCGGGCCCGAAGCGCCCGCAGGATCGGGTGCTGCTGTCGGACGCCGCGGCGGCCTTCAAGGGCGCGCTCGATACCGACTTCGGCAAGAAGGACGGCGCCGACGTCCGCTTCCCCGTGCAGGGCGAAGACTTCGACATCGGCAACGGCGACGTCGTGATCGCCGCCATCACCTCCTGCACGAACACCTCGAACCCCAGCGTGCTGATCGCGGCGGGCCTGCTCGCCAAGAACGCGGCGGCCAAGGGGCTGAAGGTGAAGCCGTGGGTGAAGACCTCGCTCGCGCCCGGCTCGCAGGTGGTCACCGACTACCTGGCCAAGGCCGGCCTGCAGAAGCACCTGGATGCGCTGGGCTTCAACCTGGTGGGCTACGGCTGCACCACCTGCATCGGCAACTCCGGCCCGCTGCCGGAGCCGATCTCGAAGGCGGTGCAGGACAACGACCTGGTCGCCGTCTCCGTGCTGTCGGGCAACCGCAACTTCGAAGGCCGCGTGAACCCGGACGTGCGGGCCAACTACCTCGCCTCGCCGCCGCTGGTGGTGGCCTACGCGCTGGCCGGTTCGATGAAGGTCGACCTGCTCAACGAGCCGCTCGGCACGGGCAAGGGCGGCAAGCCGGTCTTCCTGCGCGATATCTGGCCCTCGAACGCCGACATCGCCGCCCTGCAGCGCAAGTCGGTGACCAGCGCCATGTTCGCCGAGCGCTACGGCGACGTCTTCAAGGGCGACAAGCACTGGCAGTCGATCGAAATCTCCGGCGGCGAGACCTACGCCTGGGATCCCGGTTCGACCTACGTGCAGAACCCGCCCTACTTCGAAGGCATGTCGATGACGCCCTCGCCGGTGAACGACATCATCGAGGCGCGCATCCTGGGCGTCTTCGGCGACTCCATCACCACCGACCACATCAGCCCGGCCGGCTCGATCAAGACCCAGAGCCCCGCCGGCAAGTACCTGATCGAGCACCAGGTCCAGCCGCTGGACTTCAACAGCTACGGCGCGCGCCGCGGCAACCACGAGGTGATGATGCGGGGCACCTTCGCCAACATCCGCATCCGCAACAAGATCACCCCCGACATCGAAGGCGGCGTGACCAAGCACTTCCCGTCGGGCGAGACGATGGCGATCTACGACGCGGCCATGCGCTACGAGCAGGAAGGCCGCCCGGCGGTCGTGTTCGCGGGCAAGGAATACGGCACCGGCTCGTCCCGCGACTGGGCGGCCAAGGGCGCCAAGCTGCTCGGCGTTCGCGCCGTGATCGCCGAGACCTTCGAGCGCATCCACCGCTCCAACCTCGTCGGCATGGGCGTGCTGCCGCTGCAGTTCCTCTCCGAAGGGTGGCAGCGGCTCGGCCTGACCGGCGAGGAGATCGTCTCGATCCGCGGCCTGCAGGACCTCGCGCCCCGCAAGCAGCTGATCGTCGAGCTCTATCGCCCGTCCGACGGCCGCATCGCACGCTTCCCGGTTCGCTGCCGGATCGATACGCCGACCGAGCTGGAGTACTTCCGCGCGGGCGGCGTGCTCAATTATGTGCTGCGTAACCTGGCGCGGGGTGAGGCCGCGTAAGGTCACGGCCTCGTGAGGGGGCCTGAACGGTGAAACTGGCTTAAGTGCGGGGAAATGCGGAAGGCGGCGTTTTCTTTCATCGTTCTGGCCCTCGGGGCCCTCTCCACCCCGGCGGCCGCGAGACCGCCGGTCATCGTGGAGCTGTTCACCGCGCAGGGGTGTTCGGCTTGCATCAAGGCCAATGCCCACGTCGCCGCCCTCGCCGAACAGAAGGGCGTCCTGCCGCTCACCTTTTCGGTCGACTACTGGGATTACCTCGGCTGGACCGACAGCTACGCCCGGCCGGAATTCACCGACCGGCAGAAGGCGTACGCGAGGCGGCTCGGTCTGCGCGAGGTCTATACGCCTCAGGTCATCGTCGACGGCCGCCATCAGGTCGGCGGCAACCAGCCAGGCAAGGTCGACTCGCTGGTGAAGCAGGCGCTGCGCACGCCCGTCGATCCGCCCGACATGCTCTACATGGAAAACGGCAAGATCGCCGTGGGCTCGTCCCGCCATCCGCCGCGCGGCGGAGGCGAGGTCTGGCTCGTCCGCTACGACCCGCGCAGGACCGTGGTCGAGGTCAAGAAGGGCGACAACAAGGGCGAGACGGTGGAGGAACGCAACGTCGTGCGCCAGCTCGTGCGGCTTGGCCGCTGGCGCGGCCGGGCCACCGCCTTTCGCCTGCCACCGGCCGACGAGGACGGGCTGGAGACGGTGGTGCTGGTCCAGCAAAGGGACGGCGGCCGGATCGTCTCGGCCCTCAAACGGCCATCCAGATAAGCGAAGCCCGCCAGGCGGGGGGGGCAATGCCTGGCGGGCTGCTTAGAGGGGGAGTTCTAAGTGTCGGCTGACCGGCAAGCCCCGATCCAGGGGGGCTGGGGGGGCTGTTCAGGATCCAGGACCGACGCTCCCGACCAGCCGACGGTCAGAATGTCGCGGGTCAACCGGGCCCCGGCGGGACCGAATTAAGGTCTTTTCAGGGCGCGATGTCGCAGTTTGTTGCAAAGTTCGCGAGCGTTGCCTTCGTGCAACGCTGGAGCGACGAGCGCATTTGGGTCTAGGCTGAGACCCAGGATGGCTTTCGATCCCTACTACGCCGCGCCGGCCGGAGGCGTTGTCTTTTTCGACCGGCGCGAAATCGACCAGCTCATGAGGCTCTACGGCCGCATGGTGGCGGCGGGCGAGTGGCGCGACTACGCCATCGACGGCCTGCGCGACGCGGCGGTCTTCTCCGTCTTCCGCCGCGCCGCCGACACCCCCCTCTACCGCATCGAGAAGCGCCCGGCGCTTGCAAGGCGGCAAGGCGCCTGGGCGGTGGTCGGCGAGGGCGGCCACATCCTCAAACGCGGCCACGACCTGGCGCAGGTGCTGCGCCTCTTCGACAAGGGCCGGTTCTCGGTCGTGGAATGAAAAAGCCCCGGAGGTCTCCCTCCGGGGCTCGTTCGTTTGGCTGGGCAGTCCGTTAGCTGCGACGGTTGCCCATGAACGCCAGCAGGAACTGGAACAGGTTGATGAAGTCCAGGTAGAGACTGAGCGCGCCGTAGTTGGTGGCGACGCCCAGCGCGTTCCGGTCTCCGCCGATCGCGTAGTAGGTCATCTTCAGCCGCTGGGTGTCGTAGGCGGTCAGGCCCGCGAAGATCAGCACGCCCAGCGCATTGATCACGAAGTAGATGGCCGGCGACTTCAGGAAGATGTTCACCAGGCTGGCGATGATGATGCCGATCACGCCCATGATCAGGAAGCTGCCGAAGCCGGTCAGGTCCTTCTTGGTCGTGTATCCCACGAGGCTGAGCGCCCCGAAGCTGGCGGCCGTGATGAAGAAGGTCGAGGCGACCGAGGCGCCCGTGTACAGCAAGAAGATCGCGCCCATCGACGCGCCGATCAGCGAGACGATGGCCCAGTAGGTGATCCCTGCGGTGCGGGCGTCAGGCTCGCGGCGGGTGAAGCCGCCGAACAGCAGCACCGCGATCGGCGCAAACGCGACGATCCAGCCCAGGATGGTGTAGCCCGCCAGACGTCCGTCCGGCGTCACCTGGAACAGCAGGTCGCGAACCGGCGCGACGGAGCTGGTCACGAAGGCGAGGATGCCCGACAGCACGAGGCCCAGCGCCATCTTGTTGAAGACCCCGAGCATGAAGGCTCGCAGGCCCGCGTCCACCGACATGTCGGCGGTCCCGGGGACCGGACGTGCGTAGCCGCGGTTGAAGTCGCTCATGAAGGTAGACCCTTTTGACGTGGCGCCCCGAAGCGGGGCTCAGGGGCAAATATCGTGTGAGCCTGACTTCCGCACAAGGGAGGGCTTCATTCGGCGCGCAAGACGGGGGCCGGACGCCTGGCCAGCGCATGCAGCGCGGCGAGCAGGCCGCCCCCCGCCGCAAGCGCCGCGGCCCCCAGGATGACGGTCGCGACGCCCGCCCAATCCACGCTCCACTCGGCCTCGAACACCTTCACCACCACGGGCCAGGCGGCGGCATAGCCGAGCAGCGCGCCTGCCACCCCCGCGATAAGCCCGACCGCGCCGTATTCCACGGCATAGGCGGCGAGGATCTGCCGCCGCTCGGCGCCCAGCACCTTCAGGGTCGCGGCTTCCTTGGCGCGCGCCCGGGCGCCGGCCGCGATGGCGCCGGAGAGCACCAGCAGCCCCGCGAGCCCCGCCACCGCCGCCGCGCCCCGGATGGCGAGCGAGAGGCGGTCGAACAGACCGGCGGCGGCCTCCAGCTGCTCGCGCACGCTGATGATGTTCACGCCCGGAAAGGCGTCGCCGAGCGCACGGGTGACCGCCGCCTCCTGGGCGGCCGTCCCCTTGGCGATGGCGACGTGGGACAGGGGCGCGCCCGTCAACGCATTGGGGCTCATGATGACGGCGAACGCGGGCCCGAAGCCGCCCCAGTCGACCTTGCGCAGCACGGCGATGCGCGCATCGAATTCGACGCCGAACGCGGACAGGGTGATCATGTCCCCGACCTTCAGCCCCGCGCCTTCCGCGGCGTCCTTCTCCATCGCCACCAGCGGCGGGCCCACATAGTCGGCCCTCCACCAGCGGCCGTCGACCAGGTTGGCGCCCTGCGGCTCGGCGCCGATAAGCGACATGCCGATGTCGTTATCGTAGGCCCAGCGCTCGTCCTGCCGGATCGACTTCTCGACGATGGGCCGGCCCTTGATGCGGATGATGCGGCCTCGGACGTAAGGGGCGCGCAGGTAGTTCGACTCCGTCAGCGGGCGGCCGAACGCCTGCATCACTGTCCGGTCGAACTCGGCCGTGCGGTCGCCGGGGATGTCGGTGAAGACCATGGCGGGGGCGCTTTTGGGTGCGACCTTGCTTACCTGCGCCAGCAGGCTCGACTGGATCAGCACCACGGCGGTGAGCAGGGCCACGCCCAGTCCGATGGCCGGAGCGGCGGTGCGCGCCGCCGAGTGGGGTCCGGCAAGGTTGGCGAGCCCGATCCGCACCGAGCCGCGCGCGAACCGGCGCGCCCTGCCGGCGAGGATGGCCGCGCCCCGTCCCAATCCCCAGAGCAGCAGGAAGGAGACGGCCACGCCCGCGATCATGGCAGCCGCCGCGCGCGGGGTCGGCGCGGTGAAGATGGCGAGCAGCGCCAGCCCCAGGGCCGCCGCCAGCACACCGATCACCTCCGGCCCGAAGCGGATGCGGCCGGTGAGGTCCTGCCGGAAGAGCGCCGAGGGCGGCGTGGTGCGCGCCCTCGCCAGCGGCGACAGCGAGAAGCCCGCCGCCGCCAGAAGCCCGAATAGCGCCGCCTTGGCCAGCGGCCACGGATAGACCGCGAACAGCGCCGGGATCGGCAGGTTCTTGCCCGCAATCTCGCCCAGGATCAGAGGCGCCGCCCCACCGAGCGCGAGCCCGATCAAGATGCCCAGGCCCGCCAGCGCCGCGATCTGGGCGAGGTAGATGTTGCGGACCATCGCTCCGTCGGCGCCCAGCGCCTTCATGGCCGCGATCGATTCCTTCCGCTGGTCGAGATAAGCCGACACCGCGCCCGCGACGCCCAGCCCGCCCGCAACCAGCGACGCCAGCCCGATGAAGCTCAGGAAATATTCCAGCTGCGCGATCAGCTCCTTCGCGCCCGGAGCCGCCTCGTTGCGCTCACGGATGTCGAACTGGGAGGTGGGGAACTGTCGGCGCAGCGTCTTGATGGCCGCTTCGGTGCGCGTACCCGCATTGAGGTTGATCCGCGCCACTTCGCCCGGCGGCGGCAGGGTGGGATCGAGGAAGCCGCCGTGCTCGACGGCGGTGATGCTGGTCAGAACGCGGGGGCCGAGCGCAAACCCACGGCTCAGGCGATCCGGCTCCGACTCCAGCACGGCGCGGACGATGAAGGGTGTCTGGCCGATGACGAAGACGTCACCGATCTTCAGGCCGAGCCGCTGCAGCAGCGGCTCTTCCACCGCCGCTCCCCAGGCGCCGTCCTGGTTCTCGAACACGCGGTGGAGGTCGGTCGCGCCGCCGAGCTTCACCGCCCCGGCGAGGGGATATGCTTCGGACACGCCCCGCAATTCCACCATGCGCCGCTGGC
>JBLNCT010000020.1:0-46235 GCA_050260915.1 Parcubacteria group bacterium
CCATCGCCCGCAGACTCCTCGTCGCCCTCAACGCCGCAATCCGTCAGCAACAGCCCTTCCACACCCATCCCGCTTGACACCCAACAACACAGTTGCTCGGGCTTGTCCCGAGGACCCAGAAACGCCGACGGTCGGTGAATTGGAATCGGATGGTTCAACCGCTCCTGAAACCTTGCCGCGCCGGCGTTCCTGGGTCCTGGGCACAAGGCCCAGGATGACGGGCAGGGGTTCATCCGCTAGTGCTCGGCGCATGACCCTGACCGTCCTCGGCATTGAGACCAGCTGCGACGAGACCGCCGCCGCGGTGGTGCGCCGCGCGGGGGATGGTCACGTGGAGGTGCTGTCCTCGGTGGTCGCAAGCCAGATCGCCGACCACGCGCCCTATGGCGGCGTGGTGCCGGAGATCGCCGCGCGGGCGCATGTCGAGGTGATTAACGGCATTGTCGCGACGGCGATGGCTGAGGCTGGCGTCGGCTACGGCGATCTGGATGGCGTCGCTGCGACCGCCGGGCCGGGATTGGTCGGCGGGGTGATGGTGGGTCTGAGCTTCGGCAAGGCCGTGGCGCTGGCACGGGACCTGCCGCTGGTGGCCGTAAACCACCTCGAAGGGCATGCGGTTTCGGCGCGGCTGGCGGCGGATATTCCCTATCCCTTCCTGCTGCTGCTGGTCTCCGGCGGACACTGCCAGCTGCTGGAGGTGGCGGGTGTGGGCGCCTGCCGCAGGCTGGGTTCGACCATCGACGATGCAGCCGGCGAGGCCTTCGACAAGATCGCCAAGAGCCTGGGCCTGCCCTATCCCGGCGGCCCGGCGCTGGAGCGGCTTGCGGAAGGCGGCGATCCGGAGCGCTTTCCCCTGCCCCGCTCGCTGCTGGGCCGCGAAGGCTGCGACTTCTCCTTCTCCGGCCTGAAGACGGCCGCCGCGCGGGTCGCGATGGGGCTGACGGCCGAAGCCGACAAGCGCGACCTCGCTGCCGCCGTGCAGGAAGCTATCGCCCGCCAGCTCTGCGACCGGACAGACCGGGCGCTGGCGGCCTATGCGCGGGCGCATGAGGGGCGGGACCTGAGGTTCGTGGTGGCGGGCGGCGTCGCGGCCAACCGCACGGTCCGCGCGCGGCTGGAGGCGACCGCGGCCGCCCGAGGCTTCAGCTTCGCCGCCCCGCCGCTCGCCTACTGCACCGACAATGCCGCGATGATCGCGCTGGCGGGCGCGGAGCGACTGGCGCTCGGGCTCGTTGATGGACTGGATGCGGTGGCGCGGCCGCGCTGGCCGCTGGACGAGGCCGCGGCGCTCGCAAACCCCGTCCACGTCCCCGGTCGCAAGGGAGCCAAGGCTTGAAGCACGCAGGGATCATTGGAGGCGGCGCATGGGGCACAGCGCTGGCCCAGGTCTGCGCCCGGGCGGGGCTGGAGGTCACACTCCAGGCGCGCGAGGCGGAGGTCGTCGAGGCCATCAACTCCGCCCACGAGAACCCGCTGTTCCTGCCCGGCGTGACGCTCGACGGCGCGATCAAGGCGACGACGGACCTCGCCGAACTCGGTGCCTGCGACCTCGTGCTGGCCGTCGCGCCGGCCCAGCATCTGCGCTCGGCCCTGACGGCGCTCAGCCCGCACGCGCCGCACGGCCTGCCGGTGCTGCTCTGCTCGAAGGGCATCGAGCAAGGCTCGCTGAAGCTGATGACGCAGGTGCTGGAGGAGACGATCCCGCAGGCCTGCCCCGCCGTGCTGTCGGGCCCCAGCTTCGCGGGCGAGGTGGCGCGGGGTCTGCCGACCGCCGTCACCCTGGCCTGCCCCGACGAACCGTTCGCCCGGAAGCTCGCCGAGACCATCGCGACCCCGGCCTTCAGGCCCTACGTCGTCGACGACATGATCGGCGCGGAGGCGGGCGGGGCGATCAAGAACGTGCTCGCCATCGCCACGGGCATTGTCGAGGGCAAGGGGCTCGGCCGCAGCGCTCATGCCGCGCTGATCACCCGCGGGTTCGCCGAGATGACCCGCATGGCCGTGGCGCTCGGCGCCCGGGCCGAGACGCTGGCGGGGCTGTGCGGGCTGGGCGACCTGGTGCTGACCTGCTCGTCCAGCCAGTCGCGCAACATGAGCCTCGGCATGGCGCTAGGCCAGGGCCGCACCGTCGCCGAGGCGTTGGCCGGCAAGCTGTCGGTGGCGGAAGGCGTGGCCTCGGCGCCTGCCGTTCGCGATCTGGCGGCCAAGCTCGGTGTCGAGATGCCGATCTGCCAGGCGGTGGCGGGCATCCTCGCCGACGAGCACACCGTCGACGCCGCCATCATGGGCCTGCTCTCGCGGCCGCTGAAATCCGAAGGAGCCTGAGCCATGCCGCTGTTCGTCATCAGCTGGATGGACAAACCCGGTCACCTGCATGTGCGGACGGCGAACCGCGAGGCGCACCTCGAGTACATCCGCGAAACCGGTGTCGTGCGGCTGGGCGGTCCTTACCTGAACGAGAACGGCGAGATGGCCGGCTCGATGATCATCATCGAGGCCGACAGCCTGGAGATGGCGCAGGCCTGGCATGCGCTCGACCCATACCGGACAGCCGGTCTGTTCGATCATTCGGACGTGAGGCCGTGGCGGATCACGGTGGGCGCCATCGCGTGAACCCTGCCGCGCCGGCCGCCGGGACGCCGCTCTGCCGCCTCGATGACCTCGCCGACCCGGGCGCGAAGAGCTTTCGGTTTCGGGACGGCGATGCGCTGTTTGCGGCATTCGTCGTGCGCAAGGGCGATCAGGTGCATGGCTACGTGGATTCCTGCCCCCACGCCGGCTGGCCGCTCGCCGCCTTCGAGGACCGCTACCTGACCCGCGACGGCGGCTTCATCCTGTGCGGCGGCCATGGCGCGCTGTTCCGGCCCGACACCGGCGCCTGCGTCGCCGGGCCTTGCATGGGCGAGTCGCTGACGCCTTGGCCCGTGGTCGTGCGCGACGGCGAGGTTGTCGTCGCGTGATGTTGCGCGCCGCCTCGCGGTCCGCATTAATCGCTGGCCGATAAAAAGAGGGAGTGCGACGTGAGCGAAGGGCATGTGTTTCCGGTTCAGGAGGCCTGGGCGAAGCGGGCGCATATGGACGCCGCGGCCTACGAAGAGGCCTGCCGCCGCGCCGACGAGGATCCGGACGGCTTCTGGACCGAGGTCGCCCAGCGGCTCGACTGGATCAAACCGTTCTCGGTCGTGAAGGACGTCTCCTACGACCGCCATGACTTCCGCATCCGCTGGTATGCCGACGGCGTCCTGAACGCCTCCGCCAACTGCCTCGACCGGCACCTGCCGCACCGCGCCGACGACGTCGCCATCATCTGGGAGGGCGACGATCCCTCGCAGAGCCGCAAGATCACCTACGGCGAGGCGCACGCAGAGACTTGCCGGATGGCCAACGTCCTGAAGGCCCACGGCGTCGGCAAGGGCGACCGGGTGACCATCTACCTGCCGATGATCCCCGAAGCGGCCTTCGCCATGCTGGCCTGCGCGCGGATCGGGGCCATTCACTCGGTGATCTTCGGCGGCTTCTCGCCGGACTCCATCGCCGGGCGGATCGAGGACTGCGACTCGCGGATCGTCATCACCGCCGACGAGGGCCTGCGCGGGGGTCGCAAAATCCCGTTGAAGGCCAACGTGGACGAGGCGCTGAAGCGCTGCCCGCAGGTCGACAAGGTGATCATGGTCCGCCGCACCGGCGCGGACGTGAACTTCGTGGAAGGCCGCGATGTCCGCTACGAGGATGAGCGCGAAAAGGTCTCCGCCGACTGCCCGCCAGAGCCGATGGGCGCGGAGGACCCGCTGTTCATCCTCTACACCTCCGGTTCTACCGGTAAGCCCAAGGGCGTGCTGCACACCACCGGCGGCTATCTGACCTGGGCGGCCTATACCCACGAGCTGATCTTCGATTATCGGCCGGGTGAGATCTTCTGGTGCACGGCCGACGTGGGCTGGGTCACGGGCCACAGCTACATCGTCTATGGCCCGCTCGCGAACGGCGCGACGACGGTCATTTTCGAAGGCGTGCCGAACTATCCGAGCTACTCCCGCTTCTGGGAGGTGATCGACAAGCACCAGGTCGAGATCTTCTACACCGCGCCGACCGCCATCCGCGCCTTGATGCGGGAGAGCGACGACTTCGTCACCCGCACGTCCCGCAAGTCGCTGCGGCTGCTCGGCACCGTGGGCGAGCCGATCAATCCGGAGGCCTGGCTCTGGTACCACCGCGTGGTCGGTGATGAGCGCTGCCCCATCGTCGACACCTGGTGGCAGACCGAGACGGGCGCGACCCTGATCTCCCCGCTGCCGGGCGCGACGCCGCTGAAGCCGGGCTCGGCCACGAAACCGCTGCCGGGCGTGAAGCCGCAGCTGGTCGATGCGGACGGCCAGGTCCTGGAGGGCGCGATCAGCGGCAACCTCTGCCTGACGGACAGCTGGCCCGGCCAGATGCGGACGGTCTATGGCGACCACCAGCGCTTCATCGACACCTACTTCAGCGCCTACCCCGGCAAGTACTTCACCGGCGACGGCTGCCGCCGCGACGAGGACGGCTACTACTGGATCACCGGTCGGGTGGACGACGTGATCAACGTCTCCGGCCATCGCCTCGGCACCGCCGAGATCGAGAGCGCGCTGGTCGGCCACGCGGGCGTCACCGAGGCCGCCGTGGTCGGCTACCCGCACGACATCAAGGGCCAGGGCGTCTACGCCTATGTTACCCTGCACGAGGGCCGCGAGCCGTCCGAGGACCTGCGCAAGGAGCTGGTGCAATGGGTCCGCACCGAGATCGGCCCTTTCGCCGCGCCGGATGTCATCCAGTTCGCGCCCGGCCTGCCCAAGACCCGCTCCGGCAAGATCATGCGCCGCATCCTGCGCAAGATCGCCGAGAACGACATCTCCAACCTCGGCGACACCACCACGCTCGCCGACCCCAGCGTGGTGGACGACCTGGTGAAGAACCGGGCGGGCGCATGATCGACCCTTCCCCCACGCATGTGGGGGAAGTGGCCTGAGACGCCGAAGGCGGCGAAGGTCGATGGGGGAGTATGAAAGAACACTCCCCCCATCGAGCCTCGTGCTCCGCACGTCGGCCCACTTCCCCCGCAAGCGGGGGAAGACCAAAACGCATGACAGGACTGTAATCTTCACGCCCCGGTTTCGGGTGATAGGGTCGCCGCCGTTCTGAGTTCCGGAGTCCCCATGACCCGCCACGCCTTCGGGGCCGCTGTCGCCGCGGCCGTCCTGTCCCTCGCCGCCGTTCCCGCCGCATTCGCCCAGGCGCCCGCCGCCCAGGTGCCGCCCATCGTTTACAAGGAGCGGACGCTGCCGAACGGGATGAAGGTCTTCACCTCGCTGGACCGCACCACGCCCAACGTGACGGTGCAGGTCTGGTATGGGGTGGGCTCGAAGGACGATCCGCGCGGGCGCTCCGGCTTTGCGCACCTCTTCGAGCACCTGATGTTCAAGGCCACGCGCGACATGCCCGCCGAGACCATGGACCGGCTGACCGAGGATGTCGGCGGGTTCAACAACGCCTTCACGGCCGACGACACCACCGCCTATTACGAGGTCATCCCCGCCAACCACCTGCAGCGGCTGCTCTGGGCCGAGTCCGAACGGATGGGCTCGCTCGTCGTCGACGAGGCCAACTTCAAGTCCGAACGCGCCGTAGTCGAGGAAGAGCTGCGCCAGCGGGTCCTTGCCGACCCCTACGGCCGCTTCTTCCGCTTCGCCATCCCGCAGGCGTCCTACGCGGTCCACCCCTACAAGCGGCCGGGCATCGGCTCGATCGACGAGCTGGAGGCATCGACGCTCGACGACGTGCTGGCCTTCCACCAGACCTACTACCGGCCCGACAACGCCGCCCTGTTCATCGTCGGCAACTTCGACGAGGCGCAGCTCAACGGGTGGGTCGACCGGTACTTCGGCGCGCTCAAACCCCCCGCGAAGTCGATCCCCCGCGTCATGGCCGTGGAGCCTGAGCGCACCGGTCCGAAGACCGTGACGGCGTTCGGGCCGAACGTGCCGCTGCCGGCGGTGGCGATCACCTGGCTCGTGCCGGGCGCGCCGGCGAAGGACACCGCGGCGCTGACGGTGCTCGACGCCATCCTGTCGAGCGGCAAGTCGTCTAGGCTCTACAACAGCCTCGTCTACGACCAGCAGATCGCCCAGACGGCCTTCTCCAGCGACGACCAGAACAACCAGGCGGGATTGTTCTACGTCGGCGCGGTTATGGCGGGCGGCAAGACCGTGGAGCAGGGCGAGGCCTCGCTGCACGCCGAGGTCGCCAAGCTCCGCGCCGCGCCGCCCTCCGAAGCGGAGCTCGCCGAAGCCAAGAACGAGCTGGTCGCCTCGGCGGTCCGCGAACGCGAGACCATCGACGGCCGCGCCAACGCGCTGGGCCAGGCGCTGGTGATCGAGGGCGATGCCGCCCGCGCCAACACCGACATCGCCGCGATCCAGGCGGTGACCGCCTCCGACATCCAGCGCGTCGCCCGCACCTACCTGCGCGACGACCGGGCCGTGACGATCCGCTACCTCGACGAGGGTGAGAAGAAGGCTGGGCAGGCGGATGTGGCCAAGCCCGTCGTCACCAAGGCGGCCTCGACCAAGTACACGGGGCCGATCCTCGCGCTCGCCGACGCCGCTCACCGCAAGGCGCCGCCGGAGATCGGCAAGCCGGTCGAGCCGGTGCTGCCGACGCCCGCGGAGAAGACGCTGCCGAACGGACTGCGCGTGATCGTGGCGCGGTCGAGCGACCTGCCGCTGGTCACGGCCGAACTCACCGTCCGCTCGGGCGCCGCGGCTGATCCGCAAGGGCTGGCCGGGACGGCCTCGATGGCCGCCGACCTGCTGACCGAGGGCACGACCACCCGCAGCGCCGTCGACATCGCTCGTGAGACGGAGGCGCTGGGCGCCAACCTGACGGCGGGCTCGGGCTGGGAGTCGTCGACCGTGGGCCTGAACGTGATGCCGCAGAACCTCGCGCCGGCGATGGCCATCATGGCCGACGTCGCGCGCAATCCGGTCTTCAAGTCCGAGGAGCTGGAGCGGGTGCGCAAGGAATCGCTCGATGCGCTGTCGGTGGCCTACCAGCGGCCGGGCTCGGTCGCGGGCTTTGCCGCCGCGCCGCTGATCTATCAGGGCTCGCCGTTCGGGCATGTCGCGGCCGGTACGCCGACGTCGCTCACCAAGATCAGCCGCGATGCGCTGGTCGGCATGCACGACGCCTACTGGCGGCCGGACAACGCCATCCTCGTCATCACCGGCGACTTGACGCCGGAGGAGGGCTTTGCGCTGGCCGAGAAGAACTTCGGCGACTGGGCCAGGCCTGCCGCGCCGCTGCCGCCAGCTCCGACCGCCGACATGACGCCGAAGCCGCACGCCGTGGTCATCGACATGCCCGAGAGCGGTCAGGCCGGCGTGGTGGTGGCCAAGACCGCCATCGTCCGCAGCGACCCTCGCTACTACGCAGGCCTCGTCGCCAACACCGTGCTCGGCGGCGGCTACTCGGCGCGGCTGAACGAGGAAATCCGCATCAAGCGCGGGCTCTCGTATGGCGCCAACTCCAGCCTGACGGCCCGCCAGAGCACCGGCGCCTTCACCGCTTCGGCCCAGACCAAGCCGCAGTCGGCGCCGGAGGTGGTCACCCTCGTCCGGCAGGAGATGGCCAAGCTCGGCCAGACGCCGCCCACGGCCGATGAACTCACCGCCCGCAAGTCGGTGCTGGTCGGCGACTACGGCCGCGACATCGCCACCACGGACGGACTGGCCGGCATCCTCAGCGACCTGGCGCTCTACGGCATCGATCTTGGCGAGATGAAGGTCTACACGGCCAAGGTCGAGGCGGTGACGCCGGAACAGGTGCGTGACTTCTCCTCGTCGGTGCTCGACCCGACGAACGCCACCGTAGTCGTTGCCGGCGACGCCAAGCTGTTCGCCTCCGAGATGCCGAAGGTGCTGCCGAACGCCGAGACGATCCCGCTCGATCAACTCGACCTGGACAGCCCCACGCTTCGCAAGGCGCCGTGATCATTGCGGTGAAGGGGCGCGGCCGCTAGGTTGCCGCGCCTTTTCACCTCCCCGTTCCCGATGACCCTCACCCTCGACGACATAAAGGCCGCCGCTGGACGGCTGGCCGGACAGATCGAACGCACGCCGTGCAGGCACTCCCGCACGCTGTCGGAGATCACCGGGGCGCAGGTCTGGGTGAAGTTCGAGAACCTCCAGTTCACGGCCGCCTACAAGGAGCGGGGCGCGCTCAACAAGCTGATGCTGCTCACCGACGAGCAGAAGAAGCGCGGCGTCATCGCCTCGTCCGCCGGCAACCACGCGCTGGGGCTCGCCTACCACGGCGCGCGGCTGGGCGTGCCGGTGACCATCGTCATGCCGCGCGGCACCCCCTTCGTCAAAGTGCAGCACACGCAGGGCCACGGCGCGACCGTGGTCATCGACGGCGACACCTATGACGAGGCCTACGCCCACGCCATGAAGCTGAAGGAGGAGCGCGGGCTCGTCTTCGTGCACCCCTTCGACGACTACGACGTGATGGCCGGCCAGGGCACCATCGCGCTGGAGATGCTTGAGGACGTGCCGGACCTGGAGGTCCTGCCCGTCCAGATCGGCGGCGGCGGCCTGATCAGCGGTGTTGCGACCGCGGCCAAGGCCATCAACCCCGACATCCGCATCATCGGCTGCGAGCCGGTGATGTACCCCTCCTTCACCGCCAAGATGCGGGGCATGAACGCCGAGACGGGCGGCCAGACCATCGCCGAGGGCATCGCGGTCAAGAACGTCGGGACCAAGACCTACGCGACCGCGAGGCCGCTGATCGACGACGTGCTGCTGCTGGAGGAGCCCTACATCGAGCGCGCCGTCGCCCTCTACGCCAATGTCGAGAAGACCATCGCCGAGGGCGCCGGGGCGGCTTCGCTGGGCGCGCTGCTCGCCTATCCGGAGCGGTTCCGGGGCAAGAAGTGCGGGCTGATCCTCTGTGGCGGCAATATCGACACGCGCCTTTTGGCCTCGGTGCTGACCCGCGAGCTGGTGCGGGCCCAGCGGCTCGTCAGCCTGCGGATCATCGGCGACGATCGGCCGGGGCTGCTGGCGACCGTCTCTCGCGTCATCGGCGAGATGGGCGGCAACATCATCGAGGTCGCCCACAACCGCCTGGCGCTGGACGTTCCCGCCAAGGGCGCGGAGTTCGACATCATGATCGAAACCCGCGACGCCCAGCACACCAAGGAGATCATGGACGCCCTTCGCGCCCATGGTTATCCGCCGAGGGCGGTGTAGAGATGCGGCGCCTCCTCATCGCGGTGGCCGTCGCCGCCCTGTCGCTTGGCGGCTGCAAGGATCACAGGAAGGCCGCCGAGAACCTCACGGCCGCGCAGACCTTCATGGCCCAGAACGCCAAGAAGCCGGGTGTGAAAACGCTGCCCGACGGCGTCCAGTACGAGATCGTCCGCTCCGGACCCGAGACTGGCCCTCACCCCAGGAAGGGCGACCTCCTGAAGGTCCACTATGAGGGCAAGCTGACGAGCGGGGAGGTCTTCGATTCCTCCTACGAGCGCGGCTCGCCGGCGGTGATGGAGCTCGACCAGCTGATCCCGGCCTGGATGGAGGTCATCCCGATGATGCGGCCGGGCGACGAGTGGCGCCTCTATGTGCCGCCCGAGCAGGGCTACGGCGAAAAGGGCGCCGGGCCGATCCCCCCGAACAGCGTGCTGATCTTCCGGATCGAGCTGATCGACGTGCTGCCGGTGAAGAACCTCTAGTCCGTAAACACCACCGTCTTGCGGTCGTTGAGGATCACCCGGTCCTCCAGCTGCCAGCGGAGCGCTCGGGCCAGCACCCGGCGTTCGATGTCGCGGCCCTTGCGGATCAGGTCTTCCGGACTGTCGCGGTGGCTGATGCGCTCGACGTCCTGCTCGATGATCGGGCCCTCGTCGAGGTCGCCCGTGACGTAGTGGGCCGTCGCCCCGATCACCTTCACGCCGCGCGCATGGGCCTGATGGTAGGGCTTCGCGCCCTTGAAGCCCGGCAGGAAGGAATGGTGGATGTTGATGCAGCGGCCCTCGAGCTTCGCCGCCAAACCCTCCGACAGCACCTGCATGTAGCGGGCCAGCACCACGACGTCGGTCTTCGTCTCCCGGATCAGGCGCCACAGCTCGGCTTCCTGCTCCAGCTTGGTGTCGCGGGTTACCGGCAGGTGGTGGAAGGGGATTCCGGTCAGGTCGACGTGCTCGAAGTTCGGCGCGGCGTGGTTGGACACGACGGCGGCGATCTCCATCGGCAGCTCATCGATCCGCCAGCGGTAAAGGAGGTCGGCCAGGCAGTGGTCGGCCTTCGAGGCCAGGATCATGACCCGGTAGCGCTGGGCCGAATTGCGCAGCGTCCAGGCCATCGTCAGGTTGAGCGCCAGCGTCTCGAATTCCGCCCTGAGCAGCGCAACGTCCGCGCCGGCCGGATCGAACACGACTCGCATGAAGAAGCGGCCGGTTTCCTCGTCGTCGTACTGCTGCGCGTCGAGGATGTTGCAGCCCCGCTCGAAGAGGAAGGCCGAGACGCGGGCCACGATGCCGCGCTGGTCGGGGCAGGAGAGCGTCAGGATCATCGCCGCCCCATAGCCCCCATTGCCGCGCTTGGCGAGGCGCAAGGGGCGAGAGTCTCGGTTTGTATCCAGTGGGTTTGTCTCCTTCTCCCGTCCCAACCCACGTCATCCTCGGGACAAGGCCTAGGATGACGAGGTTTGTATCTGTCCCAGCGCCCACTGCGCAGCGTCGCGGACGACTTCGGCGGGGTCGTTCAGGAGGGCTTCGGCGGAAGGTCGCAAGCTCGGATCGCCGGAGTTGCCGATTGCGTAGAGGAGGTTCCTCACAAACCGGTCGCGGCCGATGCGTTTGACCGGGCTCTTGGAGAAGAGGGCGCGGAAGCTGGGGTCGTCGAGGGCGGCGAGGTCGGCGAGCGCAGGCGACTTCAACGCAGCGCGGGCATGGAAGGCGCTCTCCCTCGCGGTCTCAGCGAACTTGTTCCACGGGCAGACGGCGAGGCAGTCGTCGCAGCCGTAGATGCGGTTGCCGAGCGCCGGGCGCAGCTCCTCCGGGATCGGGCCCGAATGCTCGATGGTCAGGTAGGAGATGCAGCGGCGCGCATCGAGGCGGAAGGGCGCGGGGAAGGCGTTGGTCGGGCAGATGTCGAGGCAGGCCCGGCAGGACCCGCAGTGCTCGCCGACCGGCTCGTCCGGCGTCAGCGGCGTGGTTGTGAGGACAGATCCGAGGAAAAGCCACGATCCATGCTCGCGACTGACGAGGTTGGTGTGCTTGCCCTGCCAGCCGAGGCCAGCCTTCTCCGCCAGCGGTTTCTCCATCAGAGGCGCCGTGTCGACGAAGACCTTCACCTCGCCGCCGCACCGCTGCTGCATCCAGCCGGCCAGCCGCTTGAGGCGCTTCTTGATGAGGTCGTGGTAGTCGTCGCCCTGGGCGTAGACGGATATCGCCCCGCAGGTGCGGTCCTTCAGGGCCTCCAACGGCTCGCGGTCGGGTCCGTACGACATGCCGAGCACCACGGCCGACCTCGCATCGGCCCACATGGCGCGGGGATGCGAGCGCCGCTCGGCGGTCGTCTCCATCCAGCCCATGGTTCCGTGCATCCCCTCGGCCACGAACTCGGCGAGCCGGGCGGACGCGGGCCACGGGTCTTCCACGGAGGCAAAACCGCAGACATCGAAGCCGAGCGCTTCGGCCTCGGCACGGATCAGGTCTTCGGGTCTGTCAGAAATCCAGGTCATCATAGTGACCGGCCGGCGCGAAGCCGGGCCAGCGGTCGGAAAGCAGCGGCCGGAACGCCGGCCGGGACTTGACCTTCATGTACCACGTCTTGGCCTGCGGGAACTCCCGCCAGGGGATGTCGCCGAAGTAGTCGATGACCGACAGGTTGGCCGCCGCCGCGAAATCGGCCGCGGTCAGGCGCCGCCCGGCGAGGTAGTCACGCTCGCGCAGCAGGAGTTCGATGTAGCCCAGGTGGTTCTTCAGCGCCTCGCGCCCGGCCCGCAGCGCGCCGAGTTCCGGGGCGCCCAGGCCGTAGAGCCGCTTCTCCATCTTCTCGTGGAGCAGCAGGGCGTTGACCTCGTAGTCGAACTTGCGGTCGAACCACTGCAGCAGCCGCCGCGTCTCGGCCTTTTCCGCCCGGCTGGCGCCCATCAGCGGCGGCTCGGGGTAGGCCTCGTCGAGGTGCTCGAGGATGGCGCGGATTTCGCAGACGACGGTCTTTTCGCCGTTGGAGGTCTCCACCAGCACCGGCACCAGCCCCGACGGGTTCAGCGCCAGCAGCTCCTTCGGCTGCTCCCAGTAGCGGACCGGCTCGTCGCGGAACGTCAGCTTCTTTTCGCCGAGCGCCAGCCTCGCCTGACGCGAGGCCGGGTCGAGCGGGAAGTGGAACAGGACGCGTTCAACGCTCATCGGTCGAAAACCACAGGCGAATCGGTCGCGGGACGGGCTCGCCTCCGCTCTTAGCCTCCTGCGTTTTCAGATGCTACGGGCCTTCAGGCCGCGTCGGTGTTGCGCTGCTTGCGCGTGGCGTTGAGCGCGATGGGGGCGGCGCCCGCCGCGGTGGTCCAGCCTTCGATGTCGCGCATCGGCATGGGACGGCCGATGTGATAGCCCTGCACCTCGGCGCAGGACTCGCCGCGCAGGAAGTGCAGCTGCGATTCCGTCTCGACGCCCTCGGCCACCACCGGGATTTCGAGGCTGCGGCCAAGGCCCAGCACCGCCTTCACGATGACCATGGCGCGGTCGTCCTTCTCGATCTTCTCGACGAAGCTCTTGTCGATCTTCAGCTTGTCGAACGGGAAGGATTGCAGGGACGACAGCGACGAGAAGCCCGTACCGAAGTCGTCCATGGCGATGCGCACGCCCAGCGCCTTCAGCTGGCGCAGGATGGCCAGGGCGCGCTTCTGGTCGTGGAACAGGGCGCCTTCGGTGATCTCCAGCTCCAGCCGGTGCGGGACGAGCCCCGTTTCCTCCAGCACGGCCTCGACCAGGCTCACCAGGTTCGGCTGGTGCAGCTGCAGCGGCGAGAGGTTGACGGCGACCCGCAGCGGCCGCTCCCAGGAGGCGGCGTCGGCGCAGGCGCGGCGCAGCGCCCATTCCCCGAGTGGGATGATCAGGCCGCTTTCCTCGGCGAGCGGGATGAACTCGATCGGCGGCACCAGCCCGCGCACCGGATGCTGCCAGCGGACCAACGCCTCGAAACCGGCGATGCGGCCGTCCGTCGTGCGCGCGATGGGTTGATAGTAGAGGACCAGCTCTTCGTTGCTGATGGCGTGGCGCAGGTCGCGCGCCATGGTCCGCTGCTCGCGGATGGCGTCATCCATCTCGCGCTTGAAGAAGCGGTAGCCGCCCCGGCCGCCTTCCTTGGCGCGGAAGAGGGCCATGTCGGCGTTGGCCAGCAGGGCTTCGGCGGTGCGGCCGTCGTCCGGATAGAGCGAGACGCCGATGCTGCAGCCGAGCTGGATCTGCTCGCGGCCGTTCTCGAACGGCGCGGCCATGGCTTCGAGAACCTGGGTGGCGAGTTCGGCGGCGGCGGGCGGCTGGTCGCCGCCGGCCACCTGCACCACGATGAACTCGTCGGCGCCGAGGCGGGCGGCGAAGGACGGGCCGGTCAGCCGCGACTGGAGGCGCTTGGAGAACTCGACCAGCAGGGCGTCGCCGACATGGTGGCCGTGCAGGTCGTTCAGTTCCTTGAAGTGGTCGACGTCGATGCAGAGCAGCGCGAGCGTCTCGCGGGAGGCCTCGACGCGCTCGAGCGCCCCCGCAAGACGCGCCTGCAAGGCGTGGCGGTTGGGCAGGCCGGTCAGGCCGTCGTGCTCGGCGAGGTAGCGGATCTTCTCCTCGGCCGCCTGACGCTCGCGCAGGTCGCGGAGCGCCAGCACCACCATGCCGGAGGTGTCGCGCCGGGCGCCGTCGTCCATCAGGCGCGCGAAGATTTCGACCGGCGCCTCGCGTCCGCCGTCCAGCGGCTTGAGGTAGCCTTCGCGGCGCTCGTCCTCGACCAGGTCCTCGTCGCCGTCGAGGACCAGCAGGTCGTCCATCAGCTTGCCGCGCAGGTCCTCGACCGTGGAGCCGGCAAGCTCGGCGAAGGCCTGGTTGCAGTCGGTGATCATGCCCTCGCGCAGCACGACGATGCCTTCGAAGGCGGCGTTGGCGAGGCGGCGGATGCGCTCCAGCGCCGAGTTGGTCGTGGAGGCCTCGATCAGCGCGGCGCCGAGGCCGCCCAGGATCATCACCGCCGCGATGGACGAGACGCCGAAGCTGATCATCACCGGCGACAGCAGCTCGGGCGGGGCCGGAATGTTGAAGTCGGGCTCGATCTTCAGCGCCGCCATGCCCACGAAGTGCAGGCAGACGACCGCGATGGTCACGAGCAGCGCGCCGGCCAGCTGCTGATAGACCCGCTTGCCGGGGCCGACGGCGTAGAGCGCCAGGATCGAGCCCAGCACCGCGAAGGCGATGGAGAGCCCGGCGATGGCGGGGTTCCACACCATCTGGCCCTGCACCGCCATGCCGGCGAGGCCGACGTAGTGCATGGCGCCCAGGCCAAAGCCGATCAGGACGCCGCCGGCGATCTCGGTGGAGATGGACTTCTTCTGGCTGGTCGCCAGCATGAAGCCCCCGCACATGGCGGCGATGGCGATGATCAGCGAGGCGAGCGTCGAGCCCGGCCAGTAGCCGATGCGCAGGCCCGGATCGTAGGCCATCATCAGCAGGAAGTGGGTCGCCCAGGCGCCCGCGCCGCCGACGATGCCGGTCAGCAAGGTCCAGGCGGCGCGCACGATCCCCTTGGAGCCGCGCAGGCGCGCGTACAGCCGGAACGCCGTCACGGCTCCGCACTCGCACACGATCGCGGCCAGCACCACGAGCTTGAAGTCGTGCTGCTGAAGGAGATGCGTCAGAAACGCAGGCACTCCGCCCCCATTGGTAACCAATACGAAGGGTTACCTGTAAGCGAAGAAGTCCGAAGAAAGTGTTGCCTAGCGGGGCCTTGGACCCGCCCCGGCGCAACGGCTTGTCGGAAGAATGGAGCGGGCGATGAGATTCGAACTCACGACCCCAACCTTGGCAAGGTTGTGCTCTACCCCTGAGCTACGCCCGCGCTCCGGAACGTCCAAAGGGTAAACGGCTGGACGCCCCAAAATTTGAGAGGCGGCTTATGGCAGAGGGTCCAGCCCTTGGCAAGCCGCCCGCGCGCGCCGTTCAGCCCCAGATTCTAACCCCCAAATTTCGGGGTCTTCAGGCGGCGCTTGTTGACGTGCGTCTTGGGCGCTTCGCCGAGGTCCTCAGGCAGTTCGCCCTTGAAGTAGTAGCGCTGCCAGGCCTCGCGCACGGCCTCGGGGTCCTGGCGCACGAGGCGGGTGTTGAAGTCGGTGCGCTGGCGGTGCCAGGCGTCGTACTGCTTCCTCAACTCCTCATGCGCGCCCATGCGCTTGATGACCGGCTGGAACTCGGCCAGCGGCTTGTCCTGCGTCAGCGTGATGAAGCAGAAGGGCTCCCCCTTGGCGAAGTGCACTCGGCCGGGCCTCGTGAACTGCCAGTTCATGGTGAAGGGGAAGGGCAGCCAGTCGGTCTCGACCACGCCCTGCAGCGGCTGGATGCCGTCCTTGATGTGGTTCGGCGGCCCCATCACCCACATCGACCAGCCGGGCGGCGTCCGAAACAGGTAGCCGGTGTGGAAGGTGACGATGCCCCGCGTGAAGTGGGCTTTCACGAAGTCGTGGAAGTCCGGATAGGGATGGTCGGGAGTGAGCTTGATGTCCTCGTTCGTCGCGCCGCCGTTCCACTCGGCCCAGAAGCCGACCGGGCAGAGGATCTCCCAGCCGCTGGAGTTGGCCATCGACAACGGCAGGCAGCGGTAGGGGTGGCGCTCGGCAAACGCGTCCATCCAGGCGCGCTGCGGACGGCCCGGCACGATCTCCGGCGGGCGCTGGGTGGTGGGGTAGCACTCGAGTTCAAGCATCTGGCGGCTCCGGTCTTGCCGTTGCTCTAGCGCCCCGGTGGAGAGGCCGTCCAGCTTCGGCTATGGGAGCGGCCCATGAACACTCGGGACGACCTGCTCGCCTTCCTCGACGCCCACGGCATCGAGCATGCCACGCTGGACCACCCGGCGGTCTTCCGGGTGGGCGAAGGCGAGGAGATCAAGGCCGGCTTGCCCGGCGCGCATACCAAGAACCTGTTCCTGAAAGACGGAAGGGGGCAGCTCTGGCTGATCTCCGCGAAGGACACGACCCGGATCGACCTCAAGCGCCTGCCCGACGTCATCGGCTCGGCGCGCCTGTCGTTCGGCAATGAGCAGCTGATGGCCGACACGCTCGGCGTCACCCCCGGCTCCGTCACCGCCTTCGCCCTCATCAACGACGCGGAGCATCGCGTCCGCTTCGTCCTCGACCGCGCGCTGGCGGAGGCCGAGATCGTCAACTTCCACCCGCTCACCAACACCGCGACGACGGCGGTCTCGCGCGAGGGTTTCCAGCGGTTCCTGGAGGCGGTGGACGTCACGCCGCTCGTCGTGGATTTCGAGGCGATGGCCATGGTTGCGTGAGCGGCGCGTTGAACGCGGCCGCACATGCGACCATCTTACGCGCTTTGGCGTTGATGAGGCGCGGACACCCCGCGCGGGAACGGGACGGCGTATGACCCTGATCGGAGACACCCAGCCGCAAGCAGCGGCCGGCGGCGGCGAGCATATCAAGGACGGGTCGGACGCGACCTTCATGGCCGACGTGGTGGAGGCCTCGAAGGCCCAGCCGGTCATCGTCGACTTCTGGGCCACCTGGTGCGGCCCCTGCCGCCAGCTCGGCCCCGCGCTGGAGAAGGCGGTCGCCGCCATGGACGGCGCGGTCAAGCTGGTGAAGATCGACGTCGACAAGAACCCCTCGTTCGCCGGCCAGCTGCGGGTGCAGTCGATCCCGACGGTCTATGCCTTCGTGAACGGCCAGCCGGTGGACGGCTTCATGGGCGCGCTGCCCGACAGCCAGGTGAAGCAGTTCGTCGAGAAGCTCGTCGGACCGCCGCCCGCTTCGGACATCGACCAGCTGATCGCCATGGGCAAGGAGTCGATGGATCTCGGCGACATCGGCGGCGCGGCGCAAGCCTATGCGCAGGCGCTCAGCCTCGATCCGTCGAACGTGAAGGCGATCGGCGGCCTGGCCCGGGTCTATGTGTTGGGCGGCGACCCCGAACGGGCGCGCGAGGTCGTGGACATGGCCCCCGCCGACGCGAAGGACCCCGACCTCGATGCGGCGAAGGCGGCGCTGGCGCTGGCGGAAGGCGCGGCCTCGGAAACCGCCGAGTTCGAGCAGCGGCTGGCGAAGGATGCGAACGACCACGAGGCCCGCTTCGAACTCGCCAAGGCGCTGGCCGGGCAAGGACGCATGGACGAGGCGGCCGACGAGCTGCTCAACATCATCGAACGCGACCGTGACTGGAGCGAAGGCGCGGCGCGCCAGCAGCTGCTGACCATCTTCGAGGCCGCGGGCCCGACCGCCGACGTGACGAAACGCGGCCGGCGGCGCCTCTCCTCGATCCTCTTCTCGTAAGGCGCCGCGGATGCCCGGATACCTCAAGGCGAGCGACCTGCCGCAGGTTATCCCGGTCTTCCCGCTGGATGGCGCGGTGCTGCTGCCGGGCGGGCGGCTGCCCCTCAACATCTTCGAGCCGCGCTACCTCAACATGATCGACGATGCGATGGCGGGCGACCGGATCATCGGCATGGTCCAGACGCGCGGCGGCACGCGCGAGAAGCCTGGGCTGGCGCCGGTGGGGTGTGCGGGTCGGATCACCAGCTACACAGAGACGCCCGACGGACGTTATCTCATAACACTGACGGGCGTGTGCCGCTTCCAGCCGGGCGAGGAGCTGCCGGTGCAGACGCCCTATCGCCAGGTGCGGCCGAAGTTCGACATGTACGAGAGCGACCTCGTCGCGCCGGCGGCCGACGGCCTGTTCGACAACACCCTCTTCTTCGACGTCCTGAAGAACTATCTCGACGCCCAGGGGCTGGAGATCGACTGGGAAACCGCCCGCGCCGCCCCGCCCGATGCGCTGGTCAACAGCCTCGCCATCGGCCTGCCCTTCGACGCGGCCGAGAAACAGGCGCTGCTGGAGGCCTACTCCATCGCCGACCGGCGCGACGCGCTGATGGCGCTGATGGAGATCGACTCCGCCGGCCCCGACGATGACGAACCGCCGCCGGTGCAGTAACAAGCGCCCATGACCGAACCCACGCTCTCCGCCGACGTCGACCCGCGCCTCCTCGAGGTCCTCGTCTGCCCCGTCACCCACGGCCCGCTGGAGTACGACCGCGAGAAGGCGGAGCTCATCAGCCGCAGCGCGCGGCTGGCCTACCCCATCCGCGACGGCGTCCCTGTGATGCTGCCGGAAGAGGCGCGGGAGTTGGGGGAAGGGGAGTAGGTGCGTCCTTCGACACGGCGCTACGCGCCTGCTCAGGATGACGAACTTCTGAGATAGTCATGGTGAGCAGCGGCGAAGCCGCGTGTCGAACCACGCAGCGCGTTACAGCGCCTCGCCCCTCAAAAGCCGCGGCAGGTCGCCCACCGCGCCGCCCGCTTCCTGCATGAAGAAGCGCCGCGCTGGGCCGATCTGGTTGACGGCGGCCATGCCGGCGCCGCGCGCGAAGCGTAGGAGGGGGTTGTCGTTGCTGAAGAGCCAGACGAAGGCGTCCATGCCGGCGGAGAGCATGACGTTGTCGAAGCGGCGCCAGGCGGCGTAGCGCTCCAAAACGGCCAGCGAGCCGATGTCTTCGCCGAGGCGGGCTGCTTCGACCAGCACCTGCGACAGGGCGGCGGCGTCTTTCAGGCCGAGGTTCAGGCCCTGGCCGGCGATGGGGTGGACGCCGTGGGCGGCGTCGCCGAGGAGGGCCATGCGTAGGGCGGCCATGCGTTCGGCCAGCGCCAGCGACAGCGGGTAGGTGAAGACGGGGCCTTCGACCGCGACCTCGCCCAGGAAGTCGCCGAAGCGGCGCATCAGGTGGGCGTGGAAGGCTTCGGGGCGCGCAGCTTTCAGGGCCTCGCCGCGGCCGCGCTTTTCCGTCCAGACCAGGCTGGCCCGATTGTCGGTCAGGGGCAGGATGGCGAAGGGCCCGCCGGGCAGGAAGTATTCGTGCGCCACCCCCTCGTGCGGGCGCTCCATCCGCACGGTCGCGACGACGCCGGTCTGCGGGTAGTCCCAGCCGACGACGCCGATTTTCGCCTCACGGCGGACGACCGAGCCCCGGCCCTCGGCGCCGACGATCACGGGCGCGGTCAGCACGCGGCCGTCGCCGAGCATCACCTTCACCGAGCCGGGCAGCGCCTCGACCGCCGCGACCCGGGCGGGGGCCAGCACCTCGATCCCGGCGTCGGTCACCGCCTGCGCGAGCGCGCTGCGGGTGTGGCGGTTTTCCAGCATGTAGCCGAGCGGCTCGCCCTCGGTGCGGCCGGCGATCTCGGCGGCGTCGAAGCGCAGGAAGAAGGGGTTACCGGGCGCGGCCGAGGCGCCCGGCGAGCGGCCGTCGGTCACGAGGATCTGCTCGATCCGCTGCGCGTGCGGCTCCAGCGCAGGCGCGACACCCAGCGCGCGCCACTGGCGGAACGACGAAAACGCGATGGCGGACGCCCGTCCGTCGAAGGTCGGCGCCAGCATGGCGTCGAACTTCAGCGGGTCGATCAGCAGGGGCTTCAGCCCCCCGCTATGCAGGCCAAGCGCCAGCGTGGCTCCCGCCATGCCGGCGCCCGCGATGATCACGTCTGCGTCGAACCCTTGCGCCATGCCAGCGGTATGCCCCGCCGGCGCGGCGGTGGGAAGGCTCAGGCGACCTTATAGCCTTCCCAGTTCATCATCAGGTTCAGCCGCTTGTTCTCCTCGTCGGAGAGGCTGGCCTGCAGCTGCGGGAGGACTTCCGTCTCCTCCTCCTGCACGTGGCGCTGGATGAGTTCGAAGAGTTCGCGGGCGCGCTCGATCCATTGCGGCTGCGCGATGTCCATCTGCTTGAGTTCATAAAGCGCCGTCTTCATCTGCGCGTGCTCGTGGAACATCTCATCGGCCCGCTCGGCCATCGTCGACTGCGCCAGCGCCGGATAGATGACGTTCTCTTCCTCGTTCGCATGCTTGGTCAGGGCGTGGGCGATCTTCGACAGAAGCATCTTGCGCTTCATGGTCTGGGTCTCGTCGGTGCCGAGCAGGCTCTCGAAGGCCTTTTCGACCAGGCGGTGCTCGGCCTTCAGCGCGTCGACCCAGTTGCCGGCCGCCAGCGCGGGCGCCTGGGAGATGACCTTGCGGCTCTGGCTGGCGGCCAGGCCCGCAAACATGCCGATGGCCAGGGCGCCGGCCATCAGGCCGAAGTTGGCGCCGCCGCCACGCTGGGCTTCCGAAGGATAATGGGTCATGACGAGCTCTCCCGGGTTGATTGACGCCCATCAACCGGGCCGCACGTCCGCTGTTCCAGCGTGGCCGCACTTGAATTGCGCTCGCGGGCGCCCTTTAAGGCGCCAGCCTTTTCAGGGAAGCCGAAATGCCCGCCGACAAGCCCGTGAAGAAAGTCGTCCTCGCCTACTCCGGCGGGCTCGACACCTCCATCATCCTGAAGTGGCTGCAGACCGAGTACGGGGCGGAGGTCGTCACCTTCACCGCCGACCTCGGCCAGGGCGAGGAGCTGGAGCCGGCGCGCAAGAAGGCGCTGATGCTCGGCATCAAGCCCGAGAACATCTTCATCGAGGACCTGCGCGAGGAGTTCGTCCGCGACTACGTCTTCCCGATGTTTAGGGCCAACACCGTCTACGAGGGCCAGTACCTGCTCGGCACCTCGATCGCGCGGCCGCTGATCGCCAAGAAGCAGATCGAGATCGCGCGGAAGGTCGGCGCCGACGCCGTCTGTCACGGGGCGACCGGCAAGGGCAACGACCAGGTCCGTTTCGAGCTGGGCTATTATGCGCTGGAGCCCGACATCCACGTGATCGCGCCGTGGCGGGAATGGAGCTTCAAGTCGCGCGAGGCGCTGCTCGACTTCGCCGAGAAGCACCAGATCCCCATCGCCAAGGACAAGCGCGGCGAAGCGCCGTTCAGCGTGGATGCGAACCTGCTGCACTCGTCCTCGGAGGGGAAGGTGCTGGAGGACCCCGCCGCCCCGGCGCCCGAGTTCGTCCACATGCGGACGATCTCGCCGGAGGATGCGCCGGACAAGCCGACCGTCATCACCATGGATTTCGAGCGGGGCGATCCCGTCGCCATCGACGGCGAGGCGCTGTCGCCCGCCGCCCTGCTGACGAAACTGAACGAGCTTGGCCACGACAACGGGATCGGGCGCCTCGACCTGGTGGAGAACCGGTTCGTCGGCATGAAGAGCCGGGGCGTCTACGAGACGCCGGGCGGGACGATCCTGCTGGCAGCTCACCGGGGTATCGAGAGCATCACGCTCGACCGCGGCGCAATGCACCTGAAGGACGAGCTGATGCCCCGCTATGCGGAGCTCATCTACAACGGCTTCTGGTTCGCGCCGGAGCGGGAGATGCTGCAGGCGGCCATCGACTACAGCCAGCAGAAGGTCACCGGCCGGGTGCGGGTGAAGCTCTACAAGGGCAACGTCACGGTCATTGGCCGCGAGAGCCCGTTCAGCCTCTACGACCAGGACCTCGTCACCTTCGAGGAAGGCGCCGTCGCCTACGACCACCGCGACGCCGCCGGCTTCATCAAGCTCAACGCGCTCCGGCTCCGGGTCCAGGCGAAGCGGGATCGGCGCGGCTGAGCCTTACTGGCTCGCCCAGATGATGCGGGCGATCCACGCGATCTTGGTGCGCTCCAGCACGCGGCCTTCGTAGTCGGGGTTGAGGGAGGCGAGTTCGATGGTGCGGGCGGTGAGGCGGGCGACTTCCTTGGCCATGACTTCGCCGTCGGTGGTCTTGACCACCACGCGGTCGCCGCGGCGAGGTTCGGCGATGGGGGTGACGACGATGCGGTCGCCGTCGCGATAGACCGGGGCCATGGAATCGCCGCTGATCTCCAGCGCGTAGCAGCCGTCCTTGGCCATGCCGGGGAAGGCGACCTCCTCCCAGCCCTGGCCGACGGGGAAGCCCGCGTCGTCGAAGAAGCCGTCGGAGCCTGCCTGGGCGAAGCCGATGAGGGGCACGCCCCGGCGCGGGCGCTGGCCTTCCGCCAGTTCGGCGAACTCGGCGAAGGAGACGCCGGTGGCGGTCAGCACCTTGGCGAGGCTTTCGGTCGACAGCCAGCGGGGGCGGCTGTCGGCGTCGGCGCTGGTGCGCTTGGAGCGGTTGAAGCTGGTCGGGTCGAGGCCCGCCATCCGGGCCAGGCCCGACGGCGTCATGTCCAAGCGCGCCGCCAGTTTGTCGATGGCGGCCCAGATTTCCTGGTGGTCTAGCGCTGACATGAGCCGGGGTGTCTCCTCTGCTACTTTAGCGCGAGGAGGTACGATGATCCGCTAGGAATGTAAACCTATGAGTGCGGAGCCGGCCGTCCACACGCGCCGACGCCCAGGGCCAGCACGGCGGCGTAGCGGCAAATGAGCAGGCCCCGCAGCCAAACCTCCGCCCCCACGTCCGGCTGCAGGAGATAGGTGATGCTGACAGCCGCGGCCACGGCTTCCGCGGCCAGCGCCCAGATCGGCCACGGCCGCTCCGCCTTCCACGCGTTCTTGCCCAGCCAGACGACCGCGCCGGCGTCGAGGATCATAAGAATCCAGGCTGCGGCATGGGGGCGCGGGTCGGTCGAGGCCACGACCCAGGCCGCGCCCAGGCCCGCGAACACGAGGACCGCCTTGCGCTCGCGCGCCTCCCCGAAAAGTGCTGAAAGAACAGCGCTCAGGACAAGCGCAGATCCGTACCACAGCGGCTGCGGCATCGCGATCTCCCCCCCGGTAATCGCTGTGCCATTATGGCACTCATTGACACCGATGTAAATGTCTGTTAGGTTGACGCTTACGTAAAAGGGAAGTTACCGTGCAGCGGCTCCCCGGCATAAGGGGAGGAGGAGAGGAATACGCCGAAAATGCCTATCGAGCTGCGTCGCCCCGAGCGCACCTTCACCATTCGCCAGCTGTGCCTTGAGTTCAAAGTCACGCCGCGAGCCCTTCGCTTCTATGAGGACAAGGGCCTGCTGTCGCCGGCGCGGGAAGGTCTCAACCGAGTCTATTCGTACAAGGACCGGGCGCGGCTACAGCTCATCCTCCGCGGCAAGCGGGTGGGCCTGTCTCTCGCGGAAATTCGCGAGATCCTCGATCTCTACAAGGCTGAAGACGGCGGGGCGACGCAGTACGCCCGGTCGCTCAAGAAGTTCCAGGAACGGATCGTGGCTCTCGAGCAGCAACGCGAGGACATCGAAGGCGCCATCCAGCAGCTGCATGAGGCGTGCGAACGGCTCGAAAGACGTCTTGCCGAGACCCGGCCCGACCTGCTCCCGCGGGCGGCCGACTACGAGCAGGCGCTGCTGGCCCGTCTCGACGCGTAACGGCGTATTCAGAACCAAGCCCGCACGGCTTCCTTTTGCGAGTTCCGGCGCGACCGCCTTCACCGGCGGCCGCGTCTTTGTTTGACCAATTGGCCACGCCCTCGAGAAGGACGCTTAAATGACCTACCAGGCCCCCGTTCGGGACCACGCCTTCATTCTCCGCGACGTGCTGGAGATCGAGAAGTACTCCAACCTGCCCGGGTTCGCGGAAGCGCCCTGGGAGGTCGTGGAGCAGATCCTCGACCAGGCCGGCAAGTTCACCAGCGAAGTCCTGGCCCCGCTGAACAGCGTGGGCGACAAGGTCGGCTGCAAGTGGAACCCGGACTTCACCGTCACCACGCCTCCGGGCTTCAAGGACGCCTACAAGGCGATGGTCGAGAACGGCTGGCTCGGCCTGTCCTCCGACCCGAAGTACGGCGGCCAGGGCCTGCCGCGCATCCTGTCGCTCTCCTATTCGGAGATGTCGACGGCGGCCAACATGGCCTTCTGCATGTACCCCGGCCTGACGCACGGCGCCGCCGAGGCGATCCATTCCGGCGCCTCTGACGAGCTGAAGGAAAAGTACCTGCACAAGATGGTGCCCGGCGAGTGGGGCGGCACCATGAACCTGACGGAGCCGCAGTGCGGCACCGATCTTGGCCTGCTGCGCACCAAGGCCGTTCCCGATTCTGACGGCTCGTACAAGATCACCGGCCAGAAGATCTGGATTTCGGGCGGCGAGCACGACATGGCGGACAACATCGTCCACCTCGTCCTGGCCCGCATCGAAGGCGCGCCGGAAGGCGTGAAGGGCATCAGCCTCTTCATCGTGCCCAAGTACCTCGTCAACGACGACGGCAGCCTGGGCGAGCGCAACAACGTCAAGTGCGTGGGCCTCGAAGAGAAGATGGGCATCCACGGCAACGCCACCTGCGTCATGCAGTATGAGGACGCCAAGGGCTGGCTGGTGGGCGAGCCCAACAGCGGCCTGAAGATCATGTTCGTCATGATGAACGAGGCGCGCGTGGGCGTGGGCCTGCAGGGCCTCGGCCAGGCGGAAGCCGCCTACCAGGCCGCGGCCCGCTTCGCCAAGGAGCGCCTGCAGATGCGCTCGCTGACCGGCGTGAAGAACCCCGAGGGTCCCGCTGACCCGATCATCGTCCACCCCGACGTGCGGCGCATGCTGCTCGACACCAAGGCCTTCGTCGAAGGCGCCCGCTGCTTCCTGTTCTGGACGGCGCTGCGCGGCGACCTGGCCCGCGTCCATCCGGACGAAGCCGAGCGGGAAAAGGCCAACGACTACATGCAGCTCCTCACCCCCGTGGTGAAGGGCTTCCTGACCGACAAGGGCTTCAAGGCCTGCGTGGATTCGATGCAGGTCCATGGCGGCTCGGGCTTCACCGAGCACTTCCCGGTCAGCCAGTACCTGCGCGACGCCCGGATCACCATGATCTACGAGGGCACCAACGGCATCCAGGCGCTGGACCTGATCGGCCGCAAGCTGCCGGCCAAGAACGGCCGCGGCATCATGACCTTCCTGGCCGAGCTGGAGACCTTCGCCAACCAGAACGACGACGCGGGCGACGACTTCAAGCCGTTCGTGACCGCCGTTCGCGAGTCGAAGGAGCGGCTGCAGGACGCGGCCATGTGGCTGATGCAGAACGGGCTGCAGAACCCCGACCACGCGGCTGCCGCCTCGGTCGATTTCATGCACCTCTTCGGCTACTCGGTCCTCGCCTACATGTGGGCGATCATGGCCAAGGTCAGCCTCGAGAAGATCGCCGCCGGCGACACCGACCCGCATTATCAGAACAAGCTGACCACGGGCCGCTACTACATCGAGCGCCTCTTGCCTGACGCTGCGTCGCATCTGGCAAAACTGAAGACTGGAGCGGACACCATGATGTCCATGCCGGTCGACGCCTTCTAACGAGGGCCGACAGACAGGCGTAAAGTCCCGGCCCCGGGCGCTCCCACGAGCGTCCGGGGCCTTTTTGTTTTCGGAGCAAGCCCGTGCCGGTGCTGAACGTCGAACGTCCCGCCTTCCTCGCCGACGAGGAAATGAACATCTTCTCCGACGCCGTCGGGAAGTTCTTCGAGGAGCATGCGCCGCCGGAGGTCACCGCCCGCTGGCGCGAGCAGGGCGTCGTTGACCGCGACATGTGGACCAAGGCCGGCGAGGCGGGCCTGCTGGGCTTGTCCATCCCCGAGGAATACGGCGGCGCCGGCGGCGACTACCGCCACGAAGTCATCCTGATGGAGCAGCTGGCGGCCAAGGGCGTCGACGGCTTCGGCATCAGCCTGCACAACGCCATCGTCGCCCCCTACATCCTGCACTACGGCACTGAGGACCAGCGGCGGCGGTGGCTGCCCCGGATTTGCACGGGCGAACTGGTGACGGCCATCGCCATGACCGAGCCCGGCGCCGGCTCCGACCTGCAGGGCATCAAGACGACGGCGAAGCTCGACGGGAACGAGTACGTCATCAACGGCCAGAAGACCTTCATCACCAACGGCCAGACGGCGAACCTGATCTGCGTGGTCGCCAAGACCGACCCGGCCCAGGGCGCGCGCGGCACCTCGCTGATCTTCGTCGAGACGGACGAGGCGCCGGGCTTCGAGCGCGGCCGCAACCTGCACAAGCTCGGCCAGCCGGCGCAGGACACCTCCGAACTCTTCTTCAACGACCTGCGCGTGCCGAGCTCGAACCTGTTGGGCGAGGGCGAAGGCCACGGCTTCTTCCAGCTGATGGGCCAGCTGCCGCAGGAGCGGCTGAACATCGCCGTCCAGGGGATCGGGACCATCGAACTCGCGCTGGCGCTCACCATCGACTACGTCAAGCAGCGCCAGGCTTTCGGCAAGAAGCTGATCGAGTTCCAGAACACCCAGTTCAAGCTGGCCGAGTGCAAGACCGAAGCCACCGTCGCCCGCGTCTTCGTCAACCACTGCATCGAACAGCACCTGGCCGGAAAGCTGGATGCCGCGACCGCCTCGATGGCCAAGTACTGGGTCAGCGACCTGGAGAACAAGATCGTCGACGAGTGCCTGCAGCTCTTCGGCGGCTACGGCTACATGGACGAGTACCCGATCTCGCGCATGTACCGTGACAGCCGCATCCAGCGGATCTACGGCGGCACAAACGAGGTCATGAAGCTGCTGATCGCGAGGACGCTGTGATCCTCGGCTCTCAAAATCCAGTCTCCCCGGCGAAGGCCGGGGCCCAGATTCAGCCTGAGCGTTCGGTGGGTTCCACCTGGACCCCGGCCTTCGCCGGGGCAGTCGGTTGAGAGGTTGATGGCGGTCTACAAAGCCACCGTGGACTGGACGCTGGCCGACGGCGAGGACTTCGCCGCCGGACACTACAGCCGCGCCCACACGATCACCTTCGACGGCGGGGTGAGCGTGCCCGGTTCGGCCTCGCCGCACGTGGTGCGCGCGCCCTGGTGCGTGGAGGCCGCCGTCGATCCGGAGGAGGCGTTCGTCGCCTCGCTGTCGGCGTGCCACATGCTCTGGTTCCTGCATGTCGCGCGGGAGGCGGGGCTCACCGTCGCCAGCTACCGCGACGATGCCGAAGGTGTGATGGCGAAAAACGCCGATGGGAAGCTGGCGATGACTAGAGTCACGCTGCGCCCCTATATAGTTTTCAAAGGCAACCAACCTGCGCCTGAAACCGTGGAACAGCTGCACCATCGCGCCCACGACGAATGCTTCATCGCCAACTCCGTGAAGACGGACGTGGCGGTCGAACCCCAACGCGTCCCGATGGACGCCTGATCTCCCTAAGGAAGGACGAACCCGATGGCCGACGCCTACATCTACGACGCGGTGCGAACGCCCCGCGGCAAGGGCAAGAAGGACGGCGCGCTGCACGAGATCACCGCGCTGTCGCTCGCGACTCAGGTGCTGGAAGCGCTGCGCGACCGCAACAGCCTGGACACCAGCAAGGTCGACGACGTGGTCCTGGGCTGCGTATCGCCGGTGGGTGAGCAGGGCTCCGACATCGCCCGCACCGCCGTGCTGACGGCTGACTATGCCGAGACGACGGCCGGCGTTCAGATCAACCGGTTCTGCGCGTCGGGCCTGGAGGCCTGCAACATGGCTGCCGCCAAGGTGATGAGCGGCGAGGCTGACATGGCCATCGGCGGCGGCGTCGAGAGCATGAGCCGCGTGCCCATGGGCTCCGACGGCGGCGCCTGGCCGACCGATCCGTCCAGCGCCTTCAAGACCTACTTCGCCCCGCAGGGCATCGGCGCCGATCTGATCGCGACCCTCTACGGCTTTTCCCGCGACGACGTGGACGCCTATGCGGTCGAAAGCCAGAAGCGCGCGGCGCGGGCCTGGGAAGAGGGCCGCTTCAAGAAGTCGGTGATCCCGGTGAAGGACCAGCTCGGGCTGACCATCCTCGACCGTGACGAACACCTGCGCCCCGACGCCACCATGCAGAGCCTCGCCTCGCTGAACCCCTCGTTCGTCGGGCCGGGCGAGCTGGCGTTCGATGCGGTGGTCACCCAGCGCTATCCGCAGGTCGAGCGGATCAACCACGTCCACCACGCGGGCAACTCGTCCGGTATCGTCGACGGCGCCGCGGGCGTCCTGTTCGGCAGCAAGGAGATGGGCGAGGCGCTGGGCCTGAAGCCCCGCGCGCGGGTGAAGGGGATGGCCTCCATCGGCTCGGAGCCCTCGATCATGCTGACCGGTCCGTCTTTCGTGACCCAGAAGCTGCTCAAGAAGCTCGGCATGGAGGTCGACGACATCGACGTCTATGAGCTCAACGAGGCCTTCGCCTCGGTCGTGCTGCGCATGATGCAGGCGCTCGACATCCCGCACGAGAAGATGAACGTGAACGGCGGCGCCATCGCCATGGGCCACCCGCTGGGCGCCACCGGGGCCATGATCCTCGGCACCGTGCTGGACGAGCTGGAGCGGACCGACAAGGAAACCGCGCTCGTCACCCTCTGCGTCGGCGCCGGCATGGGCACCGCCACCGTCATCGAACGCGTCTAAACGGAGACCTCAACCATGGAAAACTTCAAGATCGAGGTCGATGGCGACGGCGTGGCGCTGGTCACCTTCGACGTCCCGGGCCGCAGCATGAACACCATCACCCAGTCGGTGATGCGCGAGTTCCCGCAACTGATCGAGCAGATCAAGACCGACGCGAATATCAAGGGCGCGGTCATCACGTCCGGCAAGGCGTCGGGCTTCTGCGCCGGCGCTGACCTCGGCGAACTCGGCGGCCAGGCGGGCGGCGGCAAGGACACCCGCTCGGAAGAAGAAAAGCTACGGGCGCAGTTCGACGGTTCCTTCACGCTGAACCGCACGCTCCGCGCATTGGAGACCTGCGGCAAGCCGGTGGCGATTGCGCTGGAAGGCCTGGCGCTCGGCGGCGGTCTGGAGATCGCGCTGGCGGGCCACTACCGCGTCGCCGCGAAGAACCCGAAGCTGCAGCTGGGCCTGCCGGAAGCGAAGGTCGGCCTGCTGCCGGGCGCCGGCGGCACGCAGCGGCTGCCCCGGATCATGGGGGCCATGAAGGCGCTGCCGCTTATCCTGGAAGGCAAGCCGATGACCGCCGAGGAGGCGCTGGCCAACGGCGTCGTCCACGAGCTGGTCGAGCCCGGCCAGACGGTCGAGGCGGCAAAGGCCTGGATCAAGACCAAGGGCGATCCGGTGCAGCCCTGGGACAAGAAGGACTACAAGGTCCCCGGCGGCGGCCCCTACACGCCCGGCGGCGCCCAGGTGTTCGTGGTCGGCAACGCCATGCTGCGCAAGACCACCTTCGGCAACTATCCGGCCCAGCTGAACATCCTGAAGTGCGTCTACGAGGGCCTGCAGGTGCCGATCGACGCGGGACTGCGTATCGAGACGCGCTACTTCCTGAAGACCATGTCCACGCCGCAGGCGCGGGCCATGATCCGCTCGCTGTTCCTGTCCATGCAGGAACTGGGCAAGGGCGCGTCACGGCCGCAGGGCTTCGACAAGTACGACGTCAAGAAGGTCGCGGTGCTGGGCGCCGGGATGATGGGCGCAGGGATAGCCTACGTTCAGGCCATGGCCGGCATCGAGACGGTCCTCATCGACCAGAGCCAGGAAGCCGCCGAGAAGGGCAAGGACTACTCGAAGAAGCTTCTCGAGAAGGCCATCGGCCGCAAGAAGATGACGCAGGAGAAGGCCGACCAGATTCTGTCGCTCATCACGCCGACCACGGACTACAGCCTCGTGAAGGGTTCGGACCTCGTCGTCGAGGCGGTGTTCGAGAGCCGCGAGATCAAGGCCGAGGTGACCAAGAAGGCGGAAGAGCAGCTGGCGGACACCGCGGTGTTCGGCTCCAACACCTCGACCCTGCCGATCACGGGCCTGTCGAAGGCTTCGGCGCGTCCGGCCAACTTCATCGGCATCCACTTCTTCTCGCCGGTCGACAAGATGGGCCTGGTCGAGATCATCATGGGCAAGGAGACCTCCCAGGAGACCCTGGCGAAGTCGATCGACTACGTCCTGAAGATCCGGAAGACGCCCATCGTCGTGAACGACAGCCGCGGCTTCTACACCAGCCGCTGCTTCGGCACCTTCGTCACCGAAGGGCTGGAGATGCTGACCGACGGCATCGCGCCGGCCATCATCGACAACGTCGGTAGGGCCACCGGTATGCCCCGCGGTCCGCTGGAGATGAACGACGACGTCGCCCTCGACCTCGCCTTCAAGGTCCGCGAGCAGACGAAGAAGGACCTGGGCGACCAGTACGTCGCCGGGCCCGTCGACACCCTCATCAACAAGATGGTGCAGGACCTCGGCCGGTATGGCCGCAAGAACGGCAAGGGCTTCTACGACTATCCGGCGGAAGGGCCCAAGCGCCTGTGGCCGGGCCTGTCCGAACTCGCGCCGGTGAAGACCGCCGAGGCCGACAAGGCGCTGGTCGAGGAGATCCGCACCCGGCTCCTCTACCGCCAGGCCGTGGAAGCCGCGCGCTGCTTCGAAGAGGGCGTGGTGACCGACCCCCGCGACGCCGACGTGGGCGCGATCCTCGGCTGGGGCTTCGCGCCCTGGACCGGCGGGCCGATCAGCCTGATCGACTCCGTGGGCGTCAAAAACTTCGTCGAGACCTGCGACAGGTTAACGGAAAAATACGGCTCGCGGTTCGCTCCGCCCAAGCTTCTTAGGGATATGGCGGCCGCCGGAGAGACCTTCTACGGCCGTTTCGGAAAGGCCAAGGCCGCTTAAGTCGCTGTATAACCTACATTATCTTTTAGGCCCGGCGGCGACGCCGGGCCTTTTCGTTAACAGCGCCTTCACCAAGACCGATAGCGCTGTTCCTTCACGGCTGTTTAGGAAAACGACGCGTAAGCTTTTTCCCAAACTGGGGAAACGCATGCTCGCGACAGAAAACGTCGACAGGTACGGGCTGCTGACGGCCGCGCAATCGCGCCGCCGCCATCTGCCGATGCGTTTCATGGCCTGCGGGCTGATCGCCGCGGGTGTCCAGATGACCTTCGGCTGGTGGCAGGTGTGGATCTGGCTGGCGGTCTACATCGGCGCGCAACTGCTCGAGCTGCTGCTGAACGGCCCGCTTCTGAAGACGCCGCCGGAGACGCCGGGCCTGGCCGTTCTCGTGGCCATCCCGCTCTACATTCCCTCCGGCCTGGTGTTCTGCGTGCTGGGCCCGGTGCTCTGGGTCGACGGTGGGCGCTACGGGCCGGCGCTCGGGTTCGCGCTGATGGCGAGCGCGCTCACGAACCTGATCGCCATGAGCCGTGGCTCGCGGCTGGCCTTTACGGTCTCGTCGATTCCCTACATCGGCTTCCTCTTCCTGATGCCGCTGCTCGATTGGGGCCAGACCAGCGGCACGCAGATCGGCGCGACCGTGTTTGCGGTGGCGGTCATCGCCTTCAACATCTTTGGCGCCTGGCTGACCACGGAAGAAGCCCGCAAGGCCGAGCTTGAAGCCAGGCTGGAAGCCGAACGCCGCACGCGCGAGGCCGAGGCGGCGGTGGACGCCAAGTCCGCCTTCGTCGCGATGATCTGCCACGAGCTGCGGACCCCGATCAGCGCCATCATGGCCGGCGCGAGCGAACTGGAACGCGCCGCCACCTGCGCCAGCGGCCGCAGCCAGGCCGAACTGATCGGCCACGCGGGGCGCATGATGCGCACCCTGCTCAACGACATGCTGGACTTCTCCAAGCTGGAGGCCGGCCGCATGAGCGTGGAGAAGCTGCCCGTCGACCTGCGCCGCACCGTCGCCGAGGTGATCCGCATGTGGCAGCCGCAGGCCAAGGCCAAGGGGCTGCGCCTGCGCCTCGAAGGCACGGTCCACCTGCCGCGCTGGGTGAACGGCGATCCGACCCGCTTGCGCCAGGTGCTCAACAACCTGCTCTCCAACGCCATCAAGTTCACCGAGAAGGGCTCCGTCACCATGCGGCTTGCGGCGGCCCGCGAGGACGACGTCACCACGGTGTCGATGGCCGTGGAGGACACCGGCCCCGGGATGACGCCGGACCAGATCGCGCGGCTCTTCACCCCCTTCGACCAGCTGGACGCCGGGGTGGCTCGCAAGTACGGCGGCTCGGGGCTGGGCCTCGTCATCTCCCGCGAACTCGCCCGTCTGATGGGCGGCGAGATCACCGCCTCCAGCGCCGCGGGCAAGGGCGCGACCTTCGTGCTCACCATGCCGTTCGAAGAGGTCGCGGCGCCGGCGATGGAGCAGGCCCCGACCGTGGTCGAGGCCCGGGTCCTGGTCGTCGACGACCATGCGGTGAACCGCCAGGCCATCTCGCTCGTGCTGGCCCCGCTGGGCATCATTCCGGAGACCGCGGCGTCGGCCGAGGAGGGCCTGGAGCGGCTGGCGCGCGAGCCCTTCGACATCGTGCTGATGGACGTCTACATGCCGGGCATCGACGGTCGCGAGGCCACGCGCCGCCTGCGCTCCACGCCTGGCCCCAACCGCGACACGCCGGTGATCGCCATCACCGCCTCGGCCACGCCGAAGGACTGGGACGCATGCCTGACGGCCGGCATGAACGGCTATGTCGCCAAGCCCATCGAGCCGTCGCAGCTCTATGCGGTGCTGGAGGCGGTCGCCTCCGGTCAGAGCAACTTCGACGCGGCGGCCTGATCGAGCAGGCCTTTGAGGCGGGCGGATACCGCCGGCTCATCCTTCAGCTCGCACTCCCAGATCGTCTCGACCCGCCAGCACGCGCCGGTCAGCGCCTCGCGCGTGCGGGCGTCGCGGGCGACATTGCGCGCGACCTTGGCGGTCCAGTAGTCGCGGTTGGCCTTCGGCACGCGGGCGCCGCGCGGGCAGTCGTGGCCGTGCCAGAAGCAGCCGTGGACGAAGAGAGCGAGCTTTCGCCCCGGCATGACGATGTCGGGGTTGCCCGGCAGGTCCTTGCGGTGCAGGCGGTAGCGCGCGCCAAGCCCGGTCAGCAGGCGACGCACCGTGCGCTCCGGCGTGGTGTCGCGCCCCTTGACCCGGCGCATCACCGCCGAGCGCTTCTCCCGATCGAAGACGTCCGTCAAAGCCCCTCGAAGAGCGCCGTCGAGAGATAGCGCTCGGCGAAGCTCGGGATGATGGCGACGATGGTCTTGCCGGCGCTCTCGTCGCGCAGCGCGATATCGAAGGCCGCCGTCAGCGCCGCGCCGGACGAGATGCCGACCGGGATGCCCTCCACGCGCGCGGCGCGGCGGGCCATCTCGAAACTGTCGTCGTTGGAGACCTTCACCACCTCGTCGATGACGCCCCGGTCGAGGATGGAGGGCACGAAGCCCGCGCCCAGGCCCTGGATCTTGTGCGCGCCCGGCTGACCGCCGGACAGCACCGCCGAGGCCTCGGGCTCCACCGCCACCATCTTCAGCGACGGCTTGCGGGGTTTGAGCACCTGGCCGACGCCAGTGATGGTGCCGCCGGTCCCGACCCCGGAGACGACCACGTCGACCGCGCCCTTGGTGTCGTTCCAGATCTCCTCCGCCGTCGAGACGCGGTGGATCAGCGGGTTGGCGCTGTTCTCGAACTGCTGGGGCATGACGGAGCCGGGGATTTCCTCCAGCAGCTCCTGCGCGCGGGCGACGGCGCCGCGCATGCCCTTCTCCGCCGGGGTCAGCTCCAGCCGCGCGCCCAGCAGCAGCAGCATCTTGCGCCGCTCCATCGACATGGAGTCCGGCATGACCAGGATGACCGGATAGCCCTTGGCCGCGCCGACGAAGGCCAGCGCAATGCCGGTGTTGCCGCTGGTCGGCTCTACGATGGTCGAGCCCGGCTTGAGCAAGCCCTGCGCCTCCAGCGACTCGATCATGGCGATGCCGATGCGGTCCTTCACCGAGGCCAGCGGGTTGAAGAACTCCAGCTTCGCCAGCACCTCGCCCTTCGGCCTGATCTCGGCCGACAGGCGCGGCAGCCGCACCAGCGGCGTGTCGCCGATGGTGTCCAGGATTGAGTCGAAAATCTTGCCCCGCCCCGCGCGCTTGAAACGGGCGGCGTCATAGGTGTCCGGCATCAGCAGCCTCTCGTAGCTTTGGCCGCGACCCTATCCGGGCGAACGCGCGGCGTTAAGCCAGAGAAACTGGGGCGGGCTTGAAGATCACTCGGCGGCGATGGCCGGCGCGGCGCCTCGGAGCAGCGGCTCCAGCAGGTGTTCGGCGAGCCAGCGCACGACCGGGACGGCCACGCCATCGCCCACCACGTGCAGCGCGGCCGTCGTGCGCTCCGGCAGTCGGTAGCTGTCCGGCAACCCCATCAGCCGGGCGCCTTCGCGGGGCGTCAGCAGGCGCGAGCGGACCTTGCCCTCCGTCACCGCGACGATGGTCTGGCGCGAGGAGCCCCCGCGCGGGGTGCGAAGACAGCCGGCGAGGCCGTCGGTGCGGACCTCCGCCCGCTGGCCGTCGGCGCGGGTGCGGCGGAAGACGGCGCCGACCGAGCCTTCCGCCAGCCGGGCCCGGTGAGCGGGGGCCATGAGCGAGAGCAGGCGCGCGGTGTCATTCTCCGGCCGCCACGTCGCGCCGTGTTCGAGGAGCGCGGCGAGGTCGGTGTTGCGCGCGGGAGGGGCGGGTACGCGCCACCAGCACCACGACGCCTTCAGTTCCGCCGGAAGCTTCTCGAAAGCCGAACGCACGGCGGCGGTGTGGAACGGGCCATCGCCGACCAGGTCGGGGGGGACTTCGCGGCTGGCGACGACAAAGACCCTCGGACGCGATTGCGGCGTGAAGTGGGACGCATCGATCTCCAGGGCGCCAAAGCGATAGCCTTGACCGGCCAGCGCGCGGCAGAGCGCCTCGAAATCGCTGCCTCCGTGGGAGGTGAGCAGGCCTACGACGTTTTCGATGACGATGGCGCGGGGCGCGCGGCCTTCGGCGTTCAGCGCCTCGATCAGGCGCCAGAAGCCGAAGAAGGCCGACGAGCGATCGCCTTTCAGACCCGCACGAGCGCCCGCCAAACTGAAGTCCTGGCAGGGGCTGGAGGCCCAGGCGAGGTCGGCCTGGCCCGGCAGGTCTTCCGCCGAGAGCTGCCAGACATCGCCTTCGCGGATATCGTCGTCGCCGAAGTTGGCGCGGTAGGTGGCAACCTTCACCGGGTCGAAGTCGTTGGCGAACAAGCAGCGCCATGCGTCCCCGAGCCCCAGGCGGGCCATGCCGCCGCCCGCGAAGAACTCGTAGAAGGTGAGGGGCCGACTCATCGCGTCGATCCTAACCGAAAGGAGCCCGCCATGCGCCGCCTGGCCCTGTTCCTGGTTCCCCTGACGCTCGCCGCATGTCAGCGGCAGGCGCAGAACGCAGCTCCGGCCCCCGCGCCCGTCGCTCCGGCGCCGGTTGCGTCCGCGCCCGCAACGGCCGAACCTGTGGCGACGCCCGCTGCGCCTGCCGCCAAGCCCTCGCCTGAGAAGCCGCCCGCCATGCCGCCGAAAGCCGACCTGCCCGCCACGCCGCCAAAGGCCGCGGCCGACTACCGCTCGGACCTGAACCTGACGGGCACGGAGCCTTTCTGGGGCGTGCAGATCCGGAAGGACAGGATCACCCTGTCACGACCCGACCATCCGGACATCTCCGCGCCAAACCCGGGCCCGAAGGTCAGCGGCGAGACGGCGAGGTGGGATGCGGGCGAGATGACGATCACGCTCCGGCCCCAGCGCTGGTGCTCGGACGGCATGTCGGACCGGCAGTATCCCTACGCGGCCGAAGTGAAGGTCGGGAACGAGGTGCTGAAGGGCTGCGCGTACAATCCGGCGAAGACGCCGCGCATGCCGCACTAGCCGGGTTGGCTGAAGTCCGGGAGCTGGACGGCGGCCTGGGCCTCGCCGTGTTCGCCGCGCGGAATGGGCGCCAGCGCCGCGATCATGGCGGCGACAGCGGCGGCGATGGCGAAAGCGGCCTTGGTCCGCATGAAACAAGCTCCACAGTATGCCGCCCAGCCTTACCAATGGGGCGGTAAATCGCCGGATAACAGAACGGGTTCCCGGCTCAGTTGTCCGGGAACCCGCCATTTTTGTGGCAAAGCTTGATTCGGACCTAGAAGATCTCGAACAGCCCGGCCGCACCCATGCCGCCGCCGATGCACATGGTCACCACGCCCTTCTTGGCGCCGCGACGCTTGCCTTCCAGCAGGATGTGGCCCGCCAGGCGCGCGCCGGTCATGCCGAAGGGGTGGCCGATGGCGATGGAGCCGCCGTTGACGTTGTACTTCTCCGGGTCGATGCCCAGCGTGTCGCGGCTGTAGAGGCACTGCGAGGCGAAGGCTTCGTTCAGTTCCCAGATGTCGATGTCGTCGACCTTCAGGCCGTGACGCTCGAGCAGGCGGGGCACGGCGAAGACCGGGCCGATGCCCATTTCGTCGGGCTCGCAGCCGGCGACCGCGAAGCCGCGGAAGGCGCCCAGCGGCTCGAGGCCGCGACGCTCGGCTTCCTTGGCTTCCATCAGCACCACGGCGGCGGCGCCGTCCGACAGCTGCGAGGCGTTGCCGGCGGTGACGAAGTTGCCTTCGCCGCGCACGGGCGGCAGCGACTGCAGGCCTTCAAGGGTGGTCTCGGGGCGGTTGCACTCGTCGCGGTCGACGACGTAGTCGACGATCGACTCCTGGCCGGTGGCCTTGTCGATCTTCTTCATCTTCACGGGCATCGGGACGATCTCGTCCTTGAACTTGCCCTCCGCCTGCGCCTTGGCGATCAGCTGCTGCGAACGCAGGGAGTATTCGTCCTGGTACTCGCGGCTGACGTTGTAGCGCTTGGCCACGATATCGGCGGTCTCGATCATCGCCATCCAGAGGGCCGGATGCGTCTGCATCAGCTTCTCTTCGGTGATGTGGTGGCGGTTCATGTGGCCGCCCATCTGCACCAGCGAGATCGACTCCACGCCGCCGCCGACCGCGACATCGGCGCCGTCGTTGCGGATGTAGTTGGCCGCGATGGCGATCGCGTTCAGGCCCGACGAGCAGAAGCGGTTCAGCGTCGTGCCCGACGCGGTGACGGGCAGGCCGGCCCAAAGGGCGGCGTTGCGGCCGACGTTATGGCCCGTGGCGCCTTCCGGACCGCCGCAGCCGATGACCACGTCCTCGACTTCCGGGCCTTCGAGGCCGGCGCGCTGGACGGCGTGCTGGATGCAGTGGCCGGTCATTGCCGCGCCGTGGGTGTTGTTGAAACCGCCGCGCCCGGACTTGGCCAGGCCCGTGCGGGCGTAAGAAACGATGACGGCTTCACGCATCTGCGCGGCTCTCCCCTACAGTCAACAGCCGTTTGAATTGGCCGACGGTGGCGCCCCTATAGGCCGTTGTGCGCCGCAGCGCTAGCTCACGTGAACGTCAATCACCTGAGCGCCTCTCCCGGAGGGAGAGGGAGGGGCCCGCGAAGCGGGAGGGTGAGGGTTTACGCCCTCTCCGGACCTTGCACCGTCCCTAAACCCTCATCCTCCCACCTTGCTGCGCAAGGCGGGCCCCTCCTTCTCCCTCAGGGAGAAGGGAATTCTTGACGCCGCCGCCACACGGGCGGAGCATTCAAACAAACGTATAAAGTGGAGGCGTCATGGAGCGGGCTTACGACCTCGTCGTGCGCGGCGGGCAGGTGATCGATGGCTCCGGCGCCGAGGGCTTTCAGGCCGACGTGGGGATGAAGGACGGCCGCATCGCCGCGGTGGCGCCGAACCTTCCCGCGGGCGCCGAGGAAATCGACGCGAGGGGCATGATCGTGACCCCGGGCTTCGTCGACATCCACACCCACTACGACGGCCAGGCGACGTGGGACGAGCGGCTGCAGCCATCGTCGTGGCATGGCGTGACGACGGTGGTCGCCGGCAACTGCGGCGTCGGATTCGCGCCCTGCAAGCCGGAGGACCACGACCGGCTGATCAAGTTGATGGAGGGGGTGGAGGACATCCCCTTCCCGGTGCTGACTGAGGGCCTGCCGTGGAACTGGGAGAGCTTTCCCGACTATCTTGATGCGTTGCAGGCGCGGCGGTTCGACATCGATATCGCGACCCAGCTGCCGCACGCGGCGCTGCGCGTCTTCGTCATGGGCGAGCGCGGCGCCAACCGCGAGCCCGCGACCGAGGCTGACATCCACGCCATGGCCGCCATCGCCAAACGGGCCGTCGAGGCGGGAGCGCTTGGCTTTTCCACGTCGCGCACGCTGAACCACCGCACCAGCGACGGCCAGCCGACGCCGACGCTGAACGCGGCGGAGGACGAGCTGACCGGCATCGCCATGGGACTGGCGGCGGCTGGGCGCGGGGTGCTGCAGGTCGTCTCCGACTTCGCCCCCGACCCGCGAGGAGTTCGCGATGCTGCGCCGGATTGTCGTGCGGTCCGGCCGCCCGCTCTCCTTCACCCTGGCGCAGGCGCACCGGGCCCCAGACAGCTGGAAGATGCTGCTCGGCGCTCTGGAGGAGGCGACGGCCGCGGGCCTGCCGATGAAGGCCCAGGTGTGCGGACGCCCCGTCGGTGTGCTGTTCGGGCTGGAGCTGACGCTCAATCCCTTCAGCTTCCACGAGACCTACAAGGAGATCGCGTCCCTGCCGCTGGCCGAGCGGGTCGCGCGGCTTTCCGATCCGGATTTCCGCGCGCGGCTGCTGGGCGAAGAAGTCCCGACACGCGGGCCCTTCCAGGGCAGCGCTCTTCGCCAGTGGGACGCCATCTATCCGATGGAGGACCAGCCGGACTACGAGCCCACCGCCGACAAGACCATCGCCGCCATTGCACAGAAGACCGGCCGCCAGCCGGAAGCCGTTGCGCTGGACCACATGTTGAAGAACGGCGGGCGGGGCATGCTCTACCACCCGTTCCTGAACTACGGCTCGGGCTCGCTGGAGCCGAGCTTTGCGATGCTCAGCCACAAGGACACGGTGCCGGGGCTGTCGGACGGCGGCGCGCACGTCGGCATGATCTGCGACGGCTCCTTCCCGACCTCGATGCTGACCCACTGGACCCGCGACCGCACGCGGGGGCCGAAACTCGCGCTGGAGGCGGTGGTGCGGATGCAGACGACCGACACGGCCCGCGCCGTCGGCCTTCATGATCGGGGCCTGATCGCGCCGGGCTACCGCGCCGACCTCAACGTCATCGACTACGAGCATCTGACCCTGCATGCGCCCCAGGTGGCATACGACCTCCCGGCCGGCGGGCGCAGGCTGGTGCAGCGGGCGAGCGGCTATGTGGCGACCGTGGTGGCGGGCGAGATCACCTACCGCGATGGCGGGCCCACCGGCGCGCTCCCTGGACGGCTGGTGAGAGGCGCGCAGTCCGCGCCGGCGGCGATGGCCGCGGAGTAAAGGGTGCTCCCCCTCTGGGGGAGCTGTCCGCGAAGCGGACTGAGGAGGCGAGTCAGCAGGCCCCCATCCCCCGCTTCGCGGGTACTTCCCCCAGAGGGGGAAGACCTCATTCCCCAAACCCGTGACCGGGGGTGAGCGGCTTCATCCGGATCAGGCGGGAGTCCTCCACTGCGGCCTGGCGGTGCTTCACGTGCTCGCGGTAGTCGGGGTTGGTGACCATGGCGAGGAAGGCCGCCGCGTTCGGGTATTCGGCGATGAAGGCGAGGTCCCAGCGCTCGTCGGTCGGGCCGGTGACCACGCAGTCCGGGCGCCCCGCCCAGACCTGCTTGCCGCCGAGCGAGCGGAAGATCTCGGCCGAGGCGCGGCCATACTCACGATAGGCGTCGAGCCCGCTCATGCCCTTGCCGTGGTTGGGGTGGCCTTCCGGGTACTTGGCCTCGCGGTTCAGCCGGATCAGGTTCAGCATCTGGATCGGCTCGTCGCGGGGCAGGGCCTTGAAGGCGTCGAACTGCTCGCGGGTGGGGTCGATGCTGCTCATGGCTTCTTCTTTCGCGGGGGCTTCGGCGGAAGGATGGTCAGCTCATCCGGCGTCTCGTTGGGGTTCTCGCCGGTCGCGGGCACGTGCTCGGCGAGGATCTCGCCGGCGCGCTCGATGGCGGCGACGAGGCCGTCGGCCAGGCGCCCGCGCTTCACCCCGTCGACGAGGCGGGCGACGACGCTGTCCCACACCTCGTGCGGCGCGACGGCGTAAATCCCCTCGTCGGCGATCACCTCGGCGCGATGCTCGGCCAGCGCCACGAACAGCAGGACGCCCGTGCGGGCCGAGGTCGTGTGCAGGCTCTTGCTCACGAACTGCTGGAGCGCGGCGTCATGCACCCGCTCGGCTTTCACCGCCTTGGGCGTCAGCGCCCGCTTCACCGGCGGGATCGAGACCAGAAGCGCGGTCGCGATGAAGACGATGGCCTGGAGCACCACGTAGGTGGACAGCGCCCAGAACACGGTCGGGCCCATCGCGGCGGCGTGGCCCACCGTCCAGCCGCCGAGCAGCTGGGTCAGGGTCTGCGGCCGAAAGCCCAGGAAGAGGCCGATCGCCGGCAGCACCAGCGCCGCGCCCGCCGCCCATGCGAGCGGGGTCTCGCGGTAGTCGGAGACCTCGGGCGCGAGGACGACGGAGATTTCGCCGGCGGTGTTCTGCTCGGCCTTCGCGATGGCTTCGGCGATCCGGGCGTGGTCTTCGGGTGTGATCTGCATCACCAGCTCCCTGACGATCCGCCGCCGCCGAACGAGCCGCCGCCTCCGGAGAAGCCGCCTCCCCCGCCGAACCCGCCGCCGCCCCAGCCGCCTCGGTCGCGTCCGCCGCCCATGCTTCCCAGGATGATCCACGGCAGGGCCGAGCCCAGCCCGCCGCCATAGCGCCGCCGTCCGAACATCCCGCGCAGCATCATGATGATGAAGAAGACCATGATGATGATGGCGAGCGGCGGCAGGCCCGGCTGCTGCGGCTGGGCGGCGACCTGCTGGGCCTTTGCGACGTTCGCCTTGGCCTCCTCGTCGGGCAACGCGAGCTGCTGGATCAGCGCGTCGGTCCCGGCGATCACGCCGCCTTCCATGTCGCCGGAGCGGAAGCGGGGCAGCACCGTCTCCTGCAGGATCACCGACGACAAGGCGTCGGTCAGGATGGGCTCAAGGCCATAGCCCACCTCGATCCGCACCTTCCGCTCGTTCGGCGCGACGATGAACAGCACGCCGTTGTTGAGCTTGGCCTGCCCGATCCCCCAGGTGCGGCCAAGCTGGTAGCCGTAATCCTCGATCTCATAGCCCTGCAGCGAGGGCAGGGTGACGACCACCAGCTGGCGGCCGGTCTGCTGCTCCAGCGTCGCGAGCTTGTCCGTCAGCTGCTGCTCGGTCGCGGGCGAGAGCATGTTCGCGCCGTCCACCACCCGCCCGGTGAGCGCCGGGAAGGTGGGCGCGGCGTGCGCCGCCCCGCTGAAACTCAGCAGCAGGACGGCGCAGAGGGCGAGGAAAGCTCTCACTTACGGGGCCGCGTTGGTGGTCGGGGTCGGCATCGGCGCCGGCCCGGCGCCCGGCGTCGCCCCGTTCACGCTCGGCGCGGCGGGGATGTTGAACTGGACCTGCGGCGCGGTCTGGGCCTGCGCCGTGGCCTGGAACATCTGCGCGGGCTTGGAGCCCGAGTAGAAGGTGTGGGCCCAGATGCTGGTCGGCAGGGTCCGGAGCGCCACGTTGTAGCTCTGGGCCGCCGCATTGTAGTCGCGCCGGGCGATCGCGATGCGGTTCTCGGTGCCTTCCAGCTGGCTCTGCAGCGCCAGGAAGTTGGTGTTCGACTTCAGGTCCGGATAGCGCTCCTGGATCATCATCAGGCGACCGAGCACGCCCGACAGGCGGTCCTGCGCCTGGGCGTACTGCTGGAACTTGGCCGGGTCGGTGATGGTCGAAGCATCGACCTTCACCTGCGTGGCGCTGGCCCGGGCCTGGGTCACCTCGACCAGGACCGCGCGTTCCTGCGAGGCGTAGCCCTGCACGGTCGCGACGAGGTTCGGGATCAGGTCGGCGCGGCGCTGGTACTGGTTCTGCACGTCGCCCCAGGCGGCCTTCACCTGCTCGTCGCGGGTCGGAATGGTGTTGATCCCGCACGCCGAGAGCGCGGCAGCGAGCAGAATGGCGGGCGCAAGTCGCAGGACGGACTTCAAGGACATCGGGGGTTCCCTCTCATCTGGCGCGGGCAAGCGCAGCCTTGGATAAGGAACGATATAGCCGTCCGTTCCGCGTTGCGAGAGATCAACGCCCTTCCCCCACGCATGTGGGGGAAGTGGGCCGAAGCCGAAGGCGAGGCTCGTTGGGGGAGTAAAAAACAAGAGGGACAATTCCCCCATCGACCCTCCAGCTATCGCTGTCGGGCCACTTTCCCCAGACAAGCTGGGGGAAGAGCTAGCCGTTGTACCCGCCGATCGCCTCGATGATGTGGTCCTGCGTGGCCGCGTCCAGATACGGATGCATCGGCAGCGCCAGCACCGTCTCGGCTTTGGCTTCGGTGACCGGCAGGCCGCCGGCGCCTTGCGGGAAGTGGCTGTAGGGCTGCTGCTGGTGCATCGGGACGGGGTAGTAGACGGCAGTCGGGACGCCTTGGCCGCGAAGGTGGGCGGCGAGGCCGTCGCGGTCTCGGTGTTCAATGACGTACTGCGCCCAGACAGAGACGCCGCCCTCGATCACCGTCGGGAAGCGCAGGACCGAGCCGTCGAGGCCTTCGGCGTACTTGTCGGCCACGGTCTGGCGGAGCGCGATCTCCTCTTCGAAGATCGCCAGCTTCTCGATCAGGATGGCGGCCTGGATGGTGTCGAGCCGCGAGTTCATGCCGATGCGGGCGTTGAGGTACTTGGCCTCGTGCTCGAAGGTGCGGCCGGCCAGGTCCTCGGCCACCGCCTTGCCGTGGACGCGGAAGCTGTCCATCCGGTCCCACAACGCCTGGTCGTTGGTCAGCACCGCGCCGCCGTCGCCATAGCAGCCGAGGGGCTTGGCCGGGAAGAAGCTGGTGGCGGTGACGTCGGCCCAATGGATCGGGTGCTGGCCGTTCAGCGTGCAGCCGAAGCCCTGCGCGGAGTCGCTGATCAGCTTCAGCCCGTGGCGGTCGCAGATTTCGCGCAGTTTCGGGTAGTCCGCCGGCTGGCCGAACAGGTCGACGGCGATAACCACCTTGGGTGTGAGGCGGCCCTCGGCCTTGATGGCTTCGATGGAGGCTTCGAGGTGCGAGGGGTCGATGTTGTAGGTGTCCGGCAGGATGTCCACGAACACCGGCTCCGCGCCGACCCAGGGCACAACCTCGGGCGTCGCGGTGAAGGTGAAGGATGGGCAGAAAACGGCGTCGCCCGCGCCCACGCCCCAGGCCATCAGCGGCAGGGCCAGCGCGTCGGTGCCGTTGGCGCAGGAGAGCGCCAGCTTCGCCTGTCCGAAGGCGGCCAGCTTCTGTTCGAACTCGCGGACCTCCGGGCCCATCACATAGCCGCCGTGGTCGAGCACGCGGGCGATGGCGGCGTCGATCTTGTCACGGATGCGCCGCTGCTGGGCGGCGAGGTCGATGAAGGCGATGCTCATGGGGCGCGGCTCATAGGCTGTGTCGGCCGATGTGGCGACACAAACCGCGTTACGGGGTGTTTCGGTTCATCGGCCTTGCGTCCTTCGACACGGCGCTTCGCGCCTGCTCAGGATGACGAACTTCTGAGATAGTCATGGTGAGCAGCGGCGAAGCCGCGTGTCGAACCACGCACTCAGGCCAGCGCCTGCTCCAGGTCGGCGATGAGGTCGTCGGTGTCCTCGATGCCGACGGAGAGCCGGATCAGGCTGTCGGAGATGCCGAGCTCCGCGCGGGTCTCCGGCGGGATGGAGGCGTGGGTCATGATGGCCGGGTGCTCGATCAGGCTTTCGACGCCGCCGAGGCTTTCGGCCAGGGTGAAGAGCTGCGTCCGCTCCAGCACCCGGCGCGTGCCGTCGAGGTCGCGGTCGAGGACGGCGGTGATGATGCCGCCGAAGCCGTTCATCTGGCGCTTCGCCAACTCGTGCTGCGGGTGGCTTTCGAGGCCGGGGTAGATGACCTTGGTCACGTCCGGACGCGCCTCTAGCCACCGCGCGATGCGAAGGGCGCTCTCGCAATGGCGCTGCATGCGAAGCGCCAGGGTCTTCAGGCCCCGCAGCGCCAGGAAGCTGTCGAAGGGCGACAGGATCGCGCCGGCGGCGTTCTGCAGGAACTTCAGCCGCGCGGCGAGGTCCGCGTCGTCGCCGACCACCGCCACGCCGCCGATCATGTCGGAGTGGCCGTTCAGGTACTTGGTGGCCGAGTGGGTGACGATGGAGAAGCCGAGCTCCAGCGGGCGCTGGATGTAGGGCGAGGCGAAGGTGTTGTCGGCGACGGTGATGAGGCCGTGGCGCTTGCCGATCTCCGCCACCGCCGCGAGGTCCACGAGCCGCAGCGTCGGGTTGGTCGGCGTCTCGACCCACAGCATCTTCGTGTTCGGCCGGATGGCGGCTTCGAGCGCACCTAAGTCGCTCATGTCGACGTAAGAGAACTCCAGCCCAGCCGAGCGCCGCCGCACCTTGTCGAACAGGCGGAAGGAGCCGCCGTAGAGATCCTCCGTCGCGATCACATGGTCGCCGGCGTCGAGTAGCTCCAGCACCGTGGCTCCCGCCGCCAGCCCCGATGCGAAGGCGAAGGCGGCCGTCCCGCTCTCCAGATCGGCGATGCAGCGCTCGAAGGCGAAGCGCGTGGGGTTCTGGCTGCGGGCGTATTCGAAGCCCTTGTGAACGCCGGGGCTCTCCTGGGCATAGGTCGAGGTCGCGTAGATCGGGACCATCACCGCGCCGGTGGTCGGATCGTGCCTTTGGCCGCCATGGATGGTGCGGGTGGAGAAGGCCAAGCGGTTCTTTCCGTCGGTCGTCATTGGGCGGTCCGGCGCAGGTGGTTGATCAAATCGACGGGGGTAATGAGCCCGACGAGCTGGTCGCCGTCCACCACCACGGCCACCTCGTCGCGGTCGAAGATGGGTTTGAGCCGATCCAGCGGCTCGTGGACCTGCAGCGTGTGGACGTCGCGGGTCATGGCGGCCGAGACCTTGGCGGAGAACCGGTCGGCCCGGCCCTCGCGGGCGCCCACCGCATGCAGGATGTCGCTCTCGTCGAGGATGCCGACCAGCTTGCCGTGATCGACGACGGGCATCTGGCTGACGTCGGCGGTGCGCATGCGGTTGTAGGCGGTGAGCAGGGTGTCCTCCGGCCCGATCGCGATCACGCCGCCCTCGGAGAAGTCGCGGGCGATCAGGTCCCGCAGGTCGCCGTAGTGGGGTCTGTCTTCGAAGCCGTGGGCGGCCACCCACATGTCGTTGAACATCTTGGTCAGGTACTTGGCGCCCGTGTCGCAGACGAGGCTGACGACGCGTTTGGGCTCGGTCTGCTCCCGGCAATACCGCAGCGCCGCGGCCAGCAGCGTGCCCGTCGACGAGCCGCCGAGGATGCCTTCTTTCTCCAGCAGCAGCCGCGCGGTCTCGACGCTCTCGCGGTCGGGGATGGAATACGCCTTCGCCACCAGGTCCATCTGGGCGTTGGCGGGGATGAAGTCCTCGCCGATGCCCTCGACGATCCAGCTGCCGGCCTCGCCGTAGGACCCGGTGGTCACATAGTCGTAGAGGATCGAGCCTTTTGGGTCGGCCAGCACCATTTCGGTCTTAGGCGACACTCGGGCCATGAAGCGCCCCACCCCCGTCAGCGTGCCGCCGGAGCCGACGCCGACGACGACGGCGTCCACGTCGTGCTCCATCTGCTCCCAGATCTCCGGCCCCGTGGTGGTCTCGTGGGCGGCCGGGTTGGCGGGGTTCTCGAACTGGTTGACGTAGAGCGCGCCGGTCTGCTGGGCGATGGTCTGGGCCATGTCCTGGTAGTACTCGGGATGACCCTTGCCGACGTCGGAGCGGGTGATGCGCACGTCCACGCCCATGGCCCGCAGGTGGAGGATCTTCTCGCGCGCCATCTTGTCGGGGACGATGAGGATGAGCTTGTAGCCCTTCATCACCGCGACCTGGGCGAGGCCCAGCCCGGTATTACCGGCCGTCGCCTCGATGATGGTCCCGCCGGGTTTCAGCCGCCCGTCGGCCTCCGCCGCCTCGATCATCGAACGCGCCACGCGGTCCTTGATGGAGCCGCCGGGGTTCTGGTTCTCCAGCTTCAGGAACAGGCGGCAGGGACCGGTGTCGATGTGGGTCACCTCGACCATCGGTGTTCGGCCGATCAGCTCAAGCGAGGAGCGGACGACGGGGGGTAGCTGGGGTTCGGCCATGTTGTCTCCGCCGGGGGAAGCGAAAGGATCGACCTCGATCTACGCCGTTCGCGGCAGGCGGTGAAGGCCGACGCCGGATTTTCTGCAAAACCTGTTCAGGCCGGCAGGGTTGCGAGCTTCTTCGCCAGGAAGGCGTCGAGGTCGCCGCCGGTGAACAGATAGCCGCGCACGCCGGCCCGCTCGGCGGCCTCGATG
>JBLNCT010000021.1:0-7901 GCA_050260915.1 Parcubacteria group bacterium
TGTTTTCTTCCTTCTTCTGCGCCGTCACCACCAGCGCAGCAACCGTCCCAGCGTCAGCGCCGTCCCCCGCGGCGCTTCCGGACTGGGGGTCGGAGGCGCTCAGGATGACGAAGGTGTCGCCGTTGCGCTTCCAGGTGAGGTTCGTGCCCTGGAGCATCATCGCCAGCGCCGTTTCCGGGTCGGCCGATTTGCTCAGGCCCGCGGAGACGCGGTTGCCGGTGAGTTCGGGCGTGAAGAGGACCGCCATTTTGCTCTGGGTGGCGAATTCGTTCAGCGCGGAGCTCAGCGGCTGGGGCGCGATGTCGATTTGGGTCAGGTCTTCGGCGTGCGCGCCAAAGGCGGTCAGCAGGCTGATGGCGGCCACGCCGCCCAGCAAACGGCCATAGAGCTTCGATCGATGAACAGACATCGCGTATTCCCCCCGATTGTTCTTTGAGGCGATGCGCCCCCTATGAACTTTCAGGCCGCTGTTCTTTGAAACCCTGCGTGGCTTCATGAAAAATATTCTGCACTAGGGTCGGCCGAGCTGGACGACCTCGTCGTTTTCCGAGTCCACGCGCGCGATGTGGGCGATCTGGAGCGCCTGGACGAAGGCGTCCTGGTCGTCGGCGCGGAAGGTCCCGCTGACCGGCCGGGCCGCGAGTTTCGGATCGGCGATGACCAGCTTGCGGGTGGAGTAGCGGTTGAATTCCTCGGCCACCTGGCCCAGCGGCTCGCCCTCGAATTTCAGGCGCCCGACCAGCCAGACGGTCTCCTTGATCGGGTCGGTGCGGTCGAGTTTCCATTCGCGGTCGTTGACGGCGACGAGCTGGTCTCCCGGCAGCATCTCGGTTGTGCGTTCGACGGGCGCGGGAGCCGGGGCGTTGGGTTTCGCCGGAGCGGCCACGACGGGCGCGGAGACGCGGACCTTCCCCTCGACGAGGGTGACCGCGAACTTGCCCCGATCGACGCGAACCTCGAACGCCGTGCCGACGGCGGTGACGGTGCGGCCGAGCGCGTGGACCTCGAACGGGTGCTCGGTGTCGTGGGCGACGCGGAAGAAGGCCTGGCCCCGGTCGAGATAGACGAGCCGCTTGTCGCGCGAGGCCACGGTGTGGAGCGCGGTGTCGGTGTTCAGCGTCACCACCGAGCCGTCCGGCAGGGTGACGGATGTCTTCTCGCCCACGCGCGTGGCGTATTGCTGGTTGGAGAAGCGGTGGAGGTCGATGAGGCCGCTGGCCTTGAGGCCGTAGCCGCCGGCGCCGATCACCGCGAGGCCCAGGAAGGCGGCGGCCATGCGGCTGACGGCCGCGCGGGTGACGCCGGAGCGCCGGCCCCTCGCCCGCTCCCGCAGCGCCAGAATCTCCGGCGAGGCGCGGAAGTCCTCGACCTCGGCCCAGGCGAGCTCGATGGTCTGGAAGGCCTCCAGATGGCGCGGGTCTTCGGCGAGCCACGCCTCCAGCGCCTTCGCCTCGGCGGGGGTCATCGCGCCGGAGCGGCGGCGCGCGAACCAGGCGCCGGCGGCTTCCTCGACGGCGGTGGGGACGGCGCGGGTCATTGGCCGCCCTCCACCATCAGCGCGACGCGCGTGACCGCCCGGGCGATGAAGCTCTCGACGGTCCGGACCGACACACCCATGCGCCGGGCGATCTCGGCATAGGTCATCTCGTCGAAGCGGTGCAGGACGAAGGCCTCGGCCATGCGGGGCGGGAGCGCGTTCAGCGCGGTCATCAGCCGCGACAGCCGCTCGTTGGCGATCAGGATGCGCTCGGGCGACAGCTCGTCGGGCGGGGCGCCCTCGTCGTCCAGCTCGGCGTGGGCGGACCAGTTCCAGCCCTGCCGTTGGCGCCGCCGCGCCAGGATGTGGGCGGCGACGCGGAAGAGGTAGCGGTCGACCTTCTCCGGCTCGTCGAGGGAGCCTCGCACCTGCATGGCGACGAAGACGTCCTGCACCAGGTCCTCGGCCTCGGCGCGGCCGACGCGCTTCTCGAAATAGCGGCGCAGCGCGGGCCCATAGCGGACCATCCAGGCGCGCATCTCCTCGGCGCGCGCATCGTCGTCGCGCGAGGCGTCCGGCGGGTTGGAAGGCTGCGCCATCGGCGGCTTACTCACACGTTCCCTACCCTGTCTCAGGCCACGCTCGCCCAAAACCCTGCGTGGCGCACACAAAAAAGCTTCACCTGTGACGACTTGACCGCGCGGGCTCAGGTGGCGACACCGGGACATGGCGCTCGTGGAACGCATCGCAGGTCCGAGGCTGGTCATCACCTCCCTGCGGCGGCGCGTGCGCTCCAGCGAAGTCTGGCTGACCGGGCTCGCCATCCTGGCCGGCATCGCCGCGGCGGTGTTCACCCTGATCGTGGGACAGATCGCGCACGGGCTGCAGGTGGCGCTCTACGGGTTCGACGCCAACGAGCGGCTCTCCGCCCAGCAGTGGATCGAGCCCATGCGGCTGATCGCCCTTCCGCTGGGCGGGCTGGTGGTGGGCCTGTCGGCCTGGTGGTGGAAGACGAGCCGGTCGGGGCCGCCGGTGGACGTGGTCGAGGCCAACGCCCTGCTCGGCGGACGCATGGGCCTGCGCGACAGCGCCTTCATCTGCGCCCAGACGCTGGTGTCGAACGGCTGTGGGGCGTCGGTCGGGCTGGAGGCGGCCTATGCGCAGGCGGGGGGCAGCGGGGCGTCGCTGCTGGGCAAGTGGATGCACCTGCGGCGCGCGGACCTGCGGACCATGGTGGCGGCGGGCGCGGGGGCGGGGATCGCCGCGGCGTTCGGGGCGCCGCTGACGGGGGCGTTCTATGCGTTCGAGGTGGTGCTGGGGTCGTATTCGGCCGGCACCATAGCGCCGGTGGTAGGGGCGAGCCTGGCGGCGACGCTCATCGTCAATTCGCTGCACAATTTCGGCGAGCCGTTCCCGATGCCCTCGGCCGGCGCGGTGACGATGGAGCCCGCGACCTATGTGCTGGCGGCGGGGCTGGGGGTGATCTGCGCGCTGCTGGCCATCGTGGTGATGCGGCTGGTGGCGCTGCTGGAGAGTGTGGCCAACCGGGTGCGAGTGCACGCAGCGATCAGGCCGGCGGTCGGAGGCCTGATCGTGGCGGTGCTGGTGATGGGCTCGCCGCAGGTGTTGTCGTCGGGGCGGGGAGCGCTGGCGAACGACCTGGTGTCGTCGCTCGCGCTGACGGCGCTGCTGACCCTGATCGTGCTGAAGACGATGGCCTCCATCGTGTCGCTGGGCTTCGGGTTTCGGGGTGGGCTGTTCTTCGCCTCGCTCTTCCTGGGCTCGCTGGTGGGGCGGGCCTATGGGCTGAGCTTCATCGCGGGCGGCTCGCCGATCGGCATCGATCCAGCGGTGGCGGGACTGGCGGGGATGAGCGCGCTGGCGGCGGCGATCATCGGGGCGCCGATGACCATGTCCTTCCTGGTGCTGGAGACGACGCGGGACTTTGGCCTGACGGCGGCGTGCCTGGCGGCGTCGGTCATCGCCATGACCATCGTGCGCGAGCGGTTCGGCTATTCCTTCTCCACCTGGCGGCTGCACCTGCGCGGCGAGACGATCCGCAGCGCGCACGACGTGGGATGGCTGCGACAACTGACGGCCGGGCGGCTGATGCGCCAGAACGTGCCGACGGTGCGCGCGGACTCGACGCTGGCCGAGTTCAGGAACCGCTTCCCGCTGGGATCGGTGAAGATCGTCATCGCCCTGGATGAGGCCGACCGCTACGCCGGGCTGGTGCGGGTAGCGCTGGCGCACGCCGTGACTGACCCGACCGGCAAGACCGTGCGCGACCTGATCTCCAAGCCGCACGAGACGCTGGCTCCCGACCTCAACATCAAGGAGATCATGGCCGCCTTCGACCGGACCGAGGCGGACGAACTCGCCGTGGCGGACGCCGACGGCTACGTGCTCGGCATGGTCTCGGAAGCCTACGCCACCCGCCGTTACGCCGAGGAACTGGAGAAGAACCGGCGGGAGCTGACGGGGGAGGTTTAGGAACCCTCCTCCCTCGATGGGAGGAGGGCAGGGTGGAGGGTGCGCCCGCTGAGATGGGGCGATGAGAGCAGGTGGGCTCCGAGCCTCTCGTGCTCACCCGTCACCTCCCTGCACTCACCCCCATCCCCGACCCTTCCCCCCTCGAGGGGGAAGGGAGTTAGCCGAACCGGCCCGTGATGTAGTCCCGCGCCCGGGTCGTCACCGGCGCCGTGAACACCCGCTCCGTCTGGCCGAACTCGACCATCTGGCCGAGGTACATGAAGGCCGTCTGGTCGGAGAGGCGGGCGGCCTGGCCCATGTTGTGGGTGACGATGACGATCGTGTAGTCGTCCTTCAGCTCGCTGATCGTCTCCTCGAGCCGGGCCGTCGAGATGGGGTCGAGCGCGGAGGCGGGTTCGTCCAGCAGCAGGATCTCCGGGCGCACGGCGATGGCGCGCGCGACACACAGGCGCTGCTGCTGGCCGCCGGAGAGCGAGAAGCCGGACTCCTTCAGCTTGTCCTTCACCTCGTCCCAGAGGGCGGCGCGGCGCAGCGCCTCCTCGACGCGGCCGTGCATCTCGGTCCTGGACAGGCGCTCGTAGAGGCGAAGGCCGTAGGCGACGTTGTCGAAGATCGACATCGGAAACGGCGTCGGCTTCTGGAACACCATGCCCACCCGCGAGCGCAGCGAGGCGAGGTTCACGCGCGGCTCCAGCACGTTCTCGCCGTCGATCAGCACCTGCCCCTCGGCGCGCTGGCCGGGGTAGAGGCTGTAGATGCGGTTGATGGTGCGGAGCAGCGTGGACTTGCCGCAGCCCGACGGGCCGATCAGCGCGGTCACGGCGTTGCGGGCGAAGCCGACGTTCACGTCGTGGATCGCCTGCTTGGCCCCATAGAAGAAGTTCAGGTTCCGGATGTCGATCTTCACGCGCTCGGCCGGCAGCGTGAGGATGGCGGTTTCCGGCGCCTCGGCGGTGAGAGTCATGAGCGGCGGGGCTCCCGGGTCAGCAGGCGGGCGACGATGGTGACGGCCAGAACCGCCAGCGCGATCAGCATGGCGCCGGTCCAGGCCAGCCGCCTCCAGTCGTCATAGGCGCTGAGCGCATACTGGAAGATCACGACGGGCAGGTTGGCCATCGGGTGGGCCATGTCGAGGTTCAGGAACTGGTTGTTGAGCGCGGTGAAGAGGAGAGGCGCGGTCTCGCCGCTGATCCGCGCGAAGGCCAGCAGCGCGCCGGTCAGCATGCCGCCCTGCGCCGCCTTCCAGACCACCGCGAGCACGGTGCGCCAGACGGGAGCCCCCAGCGCCACGGAGGCTTCGCGCAGCGCCACGGGCTGCAGGCGCAGGACGTCCTCCGTGGTGCGGGTGATCACCGGCACGGCCAGCAACGCCAGCGCCACGGCCCCCGCATAGCCGGAGAAGCCCTTCAGCGGGGCGACGATGATCTCGTACACGAAGAGGCCGACGAGGATGGACGGCGCCGAGAGCAGCACGTCGTTCAGAAAGCGCACCACGGCGCCATAGCGGCTCTCCCGCGCGTATTCGGAGAGCCAGGTGCCGGCCAGAACGCCCACCACCACCGCGACGGCCATGGCGAGCGCGCACATCATCACCGAACCCAGGATGGCGTTCAGCAGGCCGCCCTCCGAGCCCGGCGCGGGCGTGGACATGGTGAAGACCTTGAGGTCCAGCCCGCCGATCCCCTGCTTCAGCAGCGACCACAGGATCGCCGCGAGCGCGATCAGGGCGAGCGCCGTGGCCGCCCAGCAGAAGGCCAGGAAGGCGGCGTTGCCGATGCTGCGGGTCAGGCGGCGGTTCATGCGTGCGCCTGCCGTCCGATCAGCAGCCGGGCAAGCGCCAGGACCGCGAAGGTGATGACGAACAGCACCAAGCCGAGGGCGATCAGGGATGCGGTGTGCATGTCGCCCGTCGCCTCGGCGAACTCGTTGGCGATGGTCGACGCGATGGTCGAGCCGGAGGCGAAGATCGAGGTCGGCAGGCCATGCGCGTTGCCGATGATGAAGGTCACCGCCATCGTCTCGCCGAGCGCGCGGCCGAGCCCCAGCATCACCGCCCCGATGGCGCCGGTGCGGACGTAGGGCAGGCTCACCTTGCCGATCACCTCGAGCGTGGTGGAGCCCAGGCCATAGGCGCTCTCGCGCACCTGCGCGGGCACGGTCAGCAGCAGCTCGCGCAGGGTCGCGGCCATGAACGGCAGGATCATGATCGCCAGGATCATCGAGGCCGTCAGGATGCCGGCCCCGTTGGGCACGCCCGCCGTCAGCCTCTCCCAGACCGACCCCGCCGGCGCGGCCATCATGGCGGGCAGCTGGATGTGCTTGGCGAACCAGGGCGCGAAGACGAACAGGCCCCACATGCCGTAGACGATGGAGGGAATGCCCGCGAGAAGCTCCACGGCCGTTCCTATGGGGCGGCGCAGCGGCGTGGGGCAGAGCTCGACGAGGAAGATGGCCACCCCCAGCGCCAGCGGCAGGGCGAAGAGCAGCGCCAGCCCCGAACTCACCAGCGTGCCGATGATAGCCCCGAGCGCGCCGTAGACTTCGGCCACCGGGTCCCAGGTGGCGGTGGTGAAGAAGTGGAAGCCGAACTTCGCAAAGGCCGGCCAGCCGCCTATGGCCAGCGAGACGATGATCCCGCCCAGCGCCGTCAGCAGCATCGTCGCCGCCGAGAAACACAGGTACTCGAACACCCGATCAAGCGCCGCGCCCCGCGCTGTTCGCACGGGGCGGGCTTCGGCCTTTTCGGTGACAACCGTACTCAAGGCGTAGTCTTCAGTGCGCAGCGGCGTAGACAGGCTTTCCGTCCGGCCCGACGATCCCGGCCCAGCTCTTACGCACCAGGTCCTTCACGGGCGCCGGCAGCGGCACATAGTCGAGCTGGTCGGCTGCGGCGTCGCCGCTCGTGTAGGCCCAGTCGAAGAACTTCAGCACGGCCTGGGCGGTGGCGGCGTCCGACTGCTGCTTGTGCATCAGGATGAAGGTCGCGCCGGTGATCGGCCAGGCGGTCGCGCCGTGCTGGTTCAGCAGCAGCAGGTAGAAGCCCGGCGCCTTGGTCCAGTCCGCGTTCGCCGCGGCGGCGGCGAAGTTGGCGGCCGTCGGGGCCACGAACCGCCCGTCCGCATTCTGCAGCAGGGCGTAGGTCATGTTGTTCTGCTTGGCGTACGCGTACTCGACGTAGCCGATGGCGCCCGGCGTCTGCTTCACGTAGGCGGCGACGCCGTCATTGCCCTTGCCGCCCACGCCGGTCGGCCAGGCGACGGAATCGCTGGCGCCGACGCTGGCCCACTGGGGCGCCACGGCCGCGAGGTACGAGGTGTAGAGGAAGGTCGTGCCCGAGCCGTCGGAGCGGTGAACCACCGTGATCGGCAGGTTGGGCAGCGGCACGCCCGCGTTCACCTGCGCAATCGCCGGGTCGTTCCACTTCTTGACCTTGCCGAGGTAGATGTCGGCGAGCAGCAGCCCAGTCAGCTTGATCTGGCCCGGCGCGATCCCCGGCAGGTTCGCCACCGGCACGACGCCGCCCATCACGGTCGGGAACTGGACGAGGCCGTTCTTGTCGAGGTCGTCGGCCTTCAGCGGCTTGTCGGAGGCGCCGAACGCCACCGTCTTGGCCTCGATCTGCTTGATGCCGCCGCCCGACCCGATGGCCTGGTAGTTCAGCGCCAGACCGGTCTGCGCCTTCTGCGCCTCGGCCCACTTGGCGTAGAGCGGCGCCGGGAAGGTCGCCCCCGCGCCGGAGATCTGCACGCCCGCCTGGGCCTGCTTCGGCCCTTCCTTGGGCCCGCCGCACGCGGCCAGCATCAGGGTCGCGGCCAGAGCGAGTGAGAGTTTGCGGATCATCGGAATGCCTCCAAGGCTCATCGCGTCTGGCTCTAACCATCGTCGATGACAGTTTGGCGACAGTTCGATGAAGGTTCAGCGCGGAAGCCCC
>JBLNCT010000022.1:0-5914 GCA_050260915.1 Parcubacteria group bacterium
GTGGCCTGCGGAGCAGGTCGGATGAGGGGTTTCTCAGACGTCGATGAAGCGGACGTGCTGAGTCGAAGCTGAAGCGGCTTTCGACCCCTCATCCGGCCCTTCGGGCCACCTTCTCCCGCAAGGGGAGAAGGGTTACAGGGTGCCCATGACCCTCACCCTCGTGAAAGCCTGGAAGTCCGCGCAGACGCGGTTGGCGGCGGCGCAGATCGACCAGCCTTCCATCGACGCCCGGCTGATGCTGGAGGCCGCGGCGGGGGTGAGCCGGATGGATATCCTGACCGATCCGTACCGCGAACTGACGGCCGAGCAGGCGGCGGCGTTCGACGCCTTACTCTCCCGCCGCGAACGGCGCGAGCCGGTCAGCCATATCCTGGGCCGCAAGGGCTTCTGGAAGATCATGGTCAACGTCACGCGCGACGTGCTGACCCCCCGCGCCGACACCGAAACGGTGGTCGAGGTCGCGCTCGCCGCCTTCCCGGACGCCGCCCAGCCCCTCTCCATCCTGGACCTCGGCGTAGGCTCCGGCGCCATCCTGCTCGCCATCCTGGCCGAGCGGCCGGCCGCCAACGGCCTGGGTGTCGACATCTCCGACGAGGCGCTGGCGGTGGCCCGGGAGAACGCCGCCAACCTCGACCTCAACACCCGCTGCGCCCTTCTGCGCGGCGACTGGACGACGGGGCTGGCCGACGCCAACTTCGACCTCGTGGTGGCGAACCCGCCCTACATCCCGACCGCCGATATCGAGACCCTGGACCCCGAGGTGCGCGACCACGAGCCGCGCCTGGCGCTCGACGGCGGGCCGGACGGGCTCGACGCTTATCGCCTCCTCGCGCCCGAGATTCTGCGCGTGCTCAAGCCCGGCGGCGTCTTCGTCGTCGAGATCGGTTGGGACCAGGCTCGGGCCGTCGAAGACCTGTTCCGTGACGCCGGGGCGCTGAACGTGCAGACGGTCAAGGACCTCGGCGACCGCGACCGGGTTGTCACGGGCGTCAAAAACCCCTTGGAAACCCAAGGCTGACTCGCTACATCAGTAGCGTCTCCACCAAATCACTGGGGTGAAAGCAGCGCCGCAAGCGTTGCGGGTTTTCTCCGGCAGAGGCGCGGACCTTCGGGGGGCCGGGCAGGGGAGACGGGAACCAAGCGTCTTTTCGATAACCATCCGGGCCCGTGGCCCGAAAACCGCTCAAAGCCAGGAAACCGCCGCGCAACGACGCGCGTCGGGCCGGGCGGACAGGCAAGAGCCGAATATGAGAGATTTCAAGGGCATGAAGCGTCAGCGCGGCCGCAATCGTGGCGGGGGCGGCGGAGGCGGAGGCAAACCGCAGCACAACGCCAATCGCGCGTTCGAGTCGAACGGACCGGACAATGTGAAGGTCCGCGGCGCCGCCCAGACCATCTTCGAGCGCTACCAGCAGCTCGCCCGCGACGCCGCTTCGGCCGGGGACCGGGTGCTCGCAGAGAACTACCTGCAACACGCCGAACACTACTTCCGCACGCTGCGCGCCATGCAGCCGCATCGGCCGGCGGCCGAGATCTACGGCCGCGACCAGTACTCCTCCGGCTTCGACATCGACTTCGAGGCCGAGCCCGAGGAGGCGCCCGCCGAGGGCGCCGAAGGCGGTGAAGAAGGCGGCGAGGGCGCCGAAGCCCGCGACGGCGGCGAGCAGCCGCAGCGTCGGGACGAAGGCTACCGCCGCGACGACCGTCAGCAGCGCGACCGCTACGAAGGCCGCGACCGCCAGCAGCAGGGCGAGCGTCAGCAACGGGACGAGCGTCCTCGTGAGGACCGCCAGCAGGGCGACCGACCGCGCGAAGACCGTCAGCAGGGCGAGGGCCGACGCGACCGCTTCGACCGCCGCGACCGCTGGCGCGACCGCGACAACCGCGACCGCAACCGCGAGGGCGGAGAGCAGCCGCGCGACCCGCTGGCCGTCGTAGAACCCCAGGCCGCGCCGCTTCCCGCCGCTGAACCTGCGCAAGCCTCACCGGTCCTGCGCAGCGGCGACGGCGACGTAAGCCACGCCCCCGCCTTCCTCGGCCGCGCCGCACCCGAGCCGCGTGCGGAGCAGGCCGCGGATGAGGCCCCCAAACCAGCTCGGCGCCGCCGAGCGCCGAAACCGGCGCCGGAAGAGGCGTAGCAAAGAGGGATTAGGGGCTAGAGGGATGGTGCAGGAGCCGATGCCGCCATCACTAGCCCCTAGTCCCTAATCCCTAGCCCCTTCTCTTACTCCGCCGCGTGCAGCACCGGCTCCACCGGCCGCGCCCACGGCATCCTCAAGCCCTGCAGCCAGCTCGCCAGCCCCGGCAACTTCATGCGCTCGAGGTCGGTCGGGATGCACTCTTCCAAGATCTCGATCAGCTCCTCGGGCGGGCCGTCGTTGAGGAAGTGGTTGGCGTGCGGCACGCGCCGGAAGCGGATCGGCGCGCGCACGGGCGTCTCGGCGATCAGGCGTTCGGCGGTTTCGATGGGCGCGAAGTCGTCCTTCTCGCCGTGCACCAGGTGGATCGGCACGCGCAGCGACGACAGCGCCTGGCGCAGGTGGTCGAGCTGGTCGCGTTGGCCGCTGACTTCCATGATGGCGTTGCGCAGGTCGCGCGGGATGAAGGGCAGGACCTTCGAACCCAGGTCGACGAGCCACTTCGCCGTCGGCCCCGTCTCTCCGAAGAACCCGGACAACAGCACCAGTCCTTGCAGCCGCCTGGGCCTCGACGCCGCCATCAGCGAGGCGATGGCCGCGCCATAGCTTTGCCCTACCAGCAGCACGCGCTGTCCCGGAGGCGCGTACAGCAGCGGCGACAGCGCCTCCGCCTGCACGCGGATATCGCCGACGTACTCGACAGGCTCGGAGTTGGCGAAGCCCGGCCGGTCGACGACGATCATCTCCCGGTGTTCGGGGAGCGCGGCCAGCGTGTCGGCCCAGTACTCCGCCCAGGACGGCGCGCCGGTGACCACCACGATCTTCCACGGCGCCGGCCGCTCGCGGGGCGTGGTCAGCGCCGAAATCCGCCAGTTGTTGCCGCCGCCGGCCTGGAAGTGGATCCGCCTGACGACGTGCTCGGGATAGATGAGGTTCACCGGCAGATGCTCGGTGCGCTTGCTCGCCGCGCTTTCGAAGCAGGCCCAGCCCAGTTCCAGAACACCCTTCGGCCGCTTGCGAGCCACGGTCGTTACCTCCGAAACCTATCCCTCTCGTCCGGTGCAACGCGCCAGAAGCGCGGCGGTTCTTGGGTGTGGAGGCCCAATCCGGGCCGGACTTGTGTGGCCTAAATGGCACACTACATCGGGTGAGCTGGGCTTGTGCTTGATCAAGGCAGGCCCGCACCTGTTCGCCGCAAGTGGGACACCATGAACATCGACCTCTATTCCGACCGCGCCAAACAGGCGATCCAGTCGGCCCAGTCGCTCGCGCTCGCGCGCCGCCACCAGCGCCTCAGCCCCGAGCACCTGCTGAAAGTGCTGCTGGAGGAGCGCGACGGCCTCACCCGTCAGCTGATCCAGTCCGCCGGCGGCCGCCCCGACGCCGCCGATACCGCCGTCGAAGCCGCGCTCGCCAAGCTGCCGAAGGTGGAGGGCGGCTCGGGCCAGCTCTACCTCGCGCCGGAGATGGCGAGCGTCTTCCAGAAGGCCGAGGACGACGCCAAGGCCGCCGGCGACGCCTTCGTCACCACCGAGCGCCTCTTGATCGCCATCGCCGCCGAGGGTGGCGAGGCCGCCAAGGCGCTGAAATCCGCCGGCGCCACGCAGAAGGGCATCGAGACCGCCGCCGACGCGCTGCGCAAGGGCCGCACCGCCGACAGCGCCAGCGCCGAGGAAGGCTACGACGCCCTCAAGCGCTACGCCCGCGACCTGACGCAGGCCGCCCGCGACCAGAAGCTCGACCCCGTGATCGGCCGCGACGAGGAGATCCGCCGCACCATCCAGGTCCTCTCGCGCCGGACCAAGAACAACCCCGTCCTCATCGGCGAGCCCGGCGTCGGCAAGACCGCCATCGTCGAGGGCCTCGCCCAGCGCATCGTCGAAGGCGACGTCCCCGAAAGCCTGAAGGACAAGCGCCTGCTGGCGCTGGACATGGGCGCCCTCATCGCCGGCGCGAAGTACCGCGGCGAGTTCGAGGAGCGGCTCAAGAGCGTGCTGAACGAAGTCACCGCCGCCGAAGGCTCGATCATCCTGTTCATCGACGAGATGCACACCCTCGTCGGCGCCGGCAAATCAGAAGGCGCCATGGACGCCTCCAACCTGCTGAAACCCGCGCTGGCGCGTGGCGAGCTGCACTGCGTCGGCGCCACCACGCTCGATGAGTACCGCAAGCACGTGGAGAAGGACGCCGCGCTCGCCCGCCGCTTCCAGCCCGTCTTCGTCAACGAGCCCTCGGTGGAGGACACCGTCTCCATCCTGCGCGGCCTGAAGGAGAAGTACGAGCTGCACCACGGCGTGCGCATCAGCGACGCGGCCATCGTGGCCGCCGCGACCCTCTCCAACCGCTACATCGCCGACCGCTTCCTGCCCGACAAGGCCATCGACCTGGTCGACGAGGCAGCCAGCCGCGTGCGCATGGCCGTCGACTCCAAGCCCGAGGAGCTGGATGAGATCGACCGCCGCGTCGTCCAGCTGAAGATCGAGCGCGAGGCGCTGAAGAAGGAAACCGACGCCGCCTCCAAGGCCCGCCTCGAAAAGCTGGAGGAAGAACTCGGCGACCTCGAAGCGCAATCCGAGGAGATGACCGCCCGCTGGCGTTCGGAAAAGGAAAAGGTCGGCCAGGCCGCCCAGACCCGCGAGGCGCTCGAACGCCTGCGCGCCGAACTGGCCAACGCCCAGCGCCGCGGCGACCTGCAGCGCGCCTCCGAGATCGCCTACGGAGAAATCCCGCAGATCGAGCGCCGCCTCGCCGACGAGGAGGCCAAGGAAACCACCAACCCGATGACCCCCGAGGTCGTCGACGCCGAACAGATCGCCGCCGTCGTCTCCCGCTGGACCGGGGTGCCGGTCGAAAAGATGCTGGAAGGCGAGCGCGACAAGCTGCTCAAGATGGAAGACGCCCTTCGCGCCCGCGTGGTCGGCCAGGAGGAGGCGCTGCTCGCCGTCTCCGACGCCGTGCGCCGGGCCCGCGCGGGCCTGAAGGACCCCAACCGCCCCATCGGCTCCTTCCTGTTCCTCGGCCCCACGGGCGTGGGCAAGACGGAGCTGACCAAGGCGCTGGCCGAATTCCTGTTCGACGACGAGGCCGCCATCACCCGCCTCGACATGAGCGAGTACATGGAAAAGCACTCGGTCAGCCGCATGATCGGCGCGCCTCCGGGCTACGTCGGCTATGAGGAGGGCGGGGCGCTGACCGAAAGCGTGCGCCGCCGGCCTTACCAGGTCGTGCTGTTCGACGAGATCGAGAAGGCCCACCCCGACGTCTTCAACATCCTGCTGCAGGTGCTGGACGACGGCCGCCTCACCGACGGCCAGGGCCGCACGGTCGACTTCCGCAACACCGTCGTGATCATGACCTCCAACATCGGGTCGGAGCAGATCCAGCGGCTGGCGGGCCGCCCGGGCTCCCAGGTCCAGGAGATCCGCGAGGCGGCCCTGGAGAACCTGCGGGCGGAGTTCCGCCCCGAGTTCCTCAACCGGGTGGACGAGATCGTGGTATTCCACGCCCTCACCCAGCCCCAGGTAAGACAAATTGCCGGCCTGCTGCTGTCAAGGCTGGCCGGGCGCATATACGCCGGCACCGGCATTAAGCTGGAATGGGAGGAAAGCGCCTTAAATTACCTGGCCAACAAGGGTTACGAGCCTTTATACGGTGCCAGGCCGCTGAAAAGGCTGATCCGGCAGGAGGTGGAAACCCCCTTCAGCCGCCTGATGATCAAGGGAGATATCACCTCCCGGGTCACCGTTGTGCTGCGGGCGACAGACAATCAATTGCAA
>JBLNCT010000023.1:0-34864 GCA_050260915.1 Parcubacteria group bacterium
GCAGCCCTCAAGGCTTAGGGTTCGACGGCCCCTCCACCGACAGTCCGCCTGGCGCTGCTAACGCCAGGCGGACGTCCCGGAAGACGCCCAAACCTAGCAGCCTTCGAACACACAAGGGGTCGAAAGGCGGTTCAGCTGCGACTCAGCGGCTGGGCTTCATCGACTTCTGAGAAACCCCTCATCCGACCCGCTCCGCGGGCCACCTTCTCCCGCAAGGGGAGAAGGCTAGATCGAAGCCAACCTCAGCAGCCCCACCAGCCGCGCGCGGGTTTCGCCGTCGCAGACGCCGTCCACCCGTGTCTGGAGCCAGTGGCGCTGGAAGGCGCGAACCACCGTCGTGGTGTGGGTGTCGTACTGGCCGGAGGGGGCGCTGTCGTAGCCGAGGCGGGTGAGGCCGGCTTGCAGGGCGAAGACGCCGGCGCCCTCGTCGCCTTCGGACAGCGGCGCGCCGGGGGCAGCGCCGGACTCGACCCAGAGGCCGTGGCCGGCTTCGGCGAGGCGCTTCCAGGGGAACAGCTCGCCGGGGTCTTCCTTGCGCTCGGGCGCCACGTCGGAGTGGGCGAGGATGCGGCCGTCCGGGATGGTCCAGCGCGAGCGGATGTCGGCGATCAGGTCGATGACCGCGGCGATCTGGTCGTCGGGAAAAGGGCGGTAGCCCAACTCGTGGCCGGGGTTGACGATCTCGATGCCGACCGAGACGGCGTTGATGTCGGTCGCGCCCTTCCAGAAGGCCTTGCCCGCGTGCCAGGCGCGGCGTTCTTCGGGCACCAGCGAGAAGATGCGGCCGTCTTCTTCCACCATGTAGTGGGCGCTGACCTTCGCCTGCGGGTCGCACATGCGTTCGAGCGCGACCTCGCCGGTCGGCATGCCGGTGTAGTGGAGGACGATCATGTCCGGCGGCGCGGTGCGGGCGTCGAAGTTGGGCGACGGCGCCTGGATAAAGCTCATTGAGCGCGGTTCCTGACGGTGAGCAGCAGCGGCATGACCCTGTTGCCCCGGACGGCGATGATGAGCACTCCCAATAGCGCGAGCGCCGCGCCGAACGCCATCCGCGTGTCGAAACGGTCATGCGTGATGGCGATTCCGAGCCCGATGGTGAAGAGCGGGGTCAGCAGCGTCAGCGGCGAGATCAGGTTGGCCTCATACTTCAGGATCAGGCTGTAGTAGCCGGTGTGGGCCACCACCGAGACGATCAGCGCCGAGAAAGTGACCGCCGCGATGAAGCCCCATCCGGCGCCGCCCGCCGTGGCGATCTGCCCGTGCTCGGTGAAGAAGCTCGCCAGCGCCAGCGGCCAGAATGAGCAGAAGCCGACCCAGGCCTGGAAGCGGAGCGGCTTCACGCCTTCCATCTGCTTCATCATCACCGCGCCGAGCGAGCCGGTCAGCGCGGAACCGACCACGTAGAGCGCGCCGCCGGAGAAGTTGAGGCCGCCCGGCTGCCAGATCACCAGCAGGGCGCCCGCGAACGTCAGCGCGATCCCGAGCCCTCGCCGCCAGCGGATGCGCTCGCCCAGCATGATGACCGATAGCAGCGTCGTCATCGGCACACCGAGCTGCCCTACGATGGCGGCGGTCGAGGGCGAGGCGGTCTTCAGGCCTATGAAGAGCAGGGCGAAGTTGCCGCCGCCCATCAGCAGCGCCACCATGACTATGCGCCAGAGCGGCTTCGGCGCCGGAAACAGCCAGGGGATGGTGACGAGGCTGACCAGCGCGAACCGGACGGTCGCGTAGAACAGCGGCGGCACGCCCCAGTGGGCGACCACGATCTTGCTGACGATATTGTTGGACGCCCAGACGAGGCAGATGAGCACCAGAAGGGCGAAGTCGCGGAGCGCCATCGGGTCCGCTTACAGACCTGCCCTTTGGGAGGGCAACCTACAATCCGCTCATGCAGGCTGCGGCGAAAGGCTCCGCCAGATCGCGCGGCGGACCGTCATAGGGGCCCATGTTCTGGTAGCCGTAGTTGACGGCGAACTTGCGGCCCTCGCCGAAGGCGCGGAGGAAGTCCGGATCGGGCGCGCCTTCGCCCTTCACGGCGGGCCCGTCGGGCGTGGCGACCAGGGTCATCACCACGTCGCCAGCGCCGACGCTCATGCGCTCCTCGCTGCCGACGGGCTTGAACTGGCTGCCGTGGACTGTGAGGCCCGTCTTGCGATCGCACTCGATCTTCAGGAGTCGAAGGCCGTCCTGCCAGAGTTCCAGTGCATGCCCGTCGCCGCTCCAGACGAGGGGCGGCGGGGTCGGCGCGGCGGGTTTCGGCGCCGGCGCCTGCTCGGCCGGCTTTCCACAGGCGGCAAGCAGCAGGATCGCGGCGAGGCTAGCGGCCCTTGAACTCCGCCTGGCGCTTTTCGAGCAGCGCGTTGACGCCTTCCATATGGTCATCGGTCAGGTGCGAAATGGCCTGAGCAGCAGCGCTCATTTCCATGAGCGTATCATAGGTCGTCGTCTGGCCCTGCTTCAGCAGCGCCTTGGCGAGCCGCAGCGCATGCGGGGGCTGGGCAGCGATCCGTTCCGCCAGGCCCATAGCTTCTTCCATCAGGGCGTCGGCGCCCACGACGTAGCTGACCAGGCCCCACTCCTTGGCGGTGGCCGCGTCAATGAGATCGCCGGTGAACAGGAGCTCGCAGGCGCGGCTCATGCCGATGGTGCGGGGCAGCAGCCAGGCGCCGCCGTCGCCGGGGATCAGGCCAAGCTTCAGGAAGGTCACGCCGAACCGCGCGCCCTCGGCGGCGATGCGGATGTCGGTCATACAGGCGACGTCGCAGCCGAGTCCGATGGCGGCGCCGTTGACCGCCGCGATGGAGGGGACCTCCAGGCCGTAGATGGAGCGGACGATGCGGTGGATGTTGTTGCGATAACCGTCGCGGAGCTCCACCCCGCCGCCGCCGAACGCCCCTTCCCGAGCCTTCATCGCCTTGACGTCGCCGCCGGCCGAAAACGCCCGCCCAGCGCCGGTCAGGATCACGCAGCGGATGTCACGGTCGGCGTTGATCGCCGCGCAGGCGTCGGCCACCTGGTCGCCATCGCCCGGCGCGCCGAGCGCATTCATGGCGTCGGGCCGGTTCAGCGTCAGGATCGCGACGTGGCCGCGCTTTTCGGTGGTGATCAGGGGCATGGGGGAGCTTCTCCTTGATTCAGGCGCGTGCATAGCTCTTCCCCCGCTTGCGGGGGAAGTGGGCCGACGGCGATAGCTGGAGGCTCGATGGGGGAAGTATCGGAAAAACTCCCCCATCGACCTTCGTCCCTTCGGGCCTCAGGCCACTTCCCCCACATGCGTGGGGGAAGGGCATTACGCCGCTCGATCGAAGCTCAGCGCTTCGTACCGGCGCAGGTGGTGGTCGACCGAGCCGAACAGGCCTTCGATGATGGTCGTGCGCTTGAAGTAGTGGCCGATGGCAAGTTCGTCGGTCATGCCCATGCCGCCGTGGATCTGGATGGCGTTCTGGCCGACGAACTTGCAGGCCTTGCCGACCTGGACCTTCGCGGCGGAGACTGCCTTGGCGCGCTCGGCGTCGTCTTCGAGCTTGATGGTGGCCATGTAGGTCATCGACACCGACTGCTCGAGGTTGATGAACATGTCGACCATCCGGTGCTGCAGCACCTGGAAGTTGGCGATGGGCTGGCCGAACTGCTTGCGCTGGCGGGCGTAGTCGAGCGTGCCCGCGTGCAGCTGGCGCATGGCGCCGACCGCTTCGGCGCAGACGGCGGCGGTCGCCTCGTCGATCACCTTCTCCACCAGCGGGAGCCCTGAGCCCTCAGCCCCGATCAGGGCGTCGGCCGGGATGGACACGTTCTCGAAATAGACCTCCGAGGCGCGCTGGCCGTCGACGGTCGGGTAGTCGCGGGTGACGATGCCCGGCAGGTTCTTCTCGACCAGGAAGACCGAGACGCCGCTCGCTTCCGCCTGCGAGCCGCCGGTGCGGGCGGTGACGATCAGGTGCGTGGCCCAGGGCGCGCCGACGACCACCGCCTTGTGGCCGTTCAGCACGTAGCCGGAGCCTTCCTTCTTCGCCGTCGTCTGCAGGTTCGCCCAGTTGTAGCGGCCTTGCGGCTCGGCATAGGCGAAGGCGATGACCGTCTCGCCGCCGATAATGTTCGCGATCACGTCGGAAGCGGCCGAGTAGCCCGAGTGCTTCAGGAAGCCGCCGCCGATCACCACCGTGCCGAGGTAGGGCTCGACGACCAGCGCCTTACCGAACTCCTCCATCACGATCATGTTCTCGATGGCGCCGCCGCCAAGGCCGCCGAGCTCTTCCGAGAAGGGAGCCCCCAGGATGCCGAGCTCATTGGCGAAGGCGCCCCAGTAGTCCTGACGCCAGCCGCTGTCGGACGCCACGATCTTGCGGCGGGTTTCGAAGTCGTACTTGTCCTGCAGGAAGCTCGCGACCGTGTCGCGCAGCATCGACTGTTCTTCGGTGAAATTGAAGTCCATCAGGCTTCCTCGTTTTTGCGTCCTTCGACACGGCGCTTCGCGCCTGCTCAGGATGACGAATTCAGTTGTCGTCCCCTCCCCTAGTCATCCTGAGCAGCGCTCGTCAGAGCGCGTGTCGAAGGACGCAGGGAGGGGGAACTTTGCTCAAAGTCCAAGCACCATCTTGGCGATGATGTTGCGCTGGATTTCGTTCGATCCGCCGTAGATCGAGGTCTTGCGCATGTTGAAGTAGGTCGGCGCGGAGCGGTGCGTGTACTCCGGCCCGATCGGGTGCATGTTGTCGCCGTCCTGCTGGAAGCCGCGGAAGTACGGGGCGCCGTAGTGGCCGGCGGCCTCCAGGGCGAGCTCGGTGACGCGCTGCTGGATCTCGGTGCCCTTGATCTTCAGCAGCGAGGATTCCGGCCCGGGCCCCTTCCCGGCGCTTTCGGCGGCCAGCGTGCGCAGTTCCGTGAACTCCAGCGCCGTCAGGTCGATCTCCAATTCGGCGACCTTGCGCTTGAACTGCGGGTCGCGGATCAGCGGCTGGCCGTCGTCGCCCATCTCGGTCGAGGCCATGCTGCGGATGCGCTCGATGCCGCGCTTGGAGCGGGCGACGCCGGCGATGCCGGAGCGCTCGTGGGCCAGCAGGAACTTGGCGCAGGTCCAGCCCTTGTTCTCTTCATGGATGCGGTTCTCGACCGGCACCTTGACGTTCTCGAGCCAGACTTCGTTGACCTCGTGCTCGCCGCCCAGCGTGATGATCGGACGCACGGTGATGCCCGGCGTCTTCATGTCGATCAGCAGGAAGGAGATGCCTTCCTGGATCTTGGCGTTCGGGTCGGTGCGAACGAGGCAGAAGATCCAGTCGGCGTGCTGGGCGAGCGTCGTCCAGGTCTTCTGGCCGTTGACCAGGTAGTATTCCTTGCCGTCGTCGCCGATGATGCGCTCGGCCTTGGTCTTCAAGGATGCGAGGTCGGAACCGGCGCCGGGCTCCGAGTAGCCCTGGCACCACCAGATGTCGCCGGAGAGCGTGGGCGGCAGGAACTTCGCCTTCTGCTCGGGCGTGCCGAAGGTGTAGATCACCGGGCCGACCATGTTGATGCCGAAGGGCAGGATCGGGATGGTGTCGGCGCGCGCCTGCTCTTCCGACCAGATGTAGCGCTGGGTGGCCGTCCAGCCGGGGCCGCCGTACTGGGCCGGCCACGCGGGCGCGATCCAGCCCTTCTTGGCCAGGATGCGGTGCCAGGAGAGCATGTCTTCCTTGCCGAGCTCCTCGCCCTCGTCCTGCTTGCCGCGCAGGTGGGCCGGGTAGTTCTCGGCGATGAAGGCCCGGACCTCATCGCGGAAGGCGATGTCTTCGGGCGAGAAATCAAGGTTCATGATCGGCTCCCGTGGGCGTGGTCTAGGGGGCGCTGAAGAGGCGCGCACCATAGGCATCGAACAAGCGTTTGAAAAGATGACGCTGGCGTCAAATTGCGTTCAACCGGGCGTGTAGGTCGCGGCGGCCAGACGCACAAGACCAATGGCCGCGGTTGCCCCCGTTCCGGCGCTGTTTGCGAGGCCCAGATCGAGGAGCGGCCTGAGGCCGAGGCGCTCCAGAAGGGCCGCGTGGCCGGGCTCGGTGGAGACGTGCGCGGCCATGCAGTGGTCCGCGGCGTCCGGCCGGATGGCGGCCAGAACCGCCGCCGCCGCGCAGCCCCCGTAGCTGTCGAGCAGGACCGGCGTCTTCTGGGTGCGCGCGGCGAGGATGGCGCCGGCGATGGCGGCCATCTCGCGTCCGCCGAGCTGGCGGAGCAGTTCGAGCGGGTCGGTCGCGCCCTCCCCTTTCGCGCGGGCGACGGCTTCTTCGACCAGCGACGGATGGGCGGACCAGTCGGAGGCCTGACCGCCAAACAGCGCATGGGCGACGGCGGCGGCCGCCACCTCCCCTCCTGTGCCGATTTCGCCCAGGCCGAGCAGGTCCGGCTGTTTGGCGAGCGCCTCCATGCCGAAGGCCATGGTCGCGGCGCACTCCTTCTCGCTCATGGCGGGGCGCTGGGTGATGTCGGCGACCGGGCGGTCGAGGGCGAGGTCGAAGGCGTCGAGGCCCGTACCCGTGGCCTGGGCTGCCTGGCTGACCGGCGCGACGCCGGCCGCCATGGCTTCGAGTTCGCCGCGCACGGGCGGGGCTTCGGGGAGATGAGACGCGACGCCGTGCGCCCCGGCGTAGACGGCGACGATGGGGCGGTTCACGGAAGGCGGGTTGCGGCCGCTCCAGGCGGCGAGCCAGGCGCCGATCTCGTCGAGGCGGCCAAGGTCGCTGCGGCGCGGCTTGACCTCGGCTGGGGCCGGCAGGCTGTCCAGCAGGGCGCGGATGTCGTCGAAGGGGCTGGTCATGTCGCGGGCGGCTTAACCGCCGCCGTCACACAAGAAAAGAGGCGCCCCACAGGCGGGGGCGCCTCTCCGACCTCGGCCGAGGGGGCGGGGGAGTTAGCCGAGGTAACGTTTGCAGGCGCCGTCGAGCTCGGCGTTCAGCTTCTCCTTGGCATAGCCGTTAGCCCGCTTGGCTGAGCGGGCGGCGTCGGAGCGCATCTCGTCGGCCTTGTCGGCGATGAAGCCCACGCGACCGGAGCCCTGCGCCTTCAGCAGCGCCTTGATCGAGGTGGTGTCGATGGACGAATCCGCGCTGGCGATCCCGGCGCAGCGGGCGGCCTGCATGAATTCGACGTCGGACAGGCGATTGTTCGGCTGAGCGACAGCGCTGGTCGCAGCGGCGGCGGCCATGGCGGCGATGGCGATGATGGTGCGCATTGTGGGCTCTCCATTCCCTCTGTGGGCAATTCGATGAGCCGACAATGCTTGCTCTGCATTTCGAGAGCCAATTAATTCGAAGAAATGTTTGAGAGTTGGTTTCCACTATTACTTACAGTTCGGTAATGTTGGCAACGTTCAGATTACAAAATGGTAAGGTCTTGCGCGGATGAGGACTGCAGGCGATATGCGGAGCATGAATGCGCCGCCCAAGCCGATCGCCACGCCCTGCATCAAGGTCTGCGCCGTCGATGGCGAGAGCGGGCTGTGCCTGGGTTGCCATCGTACGCTGCCGGAGATCGGCGGCTGGTCGCGCTTCACCGACGAGCAGCGGGCGCAGATCATGGCCGAGCTGCCGTCGCGCCGCAGCCGTATCCGCCCGGAGAAGCTGGGCCTCGCCTGAAACCGCGCGTTCACGGCTCGCAAAGATTCCGCCGCTAGACCGGAGCCATGCTCAGGCATGCGCTCATCGCCGTGATCGGCTTTGTGACGGCGGCGTTGGCGACCGTCGTGGTGATCAAGCTCGATCGCGCCCGGGAGCCCTCGCCGGCCCCCGCGCAGGCCGTCACCCTGCCCCGCTCGCAGGACGGCCATTACTGGGTCGTGGGCGAGGTCGGCGACCGGCGCATCCGCTTTCTCGTGGACACGGGGGCGACTACGGTTTCGCTCACCCCGGAGGACGCCCGCGCGCTGGGCGTGGATCCGGAGCGCCTCGCCTATCGCTATGAGGTCTCGACGGCCGACGGCCATGCCCGCGCCGCCAAGGTGCGGCTGACCAGCCTGTCGGTCGGCGGCGCCACGCTGAGGGACGTCGACGCGCTGGTCATCGAAAAAGGCCTGCCGACCTCGCTGCTCGGCATGACGTACCTCGGGCGGCTGTCGAGGTTCGAGGCCGGGCCCGAGGGGTTGGTGCTGCGGAACTAGCGCGTTGAGGGTTACGCGGACAGCCTCAGCTCAGCCGAGCGCAGCGCGTCCAGCCCCGCCTCGATCACCTCGACGCCCGCGCCGGGCTTCACGCCCTCGACCGTGAGGATCCGCCGCCAGCTCCGCGCGCCGGGAAGGCCGTGGAAGAGGCCCAGCATGTGGCGGGTCATGGCGGCCAGATGCACGCCCCGCGCCAGCTGCTGCTCCACATAGGGGATGTAGCGCTCGACAGCCTCGAAAGGGCTGACGTCCTCGACCGCCTCGCCGAAGACCAACCGGTCCACCTGCCCCAGCAGCGACGGCTCGTGGTAGGCGGCGCGGCCCAGCATGGCGCCGTCGACGTGCTGGAGGTGCGCCTCGACCTCGTCCAGCGAGCCGATGCCCCCGTTGATGACGATGGTCAGGTCCGGCCGCGCGCGTTTCAGCCGATAGACGAGGCCGTAGTCGAGCGGCGGGATGTCCCGGTTCTCCTTGGGCGACAGGCCCTGCAGCCACGCCTTGCGCGCGTGGACGATGAAGGTCGTCACACCGGCGGCCGCGCAATAGTCGACGAGCGTGAACAGGCTCTCCTCCGGCTCCTGATCGTCGACGCCGATCCGGCACTTTACCGTCGCCGGGATCGAGACCGCCGTCCGGATGGCCGCCATGCACTCGGCAACCAGCCTGGGCTCGCGCATCAGGCAGGCGCCGAAGCGGCCGCTCTGCACCCGGTCGGATGGGCAGCCGACGTTGAGGTTGATCTCCGAGTAGCCGAGGTCCTCCCCGATCCGCGCGGACGCGGCCAGATCGTCTGGGTCGGACCCGCCCAGTTGCAGCGCCACCGGCTTCTCGAAGTCGTCGAACCCCAGCAGCCGCTCACGGTCGCCATGCAGCACCGCGCCGGTCGTCACCATCTCCGTATAGAGCAGCGCGCGGGCGGACAGCATCCGGTGCAGCGCCCGGCAATGCCGGTCGGTCCAGTCCATCAGGGGCGCCACGCAGAATCTATGTGATTGAAATTGCGTCACTTTTTCTGTAATCTCAACGGGTTAGATCGCGGCGTGTGCACTCGATTTTACGACCCTGTACGACGTTTTTCGCGGCCTTTCGACCAATCAGTGCACACGGAGCGCACACGGAAATGGCCACCTACACAAAGCTCAGTTCAGGCTCCTGGCGCGTCCAGGTTCGGCGGAAGGGCCGCTATATAAGTGAGACCTTCCTCCGGCGCGAGGATGCCCGGAGATGGGCGACCGATGCGGAACGGCAGGTGGACCGCGGCGAAACGCCTGTCGGTTCCAGGACCGCCCGGCTCAACACCTTCGGCCATCTGATTGATCTCCACATCGCGGACATGAAGGAAGTCGGCAAGGCGCCGGGCCGGTCCAAGGACGCCACGCTTAAGATGCTGAAACGCGAGCTGGGCGCCCTGCGCCTGGTCGAGATCGACCGCGAGCGCATCGTGAAGTTCGGTCGCAGCCGCGCGCTACAGGGCGCAGGGCCTACGACCGTGGGCATCGACATCGGCATCATCAAGCTCGTCCTGCAGCACGCCGCCGCCGTGCACGGCCTGCCGGTGAAGGTGGAGCCTGTCGACCTCGGCCGCATCGCCCTCAAGCGTCTGGGCCTGGTCGGCCACAGCAACGAGCGGGACCGTCGCCCCACCGAGGAGGAGTTGGAGCAGCTGATCGCCTACTTCGACGGCAATCCGCGTCAGACCATCCCCATGGGCCGGATCGTCAAGTTCGCCGTCGCCACCGCCATGCGTCAGGAGGAGATCTGCCGCGTCACCTGGAGCGACCTCGACACGCGGACCAAGATGCTGACCATCCGCGACCGCAAGGACCCGCGTCAGAAGAAGGGCAACGACCAGCGCATCCCGCTTCTCGCGGGGTCAGGCTACGACGCCCTGGCGCTCATCGAGGAGCAGCGGTCGCGGCGCGGCAACGAGGACGACCGCATCTTCCCCTACTGCCACAGGTCGGCGGGCACAGCCTTCACCCGCGCCTGCAAAGAACTTGAGATCGTGGACCTTCACTTCCACGACCTGCGCCATGAGGGGACGAGCAGGCTCTTCGAGGCAGGCTTTGCGATCGAGCACGTAGCATTGGTCACGGGCCACAAGGACTGGAAGATGCTGCGCAGGTATACGCACCTCAAGCCAGAGGCGCTCCATGCCATAGCGGCTTCGCGAGCGGTATAGGAGCCGCCGCCGCCACTCTTACTGCTTGAGCGCCCCCCAGTTCCATGAGGCTAGAGGCGATCCTCACCATCGAGGCTCAGGTTGATAGGCAACCTGGGCCAGCGCTTTGGTGACGTCGCCGCGGTGACGGTACTTGCCGATTTGGATACCCTTCACGTCCTCGATCGACGCGATCCGATGGAGTTCCCACATCTTATCCGGCGTAGGCGACAACCGATAAGCGCGGCCGTTCATCCGACAGTACAGAGTTTTCGATTTTTGTACCGACGTCCATTTGCAGTCGGCGCCGGAAAGAAAGCGCTGCTCCAGCGCGATCCGCTCTTCTTCGGCACGTCTCCGCCACGCCGCCTCGCGTTCCTGTCTAAGTCTTTCTTGCTCCCGCTCCACGTGCTCTTGAAGCGCGCCAATAATGGCGGGCAACTCCGTGCCCTGAGCTTTCTCCTTTTCATATAACGCAAGACAACCGGCCTGCAGATCCTCGTCGGGATAACTCGTATAGCTATCTTCGTAGAGGGCGCGCAGTCTCTGGTCGACGTCGGTGGTCGTCAAAGACGGACCATCCATTTCGTTGAGGTAGTCGCGTAAATCCTCTATGGGCGCCCAGCAGCCAGCGGCGGCCTTCACAAGCGCTTCGCGTGGGGCTTCCCATTTGCGCCAAATGGGATGGCCGCGATCTACGGCTTTGATGATCTGCTGGGCGAGCTTGACCAGCATATAGGGGTCACGGATGTGTCGAAGGGATGGGCTCTTCACGTAGTCGAAGAGCAGGGTCTTCACGGCATAAAACCGAGGGTCTTCCGACATTGGAATATTCTGTCTGCGCTAATTGGATGGGGCTTGGAAGCCATCTTAGCTAGAGCCGTATCGGCCGCGAGGGCAACGCCTGCTATTTGCAGCGGTGACCTTCAGCGGCGTGGCCGGAATGGCAAACGGGGTTCTTGACATCGGCCACGGGCGGCCCAGCCTCTTGCGCGTATGCTCGTACACGCGAGGCGGTCAGGTCAGTGGGTAAGAACAGTCCAGTTACGGTCCTGACGGACGAAGCGGAGCAGCTGGTGGCGCGCTTCCGTCGCCCGCTGCTGAGCTATTTCTCGCGCAGGGTGGCCGATCCGTCGGAGGTGGAGGATCTCACCCAGGAGGTCTTTCTGCGCATCCTTCGGCGCGATGACTCCGTGCCGGTCGACAACCCGGAGATCTACGTCTTTCGCATCGCGGTCAACTTGCTCCGCGACCGCGCCCGCCGCGCCGCAACACATCGCGCCGCCGAGCACACGAGCCTTGATGATCAGGCCAGCGAGTTCGGCGAGCGCGGCCTGCTGGAGCCAGCTCTTGTTGAGGAACGCCAGCCCGAGCGCGTCCTTCTGAGCCAGGAGGCCTTAATGGAAGTGAGGCGCGCCCTGGACAAGCTCGACACCCGAACGCGCGAGATCTTCGTCCTGTCGCGGCTTGAGCGGATGAAGCACCGGGAAATCGCGGCGATCTATGGCATGACGGTCAGCGCGGTGGAAAAGCATGTGGCCAAGGCGGCCATCCTCCTGGTCCGAAGGGTTCGCCGGCCATGACCGTCCGCACAGAGAGCGCCCCGGCCGTGACCGACCAGATGCTCGAGGCCGCCATGCTGTGGCGCCATCGGATCGACAGCGGCGAGTGGTCGGTCGACGACGAGGCCAACTTCGAGATCTGGCTGCAGGCCGATGAGCGACATGCCCTCGCTTACGAGGAAATACGCGAGCTTTGCGGTTTCATCGATGAGCACGCCGCCTCGCCCGAGCTGATCGGCGCGCGCAAGGAGGTCCTTGCCAGCGTACATCACAGGGCGAGGCGCCGTTGGACGGGTCCGGCGGTGGTGTTACGGCCCCCCACCCGCCGGGCGATTGCCGCGGCCCTCGTCGCCGGCGTGGTGGGAAGCGCCGGGGCCTGGGCTCTCGTCGAGCGGGGCGACGTCTATCAGACCGACCGGGGAGAGCGGCGATCCGTCATCCTCGATGACGGGTCGGTGCTGTCGCTTGATGCGATGAGCAAGGTCGCCGTCCGCTACACGAAGGCGGAGCGGCGCCTGACGCTGGAGCGCGGACAGGCCAGGTTCGATGTCGCGCACGACGCCTCACGTCCCTTCAGCGTCACCGCGCGTGACCGGCGGATCATCGCCACAGGCACGGCGTTCAACGTCGACATGCTGGCGCCGGAGGTTCGTGTCACCCTCATCGAGGGCCGGGTGATCGTCCTTCAGCAAAGCCAGGGCCCGTTGCGGCCTGCGCCATCCGGTTCGAGGGCGGTGACCCTGCGCGCCGGCCAATCGCTCGTGGCGAAGGAGGACGGCGGCGCAACGAAGGTCGCCAGCGCGGACCTGGCTCAGGCGACCGCCTGGCAGCAGGGCCAGCTCGTCTTCAACGATGAACCCCTCGCCCAGGCCGTGGAGCGGATAAACCGATACACCAGCCAAAAGGTTACCGTAGCCGACGATACGGTTGGGGCGATCACCGTAAGCGGCACGTTCAACGCGGGCGACATCGATGCCTTCGTCGAGTCCGTCAACAACTTCCTGCCCGTCCACGCCGTGACCGGCCCAGACGGGCTAATTCTCGAATTAGATCAAACCCCTGGGTGATAGCGAGCAGAATCTTCTGAGGAATGCAAACCGCCCTGCGTCCATCCGTCCAGAAGGTCTGCCCATGGCGACCTTGACGGACAATAGACCCAGGGGGAGGGCAAATGACTTTCAATCGCCGCTGGACGCGCAGCATTCTACTTGGGGCGACGGCATTGACCGGCGCACTGACCTTGAGCGCCACCCAAGCAAGCGCTCAGGAGCGTCGCTACGACTTCGATGTCCCGGCGCAGCCGCTCAATGCAGCGCTGCAAACGTTCGCTCGGCAGGCTCAGCTGCAGGTGATCTTTGCCGAGGCGGAGACCAAGAGCCTCCGCGCGCCGCCTCTCAATGGAAGTTACTCGGCTGACGAAGCGCTCCAGGTTCTCCTCGCGGGAACCCAGCTGAAGGCAAGCCGCAACAACAAGGGGGTGCTCCAGGTAGCAGTTAACGCGGACCCCCAGTCCGGAAGCGCCGCGGGGGACGGCGCTGAAGTCGAGGCGCTGATCGTTACGGCACAAAAGCGGGAGGAAGACATCCAGGACGTGCCGATCGCCATGTCGGCATTCAGCCAGGAAGACCTGACGCGGTCGCAGGTGGCGACCGGGGCGGACCTGATGACCCAGGTCCCCAACATGACCTTCACCAAGACCAATTTCAGCGGCTACTCGATCCAGATCCGCGGCATCGGCACCCAGGCCATTTCAGCCACCGTCGATCCGGCCGTGGCGGTGGCCTTCAACAACACGCCGTTCATCCGCAACCGCTTCTTCGAGCAGGAATTCTATGACCTGCAGCGTATCGAGGTGCTGCGCGGTCCCCAGGGCACTCTGTATGGCCGCAACGCCACCGCGGGCGTCGTCAACATCCTGTCGGCCAAGCCCAACCTCGCCGAGTTTCAGGCCAAGGTCTCGGCCGACGTGGCGAACTACAAATCGACGCGGCTCGAGGGCATGGTCAATATCCCCATCGTCGAAGACATCGCCGCCCTTCGCCTCGCCGCGGCTTGGACCAAGCGGGAAGGGTTCGTCGATAACGAGATCACCGACAATCCCATCGACGGCCGTGACCTGTGGTCAGCGCGGGTTTCGCTGCGCTTCGAACCGACCGACTGGTTCAGCGCAAACCTGATCTATGAACATTTCCAGGAGGACGACGATCGGCTTCGGTCGGGCAAGCAGCTGTGTCATCGGGATCCCGGGGTGTATGGCCTCGCGGAGTTCAGCGGCGGCTGTAAACCAGGCTCCCTCTATTCACCTGAAGCATTCGGGGTCCCCAATGGATTTACGCTGCCATATTATCATGGTTTGCAGCGAGCAGGATTACCAGTTAGCCACATCTTTGACGCTTATGTAAGTCAGACGCAGTCCACAGACTTGCGCGTCATAGAGTCCACGGTCGATCCGCATTATAAAGCAGATAGCGACCTTGGTGAAATCCAGATCTCCGTCGACCTGGATAGCGGTCTTACCTTGACGTCGGAGACGGGTTATAACCGCGACTTCATCTTCTCAACACAAGATTTCAACCGATTCAACACGGCTCCCGGCGCGTTCGTATTTAATGCGTTTGACCGCTTGCAGAATGCTTCGAACAATCCCACCGCCGTTGACGAAAATGGCGTATTTTGCGATCCGCAAGTGGGATGCGCCGACCGTATTGTAGTCGTGGACCTGTCGACGGCAAAGTCGACCCAGTTCAGCCAGGAGTTCCGGTTGGCGTCGGGCTACGACGGGCCTTTCAACTTCAGCCTTGGGGCCAACTTCCTCCGCTACGATACCGAAGATAAGTACTACGTCTTTTTCAACACGATTTCCCTGTACGCCGCGCTGCCCGGCTGGTTCAGTACCGTCGAGGGCACCGTCATGCCGCCCTATGTCGGCGGACAGTCAGACAACCAGGAGTGCCTCAGGAAGGGCATGGTGGAGGGGGTGCAGGGGGAACTGCCCTCGGTGTTCGGTTGTATCTATATCGACCCCAATCCGATCGAGCATCTGAACGATCTCGGGCACAACTATTTCCTCAGCAAGAACCCATACAAGCTGCTGTCGTATGCGGTGTTTGGCGAAGCCTACTACGAATTAGCGCAGAACCTGAAGGTGACGGCGGGCCTGCGTTGGACGGTGGACAAGAAGCAGGCGCCACGTATTCCCAGCTGGCTCCTCGCGGCTAACACGGTCGGATACCCTGTGTCAGAGGTGGTGGAACAGGAGTGGCGTCAACCCAGCGGGCGCTTGGCGATCGACTGGAAGCCTGATCTTTCCATCACGGACGAAACCCTGATCTATGCGTCCTACGCGCACGGCTACAAAGCCGGCGGCGCCAATCCCCCTCCAGCGAACATCGCGACGGCCTTCCCTCCAAACGACGGTCGAATACAGGACACTCTTATTCAGCCTAGGACATTCGATCCTGAATTCGTTGACGCGTACGAAATGGGATCAAAGAACACGCTCTTCGACGGTAAGTTGACACTCAATTTAGCTACCTTCTATTACAACTACAAAGATTATCAGATTTCTCAAATCATTAACCGGTCCGCCGTCAATTACAATTTCGACGCCAGGATCTGGGGTCTCGAACTGGAGGCGGATTGGCGGCCGCTGGAGAACCTGCGGCTTGGCCTGAAGGCGGGATACCAGGACACCCGGATCGCCGATGGCGAGCAGGCAATCGACATCATGGACAGGACGGCGGGGGACCCGAACTGGATCGTCGCCCGGCCGTTTGCCACCATACCGTCGAACTGCATTCTACCGCGTTGGTTCGCCGATTACGGCATTACCGACATGTATATCGGAGACTGTACGACTGCGTACCTTCAGGGCAAGGACCCTGCGACCGGCGACCCGTATCAGCCAAACCCACCCGCGGATACTATCGACAAGGCCAGCCATCAATACTACTCCCACGATGGCGTGCCTTACCCGGGCTTCGATCCGCTTACAGCTCCCAATAACGGTGAGGGAATATTCACCGACCTGAGCGGGCATCAGCTGCCTAACGCGCCTCATTATACGGGTACGCTGACCGCCGATTATACCTTGCCGCTGCCGCGCGGCTGGCTGGCGACACTCCACACCGACTTCTACTATCAATCGGAAGCCTGGAGCCGGGTCTTCAACCTGACTGGCTATGACCGGCTGAAGGCCTACTATAACCTCAACCTTGCCGCGATCTTCAGCAATGAGGACGCCGGCTGGACGGTGATGGCCTACATCAAGAACGCGCTCGACGCGGACAACATCACGGGCTCCTTCCTGAACTCCGACGACACCGGTCTTACCACCAACGTCTTCCTCAACGAGCCGCGGCTATACGGTATCCGGGTGACTAAACAGTGGAGCGGGCAACCCTGGTGGACGAATGTCGCCCACCCCGCGGGCGAACCCTGGCCGGTGACGCTCGAGGTGGGCGGCAGCGTGCAGCGCTTTGACGCCGCAAACGAAGTCATGGCGCCCGGGTTCGTCGACGGTTTCCCGGACACCTTGAACCCGCTTTCAAGACAAGGTGACGATCTTGACCGGGGCGATGGTCGCGAGCTGAAGCTCACCTACCGGCCCGGCGGCGCATGGTCGCTGTCGGCGGGGGTCCGTTACGGTCGCGCGAATCATAGCGGCCGTGATTTCGAACGCAACGACGCGGACCCAATTTGCTACGCTGCCGGCACCCCGTTTGAGAGCTCGATCTGCGGCAAGTATTTCCCTCCTGGTGACGAGCCCTTCTTCACGCCGACCATTTACGCGAATAACACTGTGACGCAGCGCGAGGATCACACGCTCGTAGATTTCGCGGTGGGACGGGACTTCGCCATAGGTGGGCTTGACCGCTCCGAGTTGGGGTTTGACCTGCGCATCGCCGATATCGGCTCCCGCACCGAAGCACTGATATCGGGCCTTCCCGAGTGGGTATTCGGCCAGTATCCGTGGCTTGCCCCCTCTCAACATCATATCTACGACGCTGAGTTGATTGCGAACCGAGATTTCACGGGCGCTGGTCCGGTCCTGCGGTGGGAAGCTGACAAGACCGCGTTCGCGTCTGACAGGAGCCGGCTGGCCCTAACCTGGGCGCTCGAAGGCGGCGTCCTCTTTGGGCGGCAAAAGACCCAGGTTGAGGGGGAAATAAACGACCGCTATTTCAACCAAAAGTACCTTCCGCCGGCAATGGGGAACAATACCTCCGGGAGGCCCTGGCCTCGCGTGCCGAACCTCGTCACCTCCACGCCGGTGAACCTCCGCCGCAGCGAGTCCACGACCGTCCCGACCGCCGTCCTCAGCCTGGGCCTTGCCTGGGAAGCCGACCGCTTCAAAGTGAGCACTGGCTACCGCTGGGAGCGCTACTTCAACGCCGTCGACGGCGGCTTCGAGGAGCACAAGGACTACGACCGCACCATCGACGGCCCCTATTTCAAAGTCTCCGTCGGCTTCGGCGGCTAAGAGAACCGGCGTCAGTCCCCTCTGAACCGGAAACTCGGGCGGCAGGACCACCTGCCGCCCGCCTTCTTTCCCGCCTCCCCCGCCGCCATGTTGAGCAAGCGACAACTCGAGTGCCTGCTCTGGGCGCGCGAAGGCAAGAGTTCGACCGACATCGGCGCGATCCTCGGCCTTTCGCCCCGAACGGTCGATGACCACCTCGCCGCCGCCTGCGCCAAGCTCGGCGTCCGCACCCGCACCCAGGCCGTCGCCGAAGCGATGCGCCGGGACTTGCTGCCGCGGTCACCCGGCACATGAGGCGCTCCGACGAAAAAATCGCCCGCTGCCGGTAAGGCCGGCGGCCAGTGGCAACGTCCCTATAAATGAGCGACACTGTCGTCGCTTGGGCGTGACGGAGTATGATCTCCACCAAAGCCATGACTGGATCGCCCGTGGACAGGGCCGCGATAGACGCGCTGGCGCGCGACTATCGGAGCGTCCTGCTGCGCTATTTCGGACGCCGCAGGGTCGACCCGGCCGATGTAGAGGATGCGGTTCAGGAGGTCTTTACACGGCTGCTGCGGCGTACCGGGGAAACCCCTATCGAAGCGCTCAATAGCTACCTCTTTCAGACCGCGGCGAGCGTCGCCGTCGATTTCCACCGCCGCGCCGTGTCGCGGTCACAGGCAGATCACGTTGAGTACGACGACGACGAGCATGCGATCCCCGACTTCTCTCCGGAAAGGATTCATGCTGGACGAGAGGAAATGTCGCACTTGATCGACGCCCTCCACGAACTGCCCGAACGCGCGCGTAACGCATTTCTGTTGGTGCGCGTAGAAAGGATGCCCTTGGCAGAGGTCGCGCGGCGCCTCCACCTTTCGATCGGGGGCGTCGAAAAGAACGTCCGCAAGGCGACCGCCCATGTCATTGCCCGTATGGCGCCACCCGATGATCAGTAAGCACCACCACGATACGCGGCAAACCGCGGCGGACTGGATCATGCGCGAGAACGCCGGGCTGATGACGCCCGAGGCGGCAGCGGCCCGCGACCAGTGGCTGGCGGAGCACCCCGACCATGTGGTGGCCTACGACATCGGGCGCCAACGGATGGCGCGCTTCGATGCCATGGCGGCCGACCCTCGCATCCTTGCGCTAAGCGCCTCCGCTCTGGCCAGCCGGCCGGGTCGCATCACCAATTCCGCCTGGCGGGCGGCGGCGGCGTTCGCCGCGGTGGCTGTCTTCGCCGGCGCAGGGCTCAGCGCCGTCCCGCGAGATCTGCTTACAACGCCGCTCGCCGCCACGGTCGAGCAGATTGTTCACCCTGGCGCGCCGATCTACCGCACCGCCGTCGGCGAGCGCTCCACGGTCACCTTGCCGGACGGTTCAGTCGTCACGCTCAACACCGACACGGTGCTGCGCGTCGCCTTCACCGACCAGGCGCGCGGCGTTCGGCTGGTTCGCGGCCAGGCGCTATTTGAGGTGGCCCACGGCAAACGGACGCCTTTTGAGGTTTACGCCGGCGATCGCGTCGTCACCGCCGTGGGTACGATTTTCGACGTGCGAATCCAGGGCCAGGCTGTGAAGGTCGCCTTGGTTGAAGGACGGGTCAGGGTGAGCGGTCAGGCGCCCGCGGCGGCGTCGGGCCCTCGCCCCGAGGTATCCATGGCCCCCGGGGAGCTGTTGGAGGCGCGCCGCGCCCAGCCGATGCGCATCCAGAACATCGACGTCGCGCGAGAGACCAGTTGGCGATCAGGCATGGTGGTGTTCGACGAAACGCCGCTCGGCGATGCGGTCGCCGAGTTGAACCGATACTCCCGCCAACAGCTGGTTCTGGAAGACCAGTCCATAGCGGAATTTCATGTTACCGGCGGCTTCAAGACGGGCGACATGGACAAGTTCGCGCGGGTTGTCGAAGACATATTGCCGGTGGATCGGGTGACCACTCCGGACGGTACGATCCGGCTCAGCGCGCGTGCGAAGCAAGAAAATGGATCATAACGGTAAGGACTCGGAACGACGCCAGCGTCCCTGAATATGAGGGGGTCGTGTTGAGCGCCCCCCATAAATCCAGGGGGGAGCCTGTCATGACATCTGAATTCCGCAAATTCCTGTTGGCTGGGAGCGCAACGGCCCTGCTCGTGTGCGCCTCGCCGGCTGCCGCCCAAGTCGCAAAGCCGGTCACCTTCGATATTCCCTCGCAGCCGCTGGGAGCCGCGCTTGCGGAGTTCGCGCGGCAAAGCAACGTCGATGTGCTGTTCTCCTCTCAGCTCGCCCGCAATCAACAGTCTCCCGCGCTTCAGGGCGAGATGCCCGCGCCGCAAGCGCTCGCCATGCTCCTGTCGGGGACCGGGCTAAGCTATCGCGCCTCATCTGGCGGGTCGTTCGTCATCGAGGCCAGCCCCGACCCCCAGGGCGGAAGCGCCGCGGGGGGCGGCGCTGAGGTCGAGGCGCTGATCGTCACGGCGCAGAAGAAGGAAGAAGCGATCCAGGATGTGCCGATCGCGATCTCGGCGTTCACGCAGAAGAGCCTGGAAGAGCAGAAGATCGAGGGCGGCTTCGACCTGCTGAAGGCGATCCCGAACGTCACCTTCTCGAAGAACAACTTCACCAGCTACAACTTCTCCATCCGCGGTATCGGCACCAAGGCCGTGTCGGCGACGACCGATCCTGGCGTTGCTGTCAGCTTCAACAACATCGCCCTGATCCAGAACCGCCTGTTCGAGCAGGAGTATTTCGACGTCGAACGGGTCGAGGTGCTGCGCGGCCCGCAAGGCACCCTCTACGGCCGCAACGCGACGGCCGGCGTCATCAACGTCATCTCCGCCAAGCCGAGCCTGACCGAGTTCAAAGGCTGGGTGAAAGGCGAGGTTGGCAACTACCACTCCAAGCGCATCTCGGCGATGGTCAACGTCCCGCTAGTCGAGGACAAGCTGGCGATCCGCTTCGCCGGCGCCATGACCGACCGGCAGGGCTACGACTACAACTCGGTGACCAAGAACCACGTCAACGGGCGCGATCTGTGGTCGGCGCGTGTCACGGTCGGCTTCAACCCGACGGAAAACTTCCGTGCCAATCTGCTCTGGGAACGCTTCAACGAAGACGACAATCGCTCGCGGACCGGGAAGCAGCTGTGTCATCGCGATCCGGGGATCGAAACGATCAATGGGCATTCGCTGCTCGGCCCCGACCCAAGCTTTGCCGAATGGGAAAGCATCATGCGGCCGGCGCTGTTTTCGCAAGGTTGCAAGCCAGGTAGTCTCTATGACGAGGCGGCATTCGGTACGCCAAATGGTTTGGCGTTACCTTTCGTCTTCGGGATGCTCGCGTTGGGCTCGTATTGTGGTGTGGGTTGTAACGCGCCGCTGACAATCGGATTTGGCCCAGATAACCACGCGACGTCGCTCATGGCGCTCAAGGATCCATATGGCGGCCAGATGCAGTCTCGCGATCTGAGGACAATAGCTTCATTCAGAGATCCTATATATCAGGCACAAGCCGACCTCATTGAGCTGAATGCAGAAATAGACTTGAACGACAAACTCGTTCTAACCTCACAGACGGCTTACAATAAAGACACGATCTATTCGTTTCAGGATTACAATAGGTTCAACACGGTGCCGGTTTTCACCGACACGAGTCAGTTGAGCCGATCTCCGAAGACCCCCTTCAATCCAACCGGTGGCGGTCTTAGCCTGTGGTCTCAAATGGCTCCGGGCGGTAGATTTTGTGATCCTCAACTCGGCTGTTCCAATACGCTAGCCGGTTTCGACATATCCCGAGCTGCTGCTAAGCAGTTCACGCAAGAGCTACGATTACAATCTGACGTCGACGGTAAATTACATTTCAGCGCAGGCGCTAACTACACCACCTTCGATGTGTTAGTCGACTATTATGTAATGTATAATGTCATCACGGCATTTGCGATGATGCGACCGTTCAATTTGGGAAAGCCAACTAGTTTCGACATTACAAAGTGCGCCTTCGGTTATATCGATCCAGTCTTGGGGTATGTTCCCGGTGAGGTGGATAGCAGCACGCCGGGTGCGAGATGCCCTTATATTGACCCGAACCCCTTGGAGCGCATGGATGGCGAAGGGCACAACTACTTCCGCAGCAAGAACCCTTACAAGCTCCAATCGGGCGCGGTTTTTGGAGAAATATACTGGAACCTGTCGGATGCGCTAAAGCTGACTGCAGGTCTGCGATACACCAATGACCGCAAAACTTTCACGCCGGTCCCCACTCAGGTACTCCTCGGCATAGGGTCATTCCAGGGTGGAACGACGAATAAGGGCTACCCCGAACGGGAACCAATCAGACAGCAGTGGGGTGAATGGACGGGGCGTCTGGGCCTGGATTGGAAGCCAGACCTCAGCTTTACCGACCAAACGCTTCTCTATGCTTTTTATTCTAGAGGCTATAAAGGGGGAGGCGCAAACCCGCCGACTCCAGGGTTCGCGAACGCCGCGCAATATGAAGAGGTTCTGCGAAGCTATAAGAGTTTCGACGAGGACACCATACAATTTCTTCTCGCGGTTGGCCCTACTCTTAGGCTTACGGCCGTCGAATATGGACCGACATTTAATCCGGAATTCGTGAACGCGTTTGAAGTGGGTGCTAAGAATACACTTCTGGACGGAGCCATGACGCTCAATGGCGGTGCGTTTTTCTATGACTATAGGGATTATCAAGTATCGCAGATTCGTGATCGATCTGCGGTGAACGAGAATTTCGATGCTAAGGTGTGGGGTCTCGAGCTGGAGTCTGTTTTCTCGCCTTCGCGGAGCCTGCGGCTCATCGGCAATATTGGATATCTGGATACAAGAATTGCGGATGGAGAGACGTCGATTGACATTATGAACAGGACGCAAGGCGACCCTAATTATGTTCTGGTGAAGCCATGGGTGCAGATGCCGTCGAACTGCATCGTTCCGACAGCCGTGGTGGAAAGCTGGTTGTCCACTCATGGAGCAGGGGCAGGCTACGGAACGATGTGTGGAGGGGCCGTGGATCTCTTCCTGACGCCCCCTCCCATTGATCCCAATCCTGATATTGGCGGCGGGGTGCTACCTTATGACCCTCTCAATTATCCTGAAATACATGGAGGAGCGGGAATTCGTGATCAACTCGGTGGCAACGAGTTGCCCAACTCCCCTCATTGGACCGTGAACCTGGGGGCGCAGTACGGCTTCGACTTTGCCAAAGGCTGGCGCGCCACCATCCGAAGCGACGCCTACTGGCAGTCGCAGTCCTGGGCCCGCGTCTACAACGCCGTGAACGACAAGCTGCACGGCTGGTATAACGCCAACCTGTCGCTGTGGATCGAGAACGACGAGGGCCTTAAGGTCGAGCTCTACGCCAAGAACATCCTCGACAAGACGCCGATCACCGACGCGTTCATCAACTCAGATGACACGGCGCTCACCACCAACGTCTTCGTCCTCGACCCGCGGCTGATCGGCCTTTCCATCCGCAAGGAGTTCTAGCTCCGGCTCGGTCCCCTCTGAACCGGATCACTGGGGCGGCAGGATCTCCTGCCGCCCGCCTTCTTTACTCCCCCCAGCGCCCATGTTGAGCAAGCGTCAAGTCGAGTGCCTGCTTTGGGCGCGGGAAGGCAAGAGTTCGACCGACATCGGCGTTATCCTTGGCCTGTCGCCCCGAACGGTCGATGATCACCTCGCCGCCGCCTGCACCAAGCTCGGCGTCCGCACCCGGACCCAGGCCGTCGCCGAGGCGATGCGCCGAGGCCTTTTGCCGGCGTCAACCCCGTAAACTCCGGGGATATAGTTCGCGGCGGATTACCGGAATCACTTTGTGCGTGTGTGGCCTTACTGGTCGCGCAAACGAACCTAGCGGGGCTTGGGGGCTCACCTAGAGTTTGAGTATTCCCATGCGCCTGCACGACATTGATCCCCTTGCATCATCCAAGAGCTGGAACGGCTCGCGTCCAGATCCCGACCTCACCGACCGGCAGCTCGAATGCCTCGCCTGGACGCAAGAAGGAAAGAGCGCCTCCGACATCGGCATGATCCTCGGGATCTCAGGCCGGACGGTCGAGGGCCATCTGGCCAAGGTGTGCCACCAGTTGGGCGTCCGCACCCGTATTCAGGCGGTTAGTAGGGCCAAGGATCTCGGCCTGCTGGGACCGACGGGCCCGTAGGTCTACCCGCTCCCTCAGGTAGACTTACGCGTCGCCGTCCGCGCCTCCGACGCGCCAGTCTTTCGCCTACGGAACAGCTGCTCGTTCCGGCGCGGACGACAAGCCGATGGTCATTTCCCTTCCCGATATGCAGGCCCTGGCCGCCACCTGCGCGCCGACCGTCGCAGCCGAAACCCTGCTCTCGGTCGCCAAGGTCGAGAGCGGCTTCAATCCCTTGGCCATCGGCGTCAACGGAACGCCGCGGATCACGGTGCGCGCCACCTCCGTCGTCGACGCTGCCGCCAAGGCCGCCGCCCTGATCGCGCAGGGCCGCAGCATCGATCTGGGTCTCGCCCAGATCAACAGCCGCAGCCTGGCCTGGCTTGGCCTTACGGTAGAGGCCGCCTTCGATCCCTGCCGCAACCTGGCCGCCTCGGCGCGCGTGCTGCAGGACGGCTATGAGCGAGCCCAGCCCAAAGCGGCCGGGGAGCAAGCCGCCCTGCGCACGGCGCTCTCCTTCTACAACACCGGCCACCCCCAGCGCGGCCTTCGCAACGGCTACGTCGCCAAGGTGGCGAACGCGGCGGCGCGGATCGTGCCTGCCCTTCAGCCGGCCCTGGAGGGTGCGGTCGAAGAGCCAGTCGCCGCCGCACCAGCTCCCGTTCAACCCAGCTGGGACGTGTTCGGCCAGACGGCCGAACCGGCCAGCTTCGTCATCCGCGTCTCGGCGCCCGATCACAAAGGAGGCCAGGAGTGACCGGCCGCAATTCACGTCCTCTGTCGACGGGCCTGGCCCTTGGCGGCCTGCTCGCTCTGGCTGCCGTCGAGCCCGCGTTCGCCCAGAGCTCCGGCGTCGGCGGCAATGTCGGCGCCTTCATCCAGAACATCATCGACCTTCTCAACAGCAACGTCATCCGGGGCCTGGCCGTCATCGCGGTGATCATCACCGGCATCGCCTGGATGTTTGGCCACCTCGATATGCGCCGCGCCGGAACGGTGGTCGTCGGCATCATCGTGATCTTCAGCGCGGCCGCGATCGTCGACATGATCGTCGGCGGCGGTGGCGGGGTCTGACGCCATGACCCCCGAACCCGAAGAGCGGCTGGTCGAGGACACCCTGTTCCTGGCCTGCACCCGGCCGGCCATGGTCGCGGGCGTGCCGATGGAGGCGATGGGCCTCAACCTGATCGTCTCGGCGACGGTGTTCCTGGCCGCCCACTCGCCGTTCTACCTGCTTATCGCTCCGGTCCTGCACGTCGTCTTCCGGGCGATCTGCAAGCACGACCACAACGCCTTTCGGGTGCTGTGGCAGTTCGTTGAGACGAAGGGGCGATCCAGGAACACCGCCGCCTGGGGCGGCAGTTCGCCGACCCCGCTGCAGCTGCGTCGCCGCTACACCGCGCAGGAGGCCCTGCGTGGCTAGTCTGGCGCTCCAGCCTCGGCCGGCGGCCGCCGTTCTGGCGCGCGAGATCGACCCGCGCGCGGCGCTCCCCTACGCTCGGCATGTCACGGACCAGATCGTCGGTTTGGACACCCAGGCCCTGATGCTGTCCTTCCAGCTCGACGGGGCGAGCTTCGAGACGGCCGACGTCCGCGACCTGAACGACTGGCACGCCAAGCTCAATAGCGCCTGGCGCAACTTGGCGGACGACCGGCTGGCCGTCTGGCACCACCTCGTTCGTCGTGAGCATCACGGCTACCCCGAGGGTCAGTTCCGCTCTGCGTTCGCCGCCGACCTCGACAACCGCTATTGCGCCCGCCTCGGCGCGAGCCGGATGTTCGTCAACGAGCTCTACGTCACGCTTGTGCTGCACCCAGGCCGTGACGCGGCCGACCGCGCCAACGCCTGGCTTGCCCGATCGCGCAAGACCGCCGCGCCCGCGGGGGAGGACGAAGCCGTCAAGCGCCTGGAGGATGCCGGCCGGGACCTTGCCCAATACCTCGGCCGCTATGGGGTGCGGCCGCTCGGCCTCTACGAGCATGACGGATTGTCATTCTCCGAGCCGATGGAGCTGCTGCGGCTGCTGCTCACCGGCCGTAGAGAGCGCGTGCCGCTAGTGCGCGGCCATCTCGGCTCGGCGATCTACACCGCCCGGCTGATCTTCGGCCGCGAGGCCATGGAGATACGCGATGCCGCCGACGCGCGGTTCGCGGGCGTCTTCGGGATCAAGGAATACCCGGCCGTGACCCGGCCCGGCCTATGGAATGGACTGCTGTCGGCCCGCTTCCCATTCATTGTCAGCCAGTCCTTCAGCTTCCTCTCCAAGGCCGCCGCGCGGGCCGTCATGGAGCGCAAGCAGAACCAGATGCTCTCGGCGCGGGACCGGGCCGCTTCGCAGGTCTCGGGCTTGAGCGACGCGCTGGACGACCTGATGTCCAACCGCTTCGCCATGGGCGACCACCAGGCTTCGGTGCTGGTCTACGGCGACGACCTGCGCAGCTTAGCCGATCACCTATCCAAGGCGCGCGCCATGCTGGCGGACTCTGGTCTGGTCACCGCGCGCGAGGACTTGGCGCTGGAGGCGGCCTTCTGGGCGCAGTTTCCCGGCAACTTCGCTCGGCGGGTGCGCCCAGCCGCGATCACCTCGCGCAACTTCGCGGCGCTCGCGCCCTTCCACACCCACCCGGCCGGTCGTGCCGACGGCAACCACTGGGGCGCCGCCGTCGCTCTGCTACGCACCTCGGCCGGCTCGCCCTTCCACTTCAATTTCCACGTCGGCGATCTGGGCCACACCTTCATCTGCGGCCCCTCCGGCTCCGGCAAGACGGTCGTGCAGAACTTCATGCTGGCCCAGCTGGAAAAGCTCGGGCCGCAGATGGTGTTCATCGACAAGGATCGCGGCGCGGAAATCTTCGTGCGTGCCTGCGGTGGGACCTATCTGACGCTGCGCAACGGCGAGCCGACCGGCTTTGCGCCCTTCAAGGCGCTGACCTTCTCCGCCGCCAACCGCGCCTTCCTTGGCCAACTGGTCCGCCAACTGGTCGGCGTCGCCGAACGGCCGCTGTCGGTGCAGGAGGAACGCGCCATCGACGACGCCATCGTGGCGCTCGGGCCGCTGGCGCCAGAGCAACGATCACTTTCGGCTCTACGCACCCTCCTGGGCCAGCGCGACGGCGGCGGCGTTGGCGCGCGGCTGGAGAAGTGGTGCCAGGGCGGGGCGCTCGGCTGGGTGCTCGACAACGACGCCGACGCTGTCGGCCTCGAAGCCCGCTTCCTCGGCTTCGATATGACCCACGTCCTCGACAACGCCGAGGTACGCACGCCGCTGATGATGTACCTGTTCCACCGGCTGACGGCCCTGGTGGACGGTCGGCGGCTCGTCATCGACATCGACGAGTTCTGGAAGGCGCTGGGCGACGAGGCCTTCCGCGGCCTGGCCCAGGACGGCCTCAAGACCTACCGCAAGCAAAACGCCTTCATGGTGTTCGGCACGCAGTCGCCGGCTGACGTGCTGCGCTCCCCGATCGCCCACACGATCCTGGAGCAGTGCGCGACCAAGATCTTCCTGCCCAACGCCCATGCGGCCGAGCGCGACTACGTCGAGGGCTTCGGCCTGACGCGCCGCGAGTTCGCGCTGGTGCGCGAGGAGCTGGCGCCGGAATCGCGCCAGTTCCTCATCAAGCAGGGGCTCAACTCAGTCGTCGCCGAGCTGCGGCTAGACGGGCTGGACGACGAGGTCGCCGCCCTCTCAGGCCGCACCGAAACCGTCGACCTGCTCGACCGCGTGCGCGCCGAGCACGGCGACGACCCGGCTCACTGGCTCGAACCCTTCCACCGGATGAGGAGACTGCTCCCATGAAATCGCGTCTCGTCGCGGCCACTGCCGCGCTCGCCCTCGGCTTAGGCGCGACCAGCGCCCAGGCGGCGATGATCGTCTATGACCCGACCAGCTACGCCAAGCTCATCGAGCAGGCGAAGACGGCCGTGAGCCAGCTCGGCGAGCTGAAGGCGCAGGTCGAACAGGGCAAGCAACTGTTCGACAGCCTCAATGAAGCGTCGAACGTCGGCGAGATCGCCAAGGCGTTGGGTGTGCCCTCGCTGCGGGAGGTCCTGCCCGAAGTCGCCGCGCTGGAGCGCGCGGCGCATGGCGACCTGAATGCGCTGGGCGCCATCGGCGATCGGGCCGAAACGATCCGCAATGCCCAACGCCTCTATACGCCCCCGGCCGGCGCCGCGCTCGGCGCCGAGCTGGAAGCCTCCGGGGTGCGCGCGGCGCGCGACTTGGCGCTGGGCGAAGCGGTGGCGACCGCTGGGGCGCAGCGGCTCGCCGGCTTGCAGACCCTGCAGCAGGCTATCGACACCGCGCCCACCGCCCGCGCGGTCCTCGATTTGCAAGCAAGGGCCGCCACCGAGCAGGCGATGATCGCTAACGATCAGATGCGACTCCAGGGCATCGCCATGGCCCAGGCCGCCGAGGAGCGGTTGCAGGCCCAGCGCGAACGCGAGCGCATGGCGGCCGCCCGCGAGGCCCGCATGGCGACCTACCGGCAGGGCTTCCAATGATCGGCCGCGCCATCCTCTTCGGCCTCATGGGCCTGTCTGGCTGCTCGCCCGAGCCGCGGAGCGCCGCCTACTTCGAGGCGCACGGCGAGGAGGCGGTGCGCGTCGTCGCCCGCTGCATCAACGGCACGCATCGTGGGCCGGAGTGCGCCAACGCGCAGGCCGGCATGGCAGCGGCCGAGCGCAAGGCGCGGATGGACACCTACGAGAAGAGCTTCTGAGGCGTTTGCCGTGGCCGAACCATTCCAGATCTTCCAGCCCGCTTACCAGTTCGTCGACGAGAAGCTGAACGTCTTCCTGGGCGAGCGGGCCAGCTCGGTGATGGCTGAGGTCTCAGGTCCCCTGCGCGCCGCCCTTGTCCTCTATGTGCTGCTCTACGGCTTCGCCATCCTGCGCGGCTCCATCGCCGAGCCGGTGATGGACTTCGCCGTCCGCAGCCTGAAGCTCGCCTTCGTCTACATGCTGGCGACCACCGTCGCCTATTCGACCTACGTGACCGACCCGCTGTTCCACGTCCTGCCCGACACCCTGGCGCGGGCGATCAGCGGCAGCGGCGTGCCCGACGTCGGCTCGGCCTTCGACCAGTTCTTCGCCCGCGCCGCCTACCTGGCCGAAAAGATCGCGGCCGAAGCCAGCCCCATCGACTTCGGGCCATGGATTCTCGCCGCCGTCGTCTATCTGGTCGGGGCCCTGGCGGCCGCCGTGGGCTTCGGGGTGGTGATGATTGCCAAGGTGGCCTTGGCGCTGCTGGTGGCGCTGGGGCCGATCTTCATCGCCTGCGCCCTCTTCGACGCCACCCGCCGCTTCTTCTTTGGCTGGCTGTCCCAAGCGGTGAACTACCTCGTCCTCTTCGCCCTCATCATCACCATCTTCCAGCTCATCCTCTCGCTGGTCGCGCAGCAATGGGGCCAGATCGATGGGCAAGACCCGATGGCCGGCGGCCTGCTGTTCATCGCCCTGTGCCTCCTGGGCGCGATCTTCTTCCTCCAGACGCCCGCAATCGCCGCCGGCATCGCAGGCGGGGCCAGCGCCGGCCTCGCCGACTTCGCCAACGCTGCTTCGCTCAATGGCGTGCCGCGCTCTGGCGCTCCGCAGGGGCCGCAGGAGGCCGACCGCAGCGCGCCCAAGGGCGGCGGCAGCATTCGTCCCGTAGGAGCCCGAGCCTGATGCGTACTCTATTTCTGATCCTCGGGGTGTCGGTCGCGCTGGGCGGCTGCTCGATCCTGCCCAAGGACGACGCCCCCGTCTGCAACGGCAAGCATCGCCGCCCGGCCAACGCCAACGGATCGGTGCTGATGCCCGCGCCGGCGAAGCCGACGCAGCTTTCGGCGGCACCGGCCGCCCTGCATGGGAGCTGCGCGGCATGACCGGCGCCCCGGACCTCAAGACCTACTTCGACGAGGCCAAGAGCTGGAACGCCGACCGGGTCCGCGCGGCGGAGCGCTCGCGGCGCTTCGCCTGGGGCGCGGCGGGAATCGCCAGCTTGGTGGCGGGGGTCGCCGTCGGCGCCGTCGCCACGCTCGCTCCTCTGAAGACGGTGGAGCCGTTCGTGGTCCGGGTCGACCGCAGCACCGGCGCGGTGGACGTGATGTCGGCGCTCAAGGCCGAACGGCCGGTCACCTATGAGGAGGCCGTCACCAAGCACTTCCTGGCCCAATACGTTCGCGCCCGCGAGGGCTGGCTGGCGCCGGCGGCCGAGGCCAACTTCCGTCAGGTGTCGATCATGTCCACCCCGGCCGAGCAGCAGCGGTGGGCAGACGCCTACCGGCCAGCCAACCCGCAAAGTCCGCAGGTCCTCTACGGCTTCGCAGGTGAGGCGCAGGTCGCCATTCGCGCCGTCAGCTTCGTCAGCGACGGCGTCGCCAACGTCCGCTTCCGCCGCACGGTTCGGGTCGGTCAGCAGGTGACGGAGAGCGACTGGATCGCCACCGTCGCCTTTGCCTACACGAAGGCGCCGATGGCCGAAGGCGACCGCCTGCGAAATCCGCTGGGCTTCCAGGTGACCAGCTACCGCTCCGACCCGGAGGTGGTCCGATGAGCCGCTTCGCCGCCGCCGCGCTGGCGGTGCTTTTCCTCTCAGCGGCGCCGGCCGCCCAGGCGCTGGACCGTCCCGAGGCTGGGCCATCCGACCCGCGGATCAAGGTCGTCGACTACGACCCGTGGGCGGTGGTCAAGGTCACTGGCGTCTTCCGCACCGCCACGCAGATCCTGCTCGGCGAGGACGAGACCATCCTGCATGTGGCGGTCGGTGACGCCACCGGCTGGGATGTCGCCGCCGAGAAGAACAGCCTCTTCGTCAAACCGAAGGCGGCGCGCGGCCCCACCAACTTGATCGTCACCACGACACGGCCGGCCGGGACGCGCCACTACACCTTCGAGCTGTCCACCCGTGGCGGCTCCTCCAGCCGCAGCACGTCGGACACCGTGTTCGGCCTGCGCTTCCGCTACCCAGCGGATGAGAAGGCGCAAGCCAGTGCGGCGCTGTCGGCCCAGGCCGCCGCCCTCGAACGGCAACTGCTGGAGCTGAAACTCGACCGCGCGGTGGTCGAGGGTCGCCGCAATCTTGCCTATGCGGTCCAAGGCGCCAGCGCCTTGCAGCCTTCCGAGGTGTCCGACAACGGCCGCTTCACCGTGCTGCGCTTCCCGGCCAACCAGCCGCTGCCAGCCCTCTATCAGGTGGAAGTTGGTGGGACCGAAAGCCTGGTGCCGTTCGACGTGCGCGGCGAGTTCGTGGTCGTTCATGCCGTGGTCGCGCAGCTGCGCCTTCGGCGCGGCCGAGAGGTGCTGTGCATCTACAACGAGGCGTTCGAGCCCTACGGGACCAACCCCGCCACCGGCACGGCCGCCAGCGACGTCGACCGCCTCGACAAGGGAGGGGTGCGGCCATGACGGATGATCCCAAGGCAATGGCGGGCAGAGAGCCCGTGGCCGATACGGAGCCGCCCGCTGCGCCGGCCTTCGAGCGCTCGATCTCACCCATTGCCGGGCGGCTCGGGAGCGGACGGGGCAGCAAGGCCATCGTCCTCGGCGCCCTCGTCGCCGGCTGCGGCGTCTTCGTTCTGGCCACAAGCGGCGATGACACGCCCAAGGAAGACCGCCTGCCGGACCAGCCGGCCCGGCAGGTCGTGCCGTTCGAACCGATCCGGGTCAGCACGGCGCCGACCCTAACGGCGCCGGGCCCGGACGCGCCGAGCCTGACTCCCGCGCAAGGCGGGCCGCAGGTGCCGGCGTTGCAGCCGCAGCCGGCGGGTGCGCCCGCCACTCGCCCGGCCCAGCGTGGCGCAGACCTCGCCTCCATCCGGGGTGCGCCGCTGCTGGCCTACAGCCGCAGCGGCGGCGCGGGCTCGCCTGTTGGTGCTATGGCCGGCGCTGAGCGCGCCGTCGCACCGGCACCGCCCGAGGTCGCTACCGAACTCGATCAGCTCCGCCGAGGCTCGGCCATCGGTCGGGCGCGGGCGGCTCGCCTGCCGGACCGCAACTTTCTCATCGTCGCCGGCGCCGCCATTCCCTGCGTCCTGCAAACCGCGATGGACACCGCCGCGCCCGGCTATGTCAGCTGCCTGATCCCGCGCGATGTCCTCTCCGACAACGGCGCCGTGGTGCTAATGGAGAAGGGCACCAAGGTGCTCGGCGAATACCGCTCCAGTCTACGCCAGGGCCAGCGGCGGCTCTTCGTGCTGTGGACCCGCGCCGTGACGCCGGGCGGGGTGGCGATCAGCCTAGGCTCGCCCGCCGCTGACCCGCTCGGCCGCGCCGGCTTCGATGGTGATCTCGACACGCACTTCTGGGAGCGTTTCGGCGGCGCGCTGCTGCTGTCCATCGTCGACGATGGCGTCGCCGCCGCTGCCGGCGGCGAGGGCGGACCTGGCACGGTGCGCATCCCTTCGGACGCGGCCGGCATCGCCTTGCAGAACTCGATCAATATCCCACCCTCCCTGCGCAAGGCGCATGGCGCGCAGGTCTCGATCTTCGTCGCTCAGGATTTCGACTTCTCCGACGTCTATGCGCTGAAAGCGCGGTGAGCGGTGGCCCAGGACAGCTCGGTGCTGCTGCACTATCTGGCGCCGCTACAGGAATGCCTGGAGCCGGACGACGTCACCGAGCTGGTCGTCAACCGGCCAGGCGAGCTGGCCATCGAGCGGGCCGGCGGCTGGGAATGGCGCGAGGCGCCGGAGCTGACCGAGACCTGGCTGGCGACACTGGCCAAGGCCGCGGCCGCCTACACCGCCCAGGACGTCACTGACGAGACGCCGATCTGCTCGACGGTGCTGCCGCGCGGCGAGCGCTGCCAGATCGTCCTGCCGCCCGCCGCCGAGCGGCTGTCGCTCACCCTGCGCAAGCCCTCTGCCGTCACGCTTGACCTGGACGCCTTTGATCGTGGCGGCTTGTTCAAGGCGGTGGCGGTGGCGTCGAATGACCTTTCCGACGATGAGGCCGCCCTGATGCAACTGCGCGATGCAGGCGACTGGCAGGGTTTCTTTCGGCTGGCGGTGGAGAGCCGGCGCAATGTGCTGATCTCCGGCGCCACCGGGTCGGGCAAGACCACCTTCGCCAAGGGCTTGGTGCGCCTGATCCCGCCCGAGGAACGGTTGCTGACCATCGAGGACGCCCGCGAGTTGGTGGTCCCGCACCGCAACGCCGTCCATCTGCTCTACGCCAAGGACGGCCAGGGTCTAGCCAAAGTCGGCCCCAAGCAGCTGCTGGAAAGCGCCCTGCGGATGCGGCCCGACCGCATCCTCTTGCAGGAGCTGCGGGACGGCACCGCCTTCTTCTACCTGCGCAACGTCAACACCGGCCATCCCGGCTCGATCACCACCATCCACGCCGACAGCGCCGTCCTTGCCTTCGAGCAGTTGACCCTCTTGGTGAAGGAGTCCGAGGGCGGGCGCGACTTGGCCCGCGACGACATCCGCTCCCTGCTGCATCTGCTCGTCGACGTGGTGGTCCAGATGCGCCGCGTCGAGGGGCGCTTTCGCATGACAGAGGTCTGGTATGACCCGCTTCGCAAGCGCGCCCTGGCCGCTTAAGGCGGCCTATGTCGGCGCCCTGGCCGCCAGCGCCGCGACCCTGCTGCTGGGACTGGCGGTGGTCATCGCCCTGGCCGGACTGAAGCGGCTGTCCGCCGACATAGAACCCGCCGCGATCCTCGGCTGGTTTTGGTATTTCCGCGACGACCCGGACGTGCGGCGTTGGCTGGGCATCGGCCTGCTGTCGACCCTTGGCTTGGCGGGCGTCGCCGCCATGGGCATCCTTCGCAACCTGCGCCCACCGCTGCACGGGGCCGCCCGCTGGGCCAGCGAGGCAGAACTGGTGCGCCACGGGCTGCGGGCGCGGCAGGGCATCGTCCTTGGCCGCAAGGGCGGTCGGCTGCTGGTATTCGGCGGGCCGGAGCATGTGCTGCTCTACGCTCCGACCCGCACTGGCAAGGGCGTCGGGGTTGTCATCCCCAACCTGCTGACCTGGCCGGACTCGGTCGTGGTCCTCGACGTCAAGCGCGAGAACTGGACGGCCACGGCGGGCTTTCGCGCCGCCCATGGCCAGGAGGTGATCCTGTTCGATCCGCTGGATGCGGATGGCCGCACCGCCCGATTCAATCCCCTCGGTCACATCGACCGCGCCGATCCCATCGCCGTGCTGGACGAGCTGCAGAAGCTCGCCGTCATGCTGTTCCCGGCGCCCGACAACGCCGACCCCTTCTGGGCGGAGGCGGCCCGTACCGGCCTCATCGGCGTCGGCGCGTATGTCGCCGAGACGCCGGAGCTGCCGTTCAGCCTGGGTGCCATCTACGCGGAGCTGACGCGCGGCGACCCGCGCACGCGCTTACCGGCCGTCATCGGCGCGAGAGTGGATGCCGGCCGGCCGCTCTCGGCAGGCTGCACGAGCGCCCTGTCGGACTTTTGCTCCGCCTCGGAAAACACCTTCGCTTCTATCAAGCAGACCATCACCGCGCGGATGAACCTGTGGCTCAATCCCCGCGTCTGCGCCGCCACCGATGCCAGCGACTTCGACTTGCGCGACCTGCGCTCGCGGCGGATGTCGCTCTACCTCGGCGTCTCCCCCGACAACCTAGCCAGGGTGGCGCCGCTCTATAACCTGCTGCTCCAGCAGCTGGTCGACCTCAACACCCGCGAGCTGCCAACCGCGGATCGTCACCGCATCCAAGTCCTGGTGCTGCTCGACGAGTTTGCCCGGCTCGGCCATGCGCGCGTGATCGCTCATGGCTTTTCTTATGTGGCGGGCTACGGCCTGCGCCTGCTGCCGGTGCTGCAAAGCCCCGCCCAGCTGCGCGCCGAGTACGGCCCGGACCTGGCCGAAGAGATCATCGCCAACTGCGGCGCCGAGATCGCCTTTGCGCCCAAGGAGTTGAAGATCGCCCAGGACCTCTCCGAACGGCTCGGCTACTGGACCTATCAGAGCCGCTCCAAGAGCCGACCGACCTTGCTGTCGAGCGGTCGCCGCAGCACCACCGAGTCCGATCAGCGCCGTGCCCTGATGATGCCGCAGGAATTGATCGGCATGTCGGCCGACCGGCTCCTAGTTCTGCGCGCCGGGATGCCGCCGGTGCGCGGCCGTAAGATCGTCTACTGGCGTGAGCGGGCTTTCGCTGGCCGCGTGGTCCCGCCGCCCCAGGTGGCCGCCCGCGCCGTAATGCCGCTGGCCGGATCGTTCGCCGCTTCGGCGGCCATAGCGGACACGCCGCACACCCCGGACCGGAAGCACGGTCCCGTTGCCGACGACCTGACCCTAGATCTCGTGCTGCCGGCCCTGGATGCGGCCGGCCTGGAGCCGTTGCCCGCACAGGGCGCAACGGACGAGGAGGTGGAAGCCTGGGTCGAACGCTTCATCGACGCCTCCGTCCAGCCTGTCACCTTGGAGATCGACCATGGCCGATGATCCCACCGCTCCGAACAGCTT
>JBLNCT010000024.1:0-61874 GCA_050260915.1 Parcubacteria group bacterium
AGCTGGAAGCCTTCGCCGACCTCTACCTGCGCCGCCGCAAGGAGGCCGCGTGACAGGTCTGGCGCCGACCTCAAGGTGCCCCCCCTCTGGGGGAGCTGTCGCGAAGCGACTGAGGGGGCTCTAGCCCGCTGACTCGGTGCGCGTGAGCCCCCATCCCCGGCTTCGCCGGTACTTCCCCCAGAGGGGGAAGATCTTGGGCCGAGGTGCTACCCCTCTGGGGGAGCTGTCCGCGAAGCGGACTGAGGGGGCGAGTCAGCAGGGCCCCCATCCCGGCCTTCGGCCGTACTTCCCCCAGAGGGGGAAGACCTGAAGATGTTTGACGCCCTCTTCGAAACCGTCCGCCAGGTCGAGGCGCTGCTGTTTGCGGCGAACGAGCCGCTGAGCGTCGACGAACTGGAACGCCGCCTGCCTGAAGGCGCGGATGTCGAAGGCGCGCTCGCCGAACTCCAGACCCGCTACGGCGGACGCGGCGTGGAGCTGGCCTGCGTCGCGGGACGCTGGCGGTTCCAGACGGCGGAAGACCTCTCCTGGCTGATGACCGAGGAGCGGGAGGAGGCGAAGAAGCTCTCCAAGGCCGCGCAGGAAACGCTGGCCATCATCGCCTACCACCAGCCCGTCACCCGCGCCGAGATCGAGGCGGTGCGTGGTGTGCAGGCGAGCCGCGGCACGCTGGACGTGCTGCTCGAACTGGGCATGGTGCGCATGCGCGGCCGCCGCCGCACGCCCGGACGGCCGGTCACCTACGGCACGACGGACCTGTTCCTGGAGCACTATGGGCTGGCGTCGCTCGCCGACCTGCCGGGAATGGCGGAGATGAAGGCGGCGGGCCTGCTCAGCATGGACTTGCCGGCCGGTTTCCACGTGCCGGACCCCTCCCAGCCGCAGGCCGAAGAGGACCCGCTGGACCTGGACGAAACGCCCGAGTTCGTCACCGACTTCGCGGGCGAGGAAGAGTAAGGGCTTTTTCGCCGCAGGGCGGGGTCTCGTGGCCCTCAGCCTTGCATCGGCCTATATTGTGGGCCAAGGCGTCCGCACGGACTTCAAGGAGTTATCCTTATGGGCACTTTTGGGCCTATCCATTGGTTGATCGTCCTCGTGGTGGTGCTCGTGCTGTTCGGCGGCAAGGGCAAGCTGTCGGGGATCATGGGCGACGCCGCCAAGGGCATCCGCGCCTTCCGCGAGGGCCTGAAGGAAGACCCGCACGAGGCGGAGAAATCCGGCGCCCGCCTGCCGCGCACCGACGCGGAAAAGGAAGACCTCCGCCAGCAGTAATAGCGCGACCGGGCCTGCCCCATGCTGCCTGAAGTCGGCGCCACCGAACTCCTCGTCATCGCCGCGATCGCGCTCATCGTGGTCGGGCCGAAGGACCTGCCCGTCATGCTGCGAAAGCTCGGGCAGTTCCTGGGCCGCCTGCGCGCCATGGCCAACGAATTCCGCGCCAGCTTCGAGGACATGGCTCGCCAGTCGGAGCTCGACGAACTCCGCCGCGAGGTCGAGGCCATGCGGTCGGGCCGCTACTACGATCCCGCCGGGCTGGCCGATGTCGAGGCCGACCAGGTGTTCGCCGACATCCACGCCGGCCTGACGGGCGAGCCCGCCGCGCCTGTCATCGAAGTCGCACCGGAACCCGAGCCGGAACCCGCGCCGAAGCCGAAGAAACCCCGCGCCCCTCGCAAGAAGAAGCCGGAGGCGGAGGCTTGAGCGATCCCTACGATCCAGACGAGGCGGAGATCGAAGCCTCCCGCGCGCCGCTGCTCGACCACCTGGTCGAACTGCGCAAGCGGCTGATCGTCTGCGTCTCGGCGCTGATCGTGGGCTTCATCATCTGCTTCGCGTTCTCCAAGCAGATCTACGTCTTCCTGCTGCACCCGTTCGAGGTCGGCGCGGGGCTGCTCGCGGCGCAGAAGGGCGGCCACCATGGGCCGTTCGACCTGCTGCTGGCGCTGACCGGCTTCAAGGAGGTCCCGCACGCGGTGGGGCTGAAGCTCGTCTTCACCGCGCCGCTGGAGTTCTTCTTCACCAAGCTGAAGCTGGCCGGTTTCGGGGCGCTGGTGCTGACCTTCCCGATCCTCGCCTGGCAGCTCTACCGCTTCGTTGCGCCGGGGCTGTACCGCCGCGAGCGCCGGGCCTTCCTGCCCTTCCTGATCGCCTCGCCGGTGCTGTTCCTGATGGGGGCGGCGCTGGTCTACTACGTCATGCTGCCCTTCGTGCTGTGGTTCTCGCTGAGCCAGCAGATCGTGGATGCCGGCAACATCACCGTCGAGCTGCTGCCGAAGGTCTCTGACTACCTGACGCTGGTGACGACGCTGCTCTTCGCCTTCGGGCTCTGCTTCCAGCTGCCGGTGGTGCTGACGCTGGCCGGGATGGCGGGGCTGGTGAACTCCAAGATGCTGCGCGCCGGCCGCCGCTACGCCATCGTGGCGGTCTTCGTCGTCGCCGCCATCCTCACCCCGCCCGACCCCATCAGCCAGATCACCTTGGCCGTGCCGATCTGCCTCCTGTATGAGGTGTCCATCTGGTGCGTCTGGCTCATCGAACGCCGCCGGCGGCGTCAGGAAGAGGCGGACGTCGCGCTGGCCTAGGGGGGGCAGCCATGACGAACGAACAGGCGCGCAATCAGGCGCTGGCGGCGAGCGGGACCGTCATCATCGCCTTCATCGGCGTGGTTCACCTCGTCGTCGGAGAAACCATCTTCCCTTGGGCGCCGGCCTTCGTCGGCGGATATCTGGTCTGGTACGCGATGGGGTTAGCCTGCCTGGCATTCGGGCTGGCGCTCCTGGCCGCGACGCTGGGCCTGATCCGGATGCCCGTGGTCATCCCGTGCGTCGTGCTTGCCGTTGGAGCGATTGGGCTGACCGTGCTCGTGGAGGTCATCCACGGCGAGTTCCACTTCTTTGCCGTGAGCCTCGCGGTCGCGGGCGCCATGACAGCGTGGTTTCATCGCAAGAGCCCGGTTGGCGAGGCGCCCGACGCGCCTTAGACAGGACGCGCCATGCACGACATCAAAGCCATCCGCGACAACCCGCAAGCCTACGACCGCGGCTGGGCGCTCCGGGGGCTGTCCGCCCAGACGCCGGCGATCCTCGAGCTCGACGCCAGGCTGCGCGCCGCGCAGACCGCGGTGCAGGAAGCCGCCTCGCGCCGCAACGAAGCCTCCAAGCTCATCGGCATGGCCAAGGCCAAGAAGGAAGAGGACCGCGCCCAGGCCCTGATGACCGAGGTCGAGCAGCTCAAGGCCCGCATGGCCGAGGGCATGGAAGTCGAGGCCGCCATCGGGTCAGAGCTGCGCGATGTGCTCGCCAAGCTCCCGAACGTCCCGGCCGACGAAGTGCCGCCCGGCGAGGACGAAACCGCCAACGCCGAGCAGCGGAAGTGGGGTGAGCCGAAGCTGCTCAATAACCCCCGCGACCACGTCGACCTCGGCGCGCCGCTCGGCATGGACTTCGAGGCCGCCGCCCGCATGTCCGGCGCCCGCTTCGTGGTGCTGAAGGGGCAGGTGGCGCGGCTGGAGCGGGCGCTCGGTCAGTTCATGCTCGACCTTCAGACCGGCGAGAACGGCTACACCGAGGTGAACCCGCCGCTGCTCGTCCGCGACGAGGCCGTGTTCGGCACCGGCCAGCTGCCGAAGTTCGCCGAAGACCTCTTCCGCACCACCGACGGCCGCTGGCTGATCCCCACCGCCGAGGTGTCGCTGACCAACATCGTGCGCGAGCAAATCCTCTCGGAGGAAGAGCTGCCCCTGCGCCTCACCGCGCTCACCCCCTGCTTCCGCTCCGAGGCGGGCGCGTCCGGCCGCGACACCCGGGGGATGATCCGCCAGCATCAGTTCGTGAAGTGCGAGCTCGTCTCGATCACCACGCCCGAACGCTCCAACGAGGAGCACGAGCGGATGACGAATTGCGCCGAGCAGGTTCTGCAAAAGCTCGGCCTGCCGTATCGGGTGATGCTGCTCTGCGCGGGCGACATGGGCTTCACGGCCCGCAAGACCTACGACCTGGAGGTCTGGCTGCCGTCGCAGAAGACCTACCGCGAGATCAGCTCGTGCTCGAACTGCGGAGACTTCCAGGCCCGGCGCATGGACGCCCGTTATCGGCCCGCCGGCGAGAAGGGGACGCGCTTCGTGCACACCCTGAACGGCTCGGGCCTCGCCGTCGGGCGCACGCTGGTGGCGGTGCTGGAGAACTATCAGGACGAGGGCGGCCGCATCGCCATTCCCGAAGCACTGCGGCCGTACATGGGCGGGGTCACGCACCTCGAGCCATGAGGATTCTCTGCACCAACGACGACGGCATTCACGCGGAAGGGCTGCAGAGCCTCGAACGCATCGCCCGCGCGCTGACCGACGACGTCTGGGTGGTAGCGCCGGAGATCGAGCAGTCCGGATCGAGCCGGGCTCTGACGCTGTCGATCCCGCTTCGCGTGCGCCAACTGGACGACCGCCGCTTCGCCGTCTCCGGCACGCCCACCGACTGCGTGGAGCTGGCGGTGCAGGACCTGCTCGGCGATCAAAAGCCCAACCTGGTGCTCTCCGGCGTCAACCGCGGCCAGAATCTCGCCGAGGACGTCACCTTCTCCGGCACGGTCGCGGGCGCGTTGCAGGGCATGGCGCTGGGCATCCCGTCGATCGCGCTCTCGCAAGCCATGCGCATCTTCCACGACGGTGAGAGGGCGCTCTACGAGACGGCCGAGGCGCACGGGCCGGCGGTGATCCAGCGGCTGGTCGAAACCGGCTGGCCCCGCGACGTGACGATCAACATCAACTTCCCGGACGTCGAACCCGAGGCCGTCACCGAGGTCGAGGTCACCCGCCAGGGCTTCCGCGACTTCAAGCACATGCACGCCGAGCGCCGCACCGACCTGCGCGGGCGCGACTACTACTGGATGGGTTTCCGGGGAAAACTGTCCAATCCGCCGGCAGGAACCGACCTTCGCGCCATCTACGACGGAAAAATATCCGTCACCCCCCTTCACATCGACCTCACGCACATGGAAACGGTGCATGCGTTGAAGGGCGTATTGGGCGGGGCTCCGCCGAAACTATGAGCATGGCGCAGGTGGAAGAGGACGACACCCCCGAGACCCGGCACGCCCGCCTGATCCTGGCGCTGCGCTCGCAGGGCGTGACGGACCCGAAGGTCCTGAACGCCATCGAGAAGACGCCGCGCGAGCTGTTCACGCCGGACCTGTTCAAGGAGCGGGCGTGGGAGGACTCGGCGCTGCCAATCGCCTGCGGCCAGACCATCAGCCAGCCCTTCATCGTCGGCACCATGACCCAGGCGCTGACCATCGAACCGCGTTGCCGGGTGCTGGAGATCGGCACCGGCTCCGGCTACCAGACCGCGATCCTCGCGAGGCTCGCGCGGCTCGTCTACACGGTCGAGCGCTATCGGACGTTGCTTCGCGAGGCCGAGGAGCGGTTCAAGACGCTCCAGCTCACCAACGTCATCACCCGTTTCGGCGACGGCGGCGAAGGTTGGCCCGAACAGGCGCCTTTTGACCGCATTCTGGTCACCGCGGCGGCGCCGGAAGAACCCAAGAAACTACTGGCCCAGCTGAAACCGAACGGCGTCCTTGTCGCGCCGATCGGCAAGGGTCCCGTCCAGAGCCTTCGTCGATACGCCGGCGACGGCAAGGGCGGTTTCAAGGTGGAGCTGCTCGGCGACGTGCGCTTCGTGCCCCTGCTCGACGGGGTCGCGCGCGAACTCTGAGCAGGGGACGGGGAAGAAAGTCGGGGACTTAAGACACGTGCTTAATGGGCCGTTAAGGCCCGGCAGGCCACCTCAGTGAAGTTTAGGAAGGGAGCGCCGGATGACGCACTTCTGGACCCGGGCATCGGTCGTCGTTTTGGCTGCAGCGGGCTTGAGCGCCTGCACCACGCCGCAGTATCCGCTGGAGGCGGGGCAGCCGCGCGGCGAGCCGCTGGCCATGCCGACGCCCAACTTTCCCATAGTGCAGCCGTCCGAGGCGCAACCGGCGCCTGGGGAGCCCGCTCCGGCCACGGCCCCGACCGCCACGGCGCCTGTCGAGAGCACGGCCTTGCCGCCTCCGTCCGGGACTACCGCGCCGCCGCCCGCGCCCGTCGCCTCCTCGACCCTTGCGCCGCTGGCGACCACCACGACGACCGTCACGCCCCCTCCCGCGCCCGCGCTGGTTCAGATGGTCCCGACGACCGTCACCGAGACGAAGACCGTCCCCATCGCCGACGGCCGTGTGCTCTCGGTCGAGGGCAAGCCCGTTACCTACACGGTGCGGAAGGGCGACCACATCGACGCCATCGCCCGCAAGCTCGGCACGACCCGCACGCAGCTGGTCAAAGACAACGACCTCAAGAAACCCTACCGCATCCAGCCGGGCGACGTGCTGTCCGGCCCCAGCCGCAAGTCGAAGGCCTATGTCGTCGAAAGCGGCGACACCCTCTACGCCGTCGCCCGCCGCTTCAGCGTGAAGCCGGCGACCCTGGCCGATGAGAACGACATCTCCGTCAAGGCCGGCCTGCGCCCCGGCCAGAAGCTGGTCCTGCCCGCCGGTTACCATGACGTCGGCGCCGGGAAGCGCACGGTGACGACGACCCGTACCGTCATGAAGCCCGCGCCTGCGCCCGCGCCCACGGCGGTCCAGACGGTGGTTCAGAGCCAGACGGCTCCGGCGACCACCCTGACCGCTCCCGTGCGGCCGGTTGCGGCCACCACCACGACGACCGTGACGCCCTCGCCCGTGAGCACCGCCCCCGCCGTGACCACCACCACGACGGTCACGCCCGCGCCGAAGCCCTACACGCCGCCGGTAACGCAGACGCAGCCCGCGCCGCGCGTCACGCCTCCCGTCACCACGCCGGTTCCGGTGACCAAGCCCTACACTCCCGCGCCGTCACCTTACACGCCGCCGCGGGCGACGCCTCCGGTCACCCCGCCGCCGGTCAGCAGGCCTTACACGCCGTCACCGTCTCCCTACGCCCCGCCGACCACGTCGACCGGCGTCGCGCCCATGGTCCAGAGCAGCGCGCCTCCGACCGCAAACGAGATCGCCGCCGCCGGCGCCGGCCGGTTCGTCCAGCCTGTCACGGGCGACATCATCTCCGGCTATGGGCCGAAGGACGGCGGCCAGCGCAACGACGGCGTCAACTTCGCCGCACCAGCCGGCACGCCGGTGCGCGCCGCCGCGGCGGGCGAGGTCGTCTATGCCGGCGACCAGGTCCCGGGCTTCGGCAACCTCGTGCTGATCAAGCACACCGGCGGCTGGGTCACGGCCTACGCCCACATGGGCCGCGTCGACGTGAAGATGCGCGATACGGTCTCCCAAGGCCAGCAGATCGGCCAGGTCGGCTCCACCGGCGGCGTCTCCCAGCCGCAGCTCCACTTCGAGGTTCGGTACGCGCCGACGCCGCAAGACAAGGCGCGCCCGGTCGATCCGAAGCTGGTGTTGCCTCACTGATCCAGGTCTTCCCCCTCTGGGGGAAGTACGGCCGAAGGCCGGGATGGGGGCTTCACCCGCTGAGTCAGCGGGCTTGAGCCCCCTCAGTCGCTTCGCGACAGCTCCCCCAGAGGGGGAGCACCCTGGATGCGCGCATATCTGCTCTGTGGCGCGCTGACTTGAGGTCAAAATCATTAGTGTTTTCAACCCCGTCCCACTTTCTCGCGTCCCCTAATCAGCGGCGCCCGCTGATCGCGTACCTTTGTGACATGGCCGAGAAAAAGGACGAGCCGCTGGCCCGGCGCGAGCGGTTGGAGCGGCTGCTGGACCTGGCGGTCGAGTTGGCCGAGCTGGCCGACGATCAGAAGACCAACCGCCTCCTCGAAGGCCGCATGCGGATGATCGCCGCCGGCCTTCGGGCGGACGCCACTGTACGGGGTCGGACGGGCAGAGAGGACAACATGAGTGTGAATGACGAGCTCAGCGACGAAGCCCGCATGGCGCGGGCGGACGATATTCGGGCAGACATCGAACGCAGACTCGCTCGCATCCGAGAACTCAAGGCAAGTCAGTCAGTGGCTGAAGCGCCTGGATCCGGAGAAGATTGAGGCGCTCCAGACCGACTGGAGTTTCTGGGTTCACGACCACCAGCGGCCGCCTCCGAGCGCGTGGCTGACCTGGCTGCTGCTGGGCGGACGAGGCTCGGGCAAGACCCGGGCGGGCGCCGAGTGGGTCCGGGCGATGGCCCGCGAGCCGGTCTCGATCGCGCTGGTCGGGCCGACCTTGCACGACGTTCGCGAGGTGATGATCGAGGGGCCTTCGGGCCTGAAGGCGGTGTGCGCCTCGGATGAGCGGCCCCGGTGGTACGCGAGCCGGCGCCGGCTGGTCTGGCCCAACGGCGCGGAGGCGTTCGCCTTCTCGGCGGAGGACCCGGAGAGCCTGCGCGGGCCGCAGTTTCACTTCGCCTGGGCCGACGAGTTCTGCGCCTGGCGCAACGCCGCCGAGACGCTGGCGATGCTGCGGTTCGGGTTGCGGCTGGGGGAGGACCCCCGGCTGGTGGTCACGACGACGCCGAAGTCGACGCGGGCTTTGCGGACGCTGATCGGCGAGGCCGGCGTGGTGCGCAGCGATGCGCCGACGCAGGCCAACGCCGCCAACCTCGCCCCCGCCTTCCTGGAGACCTTGAACGCGCTCTACGGCGGCACGCGGCTGGCGGCGCAGGAGCTGGAGGGGTTGATCGTGGAGGACCTCGACGGCGCGCTCTGGAGGGCCGAGGAATTGGCGAAGTGCCGGGGCGCGAGGCCGCCGAGGTTCGACCGGGTGGTGGTGGCGGTGGATCCGCCGGCCTCCGACCGGGGCGATGCGTGTGGGATCGTGGTCGCGGGACGGTCTGGGCGGTTCGGCTATGTGCTGGCCGACCTGACGCTGCGCGGGTGTTCGCCGGATGCGTGGGCGCTGCGGGTCATCGCGGCGGCCGAAGAGTTCGAGGCCGACGCCATCGTGGCCGAGTCCAATCAGGGCGGCGACATGGTCCGCTCGACGCTCGCCACCCGCGAGCCGCCGTGCGCGGTGCGGCTGGTGCATGCCTCGAAAGGCAAGCGCGCCCGGGCCGAACCGGTGGCGGCTTTGTACGAACAGGGCCGCATCGTCCACTGCGGCGCGTTTGCCGCGCTGGAGGAGGAGCTGATGGCGCTCGGCTCCGACGACCTGAAACACAGCCCCGACCGGGCGGATGCGCTCGTCTGGGCGCTGACGGATTTGATGCTCGGCGGGCGGAAGGAGCCGCGGTTGAGGGCGCTGTAGCCTTAGGTGCTCCCCCCTTGGGGGAGCTGTCCGCGAAGCGGACTGAGGGGGCTCAAGCCCCGAACGCCGGGGGCGTGAGCCCCCATCCCCGGCTTCGCCGGTACTTCCCCCACAGGGGGAAGACCTGAAGACAAAGGAGCAACCCATGGCCCTATGGCCAAGGCGGCGGATACGCGCGCCTGAGATCAAGGATTCCCGCGCCCAGACGCTGGTGGCTTTGACCACCGCGGGGCGGCCGGTTTGGACGCCGCGGGATTATGAGTGCCTGGCGCGGGAGGGGTTTGCGAAGAACCCGGTCGCGTACCGGTGCATCCGGATGATCGCGGAAGCGGCGGCCTCGGCGCCGCTGGTGGTGTTCCATGAGGGGCGCCGCGCGAGCGACCACCCTCTGCAAAAGTTGATCGAGCGGCCGAATCTGGAGCAGGGCGGGCCGGACCTGATGGAGGCCTTCTTCGGCTCGCTGCAGACGGCGGGGAACGCCTATTTCGAGGCCGCGTCGACGGGCGGCCAGCCGGACGAGCTGTATGTGTTGCGGCCCGATCGGATGAAGGTGATCCCCGGGCGGCAGGGGTGGCCGGAGGCTTACGACTATACGGTCGGCGGGCGGTCGGTGCGGCTGGGGCGGGATGCGGACGGCTGGCTGCCGGTGCTGCATCTGAAGCTGTTCCACCCGGCCGACGACTATTACGGCTTCTCGCCGCTGGAGGCCGCGGCGTTTGCGATCGACGTGCACAACGCCTCGGGCGCCTGGAACAAGGCGCTGCTGGACAACGCGGCGCGGCCGTCCGGGGCGCTCGTTTACACCAGCCGCGAGACCGGCGACCGGCTGACCGAGGAGCAGTTCGAACGGCTGCGGACCGAGCTTTCCGACTCCCATCAGGGGACAGCGAACGCGGGGCGGCCGCTGCTGCTGGAAGGCGGGCTGGACTGGCGGCCGATGTCGCTCAGCCCCGCCGACATGGACTTCATCGAGGGCAAGCACGCCGCCGCGCGCGAGATCGCGCTGGCGTTCGGGGTGCCGCCGCAGCTGCTCGGCGTGCCGGGCGATGCGACCTATGCGAACTACCGCGAGGCCAATGCCGCCTTCTGGCGCCAGACGGTGATCCCGCTGGCCGAGCGGGCGGCGCGGGCCATGACGGCGTGGCTGGGGGCGAAGTTCCCCGGCGCGCGGATCGGCGTCGACCTCGACGCGGTCCCGGCTCTGTCAGCCGAGCGCGAGGCGCTGTGGGCGAGGCTCGAGGCGGCGACATTCCTGACGACCGAGGAGCGACGGCGGATGGCGGGGCTCGGCGATGCGTGAGCGCTGGCCCCTCGCCATCATCATCACCGTGCTGCTGCAGGCCGCCGGAGCCCTGCTCTGGGCCGGCCAGGCGGCGGCGCGGATCGACGAACTGCAAACCCGCATCGAGGCCCAGGCGCCGGTCGCCGAACGTCTCGCGCGGCTCGAGGAGCAGGCGGCGTCGACGCGGGCCGCGCTGGACCGTATCGAAGCGAAACTGGACCGACTCCCTTCTCCCTGAGGGAGAAGGAGGGGCCCGCGCCGAAGGCGTGGGAGGATGAGGGTTTAGAGCCCTCTCCGGAAAGTCCGTAAACCCTCACCCTCCCGTTCGCTGACGCGACCGGGCCCCTCCCTCTCCCTCAGGGAGAGGTGTGGAGTGCGCATGACCGAAGAAATTGAAATCGAGGGCTACGCCTCGCTGTTCTGGACGCGCGACCTGAACGACGACGTCACCGCCGCCGGGGCCTTTGCGGCGAGCCTGGCGCGGAGCGGCGCGGCGGGCGTGAAGATGCTGTTCCAGCACGAGGCGGGCGAGCCCGTCGGCGTCTGGGACGAGATCGCCGAGGACTCGCGCGGACTGTTCGTGCGCGGCCGGATCCTGACCGTGACGCCGCAAGGCCGGCTGGTCGCGGCGCTGGTCAAGGCCGGCGCGCTCGACGGCCTCTCCATCGGCTTTCGCACCGTGAAGGCCCGGCCGGATGAGAGCGGGCGGCTTCGCGTGCTGACGGAGGTGGAGCTGTGGGAAGTCTCGATCGTGACCTTCCCGATGCTCCCACAGGCGCGGATCGAGACAGTCAAAGCGAACCCGGCAATCGCCGCTTAATCGCCCCTCCCCTCGAGGGGGAGGGGATGGGGAGGGGTGTGGCTTTTGAGTTTGGCGAAGAGCGCGATTGGGCTCTGAGCCATCACAGCCCTTCGCCTCACCTCACTGCTTACACCCCCACCCAACCCTCCCCCCTCGAGGGGGAGGGCTTTTCTGGAGACATAGATGAAAGAAACCAAACACGTCGCGGCCCAGCCGGCCGCGCGGGCGGCTATGCATGAGGTCATGGCTGCCTTTGAGGCGTTCAAGGCCGCCAACGACGAGCGCCTGGCGCAGCTGGAGGCCAAGAAGGCCGACCCGCTGCTCGAGGAGAAGGTGTCGCGCATCGACGCGGCGTTGCAGTCGGCGCAGGGCAGGCTCGAGCGGCTGACCGCAGAGGGCCGGCGACCGGCGCTGGGCGAGGGGCGGATCGTCGTTCCCGACGAGCAGAAGGCCGCCTTCTACGGCTACATGAAGACCGGAACCGTGCCCGCGCTGGAGGCCAAGAGCCTGTCGGAGGGCGGCACGGGCGGCTATGTCGTCCCGCCGGAGACCGAGCGCGCCATCGAGCGGCGGCTGGCCATGACCTCGCCCATGCGCGAGATCGCGACGGTCCGCACCATCGGCTCCAACATCTTCAAGAAGCCGGTGTCGACGGCGGGCGTGACCGCCGGCTGGGTGGCCGAGACCGATGCGCGGCCCGAGACGACGGCGCCGACGCTGGCGGTGCTCGATTTCCCGGCGGCCGACCTCTACGCCAACCCGGCGGCGACGCAGGCCCTGCTCGACGACGCCTTCATCAACCTCGATGAGTGGCTGGCGGCCGAGTGCGAGGACGCCTTCGCCGCGCAGGAGACCGACGCCTTCGTCAACGGCGACGGGACCAACAAGCCGAAGGGCTTCCTGGCCTACACCGTGGCGGCCAACGCCAGCGCGACCTGGGGCCAGATCGGCTACATCGCCTCGGGCGGGGCGGGTGCGTTCGCCGCGTCGGATCCCGTGGATGCGCTGGTCGACCTGATCTATGCGCCCAAGGCCCAATACCGCGCCAACGGCCGCTTCGTGATGAACCGGCGCACGGCGGCGGCCATCCGCAAGTTCAAGGACGCCGACGGCAACTACATCTGGCAGCCGGCGACGCAGCCGGGCGCGCCTTCGACGCTGCTTGGCTATCCGGTCACCGACATCGAGCAGATGCCGGACATCGCCGCCGACAGCTACTCGATCGCCTTCGGGGACTTCGCCAAGGGGTATCTGATCGTGGATCGCGCCGGCGTGCGGGTGCTGCGCGATCCGTATTCGGCCAAGCCCTACGTGCTGTTCTACACAACCAAGCGCGTCGGCGGCGGCGTGCAGAACTTCGACGCCATCAAGGTGATGAAGTTCGCGGCGAGCTGAGACCAGGGGCTAGGGGCTAGGGGCTAGGGGCTCAGCGCCTGTCCCGAACTCCGCGCCTCTAATCCCTAGCCCCTAATCCCTAGCCCCTCCTCAAGGATTCCCATGACCCAAGCCGTCTCGGTCGCCGAGGCCAAGGCGTTTCTGCGCGTCACCGACGCCGCCGAAGACGACCTAGTCTCGATGCTCATCGACGCCGCCCAGGCGCGGGTGGAGACCGCAACCGGTCTCACGCTCGATACGACCGCCGCGGCGCCGCTTCGGCTCTCGATCCTGATGCTCGTGGCGCATGCCTTCGAGCATCGGGAGGAGGCCGAGGCGCCGCTGGGGCTGATCGAGCCGTGGCTCGCGCCCTACCGGCCGGTGCATCTGTGATTACGGCGATGCGCAGGCTGGCCAGCCTGCAGTCGGCCGCCGAGACCGAGACGGCGTTCGGCGGCCGATCCCGCGTCTGGAGCGAAGTCGCCACCCTCTGGGTCGACCTTCGCGAAGGCGGTCCCCGCGAGACGTCCGAGGCTGACCAGCGCCCCCTCCTGGCGGTCTCGGCGGAGGCGGAGGCGCGTGACCATCCCTCAGCAGCGGCGGGCCAGAGGCTCGTCGTCAGCGGGGATGCGTGGCGCGTCCTCCGCCTCATCCGCGGGGCCCCCAAACCGGGGCGCATGACCCTCCATCTTGAGAAAGAGCCCTCGTGAGCCTCGACCCCGACCGCGCGCTGCAGGCGGCGGTGCTGGACTGCCTACGCGCCGATTCATCGGTCAGCGCGCTGCTGGCCGGCCGCATTTACGACGAGCCGCCCGCGTCTCCCGCCTATCCGTACGTGACGCTCGGCCGGACCGAGACCCGGCCCTGGGGCGGGCTGAACGGGGAGGGCGTCGAGCACGCGCTGACGCTGACCTGCGTCTCCCGCTTCGGCGGGGCGGAGGAGGCCAAGGCCGTGGTCGCCGCCATGCGCGCGGCCCTGCACGGGGCGTCACTGACGCTCACCGACCACCGGCTCGTGAACCTGCGCGCGACCTACTCCGACGTCTTCCGCGGCTCCGACTGGCGCTCGACCTTCGGGGTCCTGCGCGTGCGGGCGGTGACGGAGCCGATTTGAGAGGGGCTAGGGGTTAGGGGCTAGGGACTAGTGCCTCAGCGCCCGTGCCATGCTCCGCGCCTCTAATCCCTAATCCCTAATCCCTAGTCCCTAATCCCTAGCCCCTTTCGACCTAACCCCTAGCAACGGAGGCGCCGCAATGGCCGCCCAGAAAGGCAAGGACATCCTCCTCAAGATCGGCGACGGCGCCGACCCGGAGGTCTTCACCACGGTCGCGGGCTTAAGGGCACGGACCATCTCGCTGAACGCCAAGAGCGTGGACGCGACCGACAGCGACAGCGCCGGGAGGTGGCGAGAGCTGCTGGCCGGGGCGGGCGTGCGCCAGGCGTCGGTGTCGGGCTCGGGCGTGTTCCGGGACGCGGCGTCGGACGCGGCGATCCGCACCGCCTTCTTCAACCAGAGCGCCGACAACTGGCAGCTGATCGTGCCGGACTTCGGCGTGCTGCAAGGCCCGTTCCTGGTGGCCGCGCTGGAGTATGCCGGGGAGCATGAGGGCGAGGCGACCTACGCGATCACGCTGGCGAGTGCCGGCGAGATCACCTTCACCGCAATCTAATACCCTCCTCCCTCGAGGGGAGGAGGGCAGGGTGGGGGGTGTGGCCGCTGAGCTTGGGTGAAGCGCGCTGTGGGCTCTGAGCCAAACAGCGCCTACACCTCATCTCACTGCGCTCACCCCCATCCCCGACCCTTCCCCCCTCGAGGGGGAAGGGAGGAGAATTTATGACTCACGCAAACAAGCATCGAGGCGAGGTGGTCTGCACCCTCGCCGGACAGCCGCGCCGCCTGTGCCTGACGCTGGGCGCGCTGGCGGAGCTGGAGACGGCGTTCGGGGTGGATGGCTGGGAGCAGCTGTCCGCGCGGCTGCGCAGGCTTTCGGCGCGGGACATGACCGCCGTGCTGGCGGCCCTGTTGCGCGGCGGCGGGGAGGGTGAGGCGCCGCTGGACAGCGTCGATTTCCGCGAGGCGGCGGAGGCGGTGGCGGCGGCATTCAACGCGGCGGGCGGATGACTCCGTGGCCGCAGCTGCTGCGGGTCGCGTTGCAGATGGGGATCGCGCCCGAGGCGTTCTGGCGGCTGTCGCTGGCGGAGTGGCGGGCGCTGACTTCGGCGCCCGGTGAGGCCCTGACGCGCGCCGCCTTCGAAGACCTGACGCGGCGCTTTCCGGACAAGGACGCATGAGCGATTTCAACACCGGCGGACTCGCCGGCATCCCACAGCAGGCTGCCGAAGCCTCCGCCGCGCTGGCGGCCATTCAGGCGCCGGCCGAAAAGGCGGCGTCGGCCATCGACGAGGCCTTCTCGAAAGCCGGCGCAAGCCTGGTCCGCTCGCTCAGCCACGCGGCGGCGGACGGCAAGATCACGCTGGCGGAGCTGGCGCAGGCGGTGCTGTCGGCGATCAACGCGGCGGCGGGCGCCAAGGGCGGAGGGCTCGGCGATGCGCTGGCCGCGGTCTTCTCCGGCGCGCGGGCGGACGGCGGGCCGGTGGTGCCGGGCGGCGCCTACCTGGTCGGCGAGCGCGGACCGGAAGTGTTCCGGCCTTCGGGCGCTGGCTCGGTCGAGCCGGCGTCAGGCGCGCTGACGGTCAATGTGACGGTGGACGCGGCGAGCGCCCCCGGCCTCGTCCGCTCCGACGCCCAGATCGCCCAGGCGCTGGCGCGGGCGGTGAGCCTCGGCGCGCGGCGGCTCTAGGAGAAGACGATGACGGCTTTCCACGAGGTGCGCCTGCCCGCGCGGCTCGCGTTCGGCTCGACCGGCGGGGTCGAGCGGCGGACCGAGGTGGTGACGCTCGCCTCCGGGTTCGAGCGCCGCGCCTCGCCGTGGGCGAACGGGCGCAGGCGGTATCTGATCGGAGCGGGGGTTCGGTCGCTGGACGATGCGGCGACGCTGGTGGCGTTCTTCGAGGCGCGGCGGGGGCGGCTCTATGGGTTCCGGTTCAAGGACTTTGCGGATTTCAAGAGCTGCGCGCCGTCGGGGACGGTGAGTGCGGCGGATCAGGCGCTTGGCGTTGGTGACGGAGTCACGGCGGCGTTCCAGCTGACGAAGGCCTACGGAGATTTCGCGCGGGATGTCCGCAAGCCGGTCGCGGGGACGGTGGTCGCGGCTGTGGCGGGCGTGACGACCACGGCCTTCACGGTCGACACGACGACGGGCGTGATCACCTTCGCCGCGCCGCCGGCTTCGGGCGCTGCCATCACCGTCGGGTTCGAGTTCGACACGCCCGTCCGCTTCGACACCGACCGGATTGACGTGACGCTCGAGGGCTTCGACGCCGGGCGGATGGTGGCGGCGCCGTTGGTCGAGGTGCGGGTCTGAACCCTCCTCCCTCGAGGGGAGGAGGGCAGGGTGGAGGGTGTGCCCGCTGAGTTCGCGCGACGGCTCAAGTGGGCTCTGAGCCGAACAGCGCCGACCCGTCACCTCTCTGCACTCACCCCCATCCCCGACCCTCCCCCCCTCGAGGGGGAAGGGAGGAGAACACATGAGAACCATCCCTTCCGACCTGGCCGCCCGGATCGAGTCCGGGGCGGCGATGCTTTGCCATGTCTGGCTGCTGACGCGCAGCGATGCGGTGCGGCTGGGCTTCACCGATCACGACCGCGAGCTGGTGGTGGACGGCGTGACCTGCAGCGCGGCGTCCGGCTGGACGGCGGGGGCGGCGGATCAGGCGCTGGGGTTTTCCGCCGGGCAGGGCGCGGCGGCGGGGGCTCTGGACAGCGACGCCATCACGGAAGCCGACATTGCGGCGGGACTCTACGACGGCTGCGAGGTCGAGTGCCGGCGGGTCGATTGGACGGACCCGACGCTCAGCGTGACGCTGTGGAGCGGACGGATCGCGCGGCTCAAGCGCGAGGGGAGCGCCTTCACGGCCGAGGTCGAGGGGCCTCTGTCGCAGCTCGACCGGGTGGCGGGGCGGACCTACGGGCGGCTGTGCGACGCCAACCTGGGTGATGCTCGGTGCACGGTGTCGAGCTCGCATCCGGACTTTGGGCTGGGTTGCGACAAGCGGTTTGCGACCTGCCGGGACCGGTTTTCCAACACGCTGAACTTCCGAGGCTTCCCGACCATCCCGGGCGACGACTTCCTGACGGCCTACCCCGCCGAGGGCGAGCGCAACGACGGGAGTTCGCGGCGGTGAGGCGGGCCGAGATCGTCGCCGTCACCCGCTCCTGGCTCGGCACGCCGTATCAGCATCAGGCTTCGCTGAAGCACGTGGGCTGCGACTGCCTGGGGCTCGTGCGCGGCGTGTGGCGGGAGCTGTACGGCCAAGAGCCCGAGGCGCCGCCGCCGTATCGCGCCGACTGGGCCGAAACCGGCTCCGAGGAGACGCTGTTGAACGCGGCGATCCGGCACCTCAAACCCATCCCCATCGACCAATTCAAACCCGGCGACGTGCTGCTGTTCCGCATGAGTCCCGACGCCTGCGTCAAGCACGCGGCCATCGTCTCCGCCTGTGACGAGCCTCAGGCGCGGATCGTCCACGCCTACTGGGGCCGCGCCTGTGTGGAGAGCTGGCTGGGGCCGTGGTGGCGCAGGCGGCTGGCGTTCGCCTTTTCCTTTCCCGGAGTGAAGGACTGAGATGGCCCAGGTCATTCTCTCATCGGTCGGCTCCGCCATCGGCGGGCCGATCGGCGGCGCTATCGGCTCGGTCATCGGCGGCTACATCGACCGGCAGGCCATCGCCTCGCTGATGCCGGCGCGGCAGCTAGGCCCCCGCATCCCCGAACTTCGCATCCAGTCGACCGGCGAGGGCCAGCCGATCCCGGCGGTGTTCGGCCGCGCACGGATCGCCGGCCAGATCATCTGGGCCGCCCGCTTCAAGGAGCGCCGGATCGAGCACCGCACCGGCGGCGGCAAGGGCGGCGGCGGGCAGAAGGTGGTCGAGTACAAATACTCGCTGTCGTTCGCGGTGGGGCTCTGCGAGGGGCCCATCGACGGCGTGGGGCGCGTCTGGGCCGACGGCAAGCCGATGGACATGTCGGGCGTCGTCATGCGCGTCCACACCGGCGCCGAGGACCAGACGCCGGACGCGCTGATCGAGGCGGTGGAGGGCGAGGCGCCGGCCTATCGCGGGCTGGCCTATGTGGTGTTCGAGGATTTGCCGCTTGCGCCCTATGGCGACCGGCCGCCGCAGCTGAATTTCGAGGTGTTCCGGCGGCCGGGCGGCGGGGCGTCGTTCGAGGACATGCTGACGGGCGTCTGCATGATCCCGGGCGCGGGCGAGTTCGTCTATGCGACCCAGACGGTGCAGCGGCGCGGCGGGCTGGCGAAGATCACCGCCGAAAACGTCAACAACACCGACGGGCGGCCGGACTTCGTGGTCTCGCTCGACCAGATGCAGGCGCAGCTGCCCAACGTCGAGGAGGTGATGCTGGTCGTCTCCTGGTTCGGCTCGTCGGTGGAGTGCGGGTCGTGCGAGATCAAGCCGGGCGTCGATCAGGTCCCCAAGCAGACCATCCCGTTCAGCTGGCGCGTCTGCGGCGTGGACCGCGAGGGGGCGCACCTCGTCTCGACCGTGGGCGGCGGCCCCGCCTACGGCGGCACGCCCTGCGACGAGGCGGTGCTGCAGGCGATCGCGGAGCTGAAGGCGCGGGGGCTGAAGGTGGGCATCTATCCTTTCATCCTGATGGACTGCGCGGGCTATCCGTGGCGCGGGCGGATTTCCTGTACGCCGGGGACGGACAAGACGGGCGCGGTCACCGGGCAGGTGGCGAGCTTCTTCGGGAGCGCGACGCCGGGCGACTTCGGCTGGACGGGCGCGGAGATCACCTATGGCGGGCCCGGCGAGTGGGGCCTGCGGCGGATGATCCTGCACTACGCCAAGCTCGCCGCGGTGGCGGGTGGAGTGGACACCTTCGTCATGGGCTCGGAGCTGCGGGGCGTGACCACCCTGCGCGACGGGCCGGGCAGCTATCCGGCGGTGAGTGAGCTGGTGAGCGTGGCGGCCGATGTGCGCGTCATCGTGGGGAGCGGGACGAAGGTCGGCTATTCGGCGGACTGGAGCGAGTACTTCGGCCACCAGCCGGCGGACGGGACGGGCGACGTCTACTTCCACCTCGATCCGCTGTGGGCCGACGCCAACGTGGATTTCGTGGGCATCGACTACTACCCGCCGCTCGCCGACTGGCGGGATGGCGAGGCGCACCTCGACGCGCTGGCCGGCTACAAGGGTCCGCACGAGGTGGCCTACATCGACGCCAACGTCGAGGGCGGCGAGGACTTCGACTGGTACTACGCCTCCAGCGCGGACCGGACAGCGCAGGTGCGCACCGCGATCACCGACGGCGCCTACGGCGAGCCGTGGGTGTTCCGGGCCAAGGACCTGCGCAGCTGGTGGTCCAACGCCCACCACAACCGGCCGGGCGGGGTGCGCTCGGGAACGGCCACGGCGTGGGTTCCCGAGAGCAAGCCGATCCGCCTCATCGAGTTCGGCTGTCCGGCCGTGGACAAGGGCGCCAATTCGCCGAACCTCTTCGTCGATCCCAAGAGCACCGAGAGTTCGCTGCCGCCGTTTTCGAGCGGCGCGCGCGACGACTACGGGCAGCGCAAGTGCCTGGAGGCGGTGCTCGGCCATTGGGCGGGCGATCCGATGATCGAGGCGATGAACGTCTGGTGCTGGGACGCCCGGCCGTTCCCCGACTTCCCGGCGCGCAGCTCGGTCTGGGCCGATGCGCCGAACTGGTCGCTCGGCCACTGGATCACGGGCCGCGCGGGGGTCGCGCCCGTGCCGGACCTGCTGGTGGCGCTGGCCGACCGCGCGGATGTGACCATCGACGTCGGCGACGCGAGCGGCGTGCTGACCGGCTATGTCGTCGACCGGCCGATGCGCCTGCGCGACGCCATCGCGCCGCTGGCCGACGCGTTTGCGTTCGACGGCTCGGAGCGCGACGGCGTGGCGACGCTGGTCGGGCGGGACGGGGCGGCGGTGAAGACGCTCGGCGACGGCGACCTCGCCTGGCCCGACGACCACATGAGCCGCTCGGCCGCGCGGACGCTGGAGGCGCCGCCGGACGTGGTGAGGCTGCGCTTCATCGACGAGACCGCCGACTACCAGACCGGCGCCCTGACCGTGCGCCGCGATCCGGCCGGCGCGGGCGACACCACGGTGGTCGAGCTCCCCATGGTGATGAGCGCCCCCGAGGCCGAGCGGATCGCGCGGCGGACGCTGGCGCGTGCGCTGGCCGTGCGGGACGAAGGCGTGGCCTACCTGTCGCCGCTGACCGCTCTCGAACTCGAAGCCGGCGACGTGATCGAGATGGAGGCGGTGGACGGGCTGTGGCGTGTCGTGCGCGTGGACCTCGACGAGACGCCGCGCGCGCATCTGGAGGCCTGCGAGCCCGCGGAGGCCGCTTCGGCCGTGCTGCCCGACTGGACGCCGGCGCCGAGCGTCGAGCCCGCGGCGGCGCCGGTGCTCTATGTGCTCGACCTGCCGCCGCTCAGCGGCTCCGAGGAGGATACGAGGCCGGTCGTGGCCGCCGCCGTCGATCCGTGGCGGTCGATGGACGTCTTCGCCGGATCCAGCGTCTCGGCGCTGACCGTGCGCGCCCGGGCGACGCAGGCGGCGGGCGTGGGCGTGACGCTGAGCGAGTTGCCGCCGGGACCGCTGCATCGCTTCGACGAGGCGACGCGGCTGACCGTGCAGGTCGAGGGCGTGCTGCTGGCAAGCGCCGACGAGGACGCGGTGCTCTCCGGCGCCAATGCGCTGGCGGTGCTGACCCCCGCCGGCGAGTGGGAGATCGTCCAGTTCCGCACCGCCACGGCTACGGGCGAAGACACGTGGGAACTCAGCGGCCTCCTGCGTGCGCAGGCCGGCAGCGATCCGGCCATGGTCACCACACCCGCCGGCGCGGCGGTGGTCGTGCTGGGCGACGGCCTGGAACGCGCCGACGTCAGCCAGGGCGAGCGCGGCTTGCCGCTGATCTGGCGCGCGGCCCCGGCCGGCGGCCCGCCCTCCGGCTCGGCCATGACCGAGACCGCCTTCACCTGGACCGCACTGGCGCTCCGCCCCTGGTCCCCCGCACACCTGAAGCTCAAACCGGTGACCGGCGGCCTCTCCCTGAGCTGGATCCGCCGCGCCCGCCTCTACGGCGACCCCTGGGACGGCGAACCCCCGCTCGGCGAGGAAACCGAACTCTACCGCCTCGAAATCCTCGACGGCTCGACGGTGGTCCGAACCGAGGACGTCACCACCGCGTCCTTCCTCTACACAACCACCATGCAGGCGGCGGACTTTCCGGGCGGCACCCCGGATCCGCTGACGGTCCGGGTGAGGCAGTACTCCGCCGCCTATGGCTGGGGCAGCGCCTCAGAACGCTTCATTCAAATTCTATAGCAAACCTGGCCATAGCAATCGCCCGCGCGCATGTTATCTTAACACTGAGTTAAACGGACGTTTACGGGAACTACACCCATCGCGTGTTAGTTTCCCGCCTTGACGGCCCGCGTGTGCCTTGGTAGGCGAACCCCGAAGGGGCTGCGCGGTGTCGCCGCGCAATTGTGAGGACGCTACGATGAACAAGCAGCTAGTTGACCGGGGGGTTCACCGCGACCGCTTCCGGCTGCTGTTCACTAACAGCCGCCCTCAGATGCCTGAAGGATACGAAGAGAACATCCGAATCGTGTCCACGCGCCAACTGATCCGCGAAGCTCGCGAATCGGCGGCCAATCGGGCGTAATCAAACCTAGCGTCTCGCCCTAGACAGCGCAGAGTCACCGCGAGTAGACGTGGTGACTCTATCTTTTGGTGAGTCGCCCGTGGTCCTTCGCCTTACCGCCCGCTGCCTGGATGATTGGGTCGAAAGCTTCGACACCTTCAACCACCAATTCAGGCTTTACACTCTCTCGTTTGCCAAGTGCGTGGGCTATGCTTTTACGTTCGATGGAGAAGCTCTTCAGATAGCTCACCGCAATTGGGTCGCGAAGTGCGAGCTCTGGGAAAAGACGCTCGTAATGCCTAATTCAAACGGGCTGTCTCACATTAAGATGCTCGCGGTACTCCTTCACGAGCTCACCGCGGTTGGGTGGCTTAAGGATCTTTGTGAATTTGATGGAGAAGATAGAGACGGTTTGGAATTCGCCGGATCGAGAGAAGAGCGAGAAGAAATTCGCAATGATATCAACGGCGGGGGAGAGGTTTATTTGGCCTTTCAGTTCGTCGTTATGGTCATCAATTTCTTCGAGGCTGCTCGAACTGATCGTGACGGTGCTTTTAGCTTTAAACTCACGCCCAGCTTAGAGCACGACATGATGGTTTACTTGAAGTCGGGCCAACCGACGGAAATGGCCATTTTTCTGGTTCTCGAAGGCCTTTACACGCGACCCCGCAAGCTTAACGGCGAACAGTAGCGCGACCTGTTGCGAAAATGCAACAAACGGCCTTGCGTCCCTCTGCGAACCCTCTAGATGATGGGGATGCAGTGTTGGCCCGAAGAGGACGTCTTGGCGCGCGATCCGTATCAGGAGCTGGGCGTAGCCCGTGGCGCGAGCGCGGACGAGATACGCAAGGCGTTCCGTAAGCTCGCCAAGCAGCACCACCCCGACGCCAATCCGGGCGACAAGGCTTCCGAGGAGAAGTTCAAGCGCGTCTCGGCGGCCTTCGACATCCTGGGCGACGAGGAGAAGCGCAAGAAGTTCGACCGCGGCGAGATCGACGCCGATGGGCGCGAGCAGTTCCGGGGCGGCTTCAATCCGGGCCAGGGCGGGCCCTGGGGCCAGGCGGGCGGCGGTCACCCGTTCGGCAACGGCGGCGGGCGCGGGTTCGAGGGCGCGCAGTTCGAGGGCGTCGACATCAACGACATCCTGGGCGACGTCTTCGGCCGGCGCGGCGCAGGCGGCGGCGGGTTCGGCTTTGGCGGCGGCGGCAAGGGCGCCGACGTGCGCGCGCGGCTCGACATCGATCTCGAGGAATCCATTCTCGGCGCGACCAAGCGCATTCAGTTCTCCGACGGCCGCACGGTGGACGTGACCATCCCGAAAGGGGCCGTCGACGGTCAGGTGCTGCGGCTGAAAGGCCAGGGCCAGCAGGGGCCGCGCGGTTCGGGCGATGCGCTGATCGAGCTGCATATCCGGCCGCACCCCGTCTACAAGAAGCGGCGCGACCGCCTGCAGATGGACCTGCCGATCTCGCTGCCCGACGCGGTGCTGGGCGGGAAGGTGCAGGCGCCGACGCCGGAAGGGCCAGTGACGCTGAAGGTGCCGAAGGGCTCCAACTCCGGCTCCCTGCTGCGGCTGAAGGGGCGGGGCCTCGTCGATCCGCGCACGGGCAAGCGGGGCGACCTGATGGCCCGGCTGATCGTCACGCTTCCCGACGAAGCCGACCCGAAGCTGGACGCCTTCGCCGAGGAGCTTCGCCGCGAACGGCCCTACACGCCCAGGCGGCGGCTGTGACCGGTGGTCGCATATCGGCGCTATCGGGTCTATTCAGGCGACATTCAGCGAGCGGTCCCTATCTCTGAACGCATGAAGCGTACCGCGATCCTTTCCGTGCTCATCGCCGCGAGCCTGGCCCTGCCGGGGCTGGCGGAGGCGCAGGGGCGTGGGCGGCCGCCGTGGGCGGGGCGGCCTGGCGGCGGCGACTCGCTCGGCGCCGACTGGCGGCCGCAGCAGGACGAGGCGCGCCAAGGCGTGCGCCAGGGCCGCATGCTGCCGCTGGAGTCGATTCTGCCCCGCATGGCGCGCCGCGCGCCCGGGCGGATGCTCGACGCGGGCATCGAGAACCGCGGGCCGCAGGTGGTCTACCGCGTGCGCTGGCAGGCGGCGGACGGGCGGCGGATCGACTACATCGTCGACGCCGCGACCGGCGCCATTCTGGACGCGGACGGGGAATAGCCGCCATGCGCATCCTGCTCGTCGAGGACGATCCCAACCTCTCACGCCAGCTGAAGCAGGCGCTGTCTGACGCCGGCTATGCGGTGGATCACGCCGCCGACGGCGAGGAAGCCCACTACCTGGGCGACGCCGAGCCGTATGACGCCATCGTGCTCGACCTCGGCCTGCCGAAGATGGACGGGGTGACGGTGCTGGAGCGCTGGCGGCGTGACAACATCCAGACGCCGGTGCTGATCCTGACCGCGCGCGGGGCGTGGAGCGAGAAGGTCGCGGGTTTTGACGCGGGCGCGGACGACTACCTGACCAAGCCCTTCCATACCGAGGAGCTGCTGGCTCGCCTGCGCGCGCTGCTGCGGCGGTCGGCGGGGCATGCGAGCCCGAACCTGGAGTGCGGGGCGCTGCGGCTCGATCCGCGCGCGGCGCGGGCGTCGATCGACGGGGAGCCGCTGCGGCTGACGTCGCTGGAGTACCGGCTGCTGCACTACCTGATGATGCACCAGGGGCGGGTCATCAGCCGCACCGAGCTGGTCGAGCACCTCTACGACCAGGACTTCGACCGCGACTCCAACACCATCGAGGTGTTCATCGGCCGGCTGCGCAAGAAGATCGGGCCCGACCGCATCGAGACGGCGCGCGGGCTGGGCTATCGGCTCGTGCCGTTGCCGGGCGAGGCCACCGCAGCGTGAGCGCGGCGCGCCGGCGCCCTTCGCTCGTCCGCCGGCTGATCCTGCTGGCCGCCGGGTGGAGCGCGGTCGCGCTGCTGGTCACCGGCATCCTTCTCACCACAGCCTTCCATCAGGCGTCGCTGAGGCGCTTCGACCTTGTGCTATCGGACGTGGCGCAGGGGTTGCTGGCCGGATCGACCGTGCAGGACGGGCAGGTCGTCGCGCCGCTGCTGACGGATGCGCGGGCGCTCAGGGTCTATTCCGGCCGCTACTGGCAGATCGCCGAGCACGCGCCGGGCGGGAGGATGCATCCGCTGGTGCGCTCGCGGTCGCTGTTCGACCAGGAGCTCAAGATTCCGCCGCAGGTGCTGGCCGACGTGGCGGGCGCTCCCGGGCGGGAGTTCTACTACGACACGCCGGGGCCCATGGGGCAGCCGCTGCGCGCGATGGCCATGCAGGTGAGCCTGCCCGGCCGGACCGCGCCGGTGATCCTGACGGCGGCGGAGGACCGCTCGCCGCTCGATGCGGAGGCGAGGCGGTTCGCCTACCTGACGGCGGCGGCGCTGCTGATCCTGGGCGCGGGCATCCTGATCGCCGTGATGGTGCAGGTGCGGGTGGGCCTGAGGCCGCTGTTCGACCTGCGGCGGGAGGTTTCCGAGGTCCGCAAGGGCAAGACCGACCGGCTGGAGGGCGCTTATCCCGAGGAGCTGGCGCCGCTGGCGGTCGAGCTGAACGCGCTCGTCTCCCACAACCAGGAAGTCGTGGAGCGCCAGCGCACCCACGTCGGCAACCTGGCGCATGCGTTGAAGACACCGCTGACCGTGATGCTGACGGAGGCCTCGCAACAGCCGGGGCCGCTGGCGGATGTTGTCAGTCACCAGGCCGAGCTGATGCGCGAGCAGGTGGACCACCACCTTCGCCGGGCGCGGGCGGCGGCGCGGGCGCAGGCCATGGGCGAACGGACGGCCGTGGAGCCGGTGCTGGACGAACTGGCCTCCACCATCGAGCGGGTGCTGCTGCCCAAGGCGGTGGTGATCGACTGGCGCTGCCCGGAGGACCTCTGCTTCCGCGGCGAGCGGCAGGACCTGCTGGAGCTGGCCGGCAACGTCATCGAAAACGCGGGCAAGTGGTGCAAGGGCAAGGTGCGGGTGAACGCCGCGCCGAGCGACTCGGAGCGGCTGGTGCTGACGGTCGAGGACGACGGGCCGGGCCTGCCGCCGGAGAAGCGCGACGAGGTGCTGAAACGCGGGGCGCGCTTGGACGAAAGCGCGCCGGGGTCGGGGCTGGGGCTGGCCATTGTCGATGAGCTGGCGCGGGCCTATGGCGGGTCGCTGTCGCTGGGGGATTCCGCGATGGGCGGGCTGAAGGTCGAGCTGACGCTGCCGAGGGCTGAAGCTTGAGACGTCCCTTAAGGGGTCGCGCCGCTCGCGCCGCGATGGGTTTTGAGGTAGCAGCGCGCGCATGATCGCCTTCTGGATCGCCGCGGCCGTCCTGTCCGCCGCCGCCGCCATGCTTATGCTGGCGAAGGCCGCGCGCGCGGGTGCGGGGCCGGTGGAGGACCCGGCGCTGGCGGTGCACCGGCGGCAGCTGGCCGAGATCGACGAACTGGCCGAGCGGGGGCTGATCCCCGAGGACGAGCGGCGAGCCGCGCGGGCCGAGGCCGCTCGCAGATTGTTGGCCGCCGCTGACAGAACCCTTCCCCCTCGAGGGGGGAAGGGCAGGGTTGGGGGTGTGGCCGCTGAGTCGGGGGATGAAGCTAGGTCGGCGCCGAACGAGCTTTCCCGTCACCTGAGCGGCCACACCCCCACTCCCGACCTCTCCCCCCGCGCGGGGGAGAGGAGGATTGCGCTGGTTGTTGCTGCGCTTACGCCTGTCATCGCGCTCGGGCTCTATCTCTTCGTCGGACACCCGGGCTATCCGGACCAGCCGTTCGAGAAGCGGGTCGCGGAGTGGCGCCACACTGACCCCAGTCAGCTCACTCCCGAGCAGATGGCGGCGGTGCTCACCCAGATCGCGGCGTCGCGGCCGCGCGATCCCGAGCCGCTGAAGAACCTGGCGCTCGCCTACCAGGCCTCCGACGACCTCCCCCACGCCATCGAAGCGCTGCGCAAGGCGTTGGCGATCAGCCCCGATCGGGCGGACCTGTGGTCGCAGCTGGGGGAAACCTTCTTTCTGCAGGCCGGCAACCAGGTGGACGAGGACGCCCGCGCGGCGTTCGGCGAGGCGCTGCGGCTCGATCCGAATTCGCAGGGCGCCCGCTACTTTCTCGCGCGAGCGGACATCCAGGACGGTCGCGTTGCCGAGGGGCTGGCGGGCTGGAAGTCGCTGCTGGGCGAGCTTCCTGCCGGCGATCCGCGTGCGCAGGCGCTGCGGGCCGAGATTGCGCAGGTCGAGAGCACGGGCGGGCTGAAGCCGGTTCAGCCCGAGCAGCCGGCGGACATGCAGGCCACGATCCGAGGCATGGTGGATGGGCTGGCGGCTCGGCTCGCGACCAGTCCGGACGATCCCGACGGCTGGGTGCGGCTGGTGCGGGCCTATGCGGTCCTCGGCGAGACGGACAAGCGCGACGCGGCGCTGGCCAGGGCACGGGTGCTCTACAAGGGCCGGCCGGAGGTGCTTTCGGCTTTGGCCGACGCAGCGGAGCCGCCGAAATGAGCACCCTTTATTCCGATCGCCCCGGCGAAGGCCGGGGTCCAGGTGAAACCCACGAAGCTCTCAGGCTGAATCTGGGCCCCGGCCTTCGCCGGGGTAATCGGGTTGGGGGATGGACATGAGTTTCTGGCCGAAATCGCGCAAAGCCCGGAGGAGGCTGACCATCCTGCTCGCGGTCGCGCCCGTGCTCGCGCTGGCGGTGGGGTTGGCGCTGTATGGGCTGAGGGGGTCGATCTCCTTCTTCTACACGCCCTCGCAGGCGATCGAGGCGCATGTGCCGGCCGGCCGGGCGGTGCAGTTGGGCGGGCTCGTCATGGCCGGCAGCGTGGTCAAGAAGCCGGATGGGGAGGTGGACTTCACCATCGCCGACCGGCGCGCGGCCTCGAAGGTGGTCTATCGCGGCGACCTGCCGGACCTGTTCCGTGAGGGGCAGGGGGTGGTGGCGCAGGGTTCATATGACGCGAACGGCGTCTTCGTCGCCAAACAGGTGCTGGCGAAGCACGACGAGAAGTACATGCCGCGCGAGGTTTCCAAGGCCCTGAAAGAGCAGGGCGAGTGGTATGGGGAGGGGGGCAAGCGCCCTGCGTCCTTCGACACGCACCCTTCGGGTGCTGCTCAGGATGACGAACTCAGAATTCGTCATGGTGAGCAGCCGCGCAGCGGCGTGTCGAACCACGCACGGGGCCCGCGCGCGTGATCGTCGAGATCGGGTCCTTCCTGCTGGTGCTGGCGCTGGCGGCCTCGGGCGCGCAGGCGCTGCTGTCGGGCATGGGCGTGCGGTCGCGGGTGCTGGCTGGCGCAGGCGAGGGGGCCGCGCTGGCGGCGTTCCTCGGCGTGGCGGGGGCGTTCCTGGCGTTGATCCACGCCTTCGTGGTCTCGGACTTCTCGGTCGCCAACGTGGCCGCCAACTCGCACACCGAAAAGCCGCTGCTCTACAAGGTGGCCGGCGCCTGGGGCAGCCACGAGGGCTCGATGCTGCTCTGGTGCCTGATGCTGACGGGCTACGGCGCGGCGGTGGCGGTGTTCGGGCGGGGGCTGCCGGCCAGGCTCAAGGCGCGGGTGCTGTCGGTGCAGGGGCTGCTGGGCGTGGCCTTCATCGCCTACACCGTCTTCGCCTCGAACCCGCTGGCGCGCCTGGCCGACATTCCGGTCGAGGGGCGCTCGCTCAATCCGCTGCTGCAGGACCCGGCGCTGGCGGCCCATCCACCCTTCCTCTACGCGGGCTATGTCGGGTTTTCGGTGGTGTTCTCCTTCGCGGTCGCGGGCCTGATCGAAGGCCGGATCGATGCGGCCTGGGCGCGGTGGGTGAGGCCCTGGACGCTGGCGGCCTGGAGCCTGCTGACGGTCGGGATCACGCTGGGGGCTTTCTGGGCTTACTACGAGCTGGGCTGGGGCGGGTGGTGGTTCTGGGACCCGGTCGAGAACGCCTCCTTCATGCCGTGGCTGATCGGGACGGCCCTGCTGCACTCGGCCATCGTCACCGAAAAGCGCGGCGCGCTGCCGGGGTGGACGGTGTTCCTGGCGCTGGCGGCCTTCACCTTCTCGATGCTGGGCGGTTTCCTGGTCCGCTCGGGCGTGCTGACGAGCGTGCATGCGTTCGCGGTCGACCCGACGCGGGGCGTGCTGCTGCTGACCATCCTGGGCGTCACGGCGGGGAGTGGGTTCGCGCTGTTCGCCTGGCGCGCGCCGGCGCTGAACCCCGGCGGCGTGTTCGCGCCGATCAGCCGGGAGTCGAGCCTGGTGCTCAACAACATCCTGCTGTCGGCGGCGACCGCGACGGTGCTGCTCGGCACCCTCTATCCGCTGATCCGCGAGGCGATGGGCGGGGACACGGTGTCGGTAGGGCCGCCCTACTTCAACCTGACCTTCCTGCCGCTGATGGTGCTGGCCTTCCTGGTCCTGCCGTTTGGGCCGCTGCTGGCCTGGAAGCGGGGGGACGGTTTGGGCGTGCTGCAGCGCCTGTGGGCGGTGGCGGCGGTGGCGCTGGCGGCGGGCATCCTGACCTACGCGGTGGTCAGCCCAAGGAAGGCGCTGGCGACGGTCGGCGTCATCATCGGCATCTGGCTGATCGTCGGCGCGCTGGCGGAGGTGGCCGAGCGGGTGCGGGCGTTCCGCGCGCCGTGGGCCGAGGTGCGGCGGCGGCTGACCGGCCTGCCGCGCGGGGCCTGGGGGATGACGCTGGCGCACTTCGGGCTGGGCGTTTTCGCGCTCGGCGCTTCGTTCGAGACCAACTGGCGGGTCGAGGCGGCGCAGGCGCTGACGCTGGGCCAAGGCATGGACGTCGGCGCCTATCACCTGACGCTCGACCAGGTCGGGACGGCGGATGGGCCCAACTACATCGCCGAGCGGGGCGTCATTTCCGTGCGCAAGGGCGGCGAGGTCGTCTGCACCGCGACGCCCGAGCGGCGGGCCTACTACGCCGGCGGGCAGACGACGTCGGAGGTCCACATCTGCCCGCGCGGGCTGGATCAGGTCTACATCGTGCTCGGCGAACGGCGGCAGGGCGCGCATGGCGAGCACGCGTGGCTGGTGCGGGCCTACTTCAATCCGTGGGTTCAGTTGATTTTCCTGGGGCCGCTGCTGATGGCCATCGGCGGGGCGATCTCGCTCTCCGACCGGCGGCTGCGCATCGCGGTCGGGCGGCGTAGGGTGGCGGTCGCATGAGGTGGCTGCTGACCAAGATGCTCCCCCCTTGGGGGAGCTCCCGCGACGCGGGTGAGGGGGCAAGCGCCGCTGGCCCCCATCCCCGGCTTCGCCGGGACTTCCCCCAGAGGGGGAAGACCTGGGTTATCGCTATCGCCGCCGTCTTCTGCATCGCCGCCGCCTCCGACCCGGCCGAGCGGCTGCCGGACCCGGCGCAGGAGGCTCGGGCGCGGGAGCTGTTCACGCAGGTCCGCTGCCTCGTCTGCCAGAACGAGTCCATCGACGACTCCGAGGCCCAGCTCGCCGGCGATCTGCGGCAGATCATCCGCCAGCAGGTGGCGGCCGGCCGCTCCGACGCGGAGATCCGCCAGTTCCTCGTCGCCCGCTACGGCGAGTTCGTGCTGCTCAAGCCGCCGTTCTCCATCGGCAACGCCGCGTTGTGGGCAGGGCCGTTCGTGGTGGTGCTCGTGGGCGGGCTGCTGCTTCTGGTGCTGCTGCGCCGGCGGGGCGCGCCCGACGCCCTCAGCGAGGACGAGGAAGCCCGTCTTTCGGCGCTGCTACAAGACCGTGACGATTGACACGATTGCGCCGCGAAGGCGCCCAACGAAATACGGATGAAACAATAGTAACTTGAGGGTCTTTGCACCTTGGGGCATCGCACCCTAGGTTCTTGAGGAAATGGGGTCCGGCCTCAAGCCGGAGACAGGAACGGATTACAAATGGCCGCCAGGAAAACAGGTTTTGTCGTAGGCGCAGTCGCGGGGCTGGGGGTAGCCGCCGCGGCGTTGGCTGGGGTGGGGCTTCGCATGAGCCCGGCGTCGGCCGAGCAGCCGCATCTGATCAGGGCCTCCAACACCGCCACCATGTTCGCGCCGCCTCCGGGCGCGCCGATGAGCTTTGCCGACATCTTCGAGCAGGTGTCGCCGGCGGTCGTGTCGATCGACGTGACCTCCAAGGTCAGCCCCGACATGCTGAAGCGGGCCATCCCCGGCTTCGAAGGCCTGCCGTTCGACATCGTGCCCAAGCAGCCGAAGGGCGGCGACAACGGCGACGACCAGGGCTCCGACGGCCAGCCGAACCTGCCCAAGCAGCAGGCGTCCGGCTCCGGCTTCTTCATCTCGCCGGACGGCTACATCGTCACCAACAACCACGTCGTGGAGAACGCCGACGAGATCAAGGTCTCGCTGAAGGACGGCCGTGAGCTCGACGCCGACATCGTCGGCCGCGACGAGGGCACGGACCTCGCCGTCATCAAGGTGCGCGGCGGCGGCAAGTACCCCTATGTGAACTTCGAGAACTCGGCCAAGCCGCGCGTCGGCGACTGGGTCATCGCGGTCGGCAACCCGTTCGGGCTGGGCGGCACCGCGACGGCGGGGATCATCTCCTCCTACGGGCGCGACATCGGCGACACCTTCGTCGACTACATCCAGATCGACGCGCCGATCAACCGGGGCAACTCGGGCGGCCCGACCTTCGACACCTACGGCCGCGTGATCGGGGTCAACACGGCGATCTTCTCGCCGTCGGGCGGCTCGGTCGGCATCGGCTTCGCCATCCCGGCGGACGTGGCCGACCGGATCACCAAGCAGCTGATCTCGCGCGGCAAGATCACCCGCGGCTACATCGGCGCCACCATCCAGAACTTCACCCAGGAGATGGCCGAGTCCCAGGGCATGAACCAGAAGGGCGCCATCGTCGCCGACCTGTCGCCCGGCGGTCCGGCGCAGAAGGCGGGCCTGCAGGCCGGCGACATCGTGCTGGGCGTCAACGGGGCCGCGGTGACCTCCTCGTCCGAGCTGACCCGCGCCGTGGCCGGGACCCAGCCGGGCGACGTGCTCCACCTCGACGTGGTGCGCGGCGGCAAGCATCAGACGGTCGACATCCGCACGGGCACCCGTCCCTCCGAGAAGGAGCTGGCGCAGGCCGGCGACGAGAATGAGGACGAGGACGGCGGCGGCGCGCCGAACGCGCCCTCGGCCCATGCGCCGGTGGTGCTGGGCATGGGCCTGGCGCCGCTCGATCAGGCGGCCCGCAGCCGTTACTCCATCCCCGCGACGGTGAACGGGGTGGTGATCACCAGCATCCGCGCCGACGCCGACGCCGCCGACAAGGGCCTGCGCCCCGGCGACGTGATCGTCAGCGCCTCCAACGTCGCGGCCCGCACCGCGGCGGACGTGGCGGGCGCGGTGGATGCGGCCAAGCGCGCCGGCCGTCCGAGCGTATTACTCGGAGTGAGCCGGGGCGGCCGCACGCTCTATGTCCCGATCAAGATCGCGGGATAAGGTCAAAGGGCCGGACGCGGCGACTCGCGTCCGGCCCGCCCCCGTCCGGGGCTCGGAAGGGGCTTGAGACATGCGCATCCTGATCATCGAGGACGATCTGGAAGCCGGCGAGGCCATGGTCCGCGGCCTGACCGAAGGCGGCCACGACTGCATTCACTCTCCCGACGGCGAGGCGGGGCTGGACGCCGCGCGCAAGGGCCAGTTCGACGTGCTGATCGTCGACCGCATGATGCCGAAGATCGACGGCGTGCAGGTCGTCGAGACCCTGCGCCGCGAGGGCGACACGACGCCGGTGCTGTTCCTCTCGGCGCTGGGCGAGATCAACGACCGGGTGACGGGCCTGAAGGCCGGCGGCGACGACTATCTGGTCAAGCCCTACGCCTTCGCCGAGCTGATGGCCCGGGTCGATGCGCTGGCCCGGCGCCGCGACACCGGCGCGGTGGCGACCACCCTGAAGGTCGGCGACCTGGAGATGAACCTGCTGACCCGCGAGGTGCATCGCGCCGGCAAGGAGATCGACCTGCAGCCGCGCGAATTCCAGCTGCTGGAGTTCATGATGCGCCACGCGGGCCAGTCGGTGACGCGCACCATGCTGCTGGAGAAGGTCTGGGAATACCACTTCGACCCGCAGACCAACGTCATCGACGTCCACATCTCCCGGCTGCGCTCCAAGATCGACAAGGGCTTCGACCGGCCCATGCTCCAGACGGTGCGGGGCGCGGGCTACCGGCTGGAAGCCTGACGGTTGGCCAGGCGCGTACGCCTGCCGCGGATCGTCCGCACCACGCCGTTCCGGCTGACGCTGCTGTTCCTGGCCCTGTTCGCGGCGGCGGCGGCGGCTTTCCTGGCCTACATCTATGTCGCGACGGCGGGCGAGGTGACCCGGCGGGCCGATAGCGAGATCACCGCCGAAATGACCTCGCTCGAGGCGGTCTATCGCCAGGGCGGGCGCGACGCGCTGAACCAGACGCTGATCGAGCGGGCGGCCAGCGACCGGCCGTTCCTCTACCTGCTGATGAACAGCAAGGGCCGGCGGGTGACCGGCTCCATCGCCGAGTCGCCGGTGGAGAATTTCGACGGCGGCACGGCCTGGACCAGCTTCCAGGTTACGGAGACGGATCCCGACGGCGCGGTGGTGAAGCGCCCGGCGAGGGGGATGCAGGAGCGGCTGCCGGGCGGCGAAATCCTGTTCGTCGGCGCCGACGTGGGTGAGGCCGAGGCCTACGTCCGCAAGATCGTCCGGGCGCTGTGGGGCGCGGGCGCGCTGATCATCCTGCTCGGCCTGTTCGGCGGGGCGCTGGTCAGCCGCAACGTCTCGCGCCACATGGCGGGACTTACCGACACCGTGGCGGCGGTGCGTGGCGGCAATCTCAAGGTCCGCGCCCGCGTGCGGGGCGCGCGCGACGAGTATGACGAACTCGCCGAGGGCCTGAACGAGATGCTCGACCGCCTGGAGCACACCATGGCTGGCCTGCGCCACGTGGGCGACGCCATCGCCCATGACCTGCGCTCCCCGCTAACCCGGCTGAAGGCGCGGCTGGAGGTGGCGCTGATCGAGGCCGACAACGGCTCGGGCGACCCGCGCCGCTCGCTGGAGCAGGCGCTGGAGGACGCCGACGGGGTGCTGCACACGTTCAACGCGGTGTTGGCGATCGCGCGCTTGCAGGCGGCGGGCCAGGCTCCGAACCAGACCCTGTTCGACCCCGGCGAACTCGCCGCCGACATCGCCGAGCTCTACGAACCGCTGTGCGAGGACAAGGGCCTCGACTTCAAAGCGGAGATCACGCCCGGCCTGCAGGTAAAGGGCAACCGCGAGTTCATCGCCCAGGCGCTGGCGAACATCCTGGACAATGCAGTGAAGTACACGCCCGAGGGTGGCGCGGTGATGCTGCGCACGCGGCGGCGTTCGTCGGGCGAGGTGGAGTTCTCCGTCACCGACACCGGGCCCGGCGTGCCGGAGAGCGACCGGGCCCGCGTCGTGCAGCGGTTTGTCCGCTTGGAGAACAGCCGCAACGAGCCGGGCTCGGGGTTGGGGCTCTCATTGGTCGCCGCGGTGGCCGAAGCGCACGGCGGCCGCCTCGAACTCGACGAAGGCCCCGGCAGCTTCGACGGCAAGGGCCCGGGCCTGAGGGTTGCGTTCGTGCTGCCGCGGGTGGAGTGAGTGCGTGGTTCGACACGCACCCTGCGGGTGCTGCTCACCATGACGGACTCAATGGAACCCACTAACTTCGTCATCCTGAGCAGGCGCCCCGGGTCTGGCCTCTGGCCAGCCCGAGGATAAACTCCGCGCCGTGTCGAAGGACGCAATGAGCCTCTCCGATCTCCTCAAACCCTGCGGCCCCACCCTCGACGCCAAGGCGGCGGAGCGGACGCGGGAGGTGCTGGCCGAGACGTTCGACCTCTCGGCGTGGGAGGCGTTGGCGCCGGTGTTTGGGGCGTCTCCGTACCTCGCGGGGCTGGCGCGCAGGAGGCCGCAGGGGTTGCGGCGGACGCTGGAGGGTGACCCGGACGCGCGGCTTGAGGGGATACTCGCCGAGGCGCTGGCGCAGGGGGCGGAGGGAGATCGCGAAGAAGCCCGGCGGGTCCTGCGCGAGCTGAAGGCCGACCTGCATCTATTGACGGCGCTGTGCGATCTGGGCGGCGTCTGGGACCTCGACCGGGTGACGGGCGCGCTCAGCCGGTTTGCGGATGCGGCGCTTCGGGCGTCGCTCATGCAGGCGGCGAGGGCGGAGGTGGAGCGGGGGCGGCTCACGCATGTGGGCGACGGCGAGGCGGGGCCTGTGCCTGGGCTGTTCTGCCTGGCCATGGGCAAGCACGGCGCGTTCGAGCTGAACTACTCCAGCGATATCGACTTCACCGTCTTCTACGAGCCGGACGCCTTGCCGCTGGCCGAGGGCGCGGAGGCGCCTGCGGTGGCGGTGCGGATCACGCAGCTGGTGGCAGGGATGCTGCAGGACCGGACGGCGGACGGGTACGTCTTTCGCGTCGATTTGCGGCTGCGGCCCGATCCCTCGTCCACCCAGCCCGCGGTGCCGGTGCCGGAGGCGTTCGAATACTACGAGAGCGTCGGCCAGAACTGGGAGCGAGCGGCCTTCATCAAGGCTCGTTCGGCGGCCGGCGACGTGCCGCGCGGAGAGGCGTTCCTGGCCGAGCTGCAGCCCTTCATCTGGCGCAAACACCTCGACTTCGCGGCCATCGCCGACATCCATTCCATCAAGCGCCAGATCCACGTCCACAAGGTCGACGAGCGGCTGGAGGCGAAGGGCGCCGACCTTAAGCTCGGCCGGGGCGGCATCCGGGAGATCGAGTTCTACGTCCAGACCCAGCAGCTGATCCTCGGCGGCCGCCAGCCGCAGTTGCGCTCGCCCCGGACCATCGATGCGCTGAAGGCGCTGAACGAGGCGGGCCACGTGGACGACGAGACGGCGGCCTATCTGGATAGCGCCTACGCCGACCTGCGCGCGCTGGAACACCGCGTGCAGATGATCGGGGACGAGCAGACGCACCGGCTGCCCGACAACGACGGCGAGCGAAAGCGGGTGGCGGCGCTGTGGGGCTACGACAACCTGCGCTCGTTCGACGCCACGGTCGGCAAGCTGCTGAAGGGCGTGAACCTTCGCTACGGCGAGCTGTTCAAGGGCGAGGAGCCGTTGTCGTCGCGGTTTGGCAGCCTGATCTTCACCGGTGTGGACGATGACCCCGAGACGCTACGCACGCTGGCGCGGATGGGGTTCTCGACGCCTGAGCGGATCTCCCAGACCATCCGCGGCTGGCACCACGGCCGCATCGCCGCGACCCGGACCGAGCGGGGGCGGGAGCTGTTCACGCGGCTCGCGCCCCGGCTGCTGGAGGCCGCGCAGGCGACCGGTTCGGCGGACGTCGCCTTCAACCGCTTCGCCGACTTCTTCGAGCGGCTGACGACCGGTGTGCAGATCCAGTCGCTGTTCCTGGCCCAGCCGAAGCTGTTCGAGCTGGTGGTCGAGGTGATGGCGTTTGCGCCGCAGCTGGCGGCGACGCTTGCGCGGCGGCCGGCGGCGCTGGATGCGCTGCTCGACCCCACCTTCTTCGCGCCGTTCGGGCAGGAGCATGTGCGCGATGGAGTGCGCCAGACGCTCGCCTCGGCGGAGGACTTCGAGCAGGCCATGGACCTCGCCCGCCGCGTCTATCGCGAGCAGGCCTTCCGCATCGGGGTGCAGGTGATGAGCGGCTCAGCGACAGCGGCCGAGGCGGGCGGCGCCTTCGCCACCCTCGCCGACCTGATCATGCAGGGCCTCGCGCCCGCCGCTCTGGCGGAGACGGAGCGGCAGGGCGGGGCGTTTGCCGGGCAGGTCGCGGTGGTAGCGCTGGGCAAGTGCGGCTCGCGCGAGATGACGGCGCGCTCCGACCTCGACCTGATGACCCTCTACCGCGCCGACGACCCGGCTGGGATGAGCGAGAAGAAGGGCTGGGCGGCCGACACCTTCTATGCCCGCTTCACCCAGCGGCTGATCGCGGCTTTATCGGCGCCGACGGGGGAGGGAACGCTCTACGAGGTCGACATGCAGCTGCGGCCCACGGGCTCCAAGGGGCCGGTGGCGGTGAGTTTCGCCTCCTTCGACGACTACTACGACCGCGAGGCCGAGACCTGGGAGCTGCTGGCGCTGACCCGCGCCCGGGTGGTCTGGGCCACCTCCGACGCCTTCGCCGCCGAGGCGACAGCGGCGATCGACGATGCGCTGCGACGGCCGCGGGACCCGAAGCGGACGGCGAAGGACGTGCGCGAGATGCGCGAGCTGATGGAGCGCGAGCGGCCGCCGAAGGGGGCGTGGGACCTGAAGCTCATCCCAGGCGGCCTGGTGGACGTGGAGTTCGCCGCGCAGCATCTGCAGCTGGTGCATGCGGCGGATGGCGGGCCGCTTTGCCAGAACACCGGCGCGGCGCTGGCGCTCATCCGGGAGGCGCGGTTCGCCGATCCGAAGCCGCTCGACGCGCTGGAGAGCGCCTGGCGGCTGCAGCAGGACCTGACGCAGTTGTTGAAGGTGGCGCTCGATGAGGGGGCTGACCCAGAGGCGGAGCCAAAGGCGCTGAAGGCGTTGCTGGCTCGCGCCGGCGGGGTGCGGGACTGGCGGGCGCTGAAGACGAAGCTGGCGGCGACGCAGAAAGCTGCGCGGCAGGCTTTTGAGGCCGTGGTCACCCCGTAGTCCGCTTGGGTCCCGGCTTTCGCCGGGATGAGCGGGATAGGGTTAGGCCGTCCGCGAAAACTGCTGCTGGTGCACGGGCAGGGCGAAGCTGACGGTGGTGCCTTCGCCGGGGGTGCTTTCGAGGTGCAGGTCGCCGTTGTGCATCTCGACCAGCGACTTGGTCAGCGCCAGCCCCAGGCCCGTGCCTGATGTGGTCCGCGCCAGGTGGCTTTCGACCTGTTCGAAGGGGCGGGCCAGCCGCTGGAGGTCTTCCTGCGGGATGCCGATGCCGGTGTCCTTGACCGCCACGCGGACGCGGCCGCCCAGCGTGTCGGCCACGGGGTGGGCGCTGATGGTCACCGAACCGCCGCGCGGCGTGTACTTCACGGCGTTGGAGAGCAGGTTCAGCAGCACCTGCTTCACCGCGCGGTAGTCGGCCTCGACATCCGGCAGGGCCGGGAAGTTCAGCGCGATCGAGACGCCCACCGCGTCCGCCCGCGCCTTGACCAGCCGCACCGTTTCCTCCGCGACCTCCTCCAGCGACAGCTGCTCGAAGCGCAGATGCAGCTTGCCGGCTTCGATCTTCGACATGTCCAGGATGTCGTTGATCAGCGCCAGCAGGTGCTCGCCGGAATTGAGGATGTCGCGGGCGTAGTCGCGGTAGCGTGGGTCGCCGAGCGGCCCGTACATCTCGCCGACCATGATCTCCGAGAAGCCGTTGATGGCGTTGAGCGGGGTGCGCAGTTCATGGCTCATGTTGGCCAGGAACTCCGACTTGGCGCGGTTGGCGGACTCGGCGCGGATCTTCTCCAGCTCGTACTTGCGGGCCAGTTCCTCGAGCTGCTGCTCGTTGTGGCGGCGCGTCTCCTGCTGGCGCTTCAGCGTCGTCATGTCGGAGCCGGTGACGACCGTGCCGCCGTCGGTGGTGCGCCGTTCGCAGACCTGCACCCAGCGGCCGTCCTTCATCTCCACCTCGAAGCGGCCGCCGGCAGGGGCGGTCTCCTGCTTGACCCCGTTTCGGATGATGGCGGTGATCTCGTCGCGGCTCGCCCCTGGCTTCAGCTGGGCGGCGGGGACGCCGAACAGCTCTCCGTAGTTGCGGTTGCAGAGCAGGAGCCGGCCGTTGCGATCCCAGATGGCGAACGCTTCGGAGAGGCTCTCGATGGCGTCGCGCAGGCGGCTTTCGGCGGCCTGCACGCGGCTCTGCGCCAGCCGCTCCTGGGTCATGTCGAGGGCCACGCCGACGATCCGCCCTTCGCCAAAGCCGCGGCCCCGCGCGTCGATCCAGCTGTAGCCGCCGTCGGTGCGCGGCACGCGGAAGGCGGCTTCGAAAGCCCCGCCCGCCGCCGCGCTGGCGAGCGCTCGCAAGACGATCGCCCGGTCGGCGGCGGCGACGCGCTCCACCAACTCCTGTCCGGGCAGGGTGTGGGTTCCGGTGAGGCCGAACATCACCGCCGTCGCCTCGGACAGGAAGACGGCGTCGCGCTCCAGGTCCCATTCCCAGATGCCGCAGTGGGCCGCCTCGACGGCCAGGCGGAAGCGCTGTTCGCTGGCGAGGTAGGCGCGCTGGGCCTCTTCCGCGCGGCGGCTCTGGAAGTAGAGGAGGGCGGCCAGCGCCAGCCCCACGCCCAGCGGCACCACCAGTTCGCCGATCTCGCCGAGGTCGCCTTCCCTCGCGGCGCGCTCGACGCCGAAGGCCGTGTTCAGGACCAGCAGCAGGATGGTGGCGAGCAGCACCAGCCGCACAAGACCCAGCGGCCCCTTCGCGGCGGTCATCGCCTTCCTGCTGCGCCCGTTCGGCACCCCGTTCCCCGCCGATTCATCCCAGCGAATCGACACTAAGCGGAGCAGGCGTCCGCCGTCACGGATTAACGCTGACGCTAAGGTTAACCGAGCGCCTTGCTGGCCAGTTCGTAGACGTTCTTCGACAGCCCCTCATGCGCCACGATCCGCTCGAGTTCGGCGCGCATGAGGGCGCCCAGTTCGGGCTTGTAGCGCCGCCAGCCGCCAAGCGGCTCGACGAGGCGGGCGGCGGTCGAGGGGTTGAAGGCGTCGACGGCGAGGATTTGGTCGGCGAGGAATCGATAGCCCGCGCCGCTCGGGTCGTGGAAGCGCGCGGGGTTGCCGCTGGCGAAATTCATCACCAAGGCCCGCATCCGGTTCGGGTTCTTGATGTCGAAGTCCGGGTGCGCGGTCAGCGCCAGCACGCGGCCGAGCGCGCCTTCGGACGGGTCGCGGGCCTGGACGGCGAACCACTTGTCGACGACCAGCGGCTCGCCCTTCCACTTGGCATGGAAGTCGGCCAGGGCCTTCTCGGCCGGCTCGCCGCCGATCTGCATGAGAGCGTTAAGGGCGCCCATCGCGTCGGTCATGTTCGCGGCCGCCTGATAATGGCCGATAGCGCGATCGACGTTCTCGGAGCGGGGCTCGGCGGCCAGCAGGTCGAGGGCTGCATTGCGCAGCGCCCGGCGGCCGGCGTTCTCGGCATCCGGTGAGAACTCGCCGGCTTCCTGCAGTCCGCCGTGCAGGCGGCGCAGCAGGTCGCCCAGATGCACCGCCATGCGCGTCCGCAGCGTCTCGCGCGCCTCGTGGATCGCGTGCGGGTCGGCGGGGTTCATCGAGAGCGCGAGGTCCTGTTCGGACGGCAGGGTCAGCAGCAGGGCCTTGAAGGCGGGCTCGGCCGCCTGGTCGGTGAGCGCGCGCCCGACCGCGTCGGCGAAGCGCGTTTCGCTGAGCTCGTCGGCCTGGCCCTTGGCGCGGGCCAGGATCAGCTCGCAGGCCAGCGCCTGTCCCGCCTCCCAGCGATTGAAGAGGTCCGGATCGGAGGCGAGCTGGACGTAGCGGTGCTTCGCCGGCGCCTCGTAGTCGAGCTTCACCGGCGCCGAGAAGCCGCGCAGCGCGGAGATCACTGGCGCCGACGCGAGGCCTTCGAAGCGCACCGTCTTCTCAGGGCCGTCGAGCACGATAACCTCGGTGTCGCGCACCGCCTTGCCGTCCAGGTCGAGCAGGCCCACGGCTACCGGGATCGGCAGCGGAGTCTTCCCGGGCTGGCCGGGCGTGGGCGCCGTCGCCTGCTTCAGGGTCAGCTCCAGCACGCCGTCGGCGAACTTCGGCTCGAGCGTCACGGCTGGCGTGCCGGCCTGCTCATACCAGCCGAAGAACTGGGAGAGGTCCTTGCCGGACGCGTCGGCGAAGCACTGGATGAAGGCCTCGACCGTGGTGGCGTGGCCGTCCCAGCGGTCGAAGTAGAGGTCCATCCCCTTGCGGAAGTCGTCGGCCCCCAGCAGGGCCTTCAGCATCCGGATCACCTCCGCGCCCTTCTCGTAGATGGTCGCGGTGTAGAAGTTGTCGATCTTCAGGTAGCTCGACGGGCGAACGGGGTGGGCCAGCGGGCCGGCGTCCTCGGGGAATTGGCGGGCGCGGAGCGACTTGACGTCCTTGATCCGCTGGACCGCGTGGCCGCGCTGGTCGGCGCTGAACTCCTGGTCGCGGAAGACCGTCAGGCCCTCCTTCAGGCACAGCTGAAACCAGTCGCGGCAGGTGATCCGGTCGCCGGTCCAGTTGTGGAAGTACTCGTGGGCCACGACGCTCTCGATCCGCTCATAGTCGAGGTCGGTCGCGGTCGCCGGGTCGGCCAGCAGCAGGGAGCTGTTGAAGATGTTCAGCCCCTTGTTCTCCATGGCTCCGAAGTTGAAGTCGCGCACCGCCACGATCATGAAGAGGTCGAGATCGTACTCCCGCCCGAACGCCTCCTCGTCCCACTTCATCGAACGCTTCAGGGCGTCCATCGCGTAGTAGGCGCGGCTGGCCATGCCGGGATCGACGTAGATGCGCAGCTCCACGGTGCGCCCGCTCATGGTCACGAAGCTGTCGGCCAGCTCGTCGAGCTCGCCCGCAACCAGCGCGAACAGGTAGCAGGGCTTCGGGAAGGGGTCGTTCCAGACGGCGAAGTGGCGGCCTTCGGCTAAGTCACCGCTCTCGATCAGGTTGCCGTTCGAAAGCAGGCGCCGGTACTCGCGCGCGGCTTCGATGCGGACCGTGAAGCGGGACAGCACGTCCGGCCGGTCGGCGAACCAGGTGATCCGCCGAAAGCCCTCGGCCTCGCACTGGGTGCAGAAGCGCCCGCCCGACATGTAGAGGCCGGAGAGCGCCTTGTTCGCCTCCGGATCGATCTCGACCTCGGTCTCCAGCGTGAAGGCGTCGGGGACGTTCGGGATCGTCAGCCACTCGGCATCGACCGTGCGCTCGCTCGTTTCGAGTTGACGCCCATCGATCGCCACCGACACCGGCTTCAACTGCTCGCCGTTCAGGCGCAGCGGTTCGGCGTGATCGCCGTTGCGGCGGACGGTCAGCTTCGCCTTCACCCGCGTGTGGTTCGGTTCGAGCAGGAAGGTGAGGTGCGTCTCGTCGATCAGGAAGGCGGGGGGCGCATAGTCGACGAGGCGGATCGGCTGGGGGGTCTCGGTTCGCATGCCTCCGGTTTAGCGGTCCCGCTCGGCCGGGGGTAGCCCGCAGCCGCCCCGTTATGGAATTCTGCGTACCGAACCGCACTTCACGCAGACGATTCGGAAGCGGCGCTTCGAGTAATAGAAGCTGTGGTCGCACAACATGCGCGCCACGACGTGGCGGCGGCGCACGCGCACGCGCCGCCGGGTGCGCGGATGGTGATGGACCGGCGTCCTGGGCGCGACGGCTATGTAGAAGTGGACGCTACCCAGAGTGATACGCATCGCCGTGGCCGGCAGGCGAAAATGATTGTCTCCGCCAGCGCAGGAACCCTCGAGCGCGTCGAGTGAGGCGCTACGGTCACTTGACGTTACAGTCCGAAAAGTCGGATTCATGCACGCTTCCCCCAACGGCTGCTGGAGGCTGTGTCAGGCGTGTTCAACTCCTTGAGGATGGCCTCGGCAGTCCGCCTGACGGACCGGCCGCGAAGCACATCGCTCACCGAACTTTTCGGAAGTCCCTTTTGCTGCTCGAAGGCGGCGACGGACCCGTACCTCCTCCGCAGCAACGCTTTGACATCTTCGCGATGCCACCCCCCGACCGACACATGACCCCCATTCGGACTAAATCCGATAAACCGTTCGATAATGCGGTTAATCGTATTCGTCAATCAGGCAAGCGCGATGACGCGTTCGCCGAACGGTTTAGTCGCGCCCTGGCGGGTCGGGACCGCGCGTGGCTGGCGCGCGAGACGGGCCTCTCCGCGAGCACGCTCCACGATTATTCGAAGGGAGCGATCCCAAGCGCTGATCGAGCCTTCCTCCTCGCGGACATGCTGGAGGTGGACCCGCGCTGGCTGGTCACCGGAGAGGGGCAGCCGACGCCTTTGGCTTGCGAGGATGAAGAGCTCGTCCAACTGCCCTGTCGCAGCCTGCCGGAGGGGACGGTGGTCGAGTGGGCGCCCTTCTCCCGAAAATGGCTCCTGCGCGCGTTCGGACGGGCGGAGGGCCTGTGGGTCACCGACATGCCTTCGCAAGCCCTTCCCGAGATCGCGCGGGAAGGCGATCCGATCCTGTGCATGGACGCCGATCGGCTGGTGGAAGGCGGCCTTTATCTCGTGGCGCTCGGGATGGGAGTGGCGGTCCGCCAGCTGACGTCCATCGAGTCCGGGCACACCCTCGTCTCCGGCGGCGAGTTGAGCGAGCCGTCGGGCCGTTCATTTCGAGACGCAAAAGCCGAAGGGCGTCTTCTGGGGCGGATCGTGGGAACGCCGGTCAAGAGGCTCTGAACAGGCGGTTCGGACGATGGCCAATTGAGCCCTCCGCTCCAAACGGGGACAGGACGAGGGCGCGTCGATTTTGGCTAAACACCTGACGCCACGTCATTCTTTTCGCGTGGGCAAAGGTGGTTCATGGTGATCCCGACAAGGGAGAAGACCCCGTGAATTTCGACTATTCCGACGACCAGAAGTTCCTGAAGAGCGAGGCTCGCAAGTTCCTCGAGGCGCGGTGCTCCAGCGCCGTCGTGCGCGGCGTGCTCGACAACGCCGAACGCTCTTACGACGAGACCCTGTGGAAGGGCGTGGCCGAGCAAGGGTGGCTGGGGACGGCCATTCCGGAGGAGCATGGCGGGCTTGGCCTCGGCCATGTGGAGCTCTGCGCCATCGCCGAGGAGCTCGGCCGGGCCGTGGCGCCGATCCCGTTTGCCTCGACCGTCTATTTCCTCGCCGAAGCCATCATGCTGGCGGGCTCGGACGAGCAGAAGGCGAAGTGGCTGCCGAAGATTGCGGCCGGCGAAGTCATCGGCTGCTTTGCGACCTCCGAAGGCCCGGGACCGGTGACCCCGGCGTCCATCCAGTCGCGCGTTGAGGGCGGCAAGCTGTCGGGGACCAAGATCCCGGTGACCGACGGCGACATCGCCGACGTCGCGGTGGTGCTGGCCAACGAAGGCGGTCGTCCGGGGCTGTTCCTGGTGGATCTGGCCGGCGTCAAGCGCGAGGTGCTGAAAACTCTCGATCCGACCCGCGGCGTGGCGAAGATCACCTTCGACGGCGCGCCGGCCGAGCGGTTGGGCGCGGCGGGCGAAGGCTTTGCGCTCACCGAAGCGGTGTTCGACCGGGCCGCCGTGCTGCTGGCCTTCGAGCAGGTGGGCGGCGCCGACCGCTGCCTGGAGATGGCGAAGGAGTATGCGCTTGGCCGCTACGCCTTCGGTCGGGTGATCGCGGGCTATCAGGCGATCAAGCACAAGCTCGCCGACATGTACGTGAAGAACGAGGTCGCCCGCTCCAACGCCTACTACGGCGCCTGGGCGCTCAACACCAATGCGCCGGAGCTGCCGGTGGCCGCCTCGGCCGCCCGGATCGCGGGGTCGGAGGCCTACTGGTTCGCGTCGAAGGAGAACATCCAGACCCACGGCGGGATGGGCTTCACCTGGGACGTCGACGCCCACCTCTTCTACCGCCGCTCGCGCCAGCTGGCTCTGGTCGCCGGCGCGCCCAAGGTCTGGAAGGAGCGCCTCGTGTCGCAACTGGAACGCAGGAACGCAGCGTAATGGACTTCAACGACTCCCCCGAAGAAGCCGCCTTCCGCGAAAGGGCCCGCAAGTGGCTGGCCGAGAACGCCGCCGACCACAAGTCGACGACCGCCAACGGCCGCAAGCCCAACAGCCCCGAGCACATGGCCGCGGCCAAGGCCTGGCAGACGCGCAAGGCCGAAGCCGGCTACGCCTGCATCACCTGGCCCAAGGAGTGGGGCGGGGGCGGCGGCACGCCGATCCAGTCGGTCATCTTCAACCAGGAAGAGGCCAAGGCCGGCGTCAACTACGGCTATTTCACCATCGGCCTTGGCATGTGCGTCCCGACCGTCATGGCGTTCGCCGACGATGACACCAAGCAGCGCTTCGTCGGCCCGGCCGTGCGGGGCGAGGAGATCTGGTGCCAGCTGTTCTCCGAACCGGCCGGCGGCTCGGACGTGGCCGCGGCCCGGACACGGGCGGTCAAGGACGGCGACGAGTGGGTGATCAACGGCCAGAAGGTCTGGACCACCGGCGCCCAGTACAGCGACTTCGGCATCCTGCTGGTCCGCACCGACCCCGACGTGCCCAAGCACAAGGGCCTGACCATGTTCTGGATCGACATGCACGATCCGGCCGTGGAGGTCCGCCCCATCCACCAGATGAGCGGCGGGTCCGAGTTCAACGAGGTCTACTTCACCGACCTGCGGGTGAGGGACTCCCAGCGACTCGGCGGCGTCGGCGATGGCTGGAAGGTCGCGCTGGTCACGCTGATGAACGAGCGTCTGGCGGTCGGCGGCTCGACCGGACCTGACTACAAGCTCGTCATGGACCTCGCCCGCCAGCTGGGTTCGCTGAAGGACCAGCAGCTGCGCGACAAGCTGGCCGACTGGTACGTGGCGAGCGAGGGCCTGAAGCTCACCCGCTTCCGCACCATGACCGCGCTCTCGCGGGGCCAGACGCCGGGGCCGGAAAGCTCGATCGGCAAGATCATCGCCGCCAACCAGATGCAGGAGATGGCCAACAGCTCCATGGAGCTGGAGGATCAGTTCGGCATCATCAACGACCCGGCGGTCGCGCCCATGGAAGCGGCCTTCCAGCAGTCCGTCATGTGGGCGCCAGGCCTGCGCATCGCCGGCGGCACCGACGAGATCCTGAAGAACATCATCGCCGAACGGGTCCTCGGCCTCCCCGGCGACGTCCGCGTCGACAAGGACGTGGCCTTCAAGGACATGCCGACGGGGCGCTAAGCGCCTTGACGGAACGTGCCATTTTTGGCACGTATGACGCGTGGGGGAGCAGACGAAGAAGCTTCCCGCGCGCTTCTACGCAAACGCGCGGGGAACGGAGCCGGTCAAGGACTGGCTGAAGGAGCTCGCGCTCGATGACCGCAAGATCGTCGGCAAGGACATCGCCAAGGTGGAGTTCGGCTGGCCGATCGGCATGCCCTACTGCCGCGCGATGGGCGGCGGCTTGTGGGAAGTGCGCAGCAACATCTCCGACGGGCGGATCGCCCGCGTCCTGTTCTGCATAGAGGGCGGGACGATGGTGTTGCTGCACGGGTTCATCAAGAAGACGCGGGCGACCCCTTCGGCCGACCTGGACCTCGCCCGCAGCCGAATGAAGGAGCTGTCGAAATGAGCGCCGTTCAAGCCAGGGGCCAGATCGGTTCCTCCTTCGACGATTTCCTCGACGAGGAAGGCATCCGCGATGAGGTCGAGGACCTCGCGCTCAAGGAGATCATCGCCGACCAGATCGCCGCGGCCATGCAGGAGCGCGGGATTACGAAGACGGCCATGGCCGCGCGCATGGGAACGAGCCGCCGGCAGCTGGACCGGCTGCTCGATCCCGCCAACCCGTCCGTCACGCTGTCCACCCTCCGGCGGGCGGCGCATGCGGTGGGCAGGACGCTGAGCGTTCAGCTCAGCTGATCAATGATGCGGCTGGCTCGGTTGGCTGACTTCTTCCAGCACGTCGCCTGAGGTCGCCGGGCGGGTTTCGCGGGCGACGTCGCCTAGGGAGACCATGCCGACCAGCTTCTTGTCGCTGTCGACGACGGCGATCCGGCGGATCTGGCTGGCGGCCATCTTGTCGGCGACTTCGGTGATGTCGTCCTCTTCGAAGCAGTACTCGACGCCTTCGCTCATCACCTGAGTGACCGACGAGTCGGGCCCCAGCCCCTTGGCCAGCCCGCGCACGACGATGTCGCGGTCGGTGACGATGCCGAGCAGGCGGCGGCCGTCGCACACGGGCAGGGCGCCCGCGTCGATCCGGGCCATCACCTCGGCGGCGTCGCGCAGGGTGGTTTCGGGAAGCGCGACCTGTACGTCGCGGCTCATGATATCGGCGATTCTCATGGCGCACTCCTTTGTGGGCAGGCCGGTAGAACCCCTTGCCCCCTTGCCGTGTTCCGGGCGGGCGCTGTCACAAAACCTTCACGCCAAGGCGGTGCGGATTGTGACAGTCCTGCTAAAGAGATGTGACGATTCAGCCGCTGGGGACGGGAAGATGCTGAGCTGGTTCCAGGCCGTGATGCCCAAGGAAGGGCGCTTCTTCGAGATGTTCGGCCGCCACGCCACGACTCTGGTCAACGGGGCCGAGGCGCTGCGCAAGCTGCTCGACGGCGGCGACGAGGTGCCGGCCTGGTGCCAGAAGGTCAGCCAGTACGAGGAAGAGGCCGACGGCATCACCCGCGAGGTGCTCACGGCGGTGGGCCGCACCTTCATCACCCCCTTCGACCGGGGCGACATCAAGGACCTCGCCACCACCCTCGACGACGCCATCGACCAGATGCAGAAGACGGCGAAGGCCGTGACGCTCTTCGAACAGCGCGAGTTCGCGCCGGAGATGCGGGCCATGGCCGACATCATCGTGCGCACCGCCCACCTGACCGTCGAGCTGGTCGGTTCGCTGGAGAAGCTGCGGCACAACTCCAAGCGCGTGACCGAACTCGCCCAGGAGGTCACCCGGCTCGAGGAAGAGGCGGACGACATCTACGACGCCGGCATGAAGGCGCTGTTCCACAAGTCCCGGCAGGGCGACGCCATGGCCTATGTCGTGGGGGCGGAGATCTATGACCACCTGGAGAAGGTGGTGGACCGCTTCGAGGACGTGGCCAACCGCGTCTCGACCATCCTGATCGAACACATCTGAGCCGGGCCGCCCAACCGTGGACCCGCTCTATATCCTCGTCTTCCTGATCGCGGTCGCGCTGTTGTTCGACCTGCTGAACGGGCTGCACGACGCCGCCAACTCGATCGCCACCATCGTCTCCACCCGCGTGCTGCCGCCGAGGTATGCGGTGGCGTGGGCGGCCTTCTTCAACTTCATCGCCTTCGCCGTGTTTGGGCTGCATGTGGCCAACACCATCGGCAAGGGGCTGGTCGATCCCGCGATTGTCTCCGACGCCCTGATCTTCGGCGCGCTGATGGGCGCCATCGTCTGGAACGTGATCACCTGGGTCGCCGGCATTCCGTCTTCGAGCTCGCACGCCCTCATCGGCGGCCTGATCGGCGCGGCCGTCGCGAAGGCGGGGCTCAGCAGCATCATCTGGGGCGGGCTCACCAAGACCACGGTCGCTATCGTGCTCTCGCCGGTGACCGGCTTCTTCATTGCCCTGCTGCTGGTGCTGCTGGTGTCGTGGCTGTTCGTCAGGGCCACGCCGCAGGCCGGGGACAAGGTCTTCCGTCGCCTGCAGTTCGTCTCCGCGTCGCTCTACTCGCTCGGCCACGGCGGCAACGATGCGCAGAAGACAATGGGCATCATTGCGGCGCTGCTGATCTCACGCGGTGCGCTGCCCCACGAGGCCGATCCGCCGATGTGGGTGGTGCTGAGCTGTCAGGCCGCCATGGGCCTTGGGACCTTGTTCGGTGGCTGGCGGATTGTGCACACGATGGGCTCGAAGATCACCCGCCTGACGCCGATGCAGGGCTTCTGCGCCGAGACGGGCGGGGCGATCACCCTGTTCATGGCCACCTACATGGGCGTGCCCGTCTCCACGACCCACACCATCACCGGGGCCATCGTGGGCGTCGGCTCCGCGCGCCGGGCCTCGGCGGTGAGGTGGAATATCGCCAGCCGCATCGTGGTGGCCTGGGTGATCACCATCCCGGCGGCGGCCGTGCTGGCGGCCGTCTTCTACTGGGCGGCTGCCGCCTTCGGGTTCTGAGATGGGCAAGGGCAGCGTCCAGTACGGAGCGCTGCCCTGGCGGATCGCGGACGGCGAGCTGCAGGTCCTCCTGATCACCACCCGCCGCACGCGCCGCTGGATGATCCCCAAGGGCTGGCCGATGGACGACCGCGCCCCGCATGAGGCCGCCGCCCAGGAGGCCTGGGAAGAGGCCGGCCTCCGCGGCGCTGTGGGTGCGGAGCCGGTTGGCGCCTTCCACTACGACAAGGTGCGCAAGAGCGGAGAGGTGAAGCGCCTGCGGGTGGATGTCTTTCCGCTTGCGGTTACGCATGAGGCGCTGTCCTGGCCCGAAGCGCACGAGCGCGAGCGGCGGTGGTTCCCGCAATCGGCGGCCGCCGATGCTGTGCGGGAGCCGGAACTGAAGGCCCTGCTGGCGGGGTTCAGGCGCTAAGCGCTAAAGCCCTTCCCCCTGGAGGGGGGAAGGGTTGGGATGGGGGTGGGACCCTCTCCGCAACCACTCCCCTAAGCAGCACAAGCTGAAGCGGCGCCACCCCCATCTCCAACCCTTCCCCCCTCCAGGGGGAAGGGAGAGTGCTTGGCATTCCCGCCGCTCGTGGCTACATCCGCCCCGACCTCCTCCTCACAGCTAGCGAGCACCCGCGCCCCCATGGCCGCACAATTCATTTTCCAGATGCAGGGCCTGACCAAGACCCTTCCCGGCGGGCGCAAGCTGTTCGAGAACATCTGGCTCAGCTTCTACCCCGACGCCAAGATCGGCGTGGTCGGCGTCAACGGCTCGGGTAAGTCGACGCTGCTGAAGATCATGGCCGGGATCGACAAGGAGTTCTCCGGCGAGGCCAAGGCCGCCGACGGCATCAAGCGCGGCTACCTCGAGCAGGAGCCGCAGCTCGATCCCGACAAGAACGTCTGGGAAAACGTCATCGCCTGGTGCGATGAGAAGAAGCTCGTCGACCGCTACAACGAGGTCGCGGCCAAGCTCGGCGAGGACTACTCCGACGAGCTCATGGAGGAGATGACCGCCCTCCAGGAGCAGATCGACGCCGGCGACCTGTGGGACATCGACAGCCGCGTCGAGATGGCCATGGACGCGCTTCGCTGCCCGCCGGACGACTGGTCCGTGACCAACCTGTCCGGCGGTGAGAAGCGCCGCGTGGCGCTGGCCCGCCTGCTGCTGTCGAAGCCCGACATGCTGCTGCTCGACGAGCCGACCAACCACCTCGACGCCGAGTCCGTGGCCTGGCTGCAGCACCACCTGGAAGCCTTCCCGGGCTGCGTGATCCTGGTCACCCACGACCGCTACTTCCTGGACCAGGTCACCAAGTGGACGCTGGAGCTCGATCGCGGCAAGGGCATCCCCTACGAGGGCAACTACTCCGGCTGGCTGGAGCAGAAGCAGAAGCGCGTCGTCCAGGAGCAGTCCGAGAGCGAGGCCCGCCAGCGCGCGCTCACCCGCGAACTGGAGTGGGTCCGCTCCAACGCCAAGGCCCGCCAGTCGAAGTCGAAGGCGCGCCTGGCGGCTTACGAGAAGATGGTCGCCGAGCAGGAGAATTCCCGCGCCGCCCAGACCTACGCCGCCATCCAGATCCCGCCGGGACCGCGGCTTGGCAACGTGGTGCTGGAGGTCGAGGGGCTGGAGAAGGAGTACGGCGACAAGATCCTGTTCAAGGACCTCTCCTTCAAGCTGCCGCCCAACGGCATCGTCGGGGTGATCGGTCCGAACGGCGCCGGTAAATCCACGCTCTTCAAGCTGATCACCGGGCAGGAGACGCCGGACGCCGGCACGATCCGCGTGGGTGAGACGGTGAAGCTGGCCTACGTTGACCAGACCCGCGACGACCTGAACCCCAACGACACCGTCTGGCAGGCGATCAGCGGCGGCACTGACGTGATGATGGTCGGCAAGCGCGAGATCAACTCGCGCGCCTACGTCGGCAGCTTCAACTTCAAGGGCGGCGACCAGCAGAAGAAGGTCGGCCTGCTGTCGGGCGGTGAGCGCAACCGCGTGCACCTGGCCAAGACGCTGGCCACCGGCGGCAACCTGATCCTGCTCGACGAGCCGACCAACGATCTCGACATCGAGACGCTGCAGAACCTCGAAGAGGCACTGGAGGAGTTCGCCGGCTGCGCCGTGATCATCAGCCACGACCGCTGGTTCCTCGACCGCCTCGCCACCCACATCCTCGCCTTCGAGGGCGACAGCCATGTGGAATGGTTCGAGGGCAACTTCGAGATGTATGAGGAAGACAAGAAGCGCCGCCTCGGCGCCGACAGCCTCATCCCCCACCGCATCAAGTTCCAGAAGTTCGCGCGGTAGGTTATGCTGCGGCCATGAGCGAGCTTCTGGACCGCATCACGATCGAAGGAGGCAAGTGCGGCGGGCGCCCCTGCATCCGCGGCATGCGCATTCGTGTGATCGACATTCTCGAGATGCTGGCTGGGGGCATGACGCCCGACGAGATTCTCGAAGACTTTGATGAACTCGAGCTCGAAGATATCCAGGCGAGCCTTACCTACGCGGCTCGCGAGTTGGACCATCCGGCCGTGGTTGTTTCGGCCGCTTGAGGTTCCTGCTCGATCAACATCTCCCGGCCTCCATGATCGCCGTGCTCCAAGAGCTCGGGCACGAGGCCTTTCACGTGAAGCATCTGCAAATGATGCAAGCGCCGGATGTGGAAATTTGGGAGAGGGCAAAGGCGCTTGAGGCGGTGATGGTCACCAAGGATGTGGACTTCATTACCTTGGCGGCGTCTGACCCGACTGGTCCAAAGGTCGTGCGCATACGGCTCGGCAACTGTCCCAATCGTGTCCTTTTCGCTCGCGTCAGGGTCGCTTGGCCGGAAGTTGTTGAGCGTTTGCAGATCCTTTCCGCCAGAGTCATCGATATCCGATGAGGCCCGCGGTCCTCCTCTCCCACGAGATGCTGGCGCCGCTGCAAGGGGCGCTGGCGGGGGAGTACGAGGTGCTGCGACGGTGGGAGAATCCGGACGTCTCGGACGTGCGCGCTGTGGTGCATGCGGGCGAGTTCAGGCTGGAGCCGGAGTTCCTAGCCTCGATGCCGCGGCTTGGGCTGATCGCCTGTGTGAGCGTGGGCTACGACGGCGTGCCGGTGGACTGGTGCCGCGAGCACGGGATCGCGGTGACGCACTCGGTCGGGCTGAATGCCGAGGATGTCGCGGATGTGGCCCTGGGGCTGATGATCGGCGCCTGGCGCGGTGTCGTCGAGGGCGACCGGCGCTTAAGGGAAGGGCGCTGGACGCATGCCGACCGGATGCGGCCGAGGCGCTCGCTCGGCGGCAAGAAGGCCGGCGTCGTGGGGCTCGGGCACATCGGCGAGGCGGTGGCTCGGCGGCTGGAGGCCATCGGCATGGAGGTCAGCTGGTGGGGGCCGCGGCCGAAGGCGGCGCGCTGGCCCCGCGCCGACTCGCTGCTGGCCCTCGCGCAACAGTCGGACGTGCTGGTGGTCGCCTGCCTGGCCAACGCCGAGAACCGCCACTTGATCTCGCGCGAGGTCATCGAGGCGCTGGGGCCGAAGGGCTGTCTGGTGAACGTGGCGCGGGGCTCGCTTGTCGACGAGGACGCGCTGATCGCGGCGCTGAAGGACGGGGGGCTCGGGATGGCCGCGCTCGACGTCTATGAGACCGAGCCCACGCCGCCGGAGCGCTGGGCCGATGTGCCGAACACCGTGCTGACGCCGCACATCGCGGGCGGGACCATCGAGAGCATCCCGCAGATGGTCGGCCAGACTTTGGAGAATTTGCGCCGCTTCTTCGCCGGCGAGCCGCTCGCGACGCCCGTTCAGGGCTGAAGCGGCGAGGGTGGGGCGAGCCGTCGGGTGGCCCGCCCCTTGAGCCCGCTTTTAGGCGGCGGGCGCAGCCGGAGCCGCGGCCGGAGCAGCGGAATCGTCCTTCTTCGCCGCGTCGGCCGGAGCCGCGTCGGTCGAGGCGGCAGGAGCCGGAGCAGCGGCGGGCGCCGCGTCGGCGGCCGGAGCGGCGGCCGGGGCCGGAGCCGCGGCGGCGGCGTCAGCGGCCGGAGCCGGGGCGGCTTGGTCTTCAGCGAACGCCGGAGCGGCGACGAACAGGGTCGCGGCGGCGCCCAGCAGCATGGATTTCAAGGTCATTGGGTCGTTTCCAAACTAAGTAGCCCCCCAGGGTGCGACGGGCGGCCGCAGCTTTACGGGGATTCTGGCGAAATAGTGACGCTTCGCTTACACGGCTGTGGATATATCGCAGCTTGACATAAGGATATAAGGATATCTTTATATCCCCATGACGCTGACGTCTGACCAGACGGTGGAGATTCTGCGCGCCGCGGGCGAACCGACGCGGCTGCGCATCCTTGCGCTCCTCGCATCGGAGGAGCTGAGCGTGCTGGAGCTCTGCCGTATTCTGGACCAGAGCCAGCCGCGTGTCTCGCGCCACCTGAAGCTGCTGGCGGAGGCCGGGCTGGTCGAGCGGTTCCCCGACGGCGCCTGGGTCTTCTACCGCCTGGTCGCGCGGGGACCCGGCAGGGTGCTGATGGAGCAGGCGCTCGACCTGGTCGACCCGGCCGACGCCACGCTCAAGCGCGACGCCGAGCGGCTGACGGCAATCCATGCCGAGCGCTCCAACGACGCCGCGTCCTACTTCGCCCGCAACGCCGCGCGCTGGGACGAAATCCGCTCGCTGCATGTGGCGGAGGACAAGGTCGAGAAGGCGATTCTGGCCGCCGCCGGCAAGGAGAAGGTCGGCCAGCTGGTCGACCTCGGCGCCGGCACGGGGCGGATGCTGACCCTGCTGGGCGGCCGCGCCGAACGCTGCCTGGGCCTCGACCTGTCGCAGCAGATGCTCAACATCGCCCGCAGCCACACCCAGGCGTCGGGCCTGAACGCCGAGCTGCGTCACGGCGACATCTTCGCCACGCGCCTGCCCGACGGGTTCGCCGACCTCGTGACCGTGCATCAGGTTCTGCACTACCTCTCCGATCCCGCCGCCGCCGTGGCCGAGGCCGCGCGGCTGGTCGCGCCGGGCGGCAAGCTGTTGATCGTCGACTTTGCGCCTCACACGCTAGAGACCCTGCGCGAGCAGCACCAGCACCGCCGACTCGGCTTCTCCGACGAGGAGATCATCCGCTGGCTGGCGGCCGCCGGGCTGAAGGGCGAGGTCCGCGAGACCCTGCCGCCAGCCAACGGCTACGGCCTGACCGTGAAGATCTGGACCGGTGAGCGCGCGGCCAATGACAAGAGGAGCGCCGCATGAACGCCCCCATCTCCGCGCTTGGCCCCGTCGCCCGCGCGGGCGCGCGTGAGGCCAGCCGCCTGAAGGTCTCGTTCGAATTTTCGCCGCCTAAGACCCCGGAGGCGGAGGAGAACCTGTGGAAGTGCATCCGCCGGCTGGAGCCGCTCGATCCGTCGTTCGTGTCGGTGACCTATGGGGCGGGCGGCTCGACGCGCGAGCGCACGCACCGGACGGTCAAGCGCATCCTCGACGAAACCCACCTGAAGCCCGCGGCCCACCTGACGTGCGTCGGCGCCACGCGCGCCGAGGTCGACGAGGTCATCCGCGACTACTGGGACGCCGGCATCCGGCACATCGTCGCCCTGCGCGGCGACCCGCCCGGGAGTCTCGGCGGCGCCTATGTGCCGCCGGCCGACGGCTATGCGAACGCGACCGAGCTGACCGCGGCTATTCGCAAGATCGCGCCGTTCGAGATCTTCGTCGGCCTGTACCCGCAGGTGCACCCGGAGAGCCCTGGGCCGGACTTCGACATCGACGTGCTGAAGAAGAAGGTGGATGCGGGCGCGACGCGGGCCATCACCCAGTTCTTCTTCGACATCGATACCTTCCTCCGCTTCATGGAGAAGGTGCGCGCGGCCGGGATCACCATCCCGATCTCGCCGGGGATCATGCCGGTGTCGAACTATCGAGGGCTGGTGAAGATGGCCGGGCCGTGCGGCATCCCGCTGCCGGGCTGGCTCGCCAACCTGTTCGAGGGGCTGGACGACGATCCCGAGACCCGCAAGCTGATCGCCTGCTCGGTCGCGGCCGAGATGTGCGCGCGGCTGGAGGAAGAGGGCTTCACCGATTTCCACTTCTACACGCTGAACCGCGCCGACCTGGTCTATGCGATCTGCCGCGTTCTGGGCGTGCGTGAGAAGGAGGCTGTGGGATGAAGCCCCCTCAGTCAGCTTCGCTGACAGCTCCCCCAGAGGGGGAGCACCCTAGGTCGGCGCCGAACGAGATCCTCCCGCATTGGGGGAGGGGGACCGCGAAGCGGTGGAGGGGGCTCTCTGCCGCGCAGGAGTGTTGGTTATGAACCGCCAGGACCGAATTGCCGCCCTCCACGCCGCCGCCCGCGAGCGCATCCTCGTGCTCGACGGCTCCTGGGGCGTGATGATCCAGCGGCAGGGGCTGACCGAAGCCGACTTCCGCGGCGAGCGCTTCGCCGGCCACGACGGCCAGATGAAGGGCAACAACGACATCCTTTGCCTGACGCGGCCGGATATCGTGACCGGCCTGCACGACGCCTATTTCGGCGCGGGCGCGGATATCTCCGAGACCAACACCTTCTCGGCCACGACCATCGCCCAGGACGACTACGGGCTGGACGTGGAGGCGGTGCGTGACATCAACCTCGCCGGCGCGCGCCTCGCCCGCGAGGCCGCCGACCGCTGGACGGCGAAGGAGCCGGGGAAGCCCCGGTTCGTCGCGGGCTCCATCGGGCCGCTGAACAAGATGCTGTCCATGTCCTCGGACGTGAACGATCCGGGCGCGCGGACGGTGACCTTCGACCAGGTCTATGAAGCCTATCGCCAGCAGATCGCGGCGCTGCACGAAGGCGGCGTCGATCTCTTCCTGATCGAGACCATCACCGACACCCTGAACTGCAAGGCCGCGATCAAGGCGATCCTCGACCTGCAAGACGAGGGCTACGAGCCGCTGCCGATCTGGATTTCGGGCACCATCACGGACCGTTCGGGCCGCACGCTGTCGGGCCAGACGGTGGAGGCGTTCTGGAACTCCGTGCGCCACTGCAAGCCGTTCGCGGTGGGCCTCAATTGCGCGCTCGGCGCCGAGTTGATGCGGCCCCACATCGCCGAGCTGTCGCGCATCGCCGACACGCTGGTGGCCGCTTATCCCAACGCGGGCCTCCCCAACGCCATGGGCCAGTACGACGAGCAGCCGCACGAAACCGCCTGCATGCTGCACGAGTGGGCGGAGAGCGGCATCGTCAACATCCTCGGCGGCTGCTGCGGCACGACGCCGGATCACATCAAGCACGTCGCCGACAGCGTCGCGGGCCTCAAACCCCGCGCCGTGCCTGAGCGCCCGACGGCCATGCGGCTCGCCGGGCTGGAGGCGTTCGAGCTGGCATGACGACCCTGAGTAATGTGGAGGTCGAGCAGCTGCGCGACATCCGCTCGCGGCTGAACCGCGTGCCGAAGGGTTCGCTGGGCGACAAGTCCGTGGGACCGCTGAGCAAGGGGTTCTTCGACGTCTGCGCCCGGACGATCTCCCAGACCGACCCTGCTCTGGCCGACCTGCGCCGAGAGATCGCCGAGCTGCAGGCGCTGAAACAATCCGACCCCGCCGCCTACCGCAAGGCCTTCGACGCCGGTGTGCTACAGGCCATCGCCACGCGCCGCCTCGTGCTGGGCGGACGCGAACGTTCGAGTGAGGAAGCCTAAGTTGAGACCCGTCTTCGTCAACATCGGTGAACGAACCAACGTCACCGGCTCGGCCAAATTCAAGAAGCTGGTGGTCGAGGGCGACTACGCCGCCGCCCTGTCGGTCGCGCGCCAGCAGGTCGAGGCGGGCGCCCAGGTCATCGACGTCAACATGGACGAGGGCCTGCTGGATTCGAAGCAGGCGATGGTGACCTTCCTCAACCTGATCGCCGCCGAGCCGGACATCGCGCGCGTGCCGATCATGATCGACAGCTCCAAGTGGGAGGTGATCGAGGCCGGCCTGAAGTGCGTGCAGGGCAAGGCCATCGTCAACTCGATCAGCATGAAGGCGGGCGAGGCGGAGTTCATCGAGCAGGCGCGCAAATGCCTGCGCTATGGCGCCGCCGTCGTGGTCATGGCCTTCGACGAGCAGGGCCAGGCCGACACCGCCGACCGCAAGGTGGCGATCTGCGAACGCGCCTACCGGATCCTGGTCGACCAGGTCGGCTTCCCGCCCGAGGACATCATCTTCGACCCCAACATCTTCGCCATCGCGACGGGGATCGAGGAGCACGACAACTACGCCGTCGACTTCATCGAGGCGACGCGGCGCATCAAGCAGATGCTGCCCTATGCGCGGGTTTCGGGGGGCGTCTCGAACGTCTCGTTCAGCTTCCGCGGCAACGAGCCGGTGCGCCGCGCGATCCACTCGGTCTTCCTCTACCACGCCATCGCGGCGGGCATGGACATGGGCATCGTCAACGCCGGCGACCTGCCGGTCTATGACGACATCGACCCGGAGCTGCGCGAGGCTGTCGAGGACGTCGTCCTCAACCGCAAGAAGGGGGCCACCGAGCGGCTGGTGGACCTCGCGCCCAAATACAAGGGCGACGCAAGCGGGCCGAAGGTGGCGGATCTCGCCTGGCGCTCGCTTCCCGTCGCCGAGCGCCTCTCGCATGCGCTGGTCCACGGCATCACCGAGTTTATCGAGGCCGACACGGAGGAGGCTCGCCAGCAGGCCGAGCGCCCGCTGCACGTCATCGAAGGCCCGCTGATGGACGGCATGAACGTCGTCGGCGACCTGTTCGGCTCGGGCAAGATGTTCCTGCCGCAGGTGGTGAAGTCAGCCCGCGTGATGAAGCAGGCCGTCAACTACCTGCTGCCCTTCATGGAGGCCGAGAAGGAGGGCAAGCCGCGCGAGATGGCGGGCCGCATCCTGATGGCGACCGTCAAGGGCGACGTCCACGACATCGGCAAGAACATCGTCGGCGTGGTGCTGCAGTGTAACAACTACGAGGTCATCGACCTCGGCGTCATGGTCCCAGCCGACCGCATCCTGGACGAGGCGCAGAAGAACAAGGTCGACATGATCGGCTTGTCCGGCCTGATCACGCCCTCACTCGACGAGATGGTGTTCGTAGCTTCCGAGATGGAGCGGCGGGGCTTCGACATTCCGCTGCTGATCGGCGGCGCCACCACCAGCCGCACCCACACGGCGGTGAAGATCGAGCCGGCCTACCGGCGCGGGTCGACGACCTATGTGCTGGACGCCAGCCGCGCGGTGGGCGTCGTCTCGGGCCTGCTGTCGCCCGAGCGCGGGAAGATCGAGGCCGAGACCCGCACCGAATACATCCGCATCCGCGAGCAGTTCGCGCGAGGGCAGGAGAACAAGGTGCGCACGCCGATCGACAAGGCCCGCGCCAACCGGTTCGCCATCGACTGGGCCGCCTACTCGCCCCCGAAGCCGACGTTCACCGGCGCGCGGACCTTTGCGCCCTACGACCTTGCCGACCTGGTGCGCCACATCGACTGGACGCCCTTCTTCGCGAGCTGGGAGCTGGTCGGCCGCTTCCCGGCGATCCTCGAGGACGACGTCGTCGGCGAGGCCGCCCGCGACCTCTACCGCGACGCCCAGGCGATGCTGGAGAAGATCGTCGCCGAGAACTGGTACGAAGCCCGCGGCGTCGCCGCCTTCTGGCCCGCCAACGCCGATGGCGACGACGTCATCGTCTGGACCGACGAGAGCCGCACGGCCGAGCTCGCCCGCTTCCACACCCTGCGCCAACAGATGGCCAAGTCGGAAGGCAAGGCGAACGTGGCCCTGTCGGACTTCATTGCGCCCGTGGGCGTGCCCGACTGGATCGGCGGCTTTGCCGTCACCGCCGGCCACGGCGAGCTGGAGGTCGCCCAACGCTTCCGCGACAAGGGCGACGATTACTCCGCCATCCTGTCGACCGCGCTCGCCGACCGGCTGGCGGAGGCCTTCGCCGAAGCCCTGCACCGGCGCGTGCGCACGGAGCTCTGGGGCTATGCACCCGACGAGCCGTTCGACATCGATGCCCTGATCGCCGAGAAGTACCAGGGCATCCGCCCGGCGCCCGGCTACCCGGCCCAGCCCGACCACACGGAAAAGCGCACGCTCTTCCGCCTCCTCGATGCCACGCCCTCGACCGGGATCGAGCTGACGGACGCTCTGGCCATGACCCCGCCCGCGTCGGTCAGCGGCCTCTACTTCAGCCACCCGCAGGCGCACTACTTCGGCGTCGGCAAGATCGACCGCGACCAGGTCGAGGACTACGCCCGGCGAAAGGGCTGGGACGTGGCGACGACGGAGCGGTGGCTCTCGCCGATCCTGAACTACGATCCGATGCGAGGGGCGGCGGCCTAAAGGTGCTCCCCCTCTGGGGGAGCTCCCGCGAAGCGGGTGTGGGGGCGAGTCAGCAGGCCCCCATCCCGGCCTTCGGCCGTACTTCCCCCAGAGGGGGAAGACCCTATGGCGCCGGCGGGTTCTGCGCTTCGTCGTCGCTGAGGATGCCGTCGATCGAGGGGGCGGGCGGCGCGTCGGCGGCAGGCGTCTCGACAGGCGCGGCCTGTTCCGGCGCCGGCGCTTCGGTCACCGGCGCGGCGGGCTGTTCAGCAGCCGGCGCGGCGGCGGGCTGCTCGGTCTGCGCGTTGTAGCTCAGCGCGGCCCCTAGCACCGACGCCTTCTGCTCCAGCGATTGCGCGGTCGGGCTGCAGCGCTCGGGGAGCGCCCAGCTCATCCATTCCTGCGCAAGACGCCGCTTGTCGGCATAGTTGGACCCGGCCCAGATCGCCTCGCCCTGGGCGATGGCGGTCGCGCCTTCCTGCTGGATCGGCTTGATCGAGGCCTTTTCGGCGGCGGTCATGGCCCGTCGGAAGAGGGCGAGCTGCTTCTTCCCTTCCTTCTGCTGCTGCGCATAGAAGGCGAGTTCCTCGTCGGCCTCGCCGGGATGGCTTTCGAAGGTGCGCTCGATGCGCTCCACCTCGGGCATCGCGCGGTCGTGCAGCGACATGTGGGCCGACAGCGCGCCGTAGCACCAGGCGACGAGTTGGTAGTCGTTCTGCGGCTCGGCCGATGCCGGCGCGGCCCCGGTGGACCCGGAGGTCTCCATGGCCGGATCGGCGGCGAACAGGGCGAGGGCGAAAAGAAGGGCTGGCGCCATGCGTCGAAGTCCTTTGCGAAACTCATCTCAACTCGTCGCCGGACCGTAACCCCCGCCCCCAGGGGTCTCGATCTCGATGACGTCCCCGGGCCGCACCTCCACGGAGAAGCAGCCGTCCAGCTCTTTTACCTCACCGCCGGCCCCGATCCAACGCTGCCGTCCGGGCAGGGCCGGTCCGCCGCCTGCGATCCCCTGCGGCGCGTGATCGCGGCGCGTGGAAAGGAGAGCTGCTTCCAGCGGCGCCAGGAACCGGACGCGCCGGATCGCCCCATCCCCGCCGGGGTTCGCGCCCGCGCCGCCCGAGCCGTGGCGGACGGCGAAGGCCTCCACCCGCACGGGGAAGCGCCGCTCCAGGATCTCGGGGTCGGTCAGGCGGGAGTTGGTCATGTGCGTGTGGATGGCGCTCGTACCGGCGGCGGAGGCGGTCGCGCCCGATCCGCCGCAGAGGGTCTCGTAATACTGGTTGGCCGCGTCGCCGAACGTGAAGTTGTTCATCGACCCCTGCGCGTTCGCCATGACGCCGAGCGCCGCATAGAGGGCGTCCACCACGTGCTGGCTGGTCTCGACGTTGCCCGCCACGACGGCGGCGGGCGGCTTCGGGTCGAGCATGGAGCCCTGGCGGGTGACGATCTTCAGGGGCTTCAGGCAACCGGCGTTCAGCGGAATGTCGTCATCCACCAGCGTGCGGAAGACGTAGAGCGCCGCGGCGTCGACAATGGCGGAGGGGGCGTTGAAGTTGCTGGCCAGCTGGTCGGAGGAGGCGGTGAAGTCGAGCGTCGCCTCCCGCGCCGCGTAGTCGACGGTGATGCTGACGACGATCTCGCCGCCTCCGTCCATCGGGACCCGCGCCTCGCCGTCGGAGAGCCGGCCGATGGCGCGTTTGACGGCGGCCTCGGCGTTTTCCTGCACGAAGGTCATGTAGCGTGCGACCGTCTCGCCGCCGTAGGCCTCGATCATGGCCGCCACGGCGGAAGCGCCCGCCTGGCAGGCGGCGATCTGGGCCTTCAGGTCGGCGAGGTTGCGGTCCGGCGAGCGGGCGGGCCAGCGGCCGGCGGTGAGCGCCGCGCGGGTTTCGGCTTCCAGGAACCGGCCTTCGCGCATGATCGGCAGGGCGTCGAGCAGGACGCCTTCATCGTCGATGGTCTTCGAGAACGGCGGCATCGACCCCGGCTGTACGCCACCGACGTCCGCGTGGTGACCCCGCGCGGCGACGTAGAAGGCCGGCTCTTCCGCGCCGAGGAACACCGGCATGACCACGGTAATGTCCGGCAGGTGGGTGCCGCCGAAGTAGGGGTTGTTCAGCGCGAACGCCTCGCCGGGGTTCAGCTTCGGATGCCGAGCCTTCACCGCCCGGATGGAGGCGCCCATGGAGCCCAGGTGGACCGGCATGTGCGGCGCGTTCGCCACCAGCCCGCCGTCGGCGTCGAACAGGGCGCAGGAGAAATCGAGGCGCTCCTTGATGTTTACGGAGTGGGCCGTGCGTTCCAGCGCCGCGCCCATGGCTTCGGCCACGCCCATGAAGCGGCGGTTGAACAGTTCGAGGGTGACCGGGTCGGGTTTGTCGGCGGCGATGGTCTGGGTTGTCAGCTGCGTGACGCGGGTCAGGCGGATCAGGCCGCCGGCTTCGCGGGTCGCTCGCCAGCCGGGGGCGACGGCGATCTGGGTGTCGCCTCGGACGATGAGGGCGGGGCCGTCGATGGTGGAGAGCTGGTCGGCCTCTAAAGCCCTTCCCCCTGGAGGGGGGATGGGTTGTGATGGGGGTGGGATGCTCTCCGCTTCACTCCCCGGGGCCGCGAGAGCTGAAGCGGCGCCCCCCCCCTCCCCGACCCTTCCCCACTCCAGGGGGAAGGGAGAGAGTTCCACCTCGACGGACGCGATCAGGATTGGGCGGTCGGGTTCGGTGAAGCCGAAGAGGCGGCGGTGGGCTTCCTCGAAGGCGGCTTTGGCGTCGTGGAAGGGCACGGGAAGCGTCGCATCCGCGCCGTCGTAGCGGAGCAGCAAGCGGCGCTCCGGCTCGCCCGGCTCGGCGTCCTGCGCTCGCAACGCTTCGGCGGCTTCTTCGGCGAGGCGGTCGGAGAGCGCATGGGCTGCGCGGAGGCCTTCAGCGCCCAGCGGCTGTTCGAGGCCGGCCTGGCGAAGGACCCGCACCCGCGCCTGACCGATGCCCCAGGCGGACAGCAGCGAGGCGTACCTCGGACTCAGCACCTCGGTGACGCCGAGCGCATCGGCCACCTGGCAGGCGATCTGCCCAGCCGCGCCGCCGAATGCCACCAGCGTGTGGTCGCGGGGGTCGAAGCCGCGTTCGGTGGAGATGCGGCGCACGGCCTGGGCGGTCTGCTCGACGGCCACGGCGATGAAGCCTTCGGCGGCGGTTTCGATGCTCTCGGCGCCCATGGCATGTGCGAGTTCGGCGAGGCGGGCGCGGGCGGCGTCCACGTCCAGCGGCGCGTCGCCGTTCGGGCCGAACACCGAGGGGAAGTAGGCCGGGTCCAGCCTTCCGAGCACGAGGTTGGCGTCCGTCACCGTCGCTGGGCCGCCTCGGCCGTAAGCCGCAGGGCCGGGGGTGGCCCCCGCGCTGTCCGGGCCAACCCCGGCCCCCGAGCCCTCGAAGGGGAGGATCGGGCCGCCGCCCGCAGCGACCGTCTCCACGTCCCA
>JBLNCT010000025.1:0-50370 GCA_050260915.1 Parcubacteria group bacterium
GCGTAAGCCGAGCATTCTTGTGTACGTTCATCCGGGGAGCTCCGGTGGAAGTGGAGTGTCGCAACCCCAGCTTCGTTCAAGACACTCCCCGGGTGAACAACCTTCATAGCTTCGACACTTAGGCCGAGGCCGACAGCGGTTCTTCCACTTCGCCGTAGCCGGCGTCCGGCTGGATCGTCAGGACGTTGCCGCCAGGGCGCCGCACCACCCATGGCTCGACGGTGACCAGCGGACGGGCGGCGGCCCGTTCGGCGGCTTCGCTCGCGCTGGAGCTTTCCGCCAGGAGCTGGAGGTTCATGCGGGTGGGAAAGATCACCTTGCGCTGACCCTCGGCGGCCAGGCGGAGGGCCTGCGAAGGCGCGATCCATTCCGCATCGACCGTTTCGCGACCGTCGCAGGCGGCCAGTTGCTCGCCGGTGGCCGTGGCGACGTAGAACCAGGTGTCGAAGCGCTTCGGCATCAGGTTGGGGGTGATCCAGCGCGCGAATGCCGTCAACGCCCCAAGGTCCAGCCGCACATCCAGCTCGCGGATCAACTCGATGAAGGGGTGCTGGTCGTTGGCGATGGTCTCGCGAAGCGCAGCGGCGCGGTCGTCGCCGGTGAAGGGCTCGCCCGATGGGGCGCGGGCCATGATGACGCCCGCCTCCTCATAGGCCTCGCGGATCGCCGCGATGCGCAGCGGGCGCTCCTCCGGCGCGACGTCGTCCCAGCCCGAAGACCACTCGGCCCAAAGCGGATCGTGGTCGCCGGCGTGGGTCTTGCCGCCGGGAAACACGAGGGCGCCGGAGGCGAAATCGATCTGGTGATGGCGCTTGACCATCAGCACTTCGAACTGCGGGTCGTCGCGCAGCAGGAGGATGGTCGCGGCTGGGCGGATCACGGGGGCGGCGGCGTCACTCATGCTCGCAGCATGGGCGATCAAACAACCGTTCGACAAGCGCCAATCCGCCTTTGTCGAAAAACGCAGGTTTCCGGCCGTTAACGACGCTGCGTAACCCGAAAACAACCTTAGCGGCGTAGGCGTAAGGGCTAAACGTCGGGCATCAGTATATGTCATCCCCTATCGAAACAGCGTCCCCCACCGGACCGGCGGTCACCGTCCAGTCGCTCGAAGCGCAGAGCGCTCTGCTGCGATATGCGCTCGCGCTCTTTGCGGTGTGCCTGCCGATCTTCGTCTGGGTCGCTTCGCACGCCCACAATGCGGCCTGGATGGCCGCGACCTTCGCGGTCTTCGCCATCAACTGGGGCGCCTTCTACGCCGCGGTGAACTGGATCAAGACGCACGGTCGCGAAAACGTTAGCCGGCGGGTGCGCGTGCATGTCGTGGGTGGACTGCTCTGGGCGGCGGCGGTGGCGCAGGTGGCCGCCATGGGCGACTTCGCCGAGCCGGTCCGGAGCAACATGCTCCTGATGGCCACGGCCGGCGCCATCGCGTGCATCTTCTTCAGCGCACCCGTGCTCTCGGCGCTGTTGATCGTGGGACCGTTCGCCGCCGCTGCGCCGCTGCTCTTCCTGCTGACCGATCCCAACAGCGTCGACCTTGGGATCATCGCGTTCGGCGCGGTCGCCTTCGCCCTGGCTCTGGGCCTGATCCTGAACCGCTCGCTGCGCGCCCAGTTCGCCATGGCCGCCGAGCGCGAGGCGCTGATCGCGCAGAACATCGCTTCACTCGAGACCGCCGAGAAGCTGGCGCGCTCGAAGTCGGATATCGTTTCCACCCTGAGCCACGAGATCCGCAACGGCCTGAACGGCGTCACCCACGTGCTGGCCGCCGCGGCCGGACAGGGCGGGCGGGCGGCGCCGTCGCGCGAGCAGCTGACCGCTGCGCTGGAGGCGACCCACGATCTGATCTCCGTGCTGAACGCTACGCTGGATTCCGAAAGCGCCGAGTCCGGCCGCCTGATGCTTGAGGCCCAGCCCTTCGATCTGGCGCGCGTGACCCGCGACCTCGTCGTGCTCAACCGGCCGCATGCGGCGGCGAAGGGCGTGGAGCTGACGCTGCACATCGATCCGGAGCTGGAAGGCCGCGGCATCGGGGCGGCCGTGGGCGACGTCACGCGCACCCGCCAGGTGCTCGCCAACCTGATCGGAAACGCGGTGAAGTACACGGTGCGCGGCCGCATCGAGGCGCGCATCGAACTGCGCGCCGAGAACCGCATCGCCGTCGAGGTCGCCGACACCGGACCGGGCCTCTCCCCCGAAGAGCTGGAGCGGGCGTTCGAACCCTTCCGCCGCGTGGAGCGCACGGGCGTGGGTATCCCCGGCGCGGGACTTGGGTTGTCGCTGGCCCGCAGGCTGGCGAACCTCATGGGTGGTGAACTGACCGGCCAGAGCGCTGTGGGCGTCGGCAGCTGCTTTACGCTGGTCATGCCGTTCGATCCCAATGCCCAACTGGACGAGCCCTTGGCGGGGCATCTGGATAACGGGGCAAAGAAGCTGCGCGTCCTGATCGCCGAGGATGACGGCCTGAACGCCGCCATGCTGCGCGCGATCCTGGAACAGCTGGGCCATCAGGTGGTGCACGCCCAGAACGGACAGCGCGCGCTCGACCTCGCCCAGACGGTCGACTTCGACCTCGTGATGCTGGACGGCCGCATGCCCCTGATGGATGGCCCGCAGACCGCGGCGGCTCTTCGTCAGCTGGAAGGCGCCGTGAGCAACAAGCCGATCATCGCCGTGATCGGCGGCGACGTCGACGAGGCGCAGGAATGCCTGGCCGCCGGCGCAAACGCCGTGCTGCGCAAGCCGGTGACGGTGGCGGGCGTCGCCCGCGCCGTCGCCGACGCCTCGGCGCCGCGCAAATACACCGGCCCGCGCGCCGTAGCTTAAGGCTTCCCTCGCGCACTGACCCTCGCCATCATGCCTCCAAACAGGTGTTTGGGAGGCGCGCGTGCTCGAAGGTCTGAAGGTCGTCGAACTCGCGACCTACATCGCAGCCCCCGGCGCCGGCGGCATCATGGCCGACTGGGGCGCGGAGGTGATCAAGATCGAGCCGCCCAGGGGCGACCCGATGCGGCAGTTCTTCGACACGCTCGGGGCCGACCAGCACAACAACCCGGTCTTCGAACTCGACAACCGCGGCAAGCGCGACGTGGTGCTTGACATCGCCAAGCCCCAGGGCCGCGAAGCCGCGGTGAAGCTGGCCCGCCAGGCCGATGTCTTCCTCACCAACGTGCGTCCGCAGGCTCTGGCGCGCGCGGGGCTCGATTGGGAGACGCTGCGGGCCGAGAACCCGCGCCTGATCTACTGCAGCCTGACCGGTTACGGGCTGCAAGGGCCCGACGCCGACAAGGCCGGCATGGACATCGCCGCCTTCTGGTCGCGAGCCGGCGTCGGCGCCATCACCGCGCCCAAGGGCGTGGACCCCTTCCCCGTCCGCACCGGCATGGGCGACCACGTCTGCTCACTGGCGACCGTGTCGGCGATCCTGGCGGCGGTGGTGGAGCGGCAGCGCACGGGCGTCGGGCGTCTCGTGGAGACGTCGCTGATGCGCGCGGGCGTCTATGCCATCGGTTCGGACATGGCGATCCAGCTGCGACTCGGAAAGCTTGCCTCCACCCGCCCCCGTGAGCAGGCCGTCCAGCCGCTCGCCAACTTCTTCCGCACGGCAGAGGGGCGCTGGATCAACATCGTCGTGCGCCAGGGCGGCCACGACTGGCCCGCCATCGCCGCGGCGGCCGGCAAGCCGCACCTCGTCGAAGACCCGCGCTTCTCCTCCTCACGAGGTCGCCGCGAGAACGTCGCCGCGCTGGTGGCGGAGCTCGACGAGGGCTTCGCCGCCCTCTCGTTCGAGGAAGCCGCCCGCCGCCTCGACGAAGGCGACGTGACCTGGGCCCCCTACCAGACGCCGCGCGAAGTCGCCCAGGACCCCCAGGCCCACGCAGCCGGCTGCTTCGTGCAGACCCCCGACCACACCGGCCAGACCTTCACCGCCCCCGCCGGCCCGGCCCGCTTCCCGGGCGCGGACGACGGACCGAAGGGGCCCGCGCCGCGCCTGGGCGAACATACCGCCCAGGTGCTGGCTGAGCTCGGCTACAGCGACGCCGAGATCGAGGCGATGAAAGCGGCTGGCGCAGCCGCTTAGGCCTTGCGCTTCGACCTCAGATGTATATCTGCTGTAGATACCGGCTCAGTTACAGTCGGCATCCCACGGCAAGGGCCGGGGATCGAGCGGCTAAGGAGGCTGCGACCATGCTTACAACCGAAAACCCCCGGGTCAGTCGGTGGGGTCACAGTCTCGCTGTGCGGATTCCCGCGCGCCTTGCCCGACAGGTGGACCTCAAAGAGGGTTCCCCCGTCGAAATGACGGTCGAGGACAGCAAGCTGGTCATCGCGCCAGCGGAGGCAGAGCCCCCTCGATATGACCTGGCCCAGTTGGTCGCTGGGATTGACCAGGATAATGTTCATGAAGAAGTCGACCTCGGCGAAGCCGTCGGCGCGGAACTCCTCTAAACCGTACTGCCCTGATGAGGGCGACATAATCTGGATTCAGCTGAGTCCAACCCGCGGGCAGGAGCAGGATGGTCATCGCCCCGCGCTTGTGCTCACGCCGGCGAGCTACAATCGAGCCGCGAAGCTGTGCGTCATCTGCGCCCTCACCAATCAGGTGAAGGGATACCCGTTCGAGGTGAAACTGCCCTCTGGAGGCGTAGTCCTCTCTGATCAGGTGCGGACCGTCGCATGGTCCAGCCGCGAGGCGCGGTTCAAAGAAAGGGCTTCAGCGGAAGTCCTGACTGAGGTTCGCGCCAAGCTGAAGGCGCTGCTCTCGATAGCCTAATAGCTCTTCGGCAGGCCCAGCACGCGTTCGGCGATGTAGTTGAGGATCATCTCGCGGCTGACGGGGGCGATGCGGGCGATCATGGCTTCGCGGAAGTAGCGTTCGACGTCGTACTCCTTGGCGTAGCCCATGCCGCCGTGGGCCAGCACCGCGGCCTCGCAGGCGCGGAAGCCCGCTTCGGCGCCGAGGTACTTGGCGGCGTTGGCCTCGGCGCCGCAGTCGCGACCGGCGTCGTAGAGGGCGGCGGCCTTGAACCCCATGAGGTTGGCCGCTTCCAGCTCGGCCCAGGCCTTGGCCAGCGGATGCTGGACGCCCTGGTTCTGGCCGATGGGGCGGCCGAAGACGATCCGCTCGTTGGCGTAAGTCGCGGCCTTGGCGAGCGCGGCGCGGCCCAGCCCGACCGCCTCGACGCAGAAGAGGGTGCGCTCGGGGTTGAGGCCGGCCAGAAGGTACTGGAAGCCCTTGCCCTCCTCGCCGATCAAATCCTCGGCGGGGACCCGCAGGTCCTCGATGAAAAGCATATTACATTCAACGGCTTTGCGGCCCATCTTCGGAATGGGCTTGGCGTCGATCTTGGCGCGGTCGAAGTCCGTATAGAAGAGGCTCAAGCCCTGCATCGGCTTGGCCGTCTGCTCCTTGGGCGTGGTGCGGGCGATGATCAGGATCTTGTTCGCGCGCTGGGCCATGGTGGTCCAGATCTTGCGGCCGTTGATGACGTAGCCGTTGCCTGTCTTCTCCGCGCGGGTCTCGAGGTTGGCGGTGTCGAGGCCGGAGTTCGGCTCGGTGACCGCGAAGCAGGCCTTGTCCTCACCCGCGATGATCTTCGGCAGGTGGCGCTCCTTCTGCGCCTGCGTGCCGAACTTCAGCACCGGCATCAGGCCGAAGATGTTGAGGTGGATGGCGCTCGCGCCCGAGAAGCCCGCGCCGGATTGCGCGACGGTCTGCATCACGTGCGCGGCTTCGGTCAGGCCCAGTCCCGCGCCGCCGAACTCCTCCGGCATGGCCACACCCAGCCAGCCGCCCTCGGCCATGGCCTGGGTGAATTCTTCGGGGAAGTTCCCGGTCTCGTCGGTGCGGCGCCAGTATTCGTCGTCGAAGCGGGCGCAGATGCGGCCCACCGCCTCGCGGATGGCTTCCTGCTCTTCGGTCGGCCAGAAGCTGCTCATCAGTGGTCCCCTCTCGAAAAGCGTTGGGCGTCCAGCTGCGCCGCGAGCGGCCCCGGATCTTCCCCGGCGAGATAAGCCGCCGTGATTTGCGCCACAAGCGGCGCGAGCAGCCAGCCGTTCCGCCGGGCGCCGACCGCCAGGAAGACTCCCGGAAGCGCGCTCCAGCCGACCAGCGGAAGCCCGTCGGGCGTGCCCGCGCGGACGGCCGCCAGCGGCGTGGCGGTCAGTCCGCGTAGCGCAGGAGCCACGGCCTCCCCAAGGTTATGCAAGTCCTTTGCGCGGGCTTCGTCGATGGCGCGGTCGGAGGCGCCGGGCTCCATGGTGCCGCCGACCACCGTCCCATGCCGCGAGGGGCAGATGTAGACGCCTTCGCTGCGGATCACCGGGCCGGACGACGGGCCTCCGGAGAGGCGCAGGATGTGACCCTTGATCGGCGATAGCGCCGCAAGCTCCGGAGCCGGGCCGGGCGCGGCTCCGGTCGCCAGGACGAGAATTTCCGAGCCGGCCCGCTCGCGGACAGCCTCGCGCGAGAACACCACGCCCGCCGCTTCGGCTTCCTCGCGCAGGACCTTCAACGCGTCCGAAGGCTCTAGCCGCCAGTCCTCATCGGTGACGACACCGCTGGCGGTGAACAGCCCGGACAACTCCTCGGAGGCCGGCCGATAGGAGGCGCCGACGCGGGCGAGCTGGGCGGCGACCTTGTCGACCACGACAGCCTCGGCGACGAACACCGCGCCTTCCCGGCTGATCTCCACCGGCGCGAAGTCGGGCCAGAGATCGCGGGCGGTCGTGAGCAGTTCGAAGTGCCCTTGAGAGAGCGGATCGAGGGCCGCTTCGAAAGCCGGCGCCAGCATCCCCGCCGCCACGCCCGAGGCGTTGTCTCCCAGCGACGCGGGATCGCAGACGGTCACCCGCGCGCCGCGCCTCGCCAAGGCCAGGGCGACGCTCAGTCCCGTCACCCCAGCTCCGGCGACAATCACCTCTTCCATGCCCGGCAAACCACTCGCGCGGGCGCCAAAGGTCAAGCCGAAAGCTCAGGAACTTCAGGCGGATCGAAGGGTTCAGACCCCAACACCTTCCCATCCCCCCAGGAGACGCGTCATGGCGACGACCCAGACCAGCAAGTCGAAGAGCAGCTCGAAATCCAGGAGCAGCTCCCGTTCGAAAAGCGCCTCTACCGGCCAGCAGGACGCGATCCAGCTGCTGAAGGCCGACCACCGCGAGGTGGAGCAGATGTTCTCCAAGTTCGAGAACACCAACGGCGCGGCGACCAAGTCGAAGCTGGCCGACCAGATCTGCCTGGCCCTGAAGGTGCATACCCAGATCGAGGAGGAGATCTTCTACCCCGCCGCCCGTGAGGCGCTGACGGACGAGGAGATGATCGACGAAGCCGTGGTGGAACATGCCGCCGCCAAGGACCTGATCGCCGAGATCGAGGCGATGGACGTCGACGAGGACCTGTTCGACGCCAAGGTGAAGGTGCTGAGCGAGCAGATCGAGCACCATGTCGAGGAAGAGGAGAAGGAGCTCTTCCCGAAGCTGCAAAAGACCGACATGGATATGCGGATGCTGGGCATGCGCATGGCTGAGCGGAAGAAGGAGCTGATGAGCTCGATGGCCCGCCCGAACGGGCAACGGGTTCAGTAGCGGCAGGAGGGGGCGGCGTTGGCCGAGGCTCTCGACCCCGCGCTGCCCCCGGCGCTCGACACCCTGACCAAGCAGGTGTTGCAGGAGGCCTGCGAGCGCGGGTTGATGCTGGTGACAGCCGAAAGCTGCACCGGCGGCCTGCTGGCCTCCCTGCTCACCGACATCCCGGGCTCCTCGCACGCCTTCGACCGGGGGTTCGTCACCTACACCGACGAGGCCAAGCACGAGCTGCTGGGCGTGCCGATGGCGGTGCTGCAGGAGCACTCCGCCGTCTCGAAGCCCACGGCGATCGCCATGGCGGAAGGCGCTCTCGCCCGCTCGCAGGGCGCGGTGGCCCTGGCGATCACGGGCTATGCGGAAGGTAATCCGAAGTACGGCGAGGAAGGCGGCCTGGTCCACTTCGCCAGCGCCCGGACCGGCCGCCCGACGCACCACCGCGAAGAGCACTTCGGCAACATCGGCCGGGCGAAGGTGCGCCTCGCCTCGCTGGAGGTGGCGCTCCAGATGATCCTGGAGCGGCTGAATGGGGTGGACTGAGGCGCCCTGCGTCCTTCGACACGGCGCTACGCGCCTGCTCAGGATGACTATGATTATGGATCTACTGAATTCGTCATCCTGAGCAGCACCCGAAGGGTGCGTGTCGAAGGACGCACCCTATGGCCGAAGAACCAGCCCAACCCGTAAGGTGCGTGGCTGGTCGTAGCTGACCGTGCCGTCGAAGGCGCGGGCCGTCTGCACGCCGGCGTCGGTCAGGTTCTCGGCGGCCGCGTAGAAGGTGACCTCGCGCGTCAGTGTCCAGTCGCAGCGCACGCCGACCTCGGTGAAGGGCGCGAGCTTGCGGGTGTTGCGGTCGTCGTCGAAGCGGCTGCCCTCGTAGCGCACGTCCAGCCTCGCGCTCAGCCGTTCGACCGGGCGCCAGGTCGCGGCGCCGGAGAGAGTCAGCTCAGGCGTCTGCGCCGGGCGCAGGCCGTCGTTCGGGCCGCCATCCACGCGGGCGTGGGTGTAGCCCGCCGCCGCGTGCAGCCTCAGCGTGTCGCCGAAGCGATGGTCGGCCTCGGCTTCGATGCCCGTGGCATCCACGGCGCCGGCGTTCTGCCGCTGGGCCGTGCCGGGCGCGATGGTGACGTTGGTGATGGCGTCTTCCAGGCGGTTGTAAAAGCCGGTGACCTCCCACCCTGATCCGCCCCCGCCAAGCTCGGCGCCGTAGAGCTTCTCCGGCTGCAGGTCGGCGTTGGCCAGCGTGGCGGAGCTCGCGAGGAAGAACGGCCGGTAGAGTTCGTTCAGCGTGGGCGGCCGAAAGCCGGCATACGCGGCGCCGCGCACGTAGTTCTCGCCGACATCTCGCCGAACGCCCGCGCGAGCTGTCGGCACCCAGCCGGAGCGGTCGGCCGGGCGTTCCTCGGACGGAGCGATGACCGTCTGGATACGCTTGCCGTCGAAGGTGGCCCAGCGGTCCAGCCGCGCGCCGCCGGTGACCAGCCATGGGCCATCCTGGCGGTAGCCTTCGGCGTAGACCCCCGCGACCGACTGGCTGCCGCCGCTGATCCGGTTACCGGCGAGGTTCGCCCCGAAGTGCTCGCGGGTCTCCCCCCTCGCGCCACGCGCATCCGCGCCGATCTCCCAGCCGCCGTCGGCGACGTCCTGGCGCAGGGCGGCGTTGAAGCCCGCGCCCCAGGCGGGCGTGGCGTACTGCTCGTTGGTCGTCAGTCCGGTAGCGCGACTGCCGGTACGGTTTTCCAGGTCGGAGTGCTTGACCCAGCCTTGCAGCCGCCAGCCCGTGCCGATGCCGGGCGAGGTGTCGGCGAGGGTGGCGGAAAGCGTCGCGCCGAGCGAGCGCGAGTTGCCGCCCACCTGCCCTGCCCCGCGCGCCTCCTGGTAGCCCGACAGGCGCACGGCGAGGTCCTTGCCGCCCAGGTCAGGCGCCCAGCGGATCGCGGCCGACGAGGCGTGGAAGAACAGCGGGGCATCGTAAGCTGTCCGGCCGGTGCGCACTGGCATCCAGCCGTCGCTCTTCTCGGTCGAGGCTGTGACGAAGACGTCCCCCAGCGCCGCAGCCGCCGCGGCGCCCAGCAGGCCGCGTTCGCCGGCGTAGAGCTCGTATTCGCCGTGCTCAGGCACATGCGTCCGCTCGGCCAGCTGGATCACGCCCGTCAGCGCGCCGGCGCCGTAGGGCCCGGCCCCTGCCCCGCGCACAATGCGCGCCTGCTCGATGCCGATGGGCGGCAGGCCCGACCAGATCACCCAGCCGCCGAAGGGGTCGTTCTGCGGCACGCCGTCGAGCGTCACCAGCGCCCGGCTGGCGCCCGACCCGGCGATGGAGCGAACGCTGATCCCCTGCGTCGTCGGGTTGGAGGCGTTCGACGAGGTGCGCCGGAACAGCTGCACGCCGGGCGTGGCGACCAGCGCCTCGTCCAGGCGCGGCGCGGTGGCGATGGCTTCCTCGTCCACGGTGACGATGGCGAAGGCGCGGTCCACCGGCGAGGGCGGCAGGCGAGCCGCCTCGACGGTGACCTCAGCGACGGTGGGCGGCGGGGGGGCGACGGCAGGCATCGCCGGCAGCTTTACTTCGCCCCCACGGCCGCCGCCATCCTCGCCTTCTGGGCATTCGCGACCGACAGCACATACTGCCGGATCTGCTCGGCCTCCTGTGGGCTTAAGAAAGCGGCGAAGGAGACCATGCCGCGCTCCTTGCGCTCGCCGTCGATCACCACGCCCTTCCACGCGGCGGCATCGTGCGTCACCGCCGAGTAGCGCAGGTCGGGGATGGAGAACTCCGAGACCGCGCTCGCGCCGTGACAGACGGAGCAGTTGTTGTGGAAGGCGAGCTTGCCGGCATCGATGTCGGCGGGCGTGCCGGTCACCGGCGGCAGGTCGACGAACTCGCGAGGGACGCTCGGCGCAGGCTCGGGCAGCTTCCCCTTCCCGTTCAGCTTGAACACCAGGATGCGCCGCACGCCGTTGGAGCGCGGATCGACGCCCGCCCCGGCCGTGGTCGAGAAGGCCCCGCCCCAGCCGGCTTCCAGCGCCACGTACTGCTCGCCGTCGATCTCGTAGGTCATGGCCGGCGCGACGACGCCGGTCTGGGTCTTGTAGCTCCAGAGCTTCTTGCCGTTGGCGGCGTCGTAGGCCGCGAACTCACCCGTCGCGTTGCCCTGGAAGACCAGCCCACCCGCCGTCGCCAGCAGGCCGCCGTTCCACGGACCTTCGTACTGCACGCTCCAGCGCGGCGCCTGGGCGATGGGGTCCCAGGCGATCAGCCGGCCCTTCAGCGAGGCGCGGATCGCCTTCAGCTGCGCCTCGTCGTCCGGCAGGGCGGAGATGAGGCTGTCGACGCCCAGGTTCCAGGCGCCGGACCGGTACTTGTAGTTCGTCACCTTCCCGCCCGGCTGCATGTAGGGGAACGGGATCTCCTGCGCGGGGATGTAGACGAGCCCGGTCTGCGGGCTGAACGCCATGGGCTGCCAGTTGTGGCCGCCAAGCGGACCCGGCGAGGCCAGCGACACGCCGGTCGTGTAGCGCGCGTTCGGCGTCTCGATCGGACGGCCGTTGGCGTCAATGCCCGTAGCCCAAGACGTCGGCACGTAGTTGCGGGCGCTGATCAGCTTCCCGTTGGTGCGGTCGATCACATAGAAGAAGCCGTTCTTCGGCGCCTGCATCAGCACCTTGCGGACGGTCCCGCCGACGTTCAGGTCGGCCAGGATGATGTGCTGGGTGGCGGTGTAGTCCCAGCTTTCGCCGGGCGTCGTCTGATAGTGCCAGACGTACTGGCCGGTCTCGGGCTTCAGCGCCACGATGGACGACAGGAAGAGGTTGTCGCCGCCGCCCGGCGAGCGGACCTCGCGGTTCCAGGGCGAGCCGTTGCCCACGCCTATGTAGAGCAGGTCCAGGTCCGGGTCGTAGGCCATCGAGTCCCAGACCGTGCCGCCGCCGCCTTCCTCGAACTTCGCGCCGGGCCAGGTGGCCCGCATCATGTCGAGCACGTTGTCGGAGGCCGCATTGTCCCGCTGCTTCGTGCTCGGCACCGCGTAGAAGCGCCAGGCGAGCTTGCCGGTGTCGGCGTCGTAGGCGCTGACGTAGCCGCGCACGCCAAGCTCGGCGCCGCCGTTGCCGATCAGCACCCGGTCCTTAACGACCAGCGGCGCGCCGGTGATGGTGTAGGGCTTCGACTGGTCGACGGTGACCACCGACCAAAGCCGCTTGCCGGTCTTGGCGTCCAGCGCCTCCAGCCGGCCGTCCAGCGTGCCGACGTAGACCTTGCCCTTCCACAGAGCGACGCCGCGGTTCACCGCGTCGCAGCAGGCCTTCACGTCGGTGGCGCGGGCGACCTTCGGGTCGTAGGTCCAGAGCAGCTTGCCCGTTTTGGCGTCGAAGGCGCGGACGATGGACCAGGAGGAGGTCGTGTACATCACCCCATCTGCGACGATGGGGGTGGCCTCAATGCCCCGCTCTTCGGGCAGGTCGAAGCTCCAGGCCAGCGCGAGCTGAGCGACGTTGTCGCGGTTGATCTTGTCGAGGGGACTGAAGCGCTGGCCTGAGTAGGTGCGGCCGTTGACCAGCCACTCGCCGGGCGTCTTGTCGGCGTTGACGATCCGGCTCGCATCGACCGGAGCGTGATGTTGTTGGTTGCAGCCGGCCAGCAGCAGAACCGCGGCGGCCAGGACGCCCAGGCGCTTGAACATTGACGCTTCCTCTCTCCCGGTGGCCGCCTCTTCGTGCGGTTCAAACGGCAGTATGAAAGGGCTTTCGAAGATCAGGCAAGCTGTGCCGCAGGGGCAACCAGCGGGCGGCGCAGCGCCGCAAGCACCGGCGTCTCCACAAAGCGCCAGACGAGCCAGCCGCTGACCGTTCCGATGATGAAGGCGACAGGCGGGAAGTACGGCGTGTCCCAGATGCCGAGCATCAGCGCCGCGGCGCCCATGGCCAGCGTGTGCGTCAGGTAGATGGAGTAGGAGGCGTCGCCGAGCGTCTTGAAGAGCGGAATTTCCGGCAGGCCGCCGTCCCGCTCGATGGCGGTCAGGCCGGTGACCAGCATCAGGGCCGGCATGCCCCAGAACAGCGGCCGCCAGCGGTCCCACTCGACGCCGAAGAAGCTCATGGCCGCGAAGGCGCAGAGGCCGCCCACGAACAGGCCCCAGCCGGCGTGGCGTCCAGGCGCGATCCCCTCCTCCATGAACCGCGCCAGCCACATGCCCGCCGCGAACTCCAGCAGCAGGGGGTTGCAGAGCATGATGTAGATCGGCGGGTAAATGAAGCCGACGAAGGTCAGCCCCGCCAGCGCCAGCGTCAGCACCATGGCGCGCTTGGCGACCGGGACCAGCAGCGCGCCCGCGAACAGGACGTAGAAGACCGCCTCGTAATTCAGCGTCCAGCCCACCGGCAGGATCGGAAACGGCACACCCTGCGGGTTCAGGTGCTGGATGAAGGCGAGTGAGGCGAAGACGTGCCAGGGCGTCGGCTGGATGTCGCGGAACCGCGTCGGGAAGAGCAGCGCGGAAACCACCAGCCCCAAGGTCACGATCCAGTAGAGCGGCGCGATCCGGACGGCGCGCTTCTGCAGGAAGCCGAGCGGCGAGACCTCGGCGCTGGAGGTCGTGCGCCACATGATGAAGCCGCTGATGACGAAGAAGACGTCGACGCCTGCCGAGCCGACATCGAAGGGAATGTGCGCCCACTGGCAGGCGTGGAAGGCCACCACCGACAGAGCGGCCAGGGCGCGGAGATATTGAATGGAAAGAAGCGGCTTCACCGCCCGGACAATCGGGGGCGAGCCGCTTCAATGCAAGAAGGGGATGCGGCGCGGCGGTCAGGGGGCTTACCCGCCGCGCCGCAAGGCCACGTCAGTAGCCGGCGTGGGCGGAGCCGGAGCCGCTAACCGAGCCTGAGGCGTCGGCGCTGACGTGGGGGTTGGCGCTGGCGGCCGTGTTCACGGCGTCATGGCTGGTCGCCGTCGCCCGGTTCTGGGCGTCGTGAGCCGTCGCGCCCGCGCGGTTCTGGACGTCGTGAGCGCTCGCGGTGGCGCGGCCGGCGGACTGGTAAGCGGTGTCGAGCAGACCCGAGGTATCCGGCGCGGCGTAGGCTTGGCCGCCGCCAGAAGCATTGGCCGAGCCCGAAGCCGAGCCGGAACCGCTCAGCGAACCCAGCAGGTTGCCGGCGCCATTGGCCGAACCCGAAGCGGAACCGGCCGCAGAACCGGCGCCCGAGGCGGCGGCGGATGCCGTGTTGGTCACCTTGCCGGCCGCATTGGCGCCGTCGCGAGTCACTGCGTTAGCCCGAGCCTGGGCCTTGCGTTGGACCTTGTGGACATGCGCGACCGGGTCCGGCAGGTCGAGACCTGGCGTCATGATCGAGCCGTGGCCGCTGCCCATCGCCGAGCCCATGGCGCCGCCGCTCAGGCCGCCAAGGCCACCCACGCCGCCCAGCGCGCCGCCGATGGAGCCACCGAGGCCTCCGGTCACGCCGCCCAGCAGCTGGGCGTTGGCGCCGGTAGCGGCGCCGAGCATCCCGCAGATGGCCGCCGCGCAAAGGAAAGCTGACTTACGCATTTCGTATCTCCCTTGTCCGAGGCTCGGGCGTTCAGCGCCGCCTCTCGCAAGGTCCAACGACCCGCCTGTCGGCTTTCATCCCGACCGCTGAAGTTTTTTCAGTGCAGGATTTTCGGCGAGACGCGCACGTCCTCGCCGACAAGGCCACGGCCGTAGGTGTTGTCCCGGCCCTTAGGCCCGACGTCCCTGGCCTGACGCGCCAGCGCAGCGACCGCGGCCTGGGCGGCGGCAGGGCTGCGACCGTCCATCAGCTCCGCGAGCTTGCCCGCTACGATGGGCGCGGCGAACGAAGTCCCGCGTACGGCGGCGTATCGGCTTGCAGGCGCCGCGGCCGCCATATCCGATGCCGGCGCGGCGAAGTCGACGTGCCTGGCGTGGCCAGCTTCCATCAGCACCCGCCCGCGAGCGTCCACGCCGGTGACCGACACCACCTGCGGATAGGAAGCCGGATAGAGCGGCGGCGCTGCGGGACCATCGTTGCCGACGGCGGCGACGATCAGCGTCCCTTGCGCGGAAAGCGCCTTCACCACCGCCTCCAGCGAGGCGTTCGGCGGCCCGACGAGGCTGACGTTGACCACCGGCGCCCGCTCTTGCGCCATCCAGGCCAGGCCGCGCACCACGGCCGCGGCAGAGCCTCCGGTCGGTCCCGTTCCGTAAACGTCCGCGACCAGCAGCGAGGCGCCGGGCGCGGCTCCGTGGAACGCCCCTGCCCTGCCTGCAATCAGCGAGGCCGTCGCCGTGCCGTGGGCGGCGGGCTTGATGCCTCCCGGCGCGAAGCCGCGCTGCTCGACGTGGGCGCCTGCCAGCGCGGGGTGGGCAGCATCGGCGCCGGTGTCGACGAGACCTACCCGGACCTTGGAATTCGACCCCGAACCGTCGGCGGAAAGCGCCATTGAGGCCGAGGCCGCGCCGGCTTCCGTATAGATATGGTCATAGTCGTACTGCCCGGCCGGATCGGCCTTGCGCAGGCGCTTCACGGCCTGGCGGGCGTTCATGCCTGGTGGCGTGGTCAGGGTGACCAGGGTGACGTCGAGCCCGTCCAGCGTCTCCTGGCGCGCGATCTCGAAGCCAAGCTTCCGGGCGATTTCCAGCGACTGCGGGCTGGGCGACACGGCGAGGACTTCGCCGCGCACCACCGCTTCTCCGTGGTCGTCGACATCGATCTCGCGCGGATAGTCACGAATGAGCCGTTGCACCTGCAGACGGCGCAGGTCGGTGAGGTTTGTGACCGCGCTGAGGTCGGGCGTGTCGATGGGAAGCGTCCGCTGCACGTCGCGGACGACCCCGCCCACGTTCGGCAGCGGCAGCTGCACGCTGGGCAGCAGCTGGCCCGCCGCGGGCGCGGCGAGCGCCGTCAGCGCGAGGGGCGCAAGGACCAGCAGAATGCGGCGGCGGTGGCTCATGGTGACGCTATAGCCTAGACATTGGCCTGAATTGAGGACTCAGGGATGAAACGCCCCGGCCCGGTCGTTTCATCCATCGACAGAGGTTGGTCCCGGTGGCTTTCGAGCAGGAGATCGTCGCTCTGCTTCCGCGCCTGCGTCGCCTGGCGCGGGTGCTGACGCGCGATGTGACGGCCGCCGACGACCTCGTGCAGATCGCCGTGGAGCGTGCGCTTGTGCGCCGGGACCAGTGGCGGGAAGGCACGCGCCTCGACAGCTGGGTGATGCGTATCATGAAGAACGCCTGGATCGACGAGACGAGAAGCCGGGCCCGCTGGGGCAAGGTTCTGCACGACGAAGAGGCCGGCGTGAACGTCGCCGAGGTGTCGAGCGACCCGGCGGAGAGCATGGCCATCGCCCAGGCCATGGCGAAACTGCCCGACGAGCAGCGGATCGCGGTGGCGCTGGTGCTGATCGACGGGCTCTCCTACGCGGATGCGGCCGAGGTGCTGGAGATTCCGCCGGGCACCTTGAACAGCCGTCTGGTGCGGGGGCGGATGGCGCTGATGGAGATGCTGGAGCAATGAGCATCACCGACGAAATGCTGATGGCCTATGTGGATGGCGAACTCCCGGAAGCCGAGCGGCTGAAGGTCGAGTCCGTCGTGGCCGCCGATCCCGCGCTGCAGGAGCGGCTGGAAAAACATCGCCGCTTTCGGACGCGGATGGGTGGTGCGTTTGCGGGCGTGCTGGACGAGCCCGTGCCTGAGCGGCTGCTGGAAAGCGCCAAGCCCTCCAACGTCGTCCCCTTCCCCATCCGCCGCCGCGCCGTGCCCGGGTGGGCGGCGATCGCCGCGACGCTGGTGGTCGGCGTTGTCGCCGGACTCTCGGTCCCGCGCGGGCCGCAGCCGATGATCGGTTCGGACCTGAGGGCGCATGGGGCGCTGGCGACGGCGCTGGACAAGCAACTGGCATCGAGTCCTGCCCGGGGAGCCATCGTACGGGTCGGCCTGAGCTTCCGCAGTGCGGACGGCTACTGCCGCACCTTCACCGAACGCTTCGTCGCGGGCCTCGCCTGCCGTGAAGGCTCTGGGTGGAAGGTCCGCATGGCCGTGGCGCAGGAAACCGCCACCACCGGCGACTACCGCACCGCCGCCTCCGAAACCCCGCCGCAGGTGCTGGAAGCCGCCCAGGCGCTGATGGTCGGCGATCCACTGGACGCCAGAGCTGAAGTTGAGGCTCAACAAGCGGGTTGGAAATAAATCCGTCTCCCCGGCCAAGGCCGGGGCCCAGATGAAACTCAGCAAGCGCTCAGGCTGAATCTGGGTCCCGGCCTTCGCCGGGATGACCGGGTTAGGATGTGAAAGACCTGCTCTCGTCCGCGACCGTTCGAAGATACGGCGAAACCTGAGCGCCCATCTCTTCCAGCCGGGCGGCGATCTTCGCGGGGCCTACCTGGTCAGCCCAGTACATCGGGCCGCCGCGCGCCACGGGCCAGCCGTAGCCGTTGACCCAGACCACGTCGATGTCGCCGGCGCGGATGGCGATGCCTTCGTCGAGAATCTTCGCACCCTCGTTCACCATCGGGTAGAGGCAGCGCTCAAGGATTTCCTGCTGGCTGATCTGGCGCGAGGTCCCGCCCTTTTTCGCGACAAAGTCCTTCACTACACCCTCGACGACCGGCGACGGCACGGCGCGGCGCTCCTGGTCGTAGTCGTAGTAGCCGGCGCCGGTCTTCTGGCCGCGGCGGTCCATTTCGCAGAGGATGTCGCGCAGGGTTTCGCCCTTCGAGGTCTCCTTCGACCAGCCGATGTCGAGGCCCGCGAGGTCGCTCATCGCGAACGGCCCCATCGGGAAGCCGAACGCCGTCAGCGCCCGGTCGACGTCCCACGGCATGGCGCCTTCCAGAAGCAACGCCTGCGCCGCCTGCTGGCGCGGGAAGAGGATGCGGTTGCCGACGAAGCCGGGGCACACGCCCACCACCGCCGCGATCTTGCCGATCTTCTTCGCCACGGCCAGCGAGGTCGCGAGCACCTCCTTGGAGGTCTTCGCGGCGCGCACGATCTCCAGCAGCTTCATCACGTTCGCCGGCGAGAAGAAGTGCAGGCCGATCACGGCTTCCGGCCGCTTAGTCGCGCTCGCGATCTCGTTGATATCCAGCGCCGAGGTATTAGTGGCCAGGATCGCGCCCGGTTTTGCGATGGCGTCGAGCCTGGCGAAGATGTCCTTCTTCACCTGCATGTTCTCGAACACGGCCTCGATGATGAGATCGCAATCGGCGAGGTCGTTCAGGTCGAGCGAAGGCGTCAGGCGGCCCATCCGCGCTTCGACCTCCTCCATCGTGAACCGTCCACGCGCGGCGGAGCGTTCGTAGTTCTTGCGGATCACCCCCAGGCCGCGATCCAGCGCTGCCCCCGCCGTCTCCACGATCGTCACCGGAATCCCGACGTTCAGGAAGTTCATCGAGATGCCGCCGCCCATGGTGCCGGCGCCGATCACGCCGACCTTCTCGACCGGCAGGACGGCGACCTCCGGCCCGATGTCGGGCACGGTCCAACATTCCTGCTGGGCGCGTTCGAGATAGGCCTTTGCGGCGGCGGCTTCGTCGGGGGAGACGGTCAGCAGGTCGGTCATCTGGGTATTCCGGATTGGGGGAGCGCCGAACCTACCCGCACGCGCGGCGTTGAGGCCAGCGATGTCGGATGAAATCCTCGATGCGGTGGTGATCGGCGCCGGGCCGGCCGGGCTGACCGCGGCCATTTACCTGGGACGGTTCAGGCGGCGTTTCGTGGTTATCGACGGCGGCGATCCGCGCGCGGGCTGGATTCCGATAAGCCACAATCATCCTGGCTTTCCCGACGGTATTCCCGGCGTCGAGTTGCTTGCGTTGCTGCGGCAACAAGCCGAGCGCTATGGCGCCAGGATCATCGACGGTCGCGTGGAGCGTCTCGAGCAAACGAACGACGGTTTCCTGGTTCATCTTCAGGACGGTCAGTTCCGAGCCCGCAAGGTACTGCTGGCCACGGGCGTGAAGGACAACGAGCCGAAACTCGGCGATATCTTCGACGCCGTGCAGCGGCGGCTGGTCCGTATCTGTCCGATCTGCGACGGCTACGAATGCATCGGCCAGAGCGTCGGCGTCGTCGGCTCCAGTGAAAAAGGCGCGCGCGAGGCGCTGTTCATGCGCACCTATTCCGACCGGGTGACCCTGATCCACGTCGGAGAGCCTCAAACGCTGCCGGATGCGGAACGGCGTATGCTCGCCGAAGCGGGGATCGATGTTGTCGAGACGAACATCAATGCCGTGCACATCGAAAACGACCGCATCGCCGCGTTCGACTTCGAAGACGGCGTGATGCGGCGCTTCGACGTGATCTACTCGGCGCTTGGCACCACGCCGCAGAGCCTGCTGGCGGAAGAACTGGGGGCCCGCACCGACGAGGTCGGCTCGCTGATCGTCAACAGCCATCAGATGACGACCGTCGAGGGACTGTACGCGGCCGGGGACCTGGTGAGGGGGCTGAACCAGATGACCGTGGCGGAGGCGGAGGCCGCCATTGCGGCGACCGGTATCCACAACGCGCTGAGGGCGCGGGGTCTATAGGCCGGCGATGTCGATGCGCCGAACCAGACGGCCGAGGTCCCAGAGTTCGACGACCGGCTCCTTGCGCGGACCGTCCAGCAGCGCGACGGCCTGCTCGTCGCTTTCGCAACGCAGGCTTTCCCGGCGCACCACGCGGCCGTTCTCGTCCAGGTAATAGACTCGGTAGTCGCGCACGGAGGCACTCCCCAACCCGAAGGCGTTGATAGCCCCTTGAGCGCCCCGGCTTTGTCGGCCTTCCGACACAGGCCCGCTCTTTCACCGGTCAAGCTCGGAACGGCCTGCGGGCGCCGGCGTTCTTCCCGAGCCAACTCGTCAGCGAGAAGGCCTTCTGAAAGACCGGCCCGGGGTCCGACACGCCCCCCCGACATCGATGCCCCGGGCCGGCGCTTTCCCTCCCCTGACATCGCAAGAAGAACTGCTCGTCCGGTTCAATATCAGCCATCCCGCTAATGCGTTCGACCGTCCGAAATGAGCGTTCGGCGCTCGATTTTCCGGGCCGAAATGCCGAACTCTTGGGCCGTTGTGCAGAGCCGGATCGGCTTCTCACATCGGCTGCTGATCCCGCAATTGTGCCCAAAAAGATCGCGCGGGGCATAACTTGGTAGTTGATCTTAAACTTCTTTCGGATCAAAGGAGGCCATTCACCACGCGTTGGAGGCGCGCGCAAAATGGAAGATAAGGCCCAACTTGTTGAGCTTACCGCGGACATCGCGGCTGCTTACCTCTCGGCCAATACGGTTCCCGCCGGCGATCTGCCCGGCCTGATCCAGACGATCCACCAGGCTCTGTCGGGCGTTTCTTCGGGCGCGGGCGCCGCTCCGGCCGCCGAACCCGCCAAGCCGGCGGTTCCGGTGAAGAAGTCGATCACCCCCGACTACCTGATCAGCCTGGAAGACGGGAAGAAGTACAAGTCGCTGAAGCGCCACCTGCGCACGAAGTACAACATGACCCCGGAAGAGTACCGGGCGAAGTGGGGCCTGCCGAAGGATTACCCGATGGTGGCGCCGAACTACGCCAAGGCGCGCTCGGAAATGGCCCGCTCGATGGGCCTGGGCCAGGGCGGTCGCGGCCGCAAGCCCGCCGCGGCTGCCGCCGCTCCGAAGGCCGCCAAGGCGCCGAAGCCGGCCAAGGCTCCCAAGGCCGCCGCCGCTCCGGCGCCCGCCAAGCGCGGCCCGGGCCGCCCGCCCAAGGCCGCCAAGGCCAACAACGCCGCGGCCGCCGCGGCTCCCGCCAAGCGCGGCCCCGGCCGTCCGAAGAAGAACAAGTAATACAGTTTCGACAGTAACGAACACCGAGCGGCGGTGGGAGCGATCCCGCCGCCGTTTTTCTTTGGCCGGCGATCGGCTCGCGCGCGGACGCAGGGGCGGACGCTGGCGCGCGCATATACGTGCGCGGAGAGGCCCGCCTGGAGGGGGCGAGTATCCCGCACGCACGCGCAGGGACGGACGGGCGGACGGACGGACGCGGGCGCGTGAGGGGCGGCTTTCGTGGCGGCGGAGGGCGCGGGGCTGGTCATGCGGCCATTATCGCACCGGAGGAGCCGGCGGGGATTGTTCTCGCCGCCGCCGCCCCACCACCGTCATCCTGGGCCCTGTGCCCAGGACCCAGACACGCAGACGGTAGGAAGAACAGCCCCCGTCGCGCAGCTTCGATCTGACACGCCGGCGCTTCTGGGTCCTGGGCACAGGGCCCAGGATGACGGTGAAGTTGGAAGTCGCGGGGGATAGTTGAAAAGATCGAGAGTACCGGATCGTCTCGCCTTTCCATGTCTCCAGAGGCTCACTCGCCGGCCAAAGAAAAAGGCGGCCGCGGAGGCTGCGGCCGCCTTTCAGTTGATCCGGCTTTCGAAGGGGACCGAAACCGGAGTTAGAACTGCTTCTTGATGCTTAGCCCGAGCAGACGCGGGTCCAGGACGAAGATGTTGGTCGTCAGCGCCGTGTCGTCGGAGTTGATGAAGGTGTCGGTGATCGGCGTGTCGTTGAACACGTTCTTGGCGTAGAGCTCAAATGCCAAGCCATCGTCCGGCCGCTCGATCAGCAGAGACACGTTGGCGTTCTTCCAGGCGTGCAGCTTGTCGATCGGCAGTGCGTAGATGCGCGCCCACTGCTGGCTTTGCCAGTAGAAGTCGCTCCGCACCGTCGCCTTCCAGCTGTCGAGGAACTCGAAGCTGTACTGCGCGCCGAGCGTCACGGTCCAGTGAGGCGAGTTGGGCAGCTCGTGGCCAGAGACGTCGGTATCAAAGCCCGCGCCGTAGTGAGCCTCGGGATGGTCGGCCGGGTCGTAGGTTACCCCGTAGTATCCCGAACGATCATAGATGTTGCCGTCGCCCCTGATGTTGTCTCCGATAACGCCCCCTCCCGGACAGGCGACCGCCGCGGAACCAGGGTATTTCTGGATCGGAGATTCATCCTTGAGGAGCAACGCCTCCTGCACGGCGACAGGCACGATACAGTTAGAGGTGAGTGTGATGACTGGCTTTCTCACGACCCAATCGGCATGCCCCGCGGTTCGATTCATTACGTCTATCGATTTCGAACCCTTCGCGAGAGCGGTATCAAGGTACCCGATACTGCCGTTTAACCGAAGGTGGGCATTTGGTTGGAATAGCCCTTCCAGCTCCACGCCCCACACCTTGGCGTCGAAATTCTCATTATTGGCGGTTCGGTCAACGATTTTTGAGACCTGATAATCCCTGTAGTCATAGAAAAATCCCGTCGCATTCAAGACGAGTGCGCCACCCAAGAGGGTATTCTTCGTTCCCAGTTCAAACGCATTGACAAACTCCGGCCTGAACTCGCGCGGGGCCGATCCTCCGTACACGATACCAGCGGCTTCAGCCGCTTGGTAGTTCAGACCGACCGGAGGCGGATTGAGACCGCCACCCTTGTACCCCCGTGAGTAGAAGGCGTAGACAAGCGTGTGGTCCGTGAACGACAGCTCCGGGTTCCAATCAACACCCAAGCGGCCAGTGACTTCCTTCCACTCGCGCTTTTCCACGGGCAACGCGGGGTACACTTCGCCGCCAGAGGGCACGCCGAAGACGGGCAGCCCTGCGAACCAACTCAAGATCTGAGGAGGGTAAAGATCGGAATATCCACTGAGCCGGGTCGGATCGCTCAATAGTGTTTCACTAGGAATGGGGGTGAACTTTTTGCGATCGTCGGTGTATCTCAAGCCGGCCGTGAGCTTTGCCGCGGACGAGAACTCCCAATACAACTCCCCGAACACGCCCCGTGATCCCAAGTTATACGGATTTCGGCTCCTGAAGTAATTACGGCCCGTGTCATTGAGCGATCCGATCGGATTGGTTTCGATGGGAGTGCATACAATGCCGTCCGGAACGTCGATTCCGTATCGCGCGTAAACGGGACTGCTCACGTTGCAGTCGGGATAGAGTGTCCGCTTGCTAGGGTCATTGCCTCCAAATGCCCCGGCATTGATGCCCTTGATCGCCGCCATCGTAATACCATTGAAGAACACGTAATAGTCCTCAACGGTCTTGTAACTCGTATAGGTCGCACCCACGCTGAAATTCAGCGGCCCTTTAAAGTCGGACTGAAGACGAAACTCTTGTGAAAACTGCTGGCTCTTAGCCCTAGAGAGATCCATGCCCATAATTGAGTTAGAGCAACCCAGCTGGGGATCGCAGAAAAACCCTCCGGGCGAGAAATCTTTGTAGTCCTGCTGCCATTGCAGAACACCGTTGACTCTGCGCCAGAATCCAACATTCGAGCTATCGGAAATGACAGGAAGTGTAGCGTATCGATTATAGTCCTGGGTAGAGTATATTTTATCCTTATCGTATGCGGTTTGGGATACGAAGGTAAGGCTATCAGATGGGTGAACTTCGAAATTCAGCTCAAGAAGATCGGCCTTCGCCCGGTATACCGCTTCGAGCTGCGAATAGAGCGCTCGCAAGTCATGAGACTGCATGGTTCGCCCGTAAGGATCGCTATCAGCGGGTATGACTTTTATTGTTTGGGACATGTTGTCGAAGGTGGTCCCAATTGTCCCCAATCCGCTCGCCAGCAGGCTTACGAACGGGATCGCCATACCGTTGGGCGTGCTGAAAGCCGCCTCGTTGTACAGCGATCCAGGCAGGCACCCTTGGGAGAAAATGCCCCGCGCCTGATCATTGTAGGGCGTCATGTCGAAGGAGCCGATCATGGCCGCCCCCGGGTCACGGGTGCACATCTGCTTGCCCGTCCGCGACCGGTTGTCGTCTTCGTTGAAGCGCTCCCAGATCAGGTCGATGCGGATGGCGTCGGTGGGCTTGAAGGAGACCGTCGTGCGCAGGGACCACAGGTCGCGGCCGTCGGCCGGTTTGTTGTTGTAAAGGTTGATACCGTAGCCGTCCCGCACCGTACTGGCGCCCGCGAGGCGGATGGCAAGCTTGTCATCGACGAGTGGCACGTTGACCGTGGCCGACAGCCGCTTGGCGTTGTAGTTCCCCACCTCGCCCTTCAGCATGCCGCTGAATTCATGCAGGTTCGGCTTGGCGCTGATGACGTTGACGACGCCAGCGGTGGCGTTGCGGCCATAGAGGGTGCCCTGCGGCCCCCGCAGCACCTCAACCCGCTCGATGTCGAAGTATTCCTGCTCGAACAGGCGGTTGCGGATCAGGGTCGTCGAATTGAAGCTTACCGCCACGCCCGGGTCGGTGGTGACCGACACGGCCTTGGTGCCGATGCCCCGGATCGAAAAGTTGTAGCCGCTGAAGTTGTTCTTGGAGAAGGTGACGTTCGGCACCGCCTTCACGAGATCGAAGCCGCCTTCGATCTTCTGCTCTTCCAGCGCCTTCTCCGTGAACGCGCTGATGGCGATCGGCACGTCCTGGATGTTCTCTTCCTTCTTCTGCGCGGTCACCACGAGCGCCGCGACCGTACCGCCGTCAGCGCCGTCCCCCGCGGCGCTTCCGGACTGGGGGTCGGCGGTTACCGTGACGGTGTTCGGGCCGGACGCGACGAAGGAGAGGCCGGAATCCCTTAGCAGCATGGCGAGCGCTTCGCGCGGCGTGGTCGCGCCCTCGATGCCGGCGGTGTGCTTGCCGCGCACGGCGGTCGAAGCCGAAATCACCTGGAGGTCGGCCTGTTTTCCGTAGGCGATCAGGGCTTCGTCGAGGCTGCCCGGCGCGATCTGGAAGTTGACGGTGTCGTCGAGGCCGGCCGCCAGCGCGGGCGCCGCGAAGGCTATACTGGTCAGCGCAGTTGCGCCGAAAAGAATTCGCGTCCAGGTCTTCATGTCTTCCCCCCTGATCGCCGCCCTGATTGCGGCTTTGGCTGGGGCTAAGACGAAGGGGCGAGGCAAAGCGGAAACCGAAATCTACATTCGTGAAGATAAAACCGTCGCGCCGCCGCCTCCGGGTGAGACTTTGAGCGGGAATGCGGCCGGCAGAGCTTTCACCCAATCGCCCGTCGCGTCCAGACGCACGGCGCCGGTGTATTCGAGGTCTCCCAGTGATGGATCGTGCAGCACGACCGGGTGTTCGGCGTAGCGGTTCACGTCGGCCACCACGACGCTGAGCGGCGTGTTGCGGTATTCGAGGCGGCCCTGCGTCCAGGTCACGGGCGAGCCAGCGGCGACGACGGAGCCGGAGGAGTTGACCACGATCTGCTGGCCGGCCGCGACCTTTACCGGGCGGGCGAAAAGGCCCGAGGGCTGCACCACGACGTCGCCTTCGGTGACGGTGATGCAGAGCTGCTCGCCCGCGACATCGACGTTGAAGGCGCCGGCGCCCTTCACCGCGCCGAACGGGGTTTTGACGACGAAGGCGCGTTTCGGGTCGGGGGAGACCTTGAAGAAGGCCTCGCCGCGGTCGAGCTTCACCTCGCGGCGGAGGTCGGACATGCGGACCTGCACGCCGGTCAGCGCGCCGACCTCGACCTTCGAGCCGTCGGCGAGCGCGGCGGCCTTGTGCTCCGCGCGGGCGGTGGTGATGGCCTGGGCTTCCGGCGTCGGCAGGGCGAAGTACGCAGCGGAGGCGCCGAGGACGGCGACCGCGAGGCTGGCCGCGATCAGCGCGGGGCGGACGTTGCGGCCGGGCTTCTCACGCCACTGCGCGACGGCCGCGGAGCCGTCGTAGGTGTCGGTCGCGAGTTCGGCGATGGAGGGGCGCGTCGGCGTCCCCTCGCCGCCCAGGCTCCAGGCGTCGGCGACCCGGTCCCACGCGCTGCGGTGGGCGGGCGATCTGGCCAGCCACGCCTGCCACAGCGCCAGTTCGTCGGCGGAGACGTCGTCGTCCAGCAGGCGGACGAACCATTCGCGGGCCTCGGTCGCCACAGTGTTGGAGGCGCGCGGGCTCATAGCGCCGCCTCCAGGTGCTCGAGGGCGCGGACGAGGTAGAGCCGCACCATCCGGTCGCTCACCCCGAGGTGAGCGGCGATCCGGCCGCTGGCCCAGCCTTCGCGGCGGCTGAGCAGGAAGGCTTCGCGGCACTTGGGCGGTAGTTCGGAGAGCGCGACCTCCACCTTCGCCAGCTGCTGGCGGGCCTGCAGGCCGCGCTCCTGGGTGGCGGGCTCGTCGGCTTCGAAGAAGAGGCTGTCCTGCGCCGCCCGGCTCTGCATCGTGCGGCGGCGCAGCAGGTCGGTCGCGACGTTGGCGGCGATGCGGAACAGGTAGGCGCGCAGGAACGACAGCTGGCCGGGGTCGTCGAGCTGGAGGAGCCGGACGTAGGCCTCCTGCGCTGCCTCTCTCGCGTCGGCCTCGCTGTGCAGCCGCGCGCGGAGAAACCGCAGCAGGGTGTCGTTGTGCTCGCGGAACAGGCTCTCGATCCGGGAATTGGCGCCAGCGCCCCCCGGCTCGCCCTCGAAAACCTTGTCCGCCTCCGCCCGCGACATGACGCCCGCCAGCAAGCGCCGCCTCAACACCGATGTAAAGGCGACCGTACGCCCTAGACGAACGAGCGCGGCAAAGCGGAAGCGGAACTTGCGCGAAAGCGTCCCGTTAGCTGCGGATGAGCGTTGAAGCCGTCATCGACGATGCCCACGAGGCCCCTCCGGAGGCCGAGGCCTTCTATGCCGAGAGCCTCAAGCTGCTGGTGCAGTCGGGCATCCCGTTCCTGCTGTCGGGCACCTATGCGCTGACGGCCTATACGGGGATCACGCGGCCGACGAAGGACCTCGACGTCTTCTGCAAGGCCGGCGACTACCCGAAGATCCTGGCCTTCTTCCAGGAGCGCGGCTACAGCACCGAGGTCGAGGACGAGCGCTGGATCGCGAAGGTCTGGCAGGACGACCACTTCTTCGACGTGATCTACAACATGTCGAACGCGACGGTGCCGATCACGGACGACTGGTTCACCGCCGCGCCGACCATCGAGGTGTTCGGCCAGAAGGCGAAGATCACGCCGCCGACCGAGTTCATCTGGTCGAAGGTCTTCATCCAGGACCGCTACCGCTTCGACGGCGCGGACGTGAACCACGTCATCCTGAAGAAGCACGCCGATATCGAGTGGAAGCGGCTGCTGTCCTACATGGAGCCCTATTGGGAGGTGCTGCTCAGCCACCTCATCAACTTCCGCTTCGCCTATCCGACGGAGCGCGACTGCGTGCCCAAGTGGCTGATGCAGGAGCTGATCGGGCGGCTGCAGGCGCAGGTGACGCTGCCGGCGGCGAAGGTGCGCGTGTGCCGCGGGCGGCTGTTCAGCCCGCGCGACTATGTGACCGACATCACCGAGTGGGGCTTCGCCGACGTGGTGGGCAAGGGCCTGGAAGAGCGGCATGACCCCATCAGCCACTGACCGCATAACGCTGGCGGCCATGGGCGATCTGCACGTCGGCAAGGATGATCAGGGCCGCTATCGCGAGGTGTTCGCGGAAATTTCCGACCAGGCCGACGTGCTGGCGCTGTGCGGCGACCTGACGAATTTCGGGACCACGCGGGAGGCGGAGAACCTGGCCGAGGACCTGGCGGCCTGCACCATTCCGGTGGTGGGGGTGCTCGGCAACCACGACTTCGAGTGCGACCAGCCGGACGAGGTCGCGCGCATCCTTCATGAGGCGGGCGTCCAGATGCTGGACGGCGAGGCTTACGAGATCGCGGGCGTCGGGTTCGCGGGCTGCAAGGGCTTCGTCGGCGGGTTCGGTCGCAACATGCTGAGCGCGTTTGGCGAGCCCGCGCTGAAGGCGTTCGTGCAGGCGGCGGTGGATGAGAACCTGAAGCTCGAGTCGTCGCTGCGGATGCTGAAGAGCGAGCGGGTGGTGGTCGTCCTGCACTTCTCGCCCATCCCCGAAACGCTGTTGGGCGAGCCGCCGGAAATCTTCCCCTTCCTCGGCTCATCGCGGCTGGCCGAGACGGTGGACCGGTTCGATGGCGTCCAGCTCGCGCTGCACGGCCACGCCCACAAGGGAACCTACGAGGGCCGAACCCCGCGCGGCGTGCCGGTCTACAACGTCGCCCGACCGCTGCTGATGCAGCAGTTTGGCCGCCCGTACGTTCTGTTGGAGGTCTGAAGAAGAGGAGGCGCAGTCATGCCCGCCAAATCCCAAGCCCAACAAGCCGCCGCCGGCGCGGCCCTGTCCGCCAAGCGCGGCGAACGCTCGAAGAGCTCGCTCAAGGGCGCTTCGAAGTCGATGGCCAGCTCCATGAGCGAGAAGGAGCTGGAAAAGATGGCTTCGACCAAGCGCAAGGGTAAGCCGAAGCACGTCGGCGATACGAAGCACTAACCGCGCTTTTGGGCCCAGAGCAGGTATTCCACGTTCCCGTCGCCGCCGGTGATGGGGCTCTGGGCCTCGCCGTGGACGGTCCAGCCGGAGCGGTCGAGGAAGGCGGCGACGTTGCGGACGGCGTTCGCGCGGACGGCTTCGTCCTTGACCAGGCCGCCCTTGCCGACGTGCTCGCGGCCGACTTCGAACTGGGGTTTGACGAGGCAGACGAGGTCGGCTGCGGGCGCGGCGAGCGCCAGCGCGGCCGGGAGCGCCTTTTCGAGGCTGATGAAGCTCACGTCGCTGACGATCAGTCCCGGCGGTTCGGGGATCAGCGTGGCGTCCAGATTACGCGCATCAATCCCTGAGAGATCGACCACCCGCGGATCGGCGGCGACCTTGGGGTGCAGCTGGCCGTGGCCGACGTCGACCGCATAGACCTTCGCCGCGCCGGCGCGCAGAGAGACCTCGGTGAAACCGCCGGTAGAGGCGCCGACGTCGAGGACCACCCTGCCCTCTACCGGGATCGCCCAGACCTCCAGCGCATAGGCCAGCTTCAGGGCCCCTCGGCCGACCCATGGGTGAGCGGCTTCGGCGGTGAGTTCGGCGGTTTCGTCCAGCAGCTCGGAGGCCTTCGCGACGGGCTGTCCGTCAGCGGTGACGCCGCCGGCCTCGATGGCCGCGCGGGCCTTGGCGCGGCTTTCGAAGAAGCCCCGCTCGACCAGCAGGATGTCGGCGCGTTTGCGAGTCATGCTCTTCCCCCAGCTTGTCTGGGGGAAGTGGGCCGACAGCGATAGCTGGAGGCTCGATGGGGGAGTTTTCCGATGAAAAGGTACTCCCCCATCGACCCTCGCCTTCGGCATCGGGCCACTTCCCCCACATTCGTGGGGGAAGAACCTACCCCTCGACGAACACCTTCTTCAGCTCGTTCTTCATGATCTTGCCGTTGGCGTTGCGCGGCAGGGTTTCGTGCCAGAAGACGATCTTCACCGGCACCTTGAAGGCAGCCAGGCGCTCGGCGACGAAGGCGCGGAGTTCCTGTTCGGTCGCCTCGGCGCCGGGCTTCAGCGTGACCACCGCCGCGGGCTCCTCGCCGAGCGTCTTGTGCGGGATGCCGACGAGGGCCGCGTCCATCACCGCCGGGTGGTCGAACAGGCAGTTCTCGACCTCGATGCAGTAGATGTTCTCGCCGCCCCGGATCAGCATGTCCTTGGCGCGGTCGATGATGAAGACGAAGCCTTCCGGGTCCATGCGCGCCAGGTCGCCGGTCTTGACCCAGCCGTCGACGAAGGTCTGGGCCGTGGCTTCCGGCTTGTTCCAGTAGCCCTTCACCACCTGCGGGCCCTTGAACCAGAGTTCGCCCACTTCGCCGATGGGCAGTTCGCGGTCGCCCTCGATGGTCATGATCTTGCATTCGCCGACCGCGACGGCGGGGCCGCAGCTGTCGGGGCGGTGTTCGTAGTCCTCGGCCATGTGGTGGGTGGCCGTCGCCGAGGTTTCGGTCATGCCCCAGCCGTTACCGGGCTGGGAGTTGGGCCAGGTCTCGCGGATCTTGCGCACCAGCTCCGGCGCCGAGGGCGCGCCGCCGTAAGCCACCGCCTCCAGTGACGAGAGGTCGTAGTCCTTGCGCGCCGGGTGTTCGATCAGCTGCCAGGCGATGGTCGGCACGCCGCCGGCCTGGGTCACCTTCTCGCGCTCGATCAGCTGGAAGGCGCGGACCGGGTCCCACTTGTGCATCATCACCAGCTTCGAGCCGGTGTAGAGCGCCGGGTTCAGCACGGCGAAGCAGCCGGTCGCGTGGAAGAAGGGCACGCTGATCAGGCTCGCCCGCTGCGGCGCGTCGGGATCGGGCGTCGGCGGCATCTCGCCCCGGCGCAGGTATGACCGCGCCACCGAGCTCATCGACGAGAAGATGTTCGTCATGATGTTGCGGTGGGTCGCCAGCGCCCCCTTCGGCTTACCCGTCGTGCCGGAGGTGTAGAAGATGGTCGCGTCGTCGTCGGGCTGGATGTCGACGTCGGGCAGCGGCTGGTCGGGCAGGTTGGCCCAATCGTTCGGCGCGCCGATCACGTCCTCCAGCTTGGAGATCTTCGGATGGGCGATCTCCTCGGACTCGCGGCTGACGTAGACGTGCTCGAGGTCGGGGCAGTTGTGCAGGTGCTCGCGCATCCGCTCCAGCCGCTCGGCGTCCATGATGGCGATCTTCGAGCCGGAGTCGGTCAGGCCGTATTCCAGCTCCGGCCCCGTCCACCAGGCGTTCAGCGGCGTGCAGATCGCGCCCACGCACATGGCGGCATAGAAGGCCACCGGCCATTCGGGGAGGTTGCGCATGATCAGCGCGACGCGGTCGCCCTTCTGCACGCCCCGCGCCTGAAGGTCTTTCGCGAAAGCGGCGACGGCGCGGTGGAAGGCTTCGAAGGTGACCCGCTCGTCCTCGTAGACCAGGAAGACCTTGTCGCCGAACGTCCGGCCGGTCTCGACGGTGGAGCGCAGCGTCGGCGGCAGGTGCTTCCAGACCTTCGTCCGGATGCCGCGGATGTCGATCTCCTCGATCTCCAGCGGCGAGCCCGGCTGGGTCAGCAGCGCGTGCGCCTGCTGGATCGACATGGCGGGCCAGTGGTTCGTCGCCGGAGCGGGGGCGGCGTCGGTCATGCTTTCTCTCCCGAAGTCACTTGGCGCTCTGTCACTGGGGGCGGCGCCTTGGGTTCCGTGAAAGCATAGGCGAGGGCGGGATGCAAACGGGCGTTTGAGCCTTGGCTCTTCCCCCACGCATGTGGGGGAAGTGGCCTGAGACGACCGCAGGTCGGCGAAGGTCGATGGGGGAGTTTTTTAAAAGAGGGACTGCTCCCCCATCGACCCTCCAGGCTCCGCCTGTCGGGCCACTTCCCCCAGATGAACTGGGGGAAGGGCTACGCTACGGTTTCCAACCGCGCCAGCGCGGCCTCAAGCTTCGCCTTCGCAGCTTCCGCCTCCGCCAGACGCTCGCGGTTCTCCTCCACCACCTCCTCCGGCGCGCGGGCCACAAAGTCGGCGTTGGCGAGCTTCTTGGCGGTGCGGTCGATGTCGGAGGTCGCCAAGGCGATGTCCTTCACCAGCCGCGCCTTTTCGGCGGCGAGGTCGATGAACTGGGCGATGGCGAGCGCGGCGGTGGCTTCGCCGATGACGAAGGGGGCCGCGCCGTGGGCGGGGGCTTCGGCTTCGTCGGCGCCGGCGAGGCGGCCGAGGGTGACGATCAGGTCGCGGTGACGGGCCAGACGCTCGGCGGTGGTGGCGTTCGCGCCGGTCAGGGTGAGCGGCGGGCGGGCCGACGGCGGGACGTTCATTTCCGCGCGGATCGAGCGGATTTCGGTGACCAGCTCGACCAGCCAGCCGATCTCGGCCTCGGCGGCGGCGTCGAGGTAAGACGCGGGCAGCTCCGGCCACTCCGCCGTCATCAGGAAGCCTTCGCGCGGGCCGCCGAATTCGGCGGTCTTCTCCCACAGCTCCTCGGTGATGAAGGGCATCACCGGGTGCAGCAGCTTCATGCACATGTCGAGCACCCAGGCGGCGGTCGCGCGGGTCTCGGCGCGGGCGGCTTCGTCGTCGCCGTTCAGGATCGGCTTGGCGAGTTCCAGGTACCAGTCGCAGAAGACGTTCCAGATGAACCGATAGAGCGCGTTGGCGGCGTCGTCGAAGGCGCAGGCCTCCAGCGCGCGGGTGACCTCGGCGGCGGTCCTGGCAGTCTCGCCGCGGATCCACTTGTTGATCGTCTGGGTCACGCCGGCGGGGTCGAAGCCCTCGACACGCACGCACTCGTTCATCTGGCAGAAGCGCGCGGCGTTCCACAGCTTGGTGCCGAAGTTGCGATAACCTTCAATGCGCTGCGTCGAAAGCTTGATGTCGCGCGCCTGGCCGGACATGGCGGTCAGGGTGAAGCGGAGCGCGTCGCAGCCGTAATGGTCGATCAGCTCCAGGGGGTCCATGACGTTGCCCTTGGACTTCGACATCTTCGCGCCGGTGGCGTCGCGGACGAGCGCGTTGATGAACACCCGGCGGAACGGGACCTCGCCCATGAAGTGCAGGCCCATCATCATCATCCGGGCGACCCAGAAGAAGATGATGTCGAAGCCGGTGACCAGCGTGTGGGTCGGGTAGAAGCGCTTCAGGTCGGCCGTCTGTTCGGGCCAGCCGAGCGTGGAGAAGGGCCACAGCGCCGAGGAGAACCAGGTGTCGAGGACGTCCTCGTCCTGCCGCAGTTCAGTCTCATCGCCGTAGTGGATTTGCGCCGCGGCCTGCGCCTCCTCGAAGCTCTGTTCGACGAAGACGTGGCCGTCAGGCCCGTACCAGGCGGGGATGCGGTGGCCCCACCAGAGCTGGCGCGAGATACACCAGGGCTCGATGTTTCGCAGCCACTCGAAGTAGGTCTTCTCCCAGTTCTTCGGCTCGAAGACGGTGGCCCCCTGCTCCACCGCCTTGATGGCGGGCTGGGCCAGCGTCTTGGCGTCCACGTACCACTGGTCGGTCAGGTAGGGCTCGATGACCACGCCCGAACGGTCGCCGTGCGGGACCACGTGGCGGGTCTTCTCGATGCCGCGCAGGAGGCCGAGCTCCTCCATCTTCGCCACGACCTGCTTGCGCGCCTCGAAGCGGTCGAGGCCCTGGAATTCGGCGGGCGCGTTGGCGTTCAGGCGGGCGTATTCGTCGAGGATATTGATGGCCTCGAGGTTGTGGCGCTTGCCGACCTGGAAGTCGTTGAAATCGTGGGCGGGCGTGATCTTCACGGCGCCGGAGCCCTTCTCCGGGTCGGCGTAGTCGTCGGCGACGATGGGGATCAGGCGCTCGACGATGGGCAGCCGCACCTTCTTGCCGATCAGCTTCGTGTAGCGCTCGTCGTCCGGGTGAACGGCGACGGCGGTGTCGCCCAGCATGGTCTCCGGCCGGGTGGTGGCGACGACGACCTCGCCGGTCCCGTCCTCCAGCGGATAGGCGAAGTGCCAGTACTGGCCGTCGACCTCGCGCTGCTCGACCTCGAGGTCGGAGATGGCGGTCTGGAAGTGCGGGTCCCAGTTCACCAGCCGCTTGTCGCGGTAGATCAGGCCTTCCTTGTAGAGGGCGACGAAGACCTTGCGCACGGCCGCCGACAGGCCCGCGTCCAGCGTGAACCGCTCGCGACTCCAGTCGCAGGAGGCGCCGAGACGGCGTAGCTGATTGACGATCTGGCCGCCGGATTGGGCCTTCCACTCCCAGACCTTCTCGACGAAGGCCTCGCGGCCCATGTCGCGGCGGCCGATGTTGCCGGACGCCGCGAGCTGGCGCTCCACCACCATCTGCGTCGCGATCCCGGCGTGGTCGGTGCCCGGCAGCCACAGCGCCGCCTTGCCGCGCATCCGCTGGAAGCGGGTGAGCACGTCCTGCAAGGTGTTGTTGAGCGCATGCCCGATGTGCAGCGAACCCGTCACGTTCGGCGGCGGGATGACGATGGTGAAGGGCTCGGCGTCCGGGTTCTTCGCCAGCACCGCTTCCGGCGCAAACGCGCCCGACGCCTCCCACTTCCTGTAGAGGCGCGGTTCGACGGACTTGGGATCGAAGGTCTTTTCGAGCATCTCGGATCAACAGGTGGTCAGGGTGCGCATAACACAGCGCGCCGGGCCGCGGGACAGCGGTGGATTTAACGGAAAGGGGCCGAAGCCCTAGCCTACTCGGCCGCGGGAAATCCGATCGACCTCGTCGCGGACGGCGGCCTGGACGATGGCGGGGAGGTTCTTGTCCAGCCAGTCGCGCAGCATCGGCTGGAGCATCTCGCGCACGAGGTCCTCGATCGTCGGGCTGGACCCGCGCGGCTGGGTGACGGCGGCGGAGAGCTGGCCGAAGGCGGAAGCCGCGGCGCTGGCGGCGGCGCGGCTGACGAGCGGCTCGTGCGAGGCCGCAGGCGCCGGTTGGGCGCGGACCGGCTCGGGCTCGGGTTGCGGCTCCGGCTCCGGCGCGCGGACTTCCTCGTGAATGGCGCGAGCGCGCTGCGCTGCGACTTCGACGTCCAGCGACTCGGACACACCCTCTTCTTCCTCGTAGGCGCCGGCCTCTACCGTCTCCTCGTCCTGCGGCGCTTCATCCTCCGAGATGATGCGGCGGATGGAGGCCAGAATTTCCTCCATCGTCGGTTCCTGGGCGGTCGGGTCGGGCATTGGGCAAGCCGTGGAGTCAGGTGCGAAGCGCTATGCGCCGCACCCTAGCGCGCCGGGGCTTCGTTGCAAACGGACGGCCGCTATTTGCCCGCGACCGGGGAGCCCGCCGGGTCCTTGCCGATGGGCGGCGCGCCGACGCGGTCGAGCGCCTCGACCCCGTACTCCCACGGCACCCAGCCCCAGCTGTGGCTGACCTTGTTGAAGTTCTTGGCAGGGTCATAGATCGGCACGCCCGGCGTGAGCTTGGCGGCCTCCAGGTCGCCCATGGCGGCGAGCACCGAAGCGGCCGCGACGTACTCGTCGTGCCGGGCGCTGACCAGCGCCAGTTCCGCCTGCCTGAGCTCCTGCTCGGCGTTCAGGACGTCGAGCGTGGTGCGAAGGCCGACCTGCATCTCCTGGCGGGTGCCTTCGAAGGCGATCTGGGAGGCGTTCACCTGCTCCTGGTTCGCGGTCAGGTTGGCGCGCGCGCCAAGCAGCTGGTTCCAGGCCTGGGCCACGTCCTGCAGCGTGTTGCGGCGCGAGCCCTCGATGGCGATGCGCGCGGCGTCGTCGCGGGCGGAGGCTTGCCGGACCTGCGAACTGGTCAGCCCGCCGGTGAAGATCGGCATGGTCGCAACCACCGAACCGGCGACCGCGCGGTCATAGTCGCCGAACTGGTTGCCCTGGCCGTTCGTCTCGGAGCCGGTGTAGCCGAGGTCGCCCCGCAGCGCGATCGTCGGGCGACGCTGGGCCCGGGCGGCCGCGACGCGGGCGCGGGCGGCCCGCTCGGCGTAACCGGAGGCCAGCACCTGCGGGTTGTTGGCCTCGGCGCGGGTGAAGGCGTCATCGACGCTGGCGGGGAGCAGATTGGCCAGAGACGGCTCCGGCGCCAGCTCCCCCGGGTTCTGGCCCACGATGGCGGCGTAGTTGGCGCGGCTGATCGCGAGCGAGGCCTGCGCCGACGCCAGCCCCGAGCGCGCCGCGGCAAGGCGCGCCTCGGACTGAGCGACGTCGGTGCGGGTGATCTCGCCCACCTTGAAGCGGGCGTTGGACTCTTCCAGCTGCTTGTTGAGAACGTCGACGTTCTCCTGGCTGATGCGCAGCCGCTCCTGGTCGCGGCGGACATCCACGTAGGCCTGGATGACCCGCAGCAGGACGCCGGCCTCGACCTGGCGCAGTTGCTCGCGGCCCTGCATCACGTCGGCCCGCGAGGCGGAGATCTGCGAGGTCACGCGCCCGCCGGTGTAGAGCGGCTGGGTTACCGAGATCGTGCCCTGGCTGGAGTTGGTGCGGACCTTGTCGGTGGTCGCCAGCGTGTCCGGAAGCCCGTCGCCGTTGGTGTCCACGAAGGAGTTCTGCGGGTTGCCGAGCTTCGTCTCGCGGTCGACGACCTGTGCGTTGGCGCTGACCGTCGGGCGAAGGCCGGTGCGGGCCTGGACGTAGCTTTCGTCCAGCGCGCGCTGGTTGGCCCGCTGCTCCTGAAGCGTCGGGTTGGTCTGGTAAGCAAGGGCGATGGCGTCGGCGAGGGTCTCGGCGTGCGCCGCGCCGGCGGCCAGCAAGCCTGCGCTGCATACGGCGGCGAGCAGCTTCGCCTTACGGGTGTTCAACATCACCTATCCCCACAAAACGCGCTCGGGGGGCGCGTCCTCTTTTATGACCGCCTCTTACACCAGCCGCCACCCCACGACCGGTTAAGCTCTTTTCATGACCCCTGCCCCTGTCGCACAGGCGTGTTGCGCCCGCGTTTCAGGAACGACGCTATCAGAAGGCGAATTTCGGCTCGCGTGCAAATCCGGGCAATACCGGGGGCGTGGTGTCGAAGAGTTCGCGGCGACCAGCTCCCTCTCTGGTGCGGACGTAGATGACGCCCTTGCCGACCGGGCCGTCGCGCTCGATCACGGCCAGACGCCCGTCGGGACCGAGCGCCTCGATCCAGGACGCCGGCGCCTGGGCCACCGCGCCTTCGCAGACGATGACGTCATAGCCGCTCGCGGGCGGGGCCTTCAGGTCGCCTTCGTCCAGCCGGTCGACCGTGAGGCCCATGTTCTCCAGCACGGCCGCGGCATAAGGCGCGGCGATGGCGAGCGCCCGCTCCAGCGGCTGCGGATGCAGCGCCTGCAGGAGCTTGGCCACGTCGCGCGGCTTCAGCAGGTATCGGCCCGGCGCGTACTCCACTTCCGCGTCGGCGTAGGCGGCATAGGCCTTGCCGGGCGCGACCAGATCCTCGCGGCGCACCACGCGCATGGCGTCGTGGATGGCGGTGTCGGTCACATCCTGCGTGCGCACCTGGCTCTCGACCATGTTCAACCGCGCGGTCGTGAAATCGGCGCTCATCGAGATCCTCGGGGGCATGAAGTCAGAGCCGGGCTTATAGGCGGACAAGGCGATTGCCGGGAAGCCCCCTCTCTGTTAGCGATCCGCCGCCAAGGCCCGATGGCGGAGTGGTGACGCAGCGGACTGCAAATCCGTGCACCCCGGTTCGATTCCGGGTCGGGCCTCCAATTTCCCCACAAGCCGCTTTGATCCCGCCGACCGAGGCGTCGGCGCGCTTGCGCCCTTGCGCGGAACCGCCCATATTATGTCCGTATTTCCGGGAAATTGAGCGACATGCCCGCCGCAGCCAAATCGTCCGCCCCTCGCCGCCCTGTGAGACGCGCCGCGCCCGCCACCGCGACGAAGCTGTCGGCCGCGAGCTATCTGGCCGACAACGGAACGGTGAAGCTGGACGACGTCGCCGCCACGCTCCGCCTGTCGAAGGGGCAACTGGCCGAGAGCGCGGGTCTGCGCCGCGACGTGCTGCAAAAGGCCAGCCGTCGCGACAGCCCCAAGGCCCAGTCGCGGATGCGCGAAATGCTGGAGATTCTGCAGCGGGTGCAGGACTGGGCAGGCAGCGCCGCGCAGGCGCTGGCCTGGTACCGCGCCGAGCCCCTGCCCGCCTTCGGCGGCCGGACGGCCGAGTCGCTGGTCCAATCGGGCGAGGCCAAGGCTGTCCGCGACTACCTCGATCATGTGGCGCGCGGCGGCTACGCTTGAGATTCCAGGGCGTCTGCTATCGCGGCCATGATCCGGCATGGGCGTGGAGTCCGCTGTCCGGAGCCGGCGCCGCCGCGGCCGGCGGGCGGTTCAACTGGCAAGGCATGGAAGCGCTCTATCTGTCGCTGGCGCTGGGAACGGCGATCCTGGAGGTGACGCATGGCTTCGCCCATCGGATCACGCCCTTCACATTCTGCAGCTACGACGTCGATTGCGAGGACATCGCAGATCTCCGCGACGAGGAAGCTCGCGCCGCCGCCGGAGTGACGCTTGCGGAACTCGGCTGCAACTGGGGCGACTTCCTCAGGAACGGGCGCACGCCGCCGTCACACACCGCCGTGAGGCGGCTGCGCGAATCCGGCCTCGCGGGCATCCTGGTTCCGAGCTTCGCCAACGGCGCCTCGGCCGACGACCACAACCTGGTCCTGTGGCGCTACGGGCCGGACCTCCCGCATCGGGTCCAGGTCTACGACCCCAGCGGCCGGCTCCCGAAGAACCAGCTGTCCTGGACCTGAGCACCTTCCCCTTCAGCGCGCTGCAGGAGATCATGCGCCTGCTGATTCCCGGGGGGAGCGGTTGTTCGCAATTCAGACACCTTGGTCCCATATGGTGGGAACCTTGATGGGGACCTTCCGAGTTCCCCCTTTACGACTGACTGAGAGCTGCCTTCCCTAATGTCCATTGCTACCGATCCGCGCGTCCTGCGGCAGGCGCTTGCCGCTTACCAGCGTCCGAGCCTATGGCGCAGCATTCTGGAGATCGTGATCACCGCGGGGCCGCTGGCCCTGATCTGGGGTCTCGCCTTCTATGCCCTCGCCCATCACATGTGGTGGGGCCTGTTGCTGACCATCCCCGCCGCCTTCTTCCTCGTGCGGCTGTTCATGATCCAGCACGACTGCGGCCACGGGGCCTTCTTCAAGAACAAGAAGCTGAACGACTGGGTCGGCCGCATCATCGGCGTGCTGACGGTGACGCCCTATGACTACTGGCGGCGCACCCACGCCATCCACCATGCGACGTCGGGCAACCTCGACCGGCGCTGGCTGGGCGGGGTGGAGACGCTGACGGTCGAGGAATACCGGGCGCTCTCCCCCATCAAGCGGCTGGGCTATCGCCTCTATCGCAACCCGCTGGTGCTGTTCGTCATCGGCCCCGGCTACATGTTCATCCTGCAGCACCGCATCCCCGTCGGCCTGATGAAGGAGCCGAAGGCGTGGCTTTCGGTGCTAGGCAACAATCTGGGCCTGGCGCTGCTCGTGCTGGCGTTCGTGCTGTTCGGCGGGACGGGGCCGTTCCTGATGGTGCACCTGCCCGTCGTGCTGCTGTCGGCCTCGATCGGGGTGTGGCTGTTCTATGTACAGCACCAGTTCGAGGGCGCCTTCTGGGCCCGGAACGAGGACTGGACCCTGCATGAGGCCTCGCTGAAGGGCTCGTCGCACCTTCAGCTGCCGCCGGTGCTGAGCTGGTTCGCCGCCAACATCGGCATCCACCACGTCCACCACGTCGGCAGCAAGATTCCCTACTACCGGCTGCCGCAGGTGCTGAAGGACCACCCGGAGCTCGACCAGATGAGCCGAGTCGGCTTCCTGGAAAGCTTCAAGACGGTGCGGCTCGCGCTATGGGACGAGGCCAAGGGCCGGCTGGTGTCTTTCCGCGAGGCGCGCCGTCGCCGTTAAGCGGACGTTAACCAAACCAAATCAAACGTTAGCGTGTCTTCACCTGAAGACAGCGACCCACCACACAGACTTTCTTCAGCCCGGCCCCGCGCCGGGCTTCTTTTTTGGAGAGCGCCAAGCCGCGAAGCGCCGCTTGCGCGCCACAAACGGGCGCCATATACGCACGGTCCTTCGACGGCCCTGATCCTCGGTAGCTCAGTTGGTAGAGCAGGCGGCTGTTAACCGCCGGGTCGCAGGTTCGAGTCCTGCCCGGGGAGCCATCGAAGCTCCTGAAATTCCTACAACAAACGCAGAATAGGCGCCCTTCCGCGCCCGTGTTGTGCTGCGGGCTTGGCTGTGGGAGCGGGATCATGTTCGGCAGGCGTTGGGGGTTGGTCGCGGCGCTGGCTTTGGCCGCGACGGGATTCGGCGGCGGTTCGGCGCACGCGCAGGCCGCGCCGGCGGTGCAGCACTCCAGGGGCGGCGTCTATCACGTCGCGGTCTGTCCCGGTCCGGCGAACGCGGGAACGGCGCGCTGCCATGCGCATGTGGTGACCGACGCGGCGGGCAATCCCATCGTCAGCAACGCCAACACGGGGCCGTCCGGCTACTGGCCTGCGGACCTGCAGAGCGCCTATGCGGTGAACACCAGCGGGGGCGCGGGGGTGACGGTCGCGATCGTGGACGCGTACGGCTATCCGAACGCCGAAGCCGACCTGGCGACCTATCGCCAGCGCTTCGGCCTGCCGGCCTGCACCACCGCGAACGGCTGCTTCAGGAAGGTGAACCAGAACGGTGTTCAGGGCTCGTATCCGCGCGCCGACACCGGCTGGAGCCAGGAGAGCGCGCTCGACCTCGACATGGTCAGCGCCATGTGCCCGAACTGCAAGATCGTGCTCGTGGAGGCCAACTCCAACAGCTACGCGAACCTGGCGACGGCGGTGCGCACGGCGGCCAATCTGGGCGCTCACGTGATCAGCAACAGCTATGGCGGGGGCGAGAGCGGCTCGAACAGCTATGAGACCTCGTACAACCAGCCGGGCGTGGCCGTGACGGTGAGCACCGGCGACAGCGGCTATGGGGTGCAGTTCCCGGCCTCGTCGGACCATGTCGTGGCGGTCGGCGGCACCTCTCTGAAGCAGGCGGTGAACGCGCGCGGCTGGACGGAGACGGTCTGGTCCGGCGCCGGCAGCGGCTGCAGCGCGGTCTACAACCAGCCCAGCTGGCAGAGCGGCGTCGTCTCGGATTGCGCCAAGCGCGCGCTGGCTGACGTTTCGGCCGTCGCAGACCCGAACACGGGGGTCGCGGTGTACGGGCCTGTCACGCCCAAGCGGTCCGGCTGGATGGTGTTCGGCGGGACGAGCGTCTCGGCGCCGCTGGTCGGAGGCCTCTACGGACTGAACGGCGGCTCGGTGAACTACGGCAGCGATCCGTATGGCGCCACCGGCGCGCTGAACGACGTCACCTCCGGCAGCAACGGCAGCTGCGGCGGCTCGGCGCTCTGCACCGCCAAGCAGGGTTGGGACGGGCCGACGGGGCTTGGGACGCCCATCGACTCGACGGCGTTCTAGGGGCTGGCCTCAAATCCGATCATCAGCGTCTGAGTCCGGGATCTGGACCCCGGCATTCGCCGGGGCGATCGGAAGTGGGGACCCCTAGAGCCCGAACGGATAGGTCTCGTCCACGCCCTTTCGGAATTCCGTGAGCAGCGGCGTCACGGCCGTCGTCTCGTCGAACCAGACGTACGCGTCGAACTGCTGGGGTAGCGAGCATTCCGAATAGTGGCTCCAGCGCTCCGTCGCGGGGCGATAGATGACGCCGATGAAGCGCTCCAGACGCGGCTGCAGCAGGCGATGGCGGAGTTCGTCGTCGGCGTGGCCTTCGCGCAGGTCGAGCAGGAAGCGCCCTGCGCCGCTGTCGTGGGCCAGGCGCTCGTAGCTGTCGGGGCGCGAGGGGTTCACGCGCTTGACCTGCATGGGTTCGTCCCAGTCGTCGGCGCAGGCGACCGTGCCGGTGTGGGTTCCGAAGCCGATCAGGGCGGCGTCCTGGCCGAACTTTTCGCGGCAGAGCTGGCCGATGTTCAGCTCCTCGCGCACCACGCCCATCTCGGTCTTTGAGGCGTCGCCGATGTGGGAGTTGTGGGCCCAGACCACCGCCTTCGAGTTGGGCCCTTTCGCGTCGAGGATGGCGCAGAGCGTCTCGAACATGTGGGTGTCGCGCAGGTTCCAGCTCTCGGCCGAGCCGTAGTACATGACGCGGTAGTAGGCCTCGGCGCTCTTCACGAGGCGGGCGTTGGCGGTGGCGTCGAGGAAGCTGTCGCCGTCCTGGGCCGCATATTCGAGGCGGCTCTCCAGCATCTCCTGCAGCATCTTGGTGACCGCGCCCTCGCAGCGGCCAAAGCCCGCCGACAGCGCCATGCGGCCGTACATCTGCGGCTCCTTGGCCCAGGGCGTGAGGCAGCCGTAGCGTTCGCGGGCGATGTGGGCGGCTTCGGGGTCGGTCTTGTCGAGGTAGTCGAGCACCGCCCGGATCGAGGCCGACAGGTTGTAGAGGTCGAGGCCGTAGAAGCCGGCGCGTTGCTCCATCGGCCGCTTCAGGTTCCACTCGCGCAGGCCCTCGATGAAGGCCTCCACGTCGGTGTTGCGCCACATCCAGGTCGGGAAGCGGCGGAAGGGGGGTTCGTCATGCTTCGGCTGCGGCCGGTCGCGGACGTAGCGGTCGAGGTGGGCGGCGTCCGGCCAGTCGGCCTCCACGGCGACGATGTTGAAGCCGTGCTTCTCGATCAGGCGGCGCGTGATGGCGGCGCGGGCGCGGTAGAACTCGGACGTGCCGTGGCTCGCCTCGCCCAGCAGCACGACGCGGGCGCTGGCGAAGCGGTCGAACAGCTCGGCGAACTTCGGGTCGTCGAGGTCGGGCAGCAGCTCGGCGTTGTCGGCGATCAGTTCGGCGATGCCCTTCTCCCGCACCGGCTCGCGGAAGCTGCGGGGTTCTGCAGGCCTTCCCGGCTCCGCCCAGCCGTACGCCCCGATCAGGGGCACGAACTGGACGCCGCCGAGGTCCTCCTCGTCCCAATGGGTGGCGCTGGTGCGGGTGACCTTCACGAGGCGCTGGTTGCGCTCCTCGGCGCCGACGGGGATCACCAGCCGCCCGCCGAGATCGAGCTGCTCCATCAGCACCTGCGGGATCGAGGGGCCGCCGGCGGCCACGAGAATGGCGTCGAAGGGCGCCTCGTCGGCCCAGCCGTTGGTGCCGTCGCCGGTGCGCAAGGTGATGTTGTCGTAGCCGAGACGCTCGAAGCGCTCCCGCGCACGGCGGGTCAGGTCGTCGTGCCGCTCGATGGCGAAGACCTTGCCGACGATCCGGCTCATGACCGCGGCCGCGTAGCCCGAGCCCGCGCCGATCTCCAGCACCCTGTCGCCGGGGTGAAGGTCTGCGGCTCCCAGCATGTAGCCGACGATGTAGGGCTGGCTGATGGTCTGGCCGGACTCGATGGGCAGGGGCGAGTCCTCGTAGGCGAATTCCTGGAGGTTCTCCGGCACGAAAACCTCGCGCGGCACGTCGCGCATGGCTTCGAGGACATAGCTGTCGCGAACCCCGCGGCGCTGCAGCTGGCGCTCGACCATCAGGTTCCGGGCATAGGCGGTGTCCATCATGGCGGTCCTCCTGCTGGACGAGGACCGAACAGGACACCCGTGCCCGCTGTTCCGCCTTGGCGCGGATCAAAAAGCTCTACCAGGCGCCGGTGTTCGGCATGGAGGCCCAGGGCTCCTGCGGCGGCAGCGACGTGCCCTTCTGGAGGAGCTCGATGGAGATGCCGTCGGGGGAGCGGACGAAGGCCATGTGGCCGTCGCGCGGCGGACGGTTGATGGTCACGCCGCCGTCCATCAGCCGTTGGCAGGCGGCGTAGATGTCGTCGACCGCATAGGCGAGGTGCCCGAAGTTGCGGCCGCCGGTGTAGTCCTCCGGGTCCCAGTTGAAGGTGATCTCCACCAGCGGCGCGCGGCGCTCCTTGGCCAACTCGACGTCGTCAGGCGCGCAGAGGAAGACCAGCGTGAACCGGCCGCCTTCGTTCTCGATGCGGGAGACTTCGGTCAGCCCGAGCTTGTCGCAGTAGAAGTCGAGCGCCGCGTCCAGGTCTCGCACCCGGACCATGGTGTGCAGGTACTGCATGTTCGGAATCTCCTGTGTCCGGACGGCCACGAGCGCGGCAAGGACGTACCCACTCTCCTAACCTGTCAGGGAATTCATTTGCACCCTGTTAGCCTGCATAGGATACCGAACGCTGTTCAGGTTCCCTGCCGGTCAGGTTGCGCCCTCCCCCAATTCGCGCCGACCAGCAGCCCCCGAGGTCTGGTTCATGCGCTGGAAATCGTCTTACGTCTTCGCCGCCGGCATCCTGGCGGTGGTGGTCCTCTACTTCGTCGTGCGCGGACTCTTCGGCGGCCATGACCGCGAGGCGCAGGCGAAGGAGACCGCGCCGCTCGCCATGCGCCATGAGGACCCGCTGGTCCAGGTCGCGCTGACGCAGGAGCAGATCAAGCCCTACAGCGTGGTCGTGCGCGGTCACACGGAGTCGAACCGGACCGTCGTGGTGCGCGCGGAGACGGCCGGCGCGGTGGCGTCCACGCCGGTGGTGGAAGGCTCCTTCGTGCGCGCGGGCCAGGTGCTTTGCCGCCAGCAGGTGGAGGCGCGGCAGGCGACGCTCGATCAGGCGCGCGCGGCGCTGAAGTCGCGCCAGCTGCAACGCGCCGCCTCGGCCGAGCTGGCAGCGAAAGGCTTCCGCTCGCAGACGCAGGTGCTGCAGGACCAGGCCAACCTCGATTCCGCCACCGCCGCCGTTCGGCAGGCGGAAGTCGCGCTGGACCAGATCAACATCCGCGCGCCCTTCGCCGGCGTCTTCGACCACCGGGACGCGGAGGTGGGGACCTATCTGTCACCGGGTCAGGCCTGCGGCACGGTCATCGAGCTCGATCCGGTGCTGATCGTAGGCGACGTCTCAGAAACGGAGACGCCACAGCTGCACGTCGGGTCGATGGCCACGGCGAAGCTGGTGTCCGGCGAGAGCCTGACCGGCCGCGTCCGCTATGTCGCCCACGACGCCGACCCGCAGACGCGCACCTATCGTGTGGAGATCGAGGCCCGGAATCCGGGCGCGCGGGTCCGCTCGGGCCTGTCGGCGGAGGTGCTGGTTTCGGCCGGCGCCGGTCCCGCGCACCTCGTCCCTGAGACGGCGCTGGTGCTGGATTCCGCGGGCCGCCAGGGCGTGCGCTACGTGCAGGCTGACGGCCGCGTCGCCTTCGCGCCGGTGAAGGTGCTGGACGAGGCGCCCGAGGGCGTCTGGGTCGCCGGCCTGCGCGGGCCCGTGCGCCTGATCACCGTCGGCCAGTCCTACGTCTCCGAAGGCCAGAAGGTGCGGGTGGCTTCGAGATGATCGCCGCCCTCATCGACGGCGCCCTCAAGCGCCGCAAGGTGGTCCTGGCGGTGACCTTCATCGCCAGCCTGTTCGGCCTGTTCGCCTATCTGGCCATGCCGCGGGAAGCCGACCCGGACATCCCGATCCCCTACGTCATGGTCACCGTCCCCTACCCCGGCGTCAGCCCCGAGGACGCCGAGCGGCTGCTGGTGCGGCCGCTGGAGCAGGAGCTCCAGTCGCTCGACGGCCTGAAGGAGATGAACGCCGTCGCCATGCAGAACCAGGCGATGGTGATGCTGGAGTTCGAGGTCAACTTCAAGAAGGACAAGGTCCTGCAGGACGTCCGGGCGAAGGTGGACATGGCGCGCGGCCATTTCCCGCCGGACGCCGAAGAGCCGATCATCGAGGAGAACAACGTCAACGACGATCCGGTGGTCAGCGTCATGCTCTACGGCGCGGCGCCGGAGCGGATGCTCTACCAGAAGGCCCGCGAGCTGCAGGACAGGCTGGAGACCCTGCCCGGCGTGCTGCGCACGGACCTGGGCGGCGGGCGCGACGAGGTGCTGGAAGTCACCATCGACCCCGTGCGTATGCAGGCCGCCAATGTGACAGCGGGCGAGCTTGCCCAAGTCATCGGCCGCAACAACCAGCTGGTGCCCGCCGGCAACGTCCAGACCGAACAGGGCAAGTTTGCGGTCAAGGTGCCAGGCGTCGTCGAGCGGCCGGAGGACATCCTGGCGCTGCCGATCAAGAAGAACGGCGACCGGCTGATCACGGTCGGCGACATCGGCGAGGTGCGGCGGACCTTCAAGGAGCCGACGCGGATCACCCGCTTCGACGGCGAGCCCGCCTTTTCCATCGACGTGGTCAAGCGCTCCGGCGCCAACATCCTCGACACCGTGGCCGAGGTTCGGAAAGCCACCGCCGAGGAGCAGAAGCGCTGGCCGCAGACCGTGCAGGTCGCCTTCACCGAGGACGAAAGCGAGTTCATCCAGCGCAGCCTGACGGTGCTGGAGTCCGGCCTGATCACCGCGACCCTGCTGGTGATGGTCATCATCGTGGCCACGCTCGGAATCCGCCAGGGGCTGATGGTGGGGCTGGCGATCCCGACCTGCTTCCTGCTGGCCTTCCTGATGCTGAACGGCATCGGCGTGACGCTGAACCAGATGGTGATGTTCGGCCTGATCCTGGCCGTCGGCATCCTGGTCGATGGCGGGATCGTGGTCGTGGAGTACGCCGACCGGAAGATGGCCGAGGGCTTGCCCAAGGGCGAGGCGTTCCGGGCGGCTGGCGTGCGGATGTTCTGGCCGGTGGTGAACGGGACGCTGACGACGCTTTGCGCCTTCATCCCCTTCATGTTCTGGAACTCCATCGCCGGGAAGTTCATGAGCTTCCTGCCGCTCACCCTGTTCTTCGTGCTGGGCGCGTCGATCTTCGTGGCGCTGATCTTCACGCCCGCCTTCGGCTCGATCTTCGGGCGCAAGCAGGGCGTGGACGAAGAGGCGCTGGCCGAGATCGCCAAGTCCGAACGCGGCGACCCGCGCCAGATGAAGGGTTTCATGGGCCGCTACGCGCGCACCCTGTGGTTCGCGGGCCAGCATCCCGGGCGGTTCATCGCGGGCGCGGTGGTGGTGGTCGCCGCCATCTTCATCTGGTTCACCGGCACGCCCCACCGGACGGAGTTCTTTCTCGATCAGGATCCCGAGTTTGCGACCATCTGGGTCAAGGCGCGCGGCAACCTTTCACCGGAGGCCGCCGACGTCATGGTGCGCGATGTCGAGCGGCGGCTGGTCGGGCTGAAGGGCATGGGTTCGATCTATGTGCGCTCAGGCGCGACGCAGGGCTTCGGCTTCGGCGGGCCGCCGAACGATGCCGTGGGCCGGATCCGCGTGGACTTCGTCGACTACGAGCACCGGCATGCGCTGGGCGTCACCGGCAAGAAGATCGTCGAGGACATCCGCCATCGCGTCGCCGAGGTTCCCGGCGTCCAGATCGAGGTGCGCAAGCCGCAGGGCGGGCCGCCCACCGGCAAGGACATCCAGGTGGAGCTGCGCGGGCACGATCCCGTGGCGCTAAACCGCGCCGCCGATCTCGTGAAGGCGAAGTTCGCCGCCGATCCGCAGCTGATCGAGCAGGAGGACAGCCGCGCCTCGCCCGGCATCGAGTGGAACTTCACCGTCGACCGGGTCGCCGCCGGCCGCTACGGCGTCGATGTCTTGAGCGTCGGCCAGGCGATCCAGTTCGTGACCAACGGCATCCTCGCCGGACGCTTCCGGCCCGACGACGCCGACGACGAGCTCGACATCCGCGTCCGCTTCCCGGCCGACGAGCGCAACATGTCGGCCTTCGACAACCTGATGATCTCGACGCCGCAAGGGCCGGTGCCGGCGAGCTACTTCGTCAAGCGCGCGCCCGCCCAACAGGTCACCGCCATCCAGCGGCGCGACGGCCAGCGGCTGGTCATCGTTCAGGCCAACACCATCGAGGGCGTGGCGGCGAACCAGAAGATCGCGCAGCTGCGGCCCTGGCTGGAGAAGGCCCAGATCGACCCGTCGGTGCACTGGAAATTCCGCGGTGCGGACGAGGAAGGCCAGAAGGCGCAGAGCTTCTTCGTCGGCGCGATGGCGGCCACGCTCTTCATGATGTTCGTGATCCTGCTGTGGCAGTTCAACAGCTTCTACGGCGTGGTGGTGACGCTCTCGGCGGTGATCCTGTCGACGGTCGGCGTGCTGCTGGGCGTGCAGGTGAACCTGCTGCACACCTTCGACTACATCTCGGTGATCATGCTGGGGACCGGCGTGGTGGCGCTGGCGGGCGTGGTCGTGGGCCACAACATCGTGCTGGTCGACACCTTCTATCAGCTGAGGCGCCAGGGCTTCGAAGCCGACGAGGCGGCCGTGCGCGCGGCGGTGCAGCGGTTCCGGCCGGTTATGCTGACGACGCTGGTGACGATCGTCGGGCTGCTGCCGCTGATGTTCCAGCTGCATCCGAACTTCCGCAACGGCCACTTCGAGTACAAGGCGCCCGGCTCCGAGTGGTGGGTGCAGCTGTCGGGCGCGGTGGTCTGGGGGCTGTCGTTCTCGACGCTACTGACGCTGATGCTGACACCGGTGCTGCTGGCGGCGCCGAAGAGTTCGGCGCGGCGGTTCGGCTGGCTGTTCAACAAGGTCCGCCGCCGTCTCGGCCTGCCGGAAAAGAAAACGGCCGCTACCGTGGAGCCTGTCGCTCCGCCGATAGCGGCCGAATGAGCGCCTGCTAGGCTTAGTAGCCGTAGCCGTAGGCGTAGTGCTGGCCGGCGGTGACGTAGGCGGCGTTCACGTAGCCGATGCCGACGCCGTTATCGCCCACCAGGATCCACTGGCCGCCGTTCGCGTAGGCCAGGGCCTGGAACGGCTGACCGCGCTGCAGGCGGCCCACCTTCGACGAGCCGGAGGTCGGGCCCGAGCGGATGTTCACCGTCGAGGTGGCCCACATGTCGGCGCTGCGCGCCGGCGTGAACTGCGCCGGCTGGACGTGGCGGGCGAGGTTGTAGCGACCGGAGGCGTAGGTAGCGCCACCCTCGTCCTTCCAGGCGCGCTTGCCCTGTTCGGCGTCCGAGCGCTGCATCTTGCAGCCCGCCCACGAGCCGGCCGCCGCCCCGGCGACCGCGCCGATGGCCGTGCCGGTCCCGCGGTCGTTCTTGGCGAGGTTGGACCCCGCCGCCGCGCCGGCAAGCGCGCCGAGCAGGGCGCCCATCTCCTGCTTCCCGCCGACGGCGTCGCACTTGAAGATGGACTTGAGGCCGCCGCCCGTCTGGGCTGCGGCGGGTTGGACACCCGCGACGGACATGGCCGCGACAAGCGCGCCGGCCGCGAAGGTCTTGCTGATCACAGTGGCTTTCATGGCCAAATCTCCTGTTCCTTTCCTCAACCGAGGACGATGCGAACCTCGCACGCCCCACCTGAACGGGCCCCCGAACGCTACAGTCAGGCTCCGTTCATCAGGGAAACGACCGGCCACGCTTGTTTCATCCATCAATCTTCAGCGGCGCCGGAACCGCGAGCGCCGTTCACCGCTTGATGCCCGGTTAGCCAAGGCGCTTTGCGGGAGAAACAAACGTGTCCACGCCCTATACCGATGATGGATCGCAGGCCGCCGGTGGGTCGCCCGAGTCCGAGCCCCAGACCTCCACGACCCCGACCCTGAAGGACCAGGTGGGCGCCGCGCGCGATCGCGTCGGCGAGCTGAACCGCACGGTCCGCGACGAGGCGCGGGGCTTCGCCTCCAGCACCCGCCAGCAGGCTTCCCAGCGCCTCGATCAGCGCAAGCAGGAAGCGGCGGGGACGATCCACGACTTCGCCGACGCCATCCGGCGCGCGGGCGACGAACTCGGCCAGCGCGACCGCAGCATGCCGGCCCGGCTGGCGAGCCAGGCGGCCGAAAGCCTCGAAGGCATGTCGCGCGCCATCGCCGACAAGAGCCCCGGCGAGATGATCGACGCCGTACGCGACTTCGGCCGCCGCAACCCGACGGCCATGCTGGCCGGGTCGCTGCTGGTCGGTCTCGCCGTCGGGCGCTTCCTGCGCAGCTCCGCCCCCTACGAGGATGAGGGCGAGGCGTATGCCGCCGGCATCGGGGTCGGCGGCTACGAGCGCGAGACGCTGGTCCGGGGCGATGTCGGATCGTCCGGCGCCACCGCGGCGACCGGCGGCCTCGACGCCAACAGCCAGGCCTTCGACGCCAACGCCGCCGACGCGGCCATGACCCCCGAAGGCATGGGCCGCTCCGACGCCGAAACCGGCGGCGTGGTCTCCGCCTCCGGCCTGGACGACAGCGTCGGCATGTCGGCAGGCACGCCGAGCGACACCGGGACGGACGCGAACAGCGGGATCGCCGGCGAGACCTCGGAGGACTAGCCGATGGCCGACACCATGGACCCCCGGTCCCTGCCCCAGCTGCTGGCCGACCTGACGCACGACCTGTCGACTCTGGTCCGCAAGGAATCCGAGCTCGTACGGGTCGAGTTCAAGGAGAACCTGCAACAGGTGGCCCGTGGCGGCGCGAAGGCGGCCGTGGGCGCCGTCCTGCTGCTGGCGGCGGTGATGATCCTGCTGCAGACGCTGATCCTCGGTCTCTCGAAGATCATGGACCCGGTGCTGGCCTCGCTGCTCGTCGGCGTGGTCGTGGGCATCGTCGGCTTCGTGCTGCTGCGCAACGGCGCCAAGAGCGCCAGCCCCGCCGTCCTGCGGCCCGACAAGGCCGCCAACCAACTGAAAAAAGACGCCCAATTCGTGAAGGAGCAGGTGAGATGACCAGGTCGTCCGAAGATATCGAGCGCGAGGTCGAGGCGACCCGGGGCAGTCTCGACCGGACTGTGGAAGCCCTCAAGGAGCGGATGACTCCGGGCCAACTCGTGGATGAAGTGATGGATGCGATGGGAGGACCGGTACAGGAAATGGCTTCCAATCTGGGCCGCCAGGTCCGCGCGAACCCGATCCCGCTGGCGCTGATCGGCGCGGGCGTGGCGTGGCTGGCGTTCGGCCGCGGGCACGGGGAGCGCCGCAGCTGGCGCTCGTCCAGGGATTACGAGTTCGAGCCCGACTACGCCGGCGCTCCGGAGAGCGGCTACCTCGGCATGGACTACGACCCGAACACGGTCGGCCAGGAAGGCGAAGGCCGCTTGGAGCGGGTGAAGAACGCCGCGCGCGACCGCGCCGGCCGGGCGCGGCAGGCGATGTCTTCGGCACGCGGGGCGATGTCGGAACGCGCCGACGACGCCCGGCAGCGGGCAAGCCAGTTCGCCGACACGGCGCGCCAGCGGGCGTCCGAGTACGGCCAGCGCGCTCGCGAAGTCTATGAGGAGGCCGATCCGCTGCTGATCGGCGCAATCGGCGTCGCTGTCGGCGCGGCCATCGGTGCGGCCATTCCTGCCACGCCGATCGAGCGCCGCTATGTCGGCCCGCTGCGCGACCGCGCTTGGGAAGAAGGACGCGTGCGCGGCCGCCAGGCGATGGACAAGGCCAAGCATGTCGCCCAGGCCACGGTCGACAGCGTCCGTGAGGAAGCCCACCGCCAGGGCGTCACCAACCTCGCGGGCCTCGTCGACAAGGCCGAGCAGGTGGCTCGTGCGGGCGTGGATACCGCGAAGCGCGAAGCCCAGTCGCCGACGCACTAACCTCCCTTCCCCCTCGAGGGGGGAAGGGCCGGGGATGGGGGGTGAGTGCAGTGAGCTGACAGGCGAGCGCTTGTCGGCTCATCGCCTCCCGCGCTCATCACCCCATCTCAGAAGTCACACCCCCAACCCAACCCTTCCCCCATCGAGGGGGAAGGGCTTTTCAGTGCAACCGCCTGGAGATGAACGCCGGCAGGATGCTGTCGGTCTTGGCCTCGC
>JBLNCT010000026.1:0-16027 GCA_050260915.1 Parcubacteria group bacterium
CTGCTCAGGATGACTAGTTTTGTTCAGCCCCAACCATCGTCATCCTGAGCAGGCTGCGCAGCAGCCGTGTCGAAGGACGCAATGAGTCTATCGCTCCAGGACCTGCCGCCGCTGCGCGAGACGCTGGCCGAGCACGGCCTGCTTGCGAAGAAGAGCTTCGGCCAGCATTTCCTCCTCGACCTCAATGTGACCCGGAAGATCGCGCGGCTGGCTGGCCCGCTGGAGGGCGAAACCGTTATCGAAGTCGGCCCCGGCCCCGGCGGTTTGACGCGCGCCCTGCTGGAAGCCGGCGCGAGGGTGATCGCGGTGGAGAAGGACGCAAGGTTCATTCCCCTGCTGCAGGAGCTCGCGGCCGCTGCCGGAGGCCGCCTGACGGTGGTGGAGGCTGACGCGCTGGAGGTCGATGAAGCCGCCCTTGCCGGAGGACCCGCGCACGTGGTGAGCAACCTCCCCTACAACGTCGGCACGCCCCTGCTGCTGAAGTGGCTCACCGGCCCCTTCCGCCCCGCGTCGATGACCCTGATGTTCCAGAAGGAAGTCGCCGACCGCATCGCCGCCGCCCCCGGCTCCGACGCCTACGGCCGCCTGTCGGTCATCACCCAGGCCGTCTGCGAAGCGGCGGTCGTCATGGACCTCCCCGCGCGAGCCTTTACCCCGCCGCCGAAGGTGGCGTCTGCGGTCGTGCGCCTGGACCCCAAACCCAACCGCCCCACCGATGCCGAACTCGCTGCGTTGGAACGCGTAACGGCGGCTTCCTTCGGCCAGCGGAGGAAAATGTTGCGCTCCAGCCTCAAGGCGCTGGGCGGTGAGGCGTTGTGTGAGGCGGCCGGCATCGATCCTAACGCTCGGGCTGAGGTGGTCAACGTTAGCGGGTTTCTCCAACTAGCCCGAACCATCCCTTCTCCCCTTGCGGGAGAAGGTGGCCCGCGGAGCGGGTCGGATGAGGGGTCTCTCAGACCTCGATGAAGCCAAACCGCTGACTCGCGGCTGAAATGACTTTCAACCCCTCATCCGTCGGCCTCCGGCCGCCACCTTCTCCCGCAAGGGGAGAAGGACCCTACAGCGGAATGTTGTCGTGCTTCTTCGCGGGGTTGCTGACCTGCTTGTTCTTCAGCGAGCGCAGCGCCTTGACGACCCGACGCCTCGTGCCGTGGGGCATGATGACGTCGTCGATGTAGCCGCGTTGGGCCGCCACGAACGGGTTGGCGAAGCGTTCCTTGTATTCGGCCTCGCGGGCGGCGAGAGCCTCGGGGTCGCCCATTTCGGCGCGGAAGATGATCTCCACCGCCCCCTTGGCGCCCATCACCGCGATCTCGGCGGTCGGCCAGGCGTAGTTGATGTCGCCGCGCAGGTGCTTGGAGCTCATGACGTCGTAGGCGCCGCCGTAGGCCTTGCGGGTGATCACCGTCACCTTGGGCACCGTCGCCTCGGTGTAGGCGAACAGCAGCTTGGCGCCGTGTTTGATCAGGCCGCCGTACTCCTGCTTGGTCCCCGGCATGAAGCCCGGGACGTCGACGAAGGTCACGATCGGGACGTTGAAGGCGTCGCAGAAGCGCACGAACCGGGCGGCCTTGCGCGAGCTGTCGATGTCGAGCACGCCCGCCAGCACCTGCGGCTGGTTGGCGACGATGCCCACCGGCATGCCGTCCATCCGCGCAAAGCCGCAGATGATGTTCTTCGCCCACTCGCTTGATATTTCAAAGAAATCCGCCTCATCCACGACCTTCAGGATCAGCTCCTTCATGTCGTAGGGCTTGTTCGGGTTCGCCGGCACCAGCGTGTCGAGCGAGGGCTCGTCGCGCAGCGGCTCGTCGAAGCTTTCGCGGACCGGCGGCTTCTCGCGGTTGGAGCCGGGCAGGAAGTCGATCAGGCGGCGGACCTGGGTCATGGCCTCCAGGTCGTTGTCGAATGCGCCCTCGGCCACGCCCGACTTGGCCGCGTGCACGCGCGCCCCGCCGAGATCCTCGTGGCTCACTTCCTCGTTGGTGACGGTCTTCACCACGTCGGGGCCCGTGACGTACATGTAGGACGTGTCCTTCACCATGAAGATGAAGTCGGTCATGGCCGGCGAATAGACGTCGCCGCCGGCGCAGGGGCCCATGATCACGCTGATCTGCGGGATGACGCCGCTGGAGAGCACGTTCTCCACGAAGATGTCGGCATAGCCCGCGAGGCTGTCGACGCCCTCCTGGATGCGGGCGCCGCCCGCGTCGAAGAGGCCGATGACCGGCGCGCCCACCTTGGCCGCCAGCCGCTGGACCTTCACGATCTTCTGCGCGTGGGCCATCGAAAGAGACCCGCCGAAGACCGTGAAATCCTTGGAGAAAACGTAGACGACGCGGCCGTTGATGGTGCCCCAGCCCGTGACGACGCCGTCGCCCGGCATCTTCTGCTGGTCCATGCCGAAGTCGTTGCAGCGGTGTTCGACGAACATGTCGAACTCCTCGAACGAGCCCTCGTCGAGCAGGAGGTCGATCCGCTCGCGGGCCGTCAGCTTGCCCTTGGCGTGCTGATTGGCGATCCGACGCTCGCCCCCGCCCTGCCGCGCGGCTTCGCGCCGCTTCTCAAGCTCTTCAAGGATGTGCTGCACGCTTGGTCCCCAACGGTCAAAAACGCTGGCGCAGGGGTTAATCGTGTGGCGGCGCTATGACAAGCGCTTCACCGCAGCGCGGCGAACCAGCGCTCCAGCATGGCGGCTTCCTGGGCGAGCCGTTCGGTGCGTTCGGCCGCCTCGGCGTCGACGCCCCAGCGTTCCTCCTGGAAGGCCTCGTCGATGCGTGACAGCTCGAACGCGGCCTGCCCGTCGAGCCGCCGCCGCTGCAGCGCAAGCCCCAGCACCGCCGAGCCGAACAACGCCGTCGCGTGCGCCAGCCCCGCCAGCGAGAAGTCGTCCAGCGCCTCGGCGTGCTTCTCGGCGCGCAGCAGCGAGGCGGCGGGCTGCGGCTGGTGGATGATCCCTTCGACGGGGTGGAGGGCCACGCCCAGCTCCTCCGCCGCCCACGCGCGCAGAGGGCCCCACGCCTTAGCCTGCCGCTCGACCAGCGCCACCGGCCCCTCGGCCACGTAGCAGACGAGGTCGGCGCCGGCGTAGCGCGCCACCTCTTCGGCGACCTCCGTATGGGCGTCCGCCACGCGATCCAGCGCGGTCCAGCCGAGCCGCGTGGCGTGCATGGTGGCCATCAGGATGTGCTCGTTCTGCCCCGCCCACTCCTCGGCGATCAGGGCGGCCAGCGGCTCGGTCGGGGCGACCAGCGGCTTTCCGGCCGGGCTCCTGGGCGTGCGGCCGTCCAGCTGCACGGCGAACCCCTCGCCCGCGGCGGCCACGCTCACAGCCTTGTAGAACCGCCGCGGCAGCTCCTGCGGCTCCTTGAAGCCCTTGATGGTCATCAGGCGGGAACCACGTCGAAGGCGATGGTCATGCGGCTTTCCTCCGAGATGAAGGGAACGGTGCCGTGCCACATGTACGAGGGAAACAGCACCAGCAAGCCCGGCTCCGGCCGCACGAAGTGTTCGGGGCCTAGAACCGGCCTCGTCGGAACGCCGGGTTGGCCGAACTTGATCCAGCCCTGACGGTCGGAGGTGTCGAGCGCGGTGTCGGGCGTCTCGACGTAAAAGGCGGACGACAGCCATCCCTCGGGGTGGAAGTGATCCACGTGGAAGCCGTTCGGCCGTAGCCGCACCGACCAGGCGCTGTGGACCCGCGCCGCGCCGGTGTTGCGCGCGCGCAGCGGATCGTCGCCATGCCCCACGTCGGCCATGTAGCGCGTCAGCGCCCGATCCACGGACCGGAAGAAGGCCTGGATCGCCGGATCGGGCGAGAGGTGCAGGCTTTGCACCTGGGTCCCATGCCGCAGCGACTGTTGCAGGGGATGGGTGTCGAGCTGGTGAAGCGCGTCCAGCGAGCGCTTCAGGTCTGCAAGGAAGGCTGCCAGGTCAGGCCAGCCTTCCGGCGTTTCGATGCGATAGGGCCGCACGAAGGCAGCGTAGTCATAGAGCTCGTGCGCGCGAGGATCGTCGGTCAGCCGCCAGGCGGTCGCCTGCATGGCGATGGCGAACTGGTTGAAGGGATCGGCGGCCCGAAGGCGGGCAGCGCCCTCCCCGGCCGCAGCGGCGTCCCCGACGGCGAGGTTCGCCAGGCAAAGCGCCTCCTCGACGGCGCGCGCGCCGGGGGCGGCGTCCGAAGCGCGGCGGGCGAAGGTGAGCGCCGCGTCCGCGTCGCGGAGTTCGGCGGCGATGTGGCTGGCGGCAATCAGGAGGCGGATGTCGGCGGGGGCGAGAGCAAGCCCGCGCGCCAGGCTTTCGAGCGCAGCTTTCGGCTCACCGGCGAACTGCTGAACGACGGCGCGGAGGTGGTGCAGGTTCGGGTCGGCGGGGTTGGAGGCGATGGCCGCGTCGACGGGCTGGAGCGCCGCAGACAGGTCGGCCGTGCGCATCCAGATGAGCTGGGCCAGGTCTCGCAGGGCGTCGGCGTAGTTGGGCCGTCGCGCCACCGCCTCGCGGAACGCCGCCTCGGCGTCTTCGAACCGGTTCTGGAGCTGCAGGGCGCGCGCGAGCACCAGCCAGACCTCCGGCGCGTCCAGGCCGAGCGAGATCGCCCGCCGGCCGGCCTCTTCCGCCTCCTGCGGCGAAGCAAGATCGCCGAGCGTGGCCGCGAGATTGTACCAGGCGATGCGGTCGTTCGGGCTCTGCTCGACCGCTCGCCGGTTGAAGGGGAGCGCCTCCGCGTGTCGGCCCAGCGCCTTCAGCGCGGCGGCGTGGGCCATGAGGGCGCTGGAGGAGGCGCGGGCGGGGACCAAGGGCGTGGTGATCGCCAGCGCCTCGGCTGCCCGGCCCTGATTGATCAGCGTCCAGGCGGCGGCCTCGGTGCTCACCGGCGCGCCCTCCTCCCGAACGGCTCGGGGTCGGCCTCGTGTTCGTCAAAGCCGAAGCGTTCGAAGCCGGCCTTCATCTCCGGGCTGAGGGGCGCTTCGACGGAGATCAGGCCGGCGGAGGGGTGCGGCAGGGTCACGCGGCGGGCGTGGAGCTGGAGCTTGAGGCCGCCGGCGAGCTCGGTGGTGGCTTCGTCGCCGTATTTCGGATCGCCCAGGATCGGGTGGCCGATGGCTTTCATGTGGGCGCGCAGCTGGTGCGTGCGGCCGGTGTAGGGGCGCAAGGCGAGCCAGGCGGCGCGGGGACCGGCGCGGCTGATGGTGACGTACTCGGTCTCGGCAGGCTCGGCCTTGGGGTCCTTGGGATCGGCGGGGACGACCAGCTCGCGGTCGCCGACGCCCTTCTTCACCAGCGGCAGCTCGATGATGCCTTCGCCGGGCTTCGGGTTGCCCGCGACGATGGCCCAGTAGGTCTTCTGCGCGCGGCGTTTGGCGAAGGCGCCGGCGAGCTTGGCGGCCGCGCCGGGCGTCTTGCCGAGCAGCAGGACGCCGGAGGTGTCGCGGTCGAGGCGGTGGACGAGGCGCGGGCGCTCCAGCCCCTCCCCCCAGGCCGACAACAGGCGGTCGATGTGCTTGCTCGTCTTCGTGCCGCCCTGCACGGCGAGGCCCGAGGGCTTGTTCAGCGCGAGCACCTCCTCGTCCTCGTAGAGCACGAGCGAGCGGGCGAATGCCGCGTCACGGTCGGAAATGGTCTTCCGCTCGCCGGGCTCTGGCGCGTCGGGGAGCGGCGGCACCCGCACCTGCGAGCCGGCGGACAGGCGCGTGTCGGCCTTGGCGCGGGCGCCGTCGACGCGGATCTGGCCGGAGCGGGCGAGCTTGTTGATCTGGATGTGGGACAGATGCGGCCAGCGGCGCTTGAACCAGCGGTCCAGCCGAACCCCGTCTTCCCCCGCATCGACATACAGGGTGCGGACTTCCCTCATGCGAACAGGCGCCTCGCCAACAGCAGCCCCGCGAACAGCGCCGTGATCGACAGAACGATGGAGGCGCCCGCATAGGTCACGGCCGTGCCGTAGGCGCGCTTCTCGATCATGAGCGCGGTCTCCAGCGAGAAGGCGGAAAAGGTCGTGAAACCGCCCAGCACGCCGACGCCCAGCAGCAGGCGCCAGCGCTCCTGGTCCGCGCCGCCCTTGTGGGCCAGGTAGCCCGCCAGCGCCCCCATCAGGAGGCCGCCCAGGATGTTCACCGTGAAGGTGCCGTAGGGCCAGTTCGGGCCCCACATCCGGAGCGTCTGGGTCCCGACGAGGTAGCGCGCCACCGCCCCTGCCCCGCCGCCGAGGGCCACGAAGATCAGCTTGTTCATGGCCCCCTTATGCGATGGCGGGGCCGCCTTCGCTAGTAGCCGGGCGCGGGTGGGCGCGGCGCATTTGGCGCAAGCGCCGCGGCCAGCGCGCGGGCGTCATAGACGTGAGGATCGGCGGGCTTGGGGCCGCGGCCCTCCATGAACTCGATGGTGTGGGCGTAGGCCGGACCGCCGCCGAGGTCGAAGGTGGTGCCGACGCCTACGCCGAAGCTCGAGTGATGCCCCCAGGAGCCGCCGCCCGTCCCGACCGACATGCTGGACCCGCTGTCCATGCTGGTCGGTCCGCCGAAGCGGTCGGCGACCTGGAACCAGTCATAGCCGTCGCGCAGGGTGATCTCGGCGGCGCGATAGAGGGCGTAGTCGGCCACCTGTCGCTCCGGCGCGCCGGGCCCGCCCTGGAAGGTCACGCGGTAGCGGTTGTTCTCGATCTTGTACTCGGAATAGCCGACCGAATGCGCGGAGGCCGGATTAGCCGGGCCGTAGATCGTGGGCGTGGCGCAGGCGGCCAGCGCGAGGGCGGCGACGGCGGCGGCTGCGGCGAGGGGACGGATCATCATTGGAATCCTTTACGGACCGGATCACTCGTATCCGGTGGTTAAACGCCGTCCCGGGCGGAAGTTCCCATAAGTTCCAGTGACTTGGCGAGCGTTTTCATGTCGTCGGGAAGCGGCGCTTCGACGCGCTTCGTCCCGCCGTCGGGGTGGGGGAAGGTTAGCGCCGCCGCGTGCAGCATCAGCCGGGGCACGGCGTGACCGCCGAGCGTCAGCGCGCCGCCGTAGCGGACGTCGCCCGCTATGGGCCTGCCGAGCGAGGCCATGTGGACCCGCAGCTGGTGCATGCGGCCGGTCTCGGGGCTGAGTTCGACCAGCGCGGCTTCCGACGTGGCGGCCAGCGTGCGGTAGCGGGTGACGGCGGGCTCGGCGTCGGGATGGTCGGGGGAGCAGACGCGCATGTAGGCCTCGCGGCCCTGCATCTCGCGGCGGAGCGGGGCGTCAATTACGCCGCCCTTCGGCTCGGGCGCGCCGGGGGCGACGATGGCGAGGTAGGTCTTGCGAAATCGCTTCGCCATCAAGGCCTTGCCGAGAAAACCTGCGGCGGGCTTGGTGCGGGCGGTGAGGATGACACCGGAGGTGTCGCGGTCCAGCCGGTGCACCAGCCGGGGGCGATTGCCGCTGGCTTTGGCGAAGGCCCAGAGCAGTTCGTCCAGCGTATGCGTGGCGATCCGCCCGCCCTGGCTGGACAGGCCTGCGGGCTTGTTCAGGGCGATGACCTGGTCGTCCTCGTCAATCACCATGGCGCGCACGAAAGCGGTTTCCTCGGGGGTGAGGGTGATGGGCTTTTCGATGGCGCGGAGCTTCGGCGGGGTGCGGGGCATTAGCCCTTCCCCCTCCCAAGTTCGTCATCACCCGGCGAAGTCCGGGTGACCCAAGCGACTGTGCAAAGCTTGCTGCGCCGTCTGGGTCCCCCGGATGGCCTTCGGCGACCGTGGGATGACGATAAAGAGGTGACGCTCATGAACGCCTGCTCGCCCGCAGCTGCGCCCAGCGCTCCAGGCGCTCTTTCAGCTTGGCCTCATGGCCCTCGCCTTTCGGCGCGTAGAACACCCGCCGCTCCATCTCGTCAGGGAAGTAGTTCTGGCCGGAGAAGCCTCCCTCCGCGTCGTGGTCGTAGGCGTAGCCCTTGCCGTAGCCCAGCCCCTTCATCAGCTTGGTCGGCGCATTGAGGATGTGCTTGGGCGGCATCAGCGAGCCGGTCTCACGGGCGGCGGCGCGAGCGGCGCCGAAGGCCTTGTAGACGGCGTTGGATTTGGGCGCGGTGGCGAGGTGGACCACCAGCTGCGCCAGCGCCAGTTCGCCCTCGGGCGAGCCCAGGAAGTCGTAGGTGTCCTTCGCGGCATTGGCCAACACCAGCGACATCGGGTCGGCCTCGCCGATGTCCTCGGCCGCCGCGCGGATCAGGCGCCGCGCGATGAACAGCGGGTTCTCGCCGCCCTCCAGCATGCGGGCCAGCCAGTAGAGCGCCGCGTCGGGGTCTGAGCCGCGGATCGACTTATGCAGGGCGGAGATGATGTTGTAGTGCTCCTCCCGGTCCTTGTCGTAGGCGGGAGATCGCTTCTGCAGCGCCTGGCCGAGTTCGGCGGGCGTCAGCGGGTGCGGCGCGCCGATGTTGAACAGCGTCTCGGCCAGGGTGAGCAGATAGCGGCCGTCGCCGTCGGCCATGGCGATCATCGCCTCGCGCGCCTCGGGGGTGAGCGGCAGCGGCTGGGTTTCGGAGGCCTCGGCCTTCTTCAGCAGAGTCTCCAGCGCCTCCTCGTCCAGCCGGCGCAGGACGAACACCTGACAGCGGGACAGCAGCGCTCCGTTCAGCTCGAACGAGGGGTTCTCGGTCGTGGCGCCCACGAGGGTGACGACCCCCTCCTCCACGAACGGCAGGAAGCCGTCCTGCTGGGCGCGATTGAAACGGTGGATCTCGTCGACGAACAGCAGCGTCGACTGGCCGGCGGCGCGGCGCACGCGGGCCTGCTCGAAGGCCTTCTTCAGGTCGGCGACGCCGCTGAAGACCGCGCTGATCTGCTGGAATTCGTAGCCCGCCGCCTTCGCCAGCAGCCGGGCGATAGTCGTCTTGCCGGTGCCCGGCGGCCCCCACAGGATCATGGAGGAGAGCCGCCGGGCTTCGGCCATCCGGCGCACGGGCCCGTCGGGACCGAGCAGGTGGTCCTGCCCGACAACCTCGTCCAGCGTGGCTGGCCGCAGGCGCTCGGCCAGGGGCGCGGGCGCGCCCGTGGAAAGGCCCGCGGCTTCGAAGAGATCGCTCATGGGCGCGAGCTTACCCGGCCCATGAGCGCTCACCTAGTGCAGGCGTGCCTAGCCGCGTTCGCCCGGACGATGGCCCAGGTTGGCCGCCAGGGCCTGCGCACGGCTCAGGTGATCCTGGATGGCGGGGACGAGGCCGCCCGCGACGCTGGCGATCGGAGCGCCGCCGTTGGCAGCGCACGACTGGGCCAGAGCAAGCGCGTCCTGGTGGGCGGCGATCTGGTCTTGCAGGTAAGCGGCGTCAAAGTTCGAACCGGCGGCGCCGAGCGCGTTCAGCCGGGCGTTCAGGTCGGCCGTCAGCTGCACCGGCGGCGGGTTCATGTTGATCGACTGCAGGGCGCCGCCCACCTGGCCAATCGCGGCGGTATGCTGGTCAACCATCATCTGCGCGAAGTTGCGCACGTCGGGGTTGGTGGAGCGCTGCAGGGCCACCTGGGCCGCCTGGATTTCGTACTGGTTGGCGGCGTTCAGACGCATGACGCAATCCATGCCGGCCTGCGACAGCTGCGGCTGCACGACGGCAGGCGCGGGCGGCAGCGGGGCGGGAGGCGGCGGCGGGGTGGCGCAGGCAGAGAGAAGCGCGGCCAGCGCCGCCGAGCTCAGAAGGATGCGGGTCATCGTAGGCAGTCCTGTCAAGGTTGATGGCAAGGCGCCTAACCCCCAAACTACCTAGTCTGTTCCGACCGCCGAGGTACTTAGGTTCGGAAATCCGCGCTGACGATCTGACCGTTGCGTTCAATCGTGACGCGCCACGTCCGGCTCGCCACGGAAGTCGCCGCCGCGAGGTCGCGGGTCGTCTGGATCTTGCGGCCGTTCACCTCGCGGATGAAGTCGCCCGGCTGGAAGCCCGCTGCCTGTGCAAACCCCTGCGCCACACGGGTCACCAGCACCCCCTGCCCCGCGAACGCGTCGATGCCGAGCGTGTCGGCCTCGGCCGGAGACATGTTGACGACCGTGACGCCGGAGAAGGGGTTGTTGCCGGCGATGGTGCGCTCGTCAGGCGCGGGGGTGTTGGGGGCCGCCTCGGCGGTGATGTTGAGCGTCTGCTCCTTGCCATTGCGCAGGACGGTGACCGGCACCGCCGCGCCGACGCGCTGGGCGCCGAACTGGTAGGTGGCGCCGCCGACATCGTTCACCGGCTGGCCCGCGATGGCGACGATGATGTCGCCGTTGCGCAGGCCCGCACGGGCCGCCGCGCTGCCCGGCCAGACATCCGCCACCAGCACGCCGCGCGGCGCGCTGAGGCCCAGGCTGCGGGCGATATCGCCGGTGACATCCTGGGCGCGCACGCCCAGCCACGGCCGCACCACCGTGTGGCCGCCGCCAAGCGCCGCCGCCAGCACCTGCTTCACGGTGGCGGCGGGGATGGCGAAGCCCACGCCCGAGGAGGTGCCGGAGCGCGACAGGATGGCGGTGTTCACGCCCACGAGGTCGCCGTCCATGTCGACCAGCGGACCGCCGGAGTTGCCCGGATTGATCGCAGCGTCGGTCTGGATGTAGCTGCCGTAGTCCGCCAGCCCGGTGTTCGACCGGGCCAGCGCCGAGACGATTCCGTTCGTCACCGTCTGGCCGACGCCGAACGGGTCGCCGATGGCGAGCACCAGGTCGCCGACCTCCAGCTTTTCCTGGTCGTCGATGGCGATGGTGGGAAGGCGCTCGCCCTTGGTGTCGATCTTCAGCACCGCGAGGTCGGAGCGGGGGTCGTCGACCAGAACGGTCGCGGGCCACTCGCGGCGGTCGCCGGTGACGACCATGATCTCCTGAGCGCCTTCGACGACGTGGTGGTTGGTGATCACCACCCCGTCGCCGCGGACGATGGAGCCGGAGCCCAGCGACTGCTCCACGCGCTGGCGCGGTACGCCGCTGCCGCCCATGAAGAAGTCCCAGAAGGGATCCACCTGCTGACGCACGACACGGCGCGAATAGACGTTCACGACGGCGGGCGAAGCGCGTTTTACGACCGGCGCGAAGGAGGCCTTCATCGCGGCGAAGTCGGCGGGCGGCGCCTTGTTGGGCTGTTCGAGACCGGGCACCTGGGCGCTGCCGGTGTTGGGCTTGGAACAGGCGGCCAGGATGACGAGGGCCGGGATCAACGCGCGATAGGCTTTCATCTTCGGATGGCTCTCCGTGATGGGGATGTGCGTGACGCTTAGTCAGCGCGCGTTTTCGGCGCAATCATGGCGGAAAAGCAAAGGGCGGCCGGATCGCTCCAACCGCCCTTCGGAAACTCGGGTTATGAGGACCGTTAGTCCTCGACGGCCACCTGGACCGGGCCGGAGTCCTTGCCCTTTTCGGCAGGGTCGCGGTCGATGAATTCGATGACGGCGAGCGGGGCGTTGTCGCCGTAGCGGTAGCCGGCCTTGAGCACGCGGATGTAGCCGCCGTTGCGGGCGGCGTAGCGCGGGCCCAGCGTGGCGAAGAGCTTGCCGACCTGTTCGACGTCGCGGACCTGGCTAATGGCCTGACGACGGGCGTGCAGGTCGCCGCGCTTGGCCAGCGTGACCAGCTTTTCGACGAAGGGCCGCAGTTCCTTGGCCTTCGGCAGGGTGGTGACGATCTGCTCATGCTTGATGAGCGAGGCGGCCATGTTGGCGAACATGGCGGTGCGGTGGCTGGTCGTACGACCCAGTTTGCGGTGGGCTTTCCCGTGACGCATTTCTCTATCTCCTGGGCCGCTAAGCCCTGATCTTCACCAACTCCCGGCCTCTTTCCCGCCCGGGTCCTCGTGAAGCGCCGGGGCCCTCGACCGCTGTTGCGGCTTCGTCGGGCCCATGCCGCATAAGCGGCCGGAAAAGCGCTGCAGTCTTAAGCCTTAGATCTGGTCTTCGAACTTCTTGGCCAGGTCTTCGATGTTCTCCGGCGGCCAGTTCGGCACGTCCATGCCGAGATGGAGGCCCATGCCGGCGAGCACTTCCTTGATCTCGTTCAGCGACTTGCGGCCGAAGTTCGGGGTGCGGAGCATCTCCGCCTCGGTCTTCTGGATCAGGTCGCCGATGTAGACGATGTTGTCGTTCTTCAGGCAGTTGGCCGAGCGGACCGACAGCTCCAGCTCGTCGACCTTCTTGAGCAGCGCCGGGTTGAACGGCAGCTCCGGCTTGGCCTCGCCTTCCGTCTTCGCCTTCGGCTCTTCGAAGGTGATGAAAATCTGCAGCTGGTCTTGCAGGATGCGGGCGGCATAGGCGACCGCGTCAACGGGGCTGACCGCGCCGTTGGTTTCCACTTCCATGATCAGCTTGTCGTAGTCGAGCGACTGGCCCTGGCGGGTCGGCTCGACGCGATAGGCGACGCGCTTGACCGGCGAGTAGAGGGCGTCGACGGCGATGAGGCCGATCGGGGCATCCTCAGGACGGTTGCGCTCGGCCGGGACATAGCCCTTGCCGGTCTGGACGGTGAACTCCATGCGCACCTGGGCGCCGTCGTCCAGCGTGCAGAGCACGTGGTCGCCGTTGAGGATTTCGATGTCGCCGGTGGTCTCGATCTGGCTGGCGGTCACGGCGCCCGGGCCGGTGGCGCGGAGCGTCATGCGCTTCGGGCCTTCGGCGTGCATGCGCACGGCCAGCTGCTTGATGTTGAGGACGATGTCGACGACGTCCTCACGCACGCCTTCCAGCGAGGAGAATTCGTGCACCACGCCGTCGATCTGGACGGCGGTGACGGCGGCTCCCTGCAGCGAGGAGAGCAGAACGCGGCGCAGCGCGTTGCCGAGCGTCACCCCAAAGCCCCGCTCCAGAGGTTCGGCGACGATGCGGGCCTTGCGGCTGGCGTCGGCGCCGGTCTCGATCAGCGGCTTCTCCGGGCGGATGAGCTCGTTCCAGTTTCTTTCGATCACAGGGCGGTCCCTCAAACGCGGCTCGCCGGCCTGAATAACTGAGGCCGGCGAAGGGAAGTTCGAATTGTCTTACTCAGACGCGCCGGCGCTTCGGCGGCCGGCAACCGTTATGCGGAATGGGCGTGACGTCGCGGATGGTCGTGATCGTCATGCCGACGGACTGGAGGGCCCGCAGCGCCGATTCGCGACCCGAACCCGGACCGGACACGTTCACTTCGAGGGTCTTCACACCGTGCTCGGCGGCCTTCCGGCCGGCGTCTTCGGCGGCCATCTGGGCCGCGTACGGGGTCGACTTGCGCGAGCCCTTGAAGCCCATCATGCCGGCGCTCGACCAGGAAATGGCGTTCCCCTGGGCGTCGGTGATGGTGATCATGGTGTTGTTGAACGAGGCGTTCACGTGCGCCACGCCCGAGGTGATGTTCTTGCGTTCGCGCTTCTTTACGCGAGCCGGTTCCTTGGCCATCGGGAGGCTCTCTTACTTCTTCTTGCCGGCGATCGGCTTGGCGGGGCCCTTGCGGGTGCGGGCGTTGGTGTGGGTGCGCTGGCCACGGACCGGCAGCCCCTTGCGGTGACGCAGGCCGCGGTAGCAGGCCAGGTCCATCAGGCGCTTGATGTTGACGGCGGTCTCACGGCGCAGGTCGCCCTCGACCGTGTAGTCACGGTCGATCGCCTCGCGGAGGTGCAGCACTTCCTGGTCGGACAGGTCGTTCACGCGGCGGGATTCGTCGATCCCCACCTTCTGCATGATGTCGTGAGCGCTCTTCGGCCCGATGCCGTGGATGTACTGAAGCGCGATCACCACGCGCTTGTTGGTCGGGATGTTGACGCCTGCGATACGGGCCACGTCTGGTATTCTCCTAACACGCGCAGAAACGCGACACGCGCCCCGGCTCTAGCCTCAACAGGAGCCGGTGCGGGGTCGCGCCTTTCGCGGAAGCGCCGGTTATAGGGAAACTTGCGTTTGCGTCAATGGCGGACGCGCGGCAAATCGCGCTAAACCGTCAATCCATCAAGGGCTTCGTCGATGGCGGCCGCGACCGCCTCCACCGAAGCCATGCCGTCGATCTCCACCAGCTTGTCCTGCTGCTCGTAGTAGGGGAGCAGCGGGGCTGTCTGGTCGGTGTAGGCGGACAGCCGCACCCGGAACGAGTCCGGATTGTCGTCCGCCCTGCCCTCTTCCATGAAGCGCTTGGTGATGCGGGCGACCAGGGCCTCCTCGTCCACCTTCAGGCGCAGCACCTTGTCGATCTGCGAGCCGCGGCGCTTGAGCATGATGTCGAGCGCCTGGGCCTGGCCGACCGTGCGGGGAAAGCCGTCGAAGATGGCGCCGCCGGCGGCTTCCGCTTCCGGCAGGCGCGATTCGATCAGCTCGATGACGATCTCGTCGGAGACGAGCTCGCCGCGTTCCATGATCCCCTTCACCCGCATCCCGAGCTCCGAGCCCGAGGCGATGGCGGCGCGGAGCATGTCGCCGGTCGACAGCTGGACCATGCCGCGCTTCTCGACCAGCCGCTTGGCCTGGGTGCCCTTCCCCGCCGCCGGCGGGCCGAAGAGGATGATGTTCATGCCCCCTGCCCTCCCTAGCGGTTGCGGCCGCCGCGCAGGCGCGACTTCTTGATCAGGCCCTCGTACTGGTGCGCCAGCAGGTGGGACTGGATCTGGGCCACGGTGTCCATCGTCACCGACACGACGATCAGGATCGAAGTGCCGCCGAGATAGAAGTTGGTCGACCCGGTCCGGGCGATCAGCGCCTCCGGCAGCAGGCAGACGGCGGTGATGTAGGCCGCGCCGATCACCGTCAGGCGGGTCAGCACATAGTCCAGGTACTCGGCCGTGCGCTTGCCCGGCCGGATGCCCGGCAGGAAGCCGCCGTACTTGCGCAGGTTCTCCGCCGTCTCCTCGGGATTGAACACGACCGAGGTGTAGAAGAAGCAGAAGAAGATGATCAGCGCGCCGTAGAAGATCATGAACAGCGGCTGGCCGTGGGTCAGCTGGCCTTGCAGCGCCGGCAGCCAGGAGGCCCAGCTCGGCAGCTTCGTCACGTCGATGAAGCCTAGCACGGTGGCCGGCAGCAGCAGCAGCGACGAAGCGAAGATCGGCGGGATGACGCCCGAGGTGTTGATCTTCAGCGGCAGGAAGGAGCTTTCGCCGCCCATCATCCGGTTGCCCATCTGGCGCTTCGGATACTGGATCAGCAGGCGCCGCTGGGCGCGCTCCATGAAGACGATGAAGAAAACGACCGCGATGCCGATCAGAACGATCAGCAGCGCCGTGAACTGGCTGAGCGACCCGGCGCGCAGCTGCTCCAGCATCAGCCAGACCGACTGAGGCAGGGCCGCCACGATGCCGGCGAAGATGATCAGCGAGACGCCGTTGCCGACGCCGCGGCTGGTGATCTGCTCGCCCAGCCACATCAGGAACATGGTGCCGCCAGTCAGCGTCGCCACCGTCGAGAGGACGAAGAAGATGCCCGGATTGTCGACGATCGGCTGAGGCGAGTTCTGCAGGCCAAAGGCGATGCCCGCGGACTGGAAGACGGCCAGCACGACGGTCAGGTAGCGCGTGTACTGGTTCAGCTGCTTGCGGCCAGCCTCGCCGCCTTCCTTCTTCAGCTTCTCCCACGGCGGGTACACCGAGCCGAGGAGCTGCACGATGATCGAGGCGGAGATGTAGGGCATCACGTTCAGGGCGAAGATCGCCATGCGCCGCACGGCGCCGCCCGAGAACATGTTGAACATGCCAAGGATGCCCTTGGCCTGGCCTTCGAAGGCCGCCGCAAAGGTAGTCGGGTCGATGCCGGGGATCGGGATGTAGGTCCCGAGCCGGTAGATGACCAGCGCGCCCAGGGTGAACCAGATACGCTGGTGAAGCTCAGTCGCCTTCTGGAAGGCGCTGAAGTTCATGTTGGCTGCTAACTGCTCGGCGGCCGAGGCCATCTGTTTCCCCGCGATCTTGTTGGGCCAGAGATAGGCGAGCGGCGGATGGTTGTCATCCGCCCCCTACCCCGTTGCGAGGGCCTTTAAGCTTCCGCTTCAGCGGCGACGGCGGGCTTGGTGACGGTCAGCTTGCCGCCGGCCTTCTCGACCGCTTCGCGCGCGGTGGCGGAGGCGGCGTAGACGGTGATGTCGAGCTTCGACTTCAGCTCGCCCTTGCC
>JBLNCT010000027.1:0-17032 GCA_050260915.1 Parcubacteria group bacterium
CCTCCCCCAGAGGGGGAGGATCCACGGCCCGGGTGCTCCCCCTCTGGGGGAGCTGTCTGCGAAGCAGACTGAGGGGGCAATTGTGAAAGCGGTTCTGCACGACCGTCCGATAGAATTCCCCCTGCTCCAGACCGGCCTGCACTGGGGCCTGAACAGCCTCTGCGTGCTGCTGGTGCTGGAGGCGATGGAGGTCGACCTCGACACCGCCATCGCGGCCCTGTCCGAGTTCGCGCCGCTGGCCGGACGTGGCGCGGAAAAATCGGTCAGCATCGACGGCGGCGAGTTCACGCTGGTCGACGAGAGCTACAACGCCAACCCGATCTCCATGGCCGCCGCCTTCAAGAGCCTCGGCGCGCGGCGGGCCGAGGGCCGCCGGATCGTGGCCCTGACCGACATGCTCGAACTGGGCCCCGACGGACCCGCTTTCCACGCCGCTCTGGCCGAGCCGATCGAGGCGGCGAACGTCGATCTCGTCTTCTGCGCCGGGCCGCAGATGAAATCGCTGTGGGAGGCCCTTCCGGCGACTCGAAGAGGGGCGTACGCCGATGATGCGGCGTCGCTCACGCCGCTCGTCAAAGCGGCCGTAGAGCCGGGCGATGTGGTGATGGTCAAGGGATCGAACGGGTCGAGGGCAGGCGCGATCGCCGCCGCCCTGGCCGCGCTCGACCGCACGGGGGCGGACGCCTGATGTTCTACTTCCTCTACCTGCAGGCGGAGACCGCGCACCACCACGTGCCGCTGCTGAACCTGCTGCACTACCTGACCTTCCGGGCGGGGGCCTCGCTGATCACGGCCTTCATCGTGGCCGTCGCTATGGGCTCGCGCTTCATCCGCTGGATGCAGGCGCGGCAGGGCAAGGGCCAGCCGATCCGCGCCGAGGGCATCGAGCGCCACGTCATCGAAAAGGCCGGCACCCCCACCATGGGCGGCTTCATGATCCTGGCCGGGATCGTCATCGGGACGCTGCTGTGGGGCGACCTGACCAACGTCTACGTCTGGGTCGTGCTGTTCGTGACGGCCGTTTACGGCGGCCTCGGCTTCCTCGACGACTATCGCAAGGTCACCAAGCAGACCACGGACGGCGTCTCCGGCCGGATGAAGCTGTTGATCCAGACACTGACCGCCGTCGTCGCTTGCGCCGTCCTGATCGTCTACGGCCAGGCGACCTCGGAGGCGCCGCATCTCTCGACCTCGGTGGCCTTCCCGGTCTTCAAGTCGCTGCTGATCAACCTCGGCTGGTTCTACCTGATCTTCGGCGCGGTGGTGATCGTCGGCGCCTCGAACGCGGTGAACCTGACGGACGGGCTGGACGGGCTGGCCATCGTGCCGGTGATGATCGCCGCCGCCGCCTTCGGTCTGATCTCCTACCTGGTCGGCAACTTCGTCTTCGCCAACTACCTGCAGGTCCACTTCGTCCCGGGCGTGGGCGAGGTCGCGATCATCTGCGGCGCCATCTGCGGCGGGGGGCTGGGCTTCCTCTGGTACAACGCCCCGCCGGCCAAGATCTTCATGGGCGACACGGGCTCGCTCGCCCTGGGCGGCTCGCTCGGGACCGTGGCGGTCGCGACCAAGCACGAGATCGTGCTGGCCATCATCGGCGGTCTGTTCGTCGCCGAGGCGCTGTCGGTGATGATCCAGGTCGCCTACTTCAAGCGCACGGGTAAGCGCGTCTTCCTGATGGCGCCGATCCACCACCATTTCGAAAAGCTCGGCTGGGCCGAAAGCACCGTCGTGATCCGTTTCTGGATCGTGGCGCTGATGCTGGCCTTCACCGGGCTGGCCACCCTGAAGCTCAGGTAGGGGAGAGCCATCGGCACATGATCCCCGTCCGTGGTTTCGAGGGCCGCAAGGTCGCCGTGTTCGGCTTGGGCCGCACAGGGCTGACCGCCGCGCGCGCGCTCGAAGCCGGCGGGGCGCAGGCCATCCTGTGGGACGAGAAGGAGCCCGGCCGCGCCGCCGCCAGAGCCGAGGGCTTCGAGGTCGCCGATCTCTCAACGGCGGACTGGAGCCAGTTCGCAGCCCTCATGCTCTCGCCCGGCGTCCCACTGACCCACCCGACACCCCACTGGACGGTGGACAAGGCGAAGGAAGCGGGCGTCGAAATCCTGGGCGACATCGAACTCTTCGCCCGCACGGTCAACGCCGCGCCCGAGCACAAGCGCCCGAAGGTCGCCGCCATCACCGGCACCAACGGCAAGTCGACGACGACGGCCCTGCTCGGCCACGTCTGCGCCAGCGCCGGGCGTGACACCCGCATCGGCGGCAACATCGGCTTCGGCGTGCTCGGCCTGCCCGACATGCACGGCGGGGCGATCTATGTGCTGGAGGTCTCCTCCTACCAGCTCGACCTGACCTCCAGCCTGAAGGCGGACGTCTCGGTCCTGCTCAACATCTCGCCCGACCACCTCGACCGCCACGGCGGAATGGACGGCTATGTCGCGGCCAAGAAGCGGGTGCTGATGAACCAGGGCAAGGGCGACACCGCCGTCATCGGCGTGGACGACCCCTGGTGCCAGCAGATCTGCACCGAGATCACGGCCGCAAACCGCCGCACCATCCGCCCGATCAGCGCGAGCAAGTGCATGGGCCGAGGCGTCTATGTGCTGCAGGGCGTGCTCTATGACGCGACCGGCGACCGGGTGGTGGAGGTCGCCGACCTGACGGCCGCCCGCTCGCTGCCCGGCCGCCACAACTGGCAGAACGCCGCCGCCGCCTACGCCGCCGCGCTCGCCCTCGGCATTCCACGGGACGCAGCGGTTGAGGGCCTGCTGTCCTTCCCCGGCCTCGCGCACCGCATGGAGACGGTCGGGACCATCGGTAAGGTCCGCTTCGTCAACGACAGCAAGGCCACCAACGCCGACGCCGCGCGCCAGGCGATGAGCAGCTATCCGAAGTTCTACTGGATCGCCGGCGGCCTGCCGAAAGCCGGTGGCATAGAGAGCCTGGAAGACCTCTTTCCCCGCATCGAAAAGGCCTACCTCATCGGCGACGGGGCCGACGACTTCGCCCGCACGCTCGAGGGCAAGGCCGACTACGCCAAGTGCGGCGCGCTCGATAAGGCCACGCAAGCCGCCTTCGCCGACGCGCAGGCGTCCGGAGAGGACGCCATCGTCCTCCTCTCGCCCGCCTGCGCCTCCTTCGACCAGTTCGCCGACTTCGAGCAGCGCGGAGACGCGTTCCGTGCGGCGGTCCAGTCGCTGGCGGCCGGCCCGGTCCTCAAGGGAGCGCGAGCATGACGGGTGCGTCCTTCGACACGCGCCCGTTGGGCGCTGCTCAGGATGACTGGCGTGGGTGCGGTCGAACAAACCTAGTCATGGTGAGCAGCCCCGGACTCGGTCCGGGGCGTGTCGAACCACGCACCGAGGTCCTGCCATGAGCACCACCCAGCACCACGCCTTTCCCCGGTCCGACCGCTCGCCGCTCGGCATGTGGTGGTGGACGACGGATCACTGGCTGCTGGGCGGCGTCGCCATCCTGATGGTGATCGGGGTCCTGCTGTCCTTCGCCTCCAGCCCCGCGGCCGCGGCGCGGATGAACATCGGCGATCCGTTCCACTTTGCGGTGCGCCAGTGCGTCTTCGGCGCCGGCGCGGCGGTGATCCTGCTGACGACCTCGATGCTCTCGCCGAGGGGCGTCAAGCGGATCAGCTTCATCATCTACATCGCCGCCATCGCCATCATGGTCGCGCTGCCGTTCCTGGGCCACAACGCCAAGGGCGCGACCCGCTGGCTGGAGTTCGGCGGCTTTTCGCTGCAGCCGTCCGAGTTCATGAAGCCGGCCCTGATCGTGCTGGTCTCCTGGATGTTCGCGGAGGCCCAGAAGGGCGAGGGCGTGCCCGGCGTCTCCATCGCCTTTGGCCTCTACCTGCTGGCCGTGGCGCTGCTGCTGATCCAGCCGGACGTCGGCCAGACGGTGCTGATCACCGTGGCGTTCGGCGCGGCCTTCTGGATGGCCGGCGTGCCGCTGACCTGGATCATGGGGCTGGGCGTGACGGCCATCGCGGGGCTGTGCAGCACCTACTTCCTGTTCGACCACGTGCATGCGCGCGTGGACAAATTCCTCAGCCCCGAGAAGGCCGACACCCACCAGATCACCCGCGCGGCCGAGGCCATCGCCAACGGCGGCCTGTTCGGTCGCGGCCCGGGCGAGGGCGTGATGAAGCGCCACGTCCCCGACCTCCACACCGACTTCATCTACTCGGTGGCGGCGGAGGAGTACGGGCTGATCTTCTCGCTGTTCTTGATCACCCTGTTCGCCTTCGTGGTGACGCGCGGCCTCTACAAGTCGCTGCGGCTCGCCGATCCGTTCGAGCAGGTCGCCTCGGCCGGGCTCTTCGTGCTGGTCGGCCAGCAGGCGATCATCAACATCGCGGTGAACCTGAACCTGATCCCGACCAAGGGCATGACACTGCCCTTCATCAGCTACGGAGGCTCGTCCATGCTGGCCATGGGGCTGACGCTGGGCATGGCGCTGGCGCTGACGCGGCGGCGTCCGGGCGCCTACACCACGCCAGAACTGGCGCGAGCCGGCGCCTTCGCCTGATGGCCCACAAGCTCGCCGTCGTCGCCGCCGGAGGAACGGGCGGCCACCTCTTCCCCGCCCAGGCGATGGCCGAGGCCCTGATCGCGCGCGGCTGGAAGATCGTGCTGGCGACCGACGAGCGCGGCGCCCTCTACGCCGACAAGTTCCCCGCCATCCGCCGCATCCCCTTGAGCGCCGCGACCGCCAGGCCCGGCGACCCCATCGGCATGGCGAAGGCAGGGTGGGCGGTCTTCCAGGGGACCATGCAAGCGCGAAAGGTCTTCAACCAGATTCAGCCGGCGGTGGTCGTGGGCTTTGGCGGATATCCCTCGCTGCCTGGCCTGCTCGCGGCGATCACCCAGAAGATCCCGACCGTCATCCACGAGCAGAACGCTGTCTTCGGCCGCGTGAACCGGTTCCTGGCGTCGCGCGTGACCGAGGTCGCCTGCGCCTTCCCGACGCTGATGATGGCGAGCACGGACGTGCAGCACCGGGCCCACGTCGTCGGCAATCCGGTGCGGCCGGAAATCCGCGCCATCCATGATGTCGCCTACGATCCACCGACCGCGACCGGCCCGATCCGCGTGCTGATCACCGGCGGCAGTCAGGGGGCGCGGCTGCTCTCGGAGACCACCCCCGAAGCCATCCGTAAACTGCCCGAGGCGCTCCGCACCCGCCTCGACGTCCAGCAGCAGACCCGGCCGGAATCCATGGACATGGCGCGCCGCACCTACGCCGACGCGCTGGTGAAGGCGGAGGTCGCGCCCTTCTTCCGCGACATGGCCGGGCGGCTGTCGAAGACCCATCTGGTCATAGGGAGGGCGGGCGCCTCCACCGTCTGCGAACTGGCTGTGGCCGGACGGCCCTCGCTGCTCGTCCCGCTGAAGATCGCCGCCGACGACCACCAGACCTACAACGCCAAACTCCTCTCCGACGTCGGCGCCGCCGCGGTCGCCACCGAGGACGAGCTCACCGTCGACAGCCTCGCCGGCGCCCTGAACGCTCTGCTGAAGAGCCCCGAACAGCTCGCCAAGATGGCCGCCGCCGCCCGCTCCGTCGCAACGCCGGATGCGGCCGAGCGTTTGGCCGATCTGGTCGAACGGACGGCGGGTTGGTGAAGGTGCGTCCTTCGACACGCGCCGCTTCGCGACGCTGCTCAGGATGACTACGTTGGGGTGCAACAAAGTTCGTCATGGTGAGCAGGCCCCTGAGCCTGTCGAAGGGGCCGTGTCGAACCACGCAGGGCGGCCTTGCCACGCCCTTCCAATGCTCTAATCACACCTCATGAATCGCAGACCCGTCCCCTTCGAACTCGGCCCGGTGCACTTCATCGGCATTGGCGGCATCGGCATGAGCGGCATCGCCGAGATCATGCTGCGGATCGGCTACACGGTGCAGGGCTCCGACGCCAAGGCGTCGGCCAACACCGAGCGCCTGGAGAAGCTGGGCGCGAAGATTTTCATCGGCCACGCCGCCGAACACGTCGAAGGCGCCTCGGCCGTCGTCTATTCGACCGCGGTCAAGCACGATAACCCCGAGATGGTCGCCGGCCGCGAGCGGCGCCTGCCGCTGGTGCGCCGCGCCGAGATGCTGGCCGAGCTGATGCGGCTGCAGTTCTCGATCGCCGTCGGCGGCACGCATGGGAAGACCACAACGACCTCGATGGTGGCGCGGCTGCTGGACGCCGGCGGGCTCGATCCGACCGTGGTCAACGGCGGCATCATCAACGCCTACGGCACCAACGCGAAGGTGGGCGAGGGCGACTGGATCGTCGTCGAGGCGGACGAGAGCGACGGCACCTTCCTGAAGCTGCGCTCGACCGTGGCCGTGGTGACCAACATCGACCCCGAGCACCTCGATCACTACGGCGACTTCGAGGCGGTGAAGAAGGCCTTCCAGGACTTCGTCGAGAACATCCCCTTCTACGGTTTCGCCGCCGTCTGCCTCGACCACCCCGAGGTGCAGGCCATGGCCGCCCGCGTCGAGAACCGGCGCATCATCACCTATGGCGTCAATCCGCAGGCCGAGGTCCGCGCCGCCGCCCTGGAGATGGGTCCGGACGGCGCGACCTTCGACGTCTGCTTCCAGCCGCGCGAGGGCGAGCCGGTGGTCATGCGGGCGCTGCGCCTGCCGATGGCCGGCTGGCACAACGTCTCCAATGCGCTGGCGGCGATCACCGTAGCCCGCGAGCTCGGCGTGTCCGAAGACGCCATCCGCGAAGGCCTCGCGACCTTCGAAGGCGTGAAGCGCCGCTTCACCACCACGGGCACGGTCGATGGCGTTCGCATCGTCGACGACTACGGCCACCACCCGGTCGAGATCGCGGCCGTCCTGCGCGCGGCCCGGCAGGTGACGAAGGGCAAGGTGATCGCCGTCGTCCAGCCGCACCGCTACACCCGCCTGCGCGATCTGCTGGCCGACTTCTCCAGCTGCTTCAACGACGCCGACACGGTGGTCGTGGCCGACGTCTACTCGGCCGGCGAACAGCCGATCGAGGGCATCAGCAAGGACGCGCTGGTCGAGGGCCTGCGCCGCTACGGCCACCGCCGCGCGCTGCCGCTCGACGGGCCGGATGCGCTGGCCTCGCTGATCTCGGAGGAGGCGAAGTCCGGCGACCTCGTCGTCTGCCTCGGCGCCGGCGACATCACCAGCTGGGCCTACGCGCTTCCCGGACAGCTGGAGGCGCTCGCCAAGTGAGCTGGACGGATCAACTGCCCGAAGTCCGCGGCAAGCTGATGCGCGATGAGCCGCTCGGCCCCTTCACCTGGTTCCGGGTGGGTGGTCCGGCCGACGTGGTCTTCATGCCGGAGGACGAGGACGACCTCGCCGCCTTCCTGAAAGCCCTGCCGAAAGACGTTCCGGTCACGGTTCTGGGCGTCGGCTCCAACACGCTGGTTCGCGACGGCGGTGTGGAAGGCGTGGTCATCCGGCTCGGCCGCGGCTTCAACGCCGTCGAGGTCACTGGCCCCACGACCATCAAGGCAGGCTCCGCCGTCCCCGACGCGATCCTCGCCCGCAAGGCCGCCGAAGCGGGCATCGCGGGGCTGGAGTTCTACGCCGGCATTCCCGGCACCGTGGGCGGCGCGGCGGTGATGAACGCCGGCTGCTACGGGTCGGAGACGGTGAAGGTGCTCAAGCACGCGACCGCCATGGACCGCGACGGCCAGGTAAAGCAGCTGTCGAACGCCGATCTCCACTACACCTACCGCCACTCGGCCCTTCAGGGCGCCGACCTGATCGTGCTCTCGGCCGAGTTCGAGGGCGCGCCGGGCGACCCCGATGAGATCAAGGCCCGCATGGCCGAGATCACTGAGCGCCGGGAAACCACCCAGCCGATCCGCGAAAAGACCGGCGGCTCGACCTTCAAGAACCCGGAGGGCCACTCCTCCTGGAAACTGGTGGACGAGGCCGGCTGGCGCGGCAAGCCGTTCGGCGGGGCCATGTTCTCGCCGCTTCATTCCAACTTCCTGATCAACACCGGCGACGCCACCGCCGCCGACCTCGAAGGCCTGGGCGAGGCGGTGCGGGCGGATGTGAAGGAAAAGTTCGGGGTGGAGCTGGAGTGGGAAATCAAGCGGATCGGGCGGCCTGGATGAGCGCTTTGCGTCCTTCGACACGACCGCTGCGCGGCCTGCTCAGGATGACGAGTTCTGAGCATTCCACGCCGTTCGAGCATTCCACGAAGTTCGTCATCCTGAGCAGCGGCCCGCAGGGTCGCGTGTCGAAGGACGCACGCCCGCGAGTGCAACCCGCATGAACCGGATCACCGGAAAACACGTCGCCGTCCTGATGGGCGGCCTGTCGCCCGAGCGCGAGGTCAGCCTCGTCTCCGGCGCCGCCTGCGCCGACGCCCTCGAACGCTTGGGCGCCAAGGTCTCCCGCGTCGACGCCGGCCGCGACATCGCGCAGGTTCTCACGCAGCTGAAACCCGACGTCTGCTTCAACGCCCTGCACGGCGAATGGGGCGAGGATGGCTGCGTTCAGGGCGTGCTGGAGACGCTCGGCATCGCCTACACCCACTCCGGCGTGCTGGCCTCGGCGCTCGCGATGGACAAGGCCAAGGCCAAGGCGGTGCTGGCGGCGGCCGGCGTCGTCGTGCCCGGCGGCGGGCTCTTCAACCGCCACGAGGCCGCGCGCTCCCACGTCATGGCGCCGCCCTACGTCGTGAAACCCAACGCCCAGGGCTCGTCCGTCGGCGTCTTCCTCGTCTTCGAAGGCGCCAACGCCCCGCCCCAGGACCTCGCGTCACCGAGCTGGACCTTCGGCGAGGAGGTGATGATCGAGCCCTACATCGCCGGCAAGGAGCTCGCCGTCGCGGTGATGGGCGACCGCGCGCTGACGGTCACGGAGATCGTCCCGCGCACCGGCTTCTACGACTACGACGCCAAGTACGGGGAGGGCGGGTCGGCCCACGTTGTGCCGGCCGAAATGCCGGCCGCGGCGTTCGACCGCGCTCTCAGGATGGCCGAAGCAGCGCATGCCGCATTGGGTTGCCAAGGCGTGACCAGATCGGACTTTCGTTATGACGACGTTAACGACGTTCTGGTCCTCTTGGAGGTGAACACGCAACCCGGCATGACGCCGACTTCTCTGGTTCCGGAGCAGGCGGCCCATACCGGTGTTTCGTTTGACGACCTGGTGCTCTGGATCACGGAGAATGCTTATGCCCGCGGCGGTGCGGGGGGCGCGGCGGGCTGACGCCAAACCTCGGGCCAATGTAGCGGCCGCGCCGGCGCGGGGACGGACCCCTGCGGGCCGTCCGTCGGGCAAGGCTGCGCCCACGCGCGGCGGGCTTTCTCCCAAGCTCACCCTGACGATTGCGGGCATCGTCCTGGTAGGCGGCGTCGGCGTGGCGCTCGGCACGGGCCACCGCGGCGAGCGGCTGGTGAACGGGATCGAGCAGGGAATCTACAATCAGTTCGCCGCCGCCGGCTTCAAGCTGAGGAAGGTCCACGTCCAGGGCGCCTCGACGATGGCGCAGGCCGACGTGCTGAAGGCGGCCGGCCTCTACAAGGACCAGCCGCTGATCGGCATGGACCTGAACGCCGTGAAGGCCAATGTCGAGAAGGTCGGCTGGGTGAAGGAAGCGCGGGTCATCCGCCTGCTGCCCGACACCCTCGTCATCGCCGTTACCGAACGCGACGCCCAGGCCGTCTGGCAGCACGCCGGCCGCACCTTCGTCATCGACCACAAGGGCGCCATCATCCCGGAAGCCGACCCGATGAAGTTCCCCGACCTGCCGCTGGTGGTGGGCGACGGAGCGAACGCCGCGGCCGCCGACATCATGCCGGAAATCCAGCAGCGCCCGCGGCTTCGCGACCGCATCGAGGCGCTGGTGCGCGTCGACGCCCGCCGCTGGGACCTGCGGCTGAAGGACGGCTCCATCATCCAGCTGCCGGCCATGAACGAAGGCCAGGCGCTGATGCAACTCGACCAGCTGGATGCGCGCGAGCATCTGCTGGATCTCGGTTTCGAACGGGTCGATCTGCGTGACCCGGAAATGATCGCCGTGCGGCCCAGGGCAGCCGCGCCGGCGCCACAACAACCAGTAGCGGACGGGGTCTGAGAGGGACTCCGAGGGGCAGGGCAACGATGTCGCGTATTGAAGATCGCCGTGAGGCAAGGGACGGCCTGAAGGCGCTGGCCGGCAGGGCGCCGGTTATCGCCGCCGTCGACCTCGGCGCGTCGAAGGTCGCCTGCTTCGTCATGAAGCCGGAGGGGGTGAAGCGCGAGGAGCGCACCCTGACCACGGCCGGCGTCGGCTATGTCGCCTCGCGCGGCATCAAGGGGACCTCCATCGTCAACATGGACGAGGCCGCGCAGGCCATCGCCCAGGCGGTCGAGCGCGCCGAAACCGTGGCCAACGTGTCGGTCCAGGGCGTCACCGTCGCCGCGTCCGGCGGCCAGCTCGCCAGCCATCGGGTGAAGGCGCAGGTTTCGCTCGGCGCCCGTCCGATCTCCGACAACGACTGCACCCGCGCCATCTCGGCGGCCCTCAACCAGGTCCGCCTGCCCGGCCGCAAGCCGATCCACCTGCTGCCGACGGTGTGGTCGGTGGACGGGCAGGGCGTTCGCGACCCGCGCTCCATGTTCGGCCGCTCGCTCGGGCTGGAGCTGCTGGTCGTCTCGATGAGCGAGAACGTCTTCCAGACGCTCAGCCACTGCGTCGAACGCGCCCACCTGCAGTTCGAGGGCGTCATCGCCGCCCCCTTCGCCTCCGCGCTCGCCGCGCTGGAGGAGGACGAGATGGACCTCGGCGCCGTCTGCATCGACATGGGCGGCGGCTCGACCAGCGCGGCCGTGTTCGCCGGCGGCTCGCTGGTGCACGTGGACTCCCTGCCGGTCGGCGGCCACCACGTCACCGCCGACCTGGCGCGCGGTCTTTCGACGACCATCGCCGGCGCCGAGCGGATCAAGACGCTGCACGGCTCGGCCATCGCCTCGGCCAACGAGGACCGCGAGATGATCGAAGCGCCCCCGCGCGGCGACGATCCGGGCGCGGGTCCGGTGGTCGCGCCCCGCTCGATGATCAAGGGCATCATCTCGCCGCGGGTGGAGGAAACGTTGGAGCTCCTGCGCGAACGCCTGCGGTCCTCCGGCGCGCCGATCGAGCCCGGCGCGGGCATCGTGCTGACCGGCGGCGCCAGCCAGCTTCAGGGCGTGCGCGAAGTCGCCGTCCGCGTCTTCGACCGCCCCGTGCGCCTGGGCCGTCCCCGCCGCGTGCCCCACCTCGCCGACGCAGCCAGCGGCCCCGCCTTCTGCGCCGCCGCCGGCATCCTCCACCGCGCCGCCTTCGGCCCCCGCGAAGCCGTTTCGTCCAAGGTGCTGGCCGGCGCCCGCATCCGCCGCGAACCCCTCGACCCGAAGGCGAACCCGATCGTGAAGGCGGCGGCTTGGCTGCGGGACAATCTTTAACAGTTTTGGCGCCCGCCCGATTCGGCGAAACCTTTGCCTTAACTGAAAAAATTTATTCGCGAATCCAGTCCCGGAAAGCCCGACTCAGACTATCCGGTTAACCGCCAATTAACGATGGTGGCTGTCTAGTTAACCCTGTCGCTAACTGGCGATTCGGCGAGGCGGATTCGCCGAGGTGAAGGTCGGGCTACGCGGGGTCCCAATGAGCGGTTTCAAGTTTCTTCCTCCCCAGACGACGGAGCTGAAGCCTCGCATCGTCGTGTTCGGTGTCGGCGGGGCCGGGGGCAACGCGGTCAACAACATGATCGAGGCGGGCCTGGAGGGCGTGGAGTTCGTGGTTGCGAACACAGACGCCCAGCAGCTGGCCTTCTCGAAAACCGACCGCCGCATCCAGCTTGGGGTGCAGGTGACGCAGGGCCTCGGCGCCGGCGCCCACCCCGAAGTCGGCATGAGCGCCGCTGAAGAGAGCACGCCCGAGATCGGCGAGCACCTCGACGGCGCCCACATGGTCTTCATCACCGCCGGCATGGGCGGCGGCACGGGAACGGGCGCTGCGCCCATCATCGCCAAGTGCGCCCGCGAGCGCGGCATCCTGACCGTCGGCGTGGTCACCAAGCCCTTCCACTTCGAAGGCCGCCACCGCATGCGGCTGGCCGACGCCGGGATCGCCGAGCTGCAACGCTACGTGGATACCCTGATCGTTATCCCCAACCAGAACCTGTTCCGCGTCGCCAACGAGCGCACGACCTTCGCCGAGGCGTTCGGCATGGCCGACCAGGTTCTGCACTCGGGCGTGCGCTCCATCACCGACCTGATGGTGCTGCCGGGCCTGATCAACCTCGACTTCGCCGACGTCCGCACGGTGATGACCGAGATGGGCAAGGCGATGATGGGCACCGGCGAGGCGACCGGCGAGGATCGCGCCCTCATGGCCGCCCAGAACGCCATCCAGAACCCGCTGCTGGACGAGGTTTCGCTGAAGGGCGCCAAGGCCGTGCTGGTCAACGTGACCGGCGGCCTCGACATGACCCTGCTGGAAGTCGACGAGGCGGCGAACGCCATCTCCGACCAGGTCGACCCGGAGGCCAACATCATCTTCGGCGCCGCCTTCGATCCGTCGCTGGAAGGCGTCATCCGCGTGTCGGTGGTCGCCACCGGCATGGACGGCGCCTCCATGGCCGCCATCGAGCCCGCACGTCCGCGCATGACCGCCCGCGCGCCCATCGTGGCGCCGCCGGTCGCGCAGCCCGAGCCTGAAGTCGCCGCCGAGCCCGAACCGGTCCGCGCCGAGGCCTGGACGATGGACGCCCGCGACACCGCCGTCGATGCGCCCAGCCTCTTCGAGGCCGAAGCGGAGGTGGAGGAAGAGCAGGCGACCCTGAGCTTCGAGGAGCCCGAGATCGTCGCCCCAGCCCCCGCGCCCGAGCCGACCATCAAGAAGATCGTCGACCCCATGGTGGAAGAGGACGACGAGCCGCTCGTCGCCGAGCGCTACGAAGAGCAGCCCCGCAAGAGCGGCTGGCTCAGCCTGTTCGGCGGCCGGCAGCGCTACGAGGCGCCGGCTCCCGCCTCCGCGCCCGCCCCGCAACGGGCCGCGGCCGGCGGCGGCGGCGCGCCTGCTCCGCAGCTGATGGAAGCGCCGGAAATCGAGGACAACGACGACCTCGAAATCCCCTCCTTCCTGCGCCGTCTGGCGAACTGAATCTTCACACAAACTCAACGTGTTAGCGGCGAAACAATCGGAAACAGCGATTGTTTTGCCGCAGCGCACACCGCGGCCTAGATGACATCCGGGGCGTAAGGCGACCGCCGCTTGGTCGCCCGCAATAAAGGGTTGTTCCAGGTGCCAGCGTCGTCGGCTTCTTTCCAGCACACCGTAGCCGGTCCCGCGATTTTCGCAGGCATAGGCCTGCACACGGGCGCGCACGTCCGCGTGGGCATCCGCCCGGCCGCGGCGAACGCCGGCATCAGCTTCGTGCGCACCGACGTCCGTGAAGGCGACAACGTCGTCCGCGTCGCGCCTGAGACCGTCGTCCAGACCCGCCTCGGCACCGTGATCGGCAACGACGACGGCGTGACGGTCTCGACGATCGAACACCTGATGGCGGCCATGGCCGCGCTCGGCATCGACAACGCGGTCGTCGAAGTGGACGGCCCCGAAGTGCCGATCATGGACGGCTCGTCCGAGCCCTTCATCCAGATCCTCGACCGCGCCGGCAAGCGCCGTCAGGAAGCCCTGCGCCGCTATATCGAAATCCTTCAGCCCATCGAGACGATCGAGGACGACAAGCGCGCTACGCTGACTCCCTCGGACCGCTTCGAAGTCGCCTTCGAGATCGCCTTCCCCTCGCGCGCCATCGGCCGCCAACGGGTGGACCTGGCGATCGACGAGGAGACCTTCCGCGAAGAGCTCGCCGATTGCCGCACCTTCGGCTTCCTGCACGAGGTCGAGGCCCTGCGCGCCATCGGGCTCGCCCGCGGCGGCTCGATGGAGAACGCCGTTGTCATCGACGGCGACCGCGTGCTGAACCCCGAGGGGCTTCGGCGCCCCGACGAGTTTGTCCGTCACAAGGCGCTCGACGCCGTCGGCGACCTCTATGTGCTCGGCCTGCCGATCATCGGCCGGTTCGAGGGCATCTACGCCGGCCACGGCCTCAACAACGCCGTCGTCCGCGCCCTGACCGCCAACCCCCGCGCCTGGCGCATTCGCACCTTCGAGCCCGCGCTCGCGCGCGTGGGTTAAAAGCGGCGGCAGCGGATCATCGCCACATTTGCGCCCGTGCTTGCGTGGTGTAGAAGCCAAGGGCTGCGCGGGGGTGCGCGTCGCTGGTTTTCGAAGGTGAGGGTCCGTGCTTCCTAGATCCTGGGGCCGAACGGCCGCTGTTATCGCCGCCGTGACGGCCGCTCTGATCGTGTCGGGCTGCGCCCACCACGGCAAGCCGAAGCCCCACATCGTCTATGAAGAGCGCCCGGTGGAGCTGCTCTACAACATGGGCGCCATGCGTCTCGACCAGCACCGCTGGGATGAGGCCGCCGAGTACTTCCAGGAAGTCGAGCGCCAGCATCCCTATTCGGAGTGGTCGCGCCGCGCGATCCTGATGACGGCCTACGCCAACTACGAGTCCAACAAGTACCAGGACGCCATCGACGACGCCGACCGCTTCCTGTCGCTGTATCCGGGCAACCCGTCGGCCGTTTACGCCTACTACCTGAAGGCCGTCTGCTACTTCGAGCAGATCGTCGACGTGAACCGCGACCAGGCCTCCACCGAGCAGGCGAAGGACGCGCTGAACGAGGTCATCAAGCGCTTCCCCAACACCGAATACGCCCGGGACGCCCAGCTGAAGATCGACATGGTCAACGACCAGCTGGCCGGCAAGGAGATGGCCATCGGGCGCTGGTACCTGCGCAACGGCCAGACGCTCGCCGCCATCGGCCGCTTCCGCTCGGTGATCGACAACTACCAGACCACCTCCCACACGCCGGAAGCGCTCTACCGCCTCGTGGAGGCTTACCTGACCTTGGGCCTCACCGAGGAAGCCAAGCGTAACGGCGCGGTTCTGGGCGCGAACTATCCGGGCGACCCGTGGTACGCCGACGCCTACAAGCTCCTGACCAGCAACGGCCTGCAGCCGGCCATCGAGCCGCACAGCGCTACGCGCCCGAGCTACCTCGACAAGTTCCTGCACCGGGGCAAGGAGACGACCCTGCCACCGCCTGAATCGGCCACCCAGCCGACCACCACGACGGAAAATCCCGAGGCCGCGAAGAAGCCGGAGAAGAAAGGCTTCTTCCACCTGCCGCACCTGCATCTTTAAGCGGGCGGGATTCGCGGTCATTCTCCGCCCATGCTGATCGGGCTGGGAATCCGCGACGTCGTGCTGATCGAGGCGCTGGACCTCTCCATCGGTCCGGGCCTCACCGCGCTGACCGGCGAGACCGGTGCGGGCAAGTCGATCATCCTCGATGCGCTGGGGCTGGCCGTCGGCGCACGCGCTGACGCGGGGCTGGTGCGACGAGGGGCCTCGCAAGCCGTCGCCACCGCCATCTTTGCGCTCCCGCCGGACCACGCGGTCTGGGCCTATCTCGATGAGAAGGGGCTGTCGTACGAACGTGACGAGGACCTCGTCCTTCGCCGGGCGCTCAGCGCGGATGGCCGCTCAAGAGCCTTCGTCAACGATCAGGCGACCAGTGTCGGCGTGCTGAAGGACCTCGGAGCCCTCCTGCTCGAGGTGCATGGGCAACACGAGACCGTGGGCCTGCTCGACCCCCGCACCCACCGCCCGCTGCTGGACGCCTTCGGCCAGCTCGACACCGGCTCCGTCGCGAGCGCCTGGAGCGCCTGGCGGGCGGCCCGCGAACGCGCCGAGGCCCTGCGCGCCGCCGCCGGCCGCTCCGCCGCAGAGATCGAGGAGATCACGGTGCGCCTGGCCGAACTCGACCGCCTCGCCCCGCGCGAAGGCGAGGAGGCGGCGCTGGCCGAAGAGCGCGCCCTGCTCGGCGCGGCGGAGAAGGCGCTGACGGACATCGCCGCCGCGCGTGATGCGCTGGGTGGCGAGCGCACCGCCTCCGCGCTGGCGCAGGCCTTCCGGGCGCTCCAGCGGGCGAAGGACCGGGCGGTGCAGGCCGGGGTTGGCGAAGAGGGCGCCGCGCTCGCCAAGCTGACCGCCGCTTGCGAGGCCGTCGACCGGGCGCTGGTCGAGGCGCAGGAAGCCTCCGCCGCCATCGACGCGGCCGCCGACAGCTTCGACGTCCAGCCCGACCGTCTGGAAAAGGCCGAGGAGCGGCTGTTCGCCCTCCGCGCCATGGCCCGCAAACTGGGCGTCCAGGTCGACGACCTGCCCGCAACCCGCGCCGAGTTCGCGGCCCGCCTGCAGGCCGTCGAGAACTCCGAAGAAGCGCTGCGCGAAGCCGAAGCCGCTGAGAAGGCCGCGAAGGCCGCCTACCTCGCCGCCGCTGGCGCGCTAACCGCCGAACGCCGCGCCGCCGGCGATCGGCTCGCCAAGGCGGTGGAGGCCGAACTCGCCCCGCTGAAACTCGACAAGGCCCGCTTCCGCGTCGCTGTCGAGCCGCTCCCGGAAGACCGCGCCGGCCCGTCGGGGATGGACCGCGTCGCCTTCGAGATCTCCACCAACCCCGGCGCGCCGTTCGGACCGCTGGAGGCCATCGCATCCGGCGGCGAACTCGCGAGGTTCGCACTGGCCCTGAAGGCGACGCTCGCCGGGCGAGGGGAGGGTCCCCAGCCGCTGATGATCTTCGACGAGGTCGACCAGGGCGTTGGCGGCGCGGTGGCGGACGCCGTCGGCCTGCGCCTCAGGCGCCTGGCCGCCGACGCGCAAGTGCTGGTCGTCACCCACTCGCCGCAGGTCGCCGCCCGCGCCGACGCCCACTGGCGCATCACGAAGGCCGGCGACGGCGACAAGGTCCGGACCGCCGTCGAGGCGCTCACCCCCGCCGCCCGCCAGGAAGAGATCGCCCGCATGCTCGCCGGCGCCGAAATCACCGAAGCCGCCCGCGCCGCCGCCCGGGCCCTGATCGGCGCATGAAGCAGCGCCGAGCCAGATGCTCCCCCTCTGGGGGAGCTGTCCGCGAACGC